>NZ_JAFGYL010000001.1:0-787505 GCF_017491835.1 Pseudomonas sp. 67(2021)
CAACCGAGGCGCGCATTCTACAGCAGCCTCATTTGCTGTCAAGTGATTATTTTCAGAAGTTTTCGAAGAATTCTTCAACAACTTCAACCACTTGCGCTTCCGATCTCTCGTTAGCGGGAGGCGAATTCTACAGCGTTAATCGCTGCTGTCAACACCTCTTTTTCTCCGCTTTCGACCGAGAAGATCGAACCGTTAAAAGAGCCAAACATCACCACTCTCTCAACTCCTTCCAGACTTCGATGACCTGAAGCAAGCCGCTGTCGAAAACTGTGTAACTCTTTGAATCTCAAGGAGTTTTCCGTTTCGACTGCGCCGGAAGTGGGGCGAATTATAGACCTCTGGAATTCGCCGTCAACCCCCAATCTCAACTTTATTCAGATTTCAGCGTAATACGTGCAAAAGCCTTCTTGCCGGCCTGGCAAACGTGAGTCGCGCCCAGTGCATATATAAAGGAGCGATCAACCACCTCACCATCAACACGCACCCCGCCAGCCGCCAACAGATCACGCGCCGCCGCCGAGTTCTTCACCAGGCCTGCCTTATTAAGGACGGCAGCGATCGGCATATCCTCAACCGAAGAGAGTTCGATCTCAGGCAAGTCATCTGGAAGCTCGCCACCCTTCATGCGGTTGCCGGCGCCTCGGTGAGCATTCGCCGCAGCTTCTTCACCATGGAAGCGCGCAACGATCTCTTCAGCCAGCTTGATTTTGATGTCGCGTGGATTCGCTCCAGCTTCGACGTCAGCCCGGAAGGCGTTGATCTCATCCATCGAGCGAAAGCTGAGCAACTCGAAGTAACGCCACATCAGCGCATCCGGGATGGAAACCAGCTTGCTGTACATAACGCCTGGTGCTTCCTGAATACCGACATAGTTGCCCAGCGACTTGGACATCTTCTTCACGCCATCCAGACCTTCCAGCAATGGCATCGTCAGAATGCACTGGGCTTCCTGGCCATAACCACGCTGCAATTCACGCCCCATCAGCAAATTGAATTTCTGATCGGTACCGCCCAGCTCGACATCGGCGCGCAGCGCGACCGAGTCATAACCCTGAACCAGCGGATAGAGGAACTCGTGAATAGCGATCGGCTGGTTGGTGGTATAGCGCTTGTCGAAGTCATCGCGCTCGAGCATGCGAGCGACGGTATATTGCGAAGTCAGGCGAATGAAATCCGCCGGCCCCATCTTGTCCATCCAGGTGGAGTTGAAGGCAACTTCGGTTTTCGCCGGATCAAGGATTTTGAAAACCTGAGTCTTGTAGGTCTCGGCATTTTCCAGAACCTGCTCACGCGTCAGTGGCGGACGCGTGGCGCTCTTGCCACTCGGATCACCAATCATCCCGGTGAAGTCACCTATAAGGAAGATCACCTGGTGCCCCAGTTCCTGAAACTGACGCAGCTTATTAATAAGCACGGTATGCCCAAGATGCAGGTCTGGAGCGGTAGGGTCGAAACCAGCCTTGATACGCAGCGGTTGGCCGCGCTTGAGCTTCTCGACCAGCTCGGACTCGACCAATAGTTCTTCCGCACCACGTTTAATCAGCGCTAGCTGCTCTTCAACCGACTTCATAACAGACCCGCAAGGCTCAGATTCAAAGGGAACCAACCATACAAGAACGCGCACCAATTACAAGTTTTGCCCGGCGCACGGACACCAATCCACAGACCCGAGGTCTGCAGACTTGCTTCAGCGATGATTTGGTTATATTTTATACAGTTATTTCATCTTCATCATGTCATTCATCTTTTCCAATTCATCTATTTCAAAGTCAAAAATTACCTATGACCACAGAACCGTCTAAAGCTCCCCCGCTTTACCCGAAGACCCACCTGCTCGCCGCAAGTGGAATCGCCGCCCTTCTCAGCCTGGCGCTGCTGGTATTTCCCTCCAGCGATGTTGAAGCCAAAAAGACGACTCTGAGTCTTGAACTGGAAAGTCCTGCTGAACAACTGACACAAGATCAAGACGCTGCTGATGCGGCTCAAGCCACAAACGAGCCCGTAGCTTCGCCGTTCGCACAAATCGAAAACAGCGAAGAAAACGCCGCGCAAACCGCTGAAACCGCGCCGGCACCTGTTGCCCCTGCTGAGAAACCAAAAGAGCCTGGGCACCGTGAGGTCGTGGTTTCCAAAGGCGATACGCTGTCTACCCTGTTTGAAAAAGTCGGCCTACCGGCGGCCTCCGTGCACGAAATACTGGCAAGCGACAAGCAAGCCAAGCAGTTCAGCCAACTCAAGCGCGGTCAGAAACTCGAATTCGAACTCAGCCCGGACGGCCAGTTGACCAGCCTGCACAGCAAGGTCAGCGACATTGAAACCATTACTCTGACCAAGAACGATAAGGGCTATTCGTTCAATCGTGTCACCGCCAAGCCAACCGTTCGCACTGCCTACGTCCACGGTGTCATCAACAGCTCACTGTCGCAGTCCGCAGCCCGCGCCGGCCTTTCTCACAGCATGACCATGGACATGGCCAGCGTCTTTGGCTACGACATCGATTTCGCGCAGGACATTCGTCAGGGTGATGAATTCGATGTGATCTACGAGCAGAAAGTCATCAACGGCAAGGCTGTCGGCACCGGCCCGATCCTGTCGGCGCGCTTCACCAACCGCGGGAAGACTTACACCGCTGTTCGCTACACCAACAAACAAGGCAACAGCAGCTATTACACTGCCGATGGCAACAGCATGCGCAAGGCCTTCATCCGTACGCCGGTTGACTTCGCCCGCATCAGCTCGAAGTTCTCCATGGGCCGCAAGCACCCTATCCTCAACAAGATCCGCGCGCACAAAGGTGTCGATTATGCAGCGCCGCGAGGCACGCCGATCAAGGCTGCCGGTGACGGCAAAGTGTTGCTGGCCGGTCGTCGTGGTGGTTACGGCAACACCGTGATCATTCAGCACGGCAACACTTACCGTACGCTCTATGGCCATATGCAGGGCTTTGCCAAAGGCGTGAAAACCGGTGGCAGCGTCAAGCAAGGTCAAGTCATTGGCTACATCGGTACAACTGGCCTTTCCACCGGCCCGCATTTGCACTATGAGTTCCAGGTCAACGGCGTTCACGTCGATCCGCTGGGCCAGAAGCTGCCGATGGCCGATCCGATCGCCAAGTCCGAACGCGCGCGCTTCCTCGCGCAGAGCCAGCCGTTGATGGCGCGCATGGATCAAGAGAAGGCTACCATGCTGGCTTCGAGCAAGCGCTAAGCCATGGCCCTGTATATCGGTGTGATGTCCGGAACCAGTCTCGACGGGCTGGACATCGCCCTGATCGAGCAGACCTCGGCGATCAAACTGATCGCCACCCACTACCTGCCAATGCCTGACTCCCTGCGCGCCGAGCTGCTTGGCTTGTGCGCCAGCGGCCCCGACGAGATCGCCCGCTCGGCGATTGCCCAGCAACACTGGGTCGAACTTGCCGCGTCGGGCATTCACACCCTCCTCGCGCAACAACAACTCAAGCCCGATGCCATTCGTGCCATCGGTAGCCACGGTCAGACCATTCGCCATGAGCCGGCGCGCGGGTTTACCGTGCAGATCGGGAATCCAGCCCTGCTGACTGAGTTGACCGGTATTACCGTCGTCAGCGATTTCCGCAGTCGCGATGTCGCAGCGGGTGGCCAAGGTGCGCCTCTGGTGCCAGCCTTTCACGAAGCGTTGTTTGAAGAGCGTACTGGTAACCAGGCAGTCTTGAATGTCGGCGGATTCAGCAATCTCAGCCTGATTGAGCCGAACAAACCTGTAGCCGGTTTCGACTGCGGGCCGGGGAATGTTCTGATGGACGCCTGGATTCACCGGCAACGTGGCGAAAACTATGACCGGGACGGCAAATGGGCTGCGACCGGCAAGGTTGAACCAGCCCTGCTCAAGGCACTGCTCAGCGACCCGTTCTTCGTCACCAAAGGCCCGAAAAGTACCGGCCGCGAAGTCTTCAATCTGCCATGGCTGGAACAGCATCTTTCGAACCTGCCAACCTTCGCAGCCGAAGACGTTCAGGCCACGCTGCTCGAACTGACGGCGCTCACCATCGTCGAGTCGCTACAAGGCGCTCAATCGGACACTCAGGAATTGCTGGTTTGTGGCGGCGGCGCGCACAACGCGACGCTGATGAGACGTCTGGCGGATCTGCTGCCAAATACCCAAGTCGCCAGCACCGCAACTCACGGCGTTGACCCTGACTGGGTAGAAGCCATGGCCTTTGCCTGGCTGGCTCATTGCTGCCTCGAAGGCATCGCCGCCAATCGGCCAAGCGTCACCGGCGCTCGCGGCCTGCGCGTACTTGGCGCCATCTACCCGGCCTAAACTTCAGATACAAAAACGCCGCAGAACCGAAAGGCTCTGCGGCGTTTTTTTGTGTGCGGTGAAGCGCGATCAGATCGAGAACGACGAACCGCAACCACAAGTCGTGGTGGCATTCGGGTTCTTGATCACGAAGCGCGAACCTTCCAGACCTTCCTGATAATCCACCTCGGCACCGGCCAGGTACTGGAAGCTCATCGGATCGACCACCAGGCTCACGCCTTCGCGCTCGACGATGGTGTCGTCATCGGCCACGTCTTCATCGAAGGTGAAACCGTATTGAAACCCTGAACAACCGCCGCCCGTAACAAATACGCGCAGCTTCAAGCGATCATTCCCCTCTTCATCGACCAGGCTCTTCACCTTGTGCGCAGCACCTTGAGTGAATTGCAAAGCCGTGGGGGTGAAGGATTCGACGCTCATGCTGACTATCTCCCGGCGTTACGCCGCCATAATGCGTGATGACGCGCATTATCCGCTTGTCCTAGAAAATTGGTCAACTATTAGAGGAGCAGCGGCAAGCTTCAAGCGGTGAGCTTCAAGCTTGCCTCTGATCTCTTGTAGCTTGTGGCTTGAAGCTCGCAGCTGCTTTTAAGGCAGCATGCCGGCGTGTGACAGGCCGAAGCGCTCGTCCAGTCCGAACAGAATGTTCATGTTCTGCACCGCCTGGCCCGAGGCGCCCTTGACCAGGTTGTCGATCACCGACAGCACGACCACCAGATCGCCATCCTGTGGACGATGCACGGCGATGCGGCAGACGTTGGCGCCGCGCACGCTACGGGTTTCCGGGTGGCTGCCGGCTGGCATGACATCGACGAACGGTTCGTTGGCATAGCGCTTTTCGAACAGTGCCTGCAGATCAACCGAGCGATCCGCTACTGTCGCGTAGAGCGTGGAGTGAATACCGCGAATCATCGGCGTCAGGTGCGGGACGAAGGTCAGGCCGACGTCCTTGCCCGCCGCGCGACGCAGGCCCTGGCGAATTTCCGGCAGATGACGATGACCTTTTACCGCATAGGCCTTCATGCTTTCCGACGTCTCGGAGTACAAAGAACCAACAGCCGCACCACGCCCGGCACCACTGACACCGGATTTGCAGTCGGCGATCAAACGCGATGCGTCGGCCAGACCTGCTTCCAGCAACGGCAGGAAACCCAATTGCGTTGCGGTCGGATAGCAACCCGGCACCGCGATCAGGCGCGCTTTCTTGATCTGCTCGCGATTGACTTCCGGCAGACCATAGACCGCTTCGTCCAGCAATTGCGGTGCGCCGTGTGGCTGGCCGTACCACTTGGCCCATTCATCAGCATCTTGCAGACGGAAGTCAGCGGACAGGTCGATGACCTTGGTGCCCGCCGCCAGCAGCTCGCCTGCCAAGGCGTGAGCCACACCGTGTGGCGTGGCGAAGAAAACCACATCGCAGGCGCCAAGGGTTTTCACGTCCGGCACGCTGAACGCCAGCCCGTCATAGTGACCGCGCAGGTTCGGGTACATGTCAGCCACGGCCAGACCGGCCTCGGATCGGGAAGTGATGACGACCACTTCTGCCTGCGGATGCTGTGCCAACAGACGCAGCAGTTCGACACCGGTGTAACCCGTGCCGCCGACGATACCGACCTTGACCATAAACCTGCCCTCAACGAACCCACTGGAAAGCCGTCGATAATAGGGGTCGCGCGCGCCTGCGACAACCGCCAAGGTGACGCGCGGACGCTCAAGCCTCTACTATCTGGCTACCGTGAATGAGGGAATAACCAAAAATGCTCTATCTATGGCTCAAAGCGTTTCACATTGTCAGCGTCGTCTGCTGGTTTGCCGGGCTGTTCTACTTGCCGCGCCTGTTCGTTTACCACGCGCAAAGCACCGACACGATCAGCCAGGAACGCTTCAGCGTCATGGAGCGCAAGCTGTATCGCGGCATCATGGGCCCGGCGATGATCGCCACGTTGATCTTCGGTGGCTGGCTGATCTACCTCAACCCGAGCCTTTTCAGCCAGGGCGGTTGGATTCACGCAAAACTGACTCTGGTCGTTCTGCTGATCGGTTACCACCATATGTGCGGCGCGCAGGTAAAACGCTTCGCCCGTGGCGAAAACACCCGCAGCCATGTCTTTTATCGCTGGTTCAATGAAGTGCCGGTTCTGATATTGCTGGCTATCGTAATTCTGGTCGTGATCAAGCCGTTCTAACTTCAACCAATACAGATCCTCGGGGTGTTCTCAATGTCGCTGCCCGCTCTGCTCGAACAACGTCTGCGTCTGCCCGTCGTGGCGGCGCCGATGTTTCTGATCTCCAATCCGGAACTGGTGCTCGCCTGCTGCCGCAACGGCGTGGTCGGCAGCTTTCCGGCGCTGAACCAACGCGAAAGCAGTGGGTTCAAGGCTTGGCTGGAACAGATCGAGGCGGGCCTGGCGACGCTGGATAATCCGGCCCCTTATGCGGTGAACCTGATTGTTCACCACAGCAACCCGCGCCTTCAGGCGGATCTGGACATTTGCGTCGAGCATAAGGTGCCGATCGTTATCACCAGCCTCGGCGCGGTGAAGGAACTGGTCGACGCGGTGCACAGCTACGGCGGTCTGGTGTTTCACGACGTGACCACGCGGCGCCATGCCGAGAAAGCCGCTGAAGCGGGTGTCGACGGGCTGATTGCCGTCGCGGCCGGCGCCGGCGGGCATGCCGGCACCTGGAGTCCGTTTGCGCTGATTGCCGAGATCCGTGAGTTTTTCGACAAGACGCTGTTGCTTGCAGGATGTTTGAACCACGGCCATGAGATTCTCGCCGCACAGTTGCTCGGTGCGGATTTGGCCTACTTCGGTACGCGATTTATCGGCACCACCGAAAGTCACGCGCCTGACGCTTATAAAGAGATGCTGCTGACAGCCAAGGCTGCCGACATCATTCATACTCCAGCGGTGTCGGGAGTGCCGGCCAGTTTCATGCGCCAGAGCCTGGAGGCGGCCGGTTTCGACATGGCGGCCCTGCAAGGCAAGGGCGAGGTCAATTTCGGCGACAAGCTCAAGCCGATCAACGATGAAGCCAAAGCCTGGAAGACCGTGTGGTCGGCGGGTCAGGGTGTTGGCCAGATTGGTGATCTGCCAAGCGTGGATCAGTTGATCGCGCGGCTCGACGCCGAATATCGTCAAGCCCAAGCGCGCGCTGCACAGTTGCCACAACGCTGGCCGCGCTGAAAAACATATCTGGCCAGTCCTGATCAGACTGGCTGCCAAATGAATCGCGACAAGGATGCCTCGGCCATGAGCGACACCCGTTACAAGATCGTCTTCGACGGCGCACTACAGCCCGGCGTCGACCTCACCACCGCCAAAATGAATCTGGCAGATCTGTTCAAAAGCGATGTGGCCGCCATCGAGCGCCTGTTCAGTGGCCGCACCGTCGCCCTCAAACGTGATCTGTCCCACAGCGATGCCCAGACGTATTTGCAGGCGTTGAACAAAACCGGGATCGATGCGCGGATCGAAGCGGAAACCGCCATCGAGCTGAATCTCGCGGATGTCCACGATAACCCTGCAGCGGTGGCGGAACCGGACTCGCCTTACGCACCGCCGCGCGCCAATGTCGGTGAAGCTCTGCCGCCATTCGCCACGCTCAAGCCATTCAGCGTCGAAGGCCGGATCGGTCGCCTGCGCTTTCTGGCCTGGACCATGGTCTTGAGCCTGGTGACCCTGCCCATCGTCGGCGTGTTTGCTTTGATTGCGTTGGGCTTGGTCAGCGGCGACTCGACTACCGGGCTGATCCTCGGCGGCATTCTGGCGGTCTTCCTGTTCCTCGGCTTCATGATCGTCAGCATTCTGTTCAGCGTTCAGCGCCTGCACGATATCGGCTGGTCGGGCTGGCTGTGGCTGTTGAACCTGGTGCCGTTCGTCGGCAGTATCTTCCCGCTGGTAATGATGGTCGTACCCGGCAATGCCGGCGCCAACCGCTATGGCCCGCCGCCGCCACCGAACAGCACGGCGGTGAAAGTGCTGTGCTCGTTGTGGATCGTATTCTTCGCACTGATTTTTGCCGGCGGCCTGCTTGGCGGCTTCTCGGCTGTGCAGGAAGAATATGAAAGCAATCTGGAGAGCAGCTATGACAGCGGCTCGGTGACCACCGACGAAGTTGAGGTTGTCGAGCCGCCAGCGATTTCCGCCGACGAGGCAGCCGAACCGGCGCAGGCCCCTGTAGACTCTGCGCAAGAATGAACAGCGCTCCCTGCCGCGACAACCGCGTCGCCGGCGCGGAGCTGTTGCGATGGAGAACTGCATGACCCGTTACGCTCTGATCACTGGCGCTTCCAGCGGCATTGGCCTGGCCATGGCCGAAGCGCTGGCCCGGCGCGGCCGCAGCCTGATTCTGGTGGCACGACAGCGTGATCAGCTGGAAAGTATCGCCATCGAGCTGACCCAGCGTTTCGATGTCGAAGTATTATTTCGCGCCTGCGACCTCGGCGAACCGTTGCGCCTGTCAGGCTTTTTGCTGGAGCTGGAAGAAGGCGACCGGCAGATCGATCTGCTGGTCAATTGCGCCGGCATCGGCACCTGCGGGCCATTCCTGGCGCAAGACTGGATGACCGAGCAGGACCTCATCGAGGTCAATATCCTCGCCCTCACCCGCCTCTGCCATGCGCTGGGTAACAGCATGGCGCTGCTGGGTGGCGGGCAGATCCTCAATGTCGCGTCGGTGGCTGCGTACAGCCCCGGCCCATGGATGAGCACCTACTACGCCAGCAAAGCCTATGTGCTGCATTTTTCCGAAGCCCTGCGCGTGGAGCTCAAACAAAGCGGCGTGAAAGTCTCCGTGCTTTGCCCCGGCCCGACGCGCACACCGTTCTTCCGAACCGCACAGATGAGTAGCGAAAAGATCGAAAGCAGCCACTCGCTGATGAGTCCGGAAGAAGTGGCACTGCATGCCGTACGCGCACTGGATAAAAACCGCGCCATCATTATTCCGGGACGGCGCAACCGCTGGCTGGCGTTCCTGCCGCGACTAGGTTCGCGCTGGCTTAACCGGACGATTGTCGGCATGGTCAATAAAGCTTACTGCCCCCGCTAGGAACACGACTTCGAAGCGGTACACTCTATTCAGCCCAACTCAACGGAGAAACAGCAGTGGAAACTCTGTTCACCAAGATCATCAACCGGGAAATCCCGGCCAATATCATCTACGAGGACGACCAGGTTCTGGCCTTCCACGACATCGCCCCACAGGCTCCGGTGCACTTTCTGGTGATCCCGAAAAAACCGGTGCGCACGCTCAACGACCTGACCGAAGACGACAAGGCACTGGCCGGGCACATCCTGTTCACCGCGCAGCGTCTGGCGCTGGAACTGGGTTGCGAAGAAGGCTTCCGCGTGGTGATGAACTGCAATGAACTTGGCGGGCAGACTGTCTATCACATCCATATGCACGTGCTGGGTCAGCGCCAGATGAACTGGCCGCCGGGCTGATTGGCGACAACCAACCGTGGGAGCGAGCCTGCTCGCGAAGGCGCCGATACATTCAACACTTCAGTATCCGATAATCCGCTTTCGCGAGGAGGCTCGCTCCCACAAAAAAGCCTGACCGCCCAGCAAGTGACCCAGCGCAAACCCTCGACGGCCGATTCGGTTAAACTGGCCGCCGAGATTCTTCCCGGAGGTCAGCATGACTACCCAACGTCACTACTCGCCCATAGACCGTCTGCTGCTGCAAGCCGATGCCGCGATGCGCACCCTGTTGCCCTTCAGTGGCCAGCCGTACCGCCCGTCGCCGGCGATTCTGCAGCCGGATACGCAGATGAGCGATGAAGACACCCGCCATGTCGCCGGTCTGATGCGCATCAACCACACCGGCGAAGTCTGTGCCCAGGCGCTGTATCAGGGGCAGGCGCTGACCGCCAAGTTGCCGCAGGTACGCGCAGCCATGGAGCACGCGGCTGAAGAAGAGATCGATCATCTGGTCTGGTGTGAACAGCGCATCCATCAGCTGGGTAGCCACACCAGCGTGCTGAATCCACTGTTTTACGGCATGTCGTTCGGTATCGGCGCGGTCGCCGGGCTGATCAGCGACAAGGTCAGCCTTGGTTTCGTTGCGGCAACCGAGCATCAGGTCTGCAAGCACTTGAACGAACATCTGGAGCAGTTGCCTGCCGAGGACGAGAAGTCCCGGGCAATTCTCGAGCAGATGCGCATCGATGAAGAACACCATGCGGAAAGTGCGCTGGATGCGGGCGGATTTCGTTTTCCGGCGCCGGTAAAGTTCGGCATGAGTTTGTTGGCGAAGGTGATGACCAAGAGTACTTATCGGATCTGAGATCCGTGTCGGTGCTGATGACCTCTTCGCGAGCAGGCTCGCTCCCACAGAGGTTTTGTGTGAGGCATGAAAAAGGCGACCAGGAGGTCGCCTTTTTTGTTTCCGGGAATCTTAGGTCGGCATGTTGCGCGCGTAGAAGATTTCCAGCATTTCGTGTTTCACACGGTCGGTCACCTGGGCACGCTGCTCGGGCGAGAGGTTGCTGGTGGCATCGCCGAACAGGTAGTTGTCCAGTTCGAAGTTCTTCAGCAGCATTTTGGTGTGGAACAGGTTTTCCTGGTACACGTTCACGTCGGTCATCTGGTACGCGTCGCGAGTGTCTTCGGAGAGGTAGTTCTGGATCGAGTTGATCTCGTGGTCGATGAAGTGCTTGTTGCCTTCAACGTCACGGGTGAAGCCGCGCACACGGTAATCCACGGTCACGATGTCCGAATCGAACTGGTGAATGAGGAAGTTGAGCGCTTTGAGCGGTGAAATGACACCACAGGTCGACACGTCGATATCCACACGGAAGGTCGCAATACCATCGTCCGGATGGATTTCCGGATAGGTGTGCACCGTGATGTGGCTCTTGTCGAGGTGGGCCAGAATAATTTCGGGCAAAGGGCCCGGCGATTCTTCGATCTGGCTGTCAGTCGGGGTTACCGGCTCTTCCGAAATCAGAATCGTGACGCTGGCGCCCTGGGGTTCATAGTCCTGACTGGCGATGTTCAGGATGTTGGCACCAATGATCTCGACAACTTCTGTGAGAATCTGCGTCAGGCGTTTCGCGTTGTACTCTTGATTGATGTACTCAACGTAAGCCTGCTGGTCTTGCGGGGTTTCCGCGTAGCAGATGTCATAGATGTTGAAGCTCAAGGTCTTTGTCAGGTTATTGAACCCGTGGAGCTTGAGTTTGCTTTTCACCGTTAAAAACTCTCTATGTATGCGGCGCGGCCGCGTGATCAAGCATGCCCGTCAAGTGCGAACAACGCACCTGCGTAGGACGGTTAACACCTCTTCGCGATGGCGATTTTGGTTATCTGTTCAGGCGGATGACCCGTCGGCTGACCGATCACTGCCCTGAAAAAAGTGGCGCATTATGCAGACGTCAGCGGGGGATCGCCAGAGTCTGCACTGCTTATATGATAGTTGAATGTCGGTTCAGCCGAGTTCGACGATTTCATAATCGTGGGTGATTGCCACGCCAGCCGCGCCGAGCATGATCGACGCCGAGCAATATTTCTCGGCCGACAGTTCGATGGCGCGCTTGACCTGAGCTTCTTTCAAGCCCCGGCCCTTGACCACGAAGTGCATGTGGATCTTGGTAAACACCTTCGGATCTTCAGTCGCACGCTCGGCGTCGAGGAAGGCTTCACAGCTTTCAACGGCCTGGCGCGACTTCTTCAGGATGCTGACCACATCGAAATTGCTGCAACCGCCGACACCCAGCAAGAGCATTTCCATCGGGCGAACCCCGAGGTTACGGCCGCCGGCGTCCGGCGGGCCGTCCATCACCACGACATGACCGCTGCCGGATTCGCCGAGGAACATGGCTTCGCCAGCCCATTGGATGCGTGCCTTCATCGCCCAGACTCCACTGTAAAAAAAGGGTCGCCAGCTTAGCACAGCGCTTTGTCCCGACAGGAACGACGTCCTAGGACGGATGCTTTCTGGCTGTAGGTAATTTCTCGAATTTACGACGAAGTGTCTGGTAAGCTGGCGCCAATTCGCTGGCGCCAATTCGTCAGCTCTGTAGCGACCGCCTTCAGCGCCTCATAACAACTCAAACATCACCGTGCAGTCTTTTCGGGATACAACCATGGTTGCTATTACCCCCACACCCAAAATCAAGAACATCGACAAGCTGTTGATGCATTGCCAGCGCCGGCGTCATGCGGCCAAGAGCAACATCATCTGCGCCGGGGATCGCTCGGACACGCTGTACTTCATCATCAAGGGTTCGGTCACCATCCTCATCGAAGATGACGATGGCCGCGAGATGATCATCGCCTACCTCAACGCCGGGGATTTCTTCGGCGAATTGGGTCTGTTCGAGCAGGCAGGTCAGGAGCAGGAACGCAGCGCTTGGGTGCGGGCCAAGGTCGAATGCGAAACCGCGGAAATCAGTTACGCCAAGTTCCGCGAGTTATCGCAGCAGGATCCAGACATTCTTTACGCGCTCAGCGGACAAATCGCACAGCGTCTGCGCAACACCACACGCAAAGTCGGCGACCTGGCGTTTTTCGACGTCACCGGCCGCGTCGCCCGCTGCCTGCTGGAGCTGTGCAAACAGCCGGACGCCATGACACACCCGGATGGCATGCAGATCAAGGTGACCCGTCAGGAAATCGGCCGGATTGTCGGTTGTTCACGGGAGATGGTCGGCCGCGTGCTCAAGGATCTGGAAGAACGCAACCTGGTCGATGTGAAAGGCAAGACGATGGTGGTCTTCGGCACGCGCTAGACGTAAATCTGCGCCAGCATCAAACGAAACAATTCATCGAGACGCGCCAACGCCTGTGGCGCGTTGAATTTCTCATGCAGGGCAATGTGGCTTTGCGCCCTCACCCGCTGCTCCAGGCCACAGGCTTCATTGAAGCGATTGACCGCAGCAACCATCGCTTCGCGCTCGTCATCCATCAGCATTGCACCGTGCACCAAGCCCACCGGACGCAGGCCGCCCTGGCTCTGGCGCCAGCGCTGGGCGGTGCCGACCATCTTGCGACCGTCGAGATTGACGTTGAAACGTCCATCACAGAATGCGCCTTCGATTTCGCCCACGGACGAGGTGCCACCCAACTCATCCAGCAACTGACAGATCGGATCGCACAGGCGGCGGTAGCCGGTTTCGATGCGGTTCAGATCGCCTTCGCTGCGAGGCGGGGCATACACCAAGGCAATGTTGATGGTCGCAGCGGATTGCGGGACGGGCTCACCGCCCGTTTCACGCAACAGCACCGGCCAGCCAGCGGCAGCGGAGACTTCGCAGGCGTGGTCGAATTGCGCGAGTCGGTTGAGGCGGCGCGGCATGACCAGGGCGCGGTCGGTGGGTTGCCAGAACAGCAGGCCAAATTCGGCGTCGCCAGCGCAGACCGAGGCCAGCAAGTCCTGTTCGGCTTGCAGGCCGGATTCGATGGTCAGCGGGGTTGGCAGCGACATAACAGGCTCCGGCAACATGGAAATCTTTAGCGGTTTCGATGGCCCCTTCGCGAGCAGGCTCGCTCCCACACTGGAATGCAATCCTCTGTGGGGGCGAGCCTGCTCGCGAATGAGGTCGACTCGGTCAGTCGAGGGTCGAACCACTGATCGGCACACCACGCTCCGGGAAAAACAGGCGCTGCAATTCAATCCCCGGATTTTCCGCGCGCATGAACGCTTCGCCGACCAGGAACGAGTACACATCGCTGATTTCCATCAGCTCGACGTCGGCCCGATTGAGGATGCCGCTCTCGGTGATCACCAGGCGATCGCGCGGGATGCGCGGCAGCAGGTCGAGGGTGGTTTCCAGGCTGACATCAAAAGTATGCAGGTTGCGGTTGTTGACCCCGACCAGCGGCGTGTCGAGGGTTTTCAACGCGCGCTCAAGTTCGTCACCGTCGTGCACTTCCACCAGGACGTCGAGACCGACGCCTCTGGCTACGGCGGCCAGCTCGGCCATCTTCACGTCGTCCAGTGCGGAGACGATCAACAGCACGCAATCGGCGCCCAGCGCGCGGGCTTCAACGATCTGGTACGGATCGATCATGAAATCCTTGCGGATCACCGGCAATTTGCAGGCGGCGCGCGCCTGTTGCAGATAGGCATCGGCGCCCTGGAAGTAATCGATGTCGGTCAGCACCGACAGACAGGTCGCCCCGCCCTTTTCGTAGCTCTTGGCGATGTCGGCCGGCACGAAGTCTTCGCGGATCACGCCTTTGCTCGGCGAAGCCTTTTTGATTTCGGCAATCACCGCCGGTTGTTTCTTCTTCGCTTGCGCCAGCAATGCCTGGGCAAAACCACGGGGTGCATCGGCCGCCTTGGCCAGACTTTCCAGCTCGCTCAGGCTGACCCGGGCGCTGCGCTCGGCGACTTCCTCAACCTTGCGCGCCAGAATGTTTTCCAGAACCGTCGGTACACTCATCCTTCATTCTCCACTTTGAATACCGCGGTAAAGGCACCCAGCTCCTCGAGCTTTTCCCGAGCGAGGCCGGTGTGCAGCGCGTCGTGCGCCAGCTCCACACCTTGTTTCAGACTGCTTGCCAGGTCGGCGGCGTACAGCGCCGCACCGGCATTGAGCACAATCATCTCGGCAGCTTTCTGGCCGTTTTCGGTTTTGCGTTTACCGAGAGCGTCACGGATCAGCGCCAGCGATGCTTCCGGGCCTTCGACGGACAGGCCGTGCAGGCTCTGACTCTTCATGCCGAGGTCTTCCGGTTCGACCCAATACTCAGTGATTTCGTTGTTCTTCAGCTCGGCAACAAAGGTCGGCGCGGCGAGGCTGAATTCGTCCAGGCCGTCCTTCGAGTGCACGACCAGCACGTGTTTGCTGCCCAGTCGCTGCAAGACTTCGGCCAATGGCCGGCACAGCGTCTGGGTGAACACGCCGACGACCTGATGTTTCACACCGGCCGGATTCGTAAGCGGGCCGAGCATGTTGAACAGCGTGCGCAGGCCGAGTTCGCGGCGCGGGCCGGCGGCGTACTTCATCGCTTTGTGGTGGGTCTGGGCGAACATGAAACCGATGCCGACGTTGTCGATGCAGCGCGCGACCTGCACCGGGGTCAGGTTCAGATAAATGCCGGCAGCTTCCAGCAGATCGGCACTGCCGCTCTTGCCGGACACCGCGCGGTTGCCGTGCTTGGCCACGGTGCAACCGGCCGCTGCGACAACAAAGGAAGATGCGGTCGAGACGTTGAAGATGTTCGCACCGTCACCGCCGGTGCCGACCACATCGACCACGCCGTCGAGGGTTTTCAGCTCGACCTGATCGGCCAGCTCACGCATCACCGACACCGCGCCGACGATTTCGTCGATGCTCTCGCTCTTTATGCGCATTGCCATCATGAACGCGCCGATCTGCGCTTCGGTGCACTGGCCGGTCATGATCTCGCGCATCACATCGCGCATTTCATCGGTGCTGAGGTCGAGGTGTTCGACGATACGGCTGAGGGCTGTCTTGATATTCATGGGAAGTCCTTAGCGCGTGCCGCCGGTTTGTTTGAGGAAATTGGCAAACAGTTCATGACCCTGCTCGGTGAGGATCGACTCGGGGTGGAACTGTACGCCCTCGATGTTCAGGGTCTTGTGACGCAGGCCCATGATCTCGTCGACCGAGCCGTCGTCGTGCTGGGTCCACGCGGTCAGCTCGAGGCAATCGGGCAGGCTGTCGTGCTTGACGATCAGCGAGTGATAACGGGTAACGGTGAGCGGATGATTGAGGCCGGCGAACACGCCCTTGTCCTCGTGGAATACCGGGCTAGTCTTACCGTGCATGACCTGGCGGGCACGCACCACATCACCGCCGAAGGCCTGGCCGATGGACTGGTGGCCGAGACAGACGCCGAGGATCGGCAGCTTGCCGGCGAAGTGCTTGATCGCATCAATAGAGACGCCCGCCTCGGTGGGCGTGCACGGCCCGGGGGAAACCACGATGCGCTCGGGATTCAGCGCTTCGATTTCGGCGATGGTCAGTTCGTCGTTGCGCACCACTTTGACCTCGGCACCCAGCTCGCCGAGGTATTGCACAACGTTGTAGGTAAAGGAGTCGTAGTTGTCGATCATCAGCAACATGGCGTTTCGAACCTCTTGAATTCTGACTTGATGACAGCCTTCAGATAACTTGCCCGCAGGGCGCTGCGCGATGTCGGACGCGCACAGGGCGCCAGCACAGCGGCATTTCAAACAGACAAGGAAGGCAAAGCGATACAGATCCGGCGGAGCCGGCAGAGAAGATTCAGGCGCGCCAACGCCAGCGGGCGTGTGCCTTGATGACTTGATCCAGGAGTTTGCTGGTGATCAACACGGGGAAGGTCTCGTTCATACGTTCCGGCACAGTAACTTAGCTGGGCGGAGCGTGCAATATGGCGGGGCCTGCGGGTTATAAAACGGCAGAGGGATTCACGACCGATGGCAAAACGCCGAACGTTTTTGGTACTGTCGTTTCGTTCACCTACAACAATAAATAAACGGACTTGCTCATGATCAGACAGACGTTGTTTGTACCGCTGGCCAGCTGCTTGCTCGCACTCGCTTGCGCCCAGGCCAATGCAGCGCCCAATCCTTATTCGAGTTTCATCGTCTTCGGTGACAGCCTCAACGATGCCGGTACCTTCGCCGACACGGGCGGCCCGGCGGGCTCCACCGAGCGTTACACCAACCGTACCGGGCCGGTGTATCAGGATGGCAGCGGCGAAGTTTTTTCATTGAATTCCACCCAGTTGCTTGGCGGCCGCCTGGGCTTTTCGCCCGACCAGACAGCCTCTTCCAGCTCCGCAGTGCGCGCGGAAAACGGCCAGCCCGACGGCAACAACTGGGCGGTCGGTGGTTATCGCACCGACCAGATTCTCGACTCGATCACCACCCAATCGGCCACCGGCGAACGCACCCGCGCCGGTTACCTGCCGTCGAACGGCTTCCGCGCCGACCCGAATGCGCTGTATTACATTTCCGGTGGCGGCAACGATTTCCTCCAGGGCCGCATTCTCAGCCTGCCCCAGGCCAACGCCGCAGCCGATCGACTGGCCGATAGCGTGCAAACCCTGCAGACCGCCGGCGCCAAATACGTGATGGTCTGGCTGCTGCCCGACGTGGGCCTGACACCTGCTCTGAACGGCACGCCGCTGCAAGCGTTCAGCAGCACCCTCGCCAACCAGTTCAACAGTCAGTTGGTGACGCGCCTGCAAGGCATCAACGCCGAAGTCATTCCGCTGAACATTCCGGTGCTGCTCTCGGAAGTCTTCGCCGACCCGGGGCGCTTTGGTCTGGCTACCGACCAGAACCTCACCGCGACCTGCTTCAGTGGCAATAGCTGCACGGAAAACGCCCGTTACGGGATCAACAGCGCCACGCCGGATCCGACCAAACTGATCTACAACGATGGCGTACACCCGACCGAATCCGGGCAAAAACTGATCGCCGATTACGCCTATTCGCTGTTGGCTGCACCGTGGGAATTGAGCCTGCTACCTGAAATGGCCCACGGCACCGTGCGTGCGCATCAGGATGAATTGCGCAACCAATGGCAGGCAGACTGGGAGAACTGGCAAGCGGTCGGCCAATGGCGTGCGATTGTCTCGGCCGGCGGGCAGCATCTGGATGTCGACAGCCAAAGCAGCGGCGCCAGCGCCGATGGCAGCGGTTACAACCTCAACGTCGGCGGCAGCTATCGCCTGAACGAAGCCTGGCGCGTGGGCGTGGCGGCCGGTTTGTACCGACAGAATCTCGAGGCCGGGCACAACGATTCCGACTACAAGCTCAACAGCTACATGGCCACCGCGTTTGCCCAGTTCCAGCAGAACCGCTGGTGGGCCGACGCGGCGCTGACCGGCGGCAAACTCGACTACGACAACCTCAAGCGCAAGTTCGACCTCGGCGCCAGCGAGGGTGCGGAGAAAGGCGATACCGACGGCAGCCTGTGGGCGTTCAGCACGCGCTTGGGCTATGACATTGCGCAACCGGGCAGCCAATGGCATCTGTCGCCGTTCGTCAGCGCCGATTACGCCAGTGTCGATGTCGACGGTTACTCGGAAAAGAGCAACCGCGCCACGGCGCTGACCTTCGATGACCAGAGCCGCGATTCGAAACGCCTGGGCCTGGGCATCCAGGGCAAGTACAACTTCACCGCGCAAACCCAGGTGTATGGCGAATACGCCCACGAGCGTGAGTACGAAGATGACGTGCAGAAGGTCAACATCGCCCTCAATACCCTGCCGGCCAATGACTTCACCCTTGAAGGCTACACGCCGGCAAGTCACCTGAACCGCTTGAGCCTGGGTGTCAGTCACAAGCTGACGGCGGACCTGGCGCTGCGTGGGGGGTATACGTTCCGCAAGGATGATGACTTCAAGCAGCAGGGACTGAATGTCGGGGTTGTGCTGGATTTCTGAGTGATGGATGCAAAAAAAGCGGCGCCCTGACAGGCGCCGCTTTTTTTATGCCTCAACACAAAACCCAATGTGGGAGCGAGCCTGCTCGCGAAGGCGCTGGGTCAGTCAGCATCAACGGTGACTGACACATCCTCTTCGCGAGCAGGCTCGCTCCCACATGGGAAATTGCGTGGATCAGGCGTCCGGGGTTTGCTCAGCCAGGGCAACGGCGCGGAACATCGCGCGGCGTTTGTTCAGGGTTTCTTCCCATTCCAGCGCCGGCACCGAGTCGGCGACGATGCCGCCGCCGGCCTGCACGTGCAGCTCGCCGTTCTTGATCACTGCCGTGCGAATGGCAATGGCGGTGTCCATGTTGCCGTTCCAGGCGAAGTAACCGACCGCGCCGCCGTACACACCGCGCTTGACCGGCTCCAGCTCGTCGATGATTTCCATCGCGCGAATCTTCGGTGCGCCCGACAACGTACCCGCCGGCAGAATCGCCCGCAGTGCGTCCATCGCGGTCAGGCCCGACTTCAACTGGCCGGTGACGTTGGAGACGATGTGCATCACATTGGAATAACGCTCGATGACCATTTTCTCGGTGAGCTTCACCGAACCGATTTCCGAGACTCGCCCGGTATCGTTGCGGCCCAGATCGATCAGCATCAAGTGCTCGGCGATCTCCTTGTCATCCGAGAGCAGATCCTGCTCCAGCGCCACATCGGCTTCTTCGGTGGCACCGCGTGGGCGCGTGCCGGCGATCGGGCGCACGGTGATCAGATTGTCTTCGACGCGCACCAGCACTTCCGGCGAACTGCCGACGACGTGGAAATCGCCGAAGTTGAAGAAGTACATGTACGGCGTCGGGTTGAAGCAACGCAGGGCGCGATACAGATCGATCGGCGCAGCCTTGAAGTCGATCGACATGCGCTGCGACGGCACCACCTGCATGCAGTCGCCGGCAAGGATGTATTCCTTGATGGTGTCGACGGCTTTTTCGTAATCGTCCTGGGTGAAACTGGAACGAAACACCGGATCGGCCGATTGCTGTTTGCTGAAATCCAGGCCACGACGCGGGGTGATCGGCTGACGCAGTTGCTCGAGCAGTTCCTGCAACCGCGCCTGGCCTTGCTCGAAGGCATCGGCCTGCGCAGGGTCGGCGAGGACGATCGCGTGCATCTTGCCGGCCAGGTTGTCGAACACCACAACGGCGTCGGAAACCATCAGCAGAATGTCCGGCACGCCCAGCGGATCGGGGTTCGGGCATTTGCCCAGACGCTTCTCGACATAGCGCACACAGTCGTAACCGAAGTAACCGACCAGTCCACCGTTGAAGCGCGGCAGGCCGGCGATGGTCGGCACGTTGTAGCGCGCTTTGAAGGTTTCAACGAAGGCCAGCGGGTCTTCGACGTCATGGCTTTCGGTTTCGACGCCATCGACGGTGATGCTGACGTGATGATCATGAACCCGCAGCACGGTGCGGCACGGCAAACCGATGATCGAATAACGGCCCCATTTCTCGCCGCCCTGCACCGATTCGAGCAGGTAGGAGTTGGGCTGATCGGCCAGTTTCAGGTAGATCGACAGCGGCGTGTCGAAGTCGGCCAGGGTTTCGCAGGCCAGCGGGATGCGGTTATAGCCGTCAGCGGCCAGACGCAGGAATTCTTCGCGATTCATAAGGTGCCTCGTGGTGTGAGGTGCAATCAGTCAGGTATGCAAACGCGCCGGCACGGCCGGCCAGAATCAGTCAGGCGCGCCAACGCCAGCGGGCCAGGGCCTTGATGACTTTCATCCAGAGTTTGCGGGTGACCACCACGATGGCGTTTCCAGAAGGGGGTTGAACAGCGTCGGGCAACGTTATCCCACCGGCCAGATCCAGGCAACCGGGAATTAGTTTGCGCAAATCGTCGATCACCAGTGCCGGGGATTCCTCGGCAATCGGCCGGCCATGGTTGTAGCCATAACTCAGCGCGACACACTTGACCCCCGCTGCTTTCGCCGCCTGCACATCGCTGCGCGAGTCGCCGACGAACAACGATTGCGAGGCCGGAATGTTGGCCATTTTCATCACGAAAAACAGCGCCGCCGGGTCAGGCTTCTTCTGCGGCAGGGTATCGCCGCCGATGATCCACTTGAAGTAGCGGCCGATCTTCATCTGATCGAGCAGAGGCGCGACGAAGCGCTCGGGCTTGTTGGTGATCAGCGCCATGGCCACGCCTTGCTTGTGCAGCCACTTGAGCGTGTCGCGCACACCGGGATAGACCACGGTCAGCTCATGGCTGGCGCCGTAAGCCTCCATGAAAATCTCCAGTGCGCGCTCGGCTTCAGCGTCGTCCACTGCCGAGTCATCGATACCACCCGCCAAGGCCCGACGCACCAGCACCGGCGCGCCATTGCCGACCCATTCGCGCACCGCTTCGATACCTGCCGGCGGACGGCCGAGGGAGAGCAGCATGGTGTCCACCGCCGCTGCCAGGTCGGGAACCGAATCGATCAGCGTGCCATCCAGATCGAACATCACCAACCGTGGCAGTTGCCCCGGGAACAACTGCTCAAAACCGCTCATGGGCGCGCCAGTGCCAGTTCGGAACGCATCTTGTCGATGACTTCCTGATAGTTCGGCGCGTTGAAAATGGCCGAGCCGGCGACAAAGGTGTCAGCACCAGCAGCGGCAATTTCGCGGATGTTGTTGACGTTGACGCCGCCGTCGATTTCCAGGCGGATGTCGCGGCCCGAGGCGTCGATGATCGCCCGCGCTTCACGCAGTTTGTCGAGGGTGCCGGGAATGAACTTCTGCCCGCCGAATCCCGGGTTGACGCTCATCAGCAGGACCATGTCGACCTTGTCGATCACGTACTTGAGCACGTCCAGCGGGGTCGCCGGGTTGAACACCAGACCGGACTTACAGCCGCCTTCGCGGATCAGTTGCAGCGAGCGATCGACGTGCAGCGTGGCTTCCGGGTGGAAGGTAATGTAGGTCGCGCCGGCTTCGATGAAGTCGCCGACGATGCGGTCCACCGGGCTGACCATCAGGTGCGCGTCGATCGGCGCGGTGACGCCGTACTTGCGCAGCGCCGCGCAGACCATCGGACCGATCGTCAGGTTCGGTACGTAGTGGTTGTCCATGACATCGAAGTGGACGAAGTCGGCGCCGGCGGCGAGAACGTTGTCCACTTCCTCGCCGAGGCGGGCGAAGTCGGCGGAGAGGATCGACGGAGCAATTACGAAGGGCTGCATGACGCACCTGTGCTGAGCTAAATCACGATGGCGCGCATTGTATACCTCAAGTTTCCACACGCGCACCGGGACCGCGATGATTGGGTTGTGCCATGAGCCCTCAGCGACCGCGCCTCAGTAAGCCGCGCGGTAGATCTTCTCGATATCGCCGGCGCTGAGTTTGCGCGGATTGTTGCGCATCAGCCGCTCGATGCCGGCGGCTTCCACGGCCATCGCCGGGATCGCTTCCTCCGGCACGCCGAAACTGCGCAGCCCGGCAGGGATTTCCACCGCCGCGCACAGGTCGGTCATGGCCTGCACGGCTTTGTCCGCAGCTTCGCTGGCGCTCAGATGCGCGGTCTTCACGCCCATGGCTTCGGCAATATCCTGCATGCGTTCAACACAGGCCATTTTGTTCCAGGTCATCACATAGGGCAGCAGCAAGGCATTGCTGACACCGTGGGCAATGTTGAAGCGACCGCCCAGCGGATACGCCAGCGCATGCACCGCACCGACCCCGGCGTTACCGAACGCCATGCCGGCCATGAGGCTGGCGGTGGCCATGTCTTCGCGCGCTTGCAGGTTGGCGCCGTTGGCGTAGGCCTTGGGCAGAGCGCTGGCGATCAGCTTGATTGCGCCGATGGCGAGGGAGTCGGTGATCGGCGAGGCGTTCACCGACAGATAGGATTCGATAGCGTGCACCAGTGCATCGACACCACTGGCGGCGGTAACGCTGCGCGGACAGGTCAGGGTCATTTGCGGACTGACCAGCGCCACATCGGGCAACAGATAGTCGCTGACGATGCCTTTCTTCAACTGCGCGACCTTGTCCGAGAGGATCGCCACATTGGTGACTTCAGAGCCAGTGCCGGCGGTGGTCGGAATGGCGATCAGCGGCGGACCCTTGCGCGGCACCTGATCGACACCGAACAAATCTTCCAGCGCGCCGTGGTAACCGGCGTAGGCGGCGACACTTTTGGCAATATCGATGGCGCTGCCACCCCCGAGGCCGATCAAACCGTCATGCCCGCCCTCACGGTAGGCACGCATGCAATCTTCGACGATGGCGATTTCCGGGTCGGGCAGCACACGGTCGAAAATCTCGTACTCGCGCCCGCCAAGTTGCACCAGCGCCAGCTCGACAGTACCGGACTTGACCAGCGCGGCGTCGGTGACGATCAGCGGGTTGTCGATGTCGAGGCGGGTGAGTTCGGCGGCCAGTTGCTCGATGGCTGCGGCGCCGGTGATCAGTTTGTGAGCGATTTTGAACTGGGACAGACTCATGGTGCGCAGCCTCTTATAGATGTGGGAGCTGGGCACAAGATTAGCTGGGGATTTGGGGTTGTCTGCTATTCACCCTATGAATGGCCAGATCGAGAAGACCACGATCAACTGTGGGAGCGAGCGTGCTCGCGAATACGGTAGCCCTTTCAACTGATATGCCAGCTGACACACCGCCTTCGCGAGCAGGCTCGCTCCCACATTTTTGACCGCTTTCGAAGTCAGACTTGCGCGGTGCGGAGTTTCTCGCTGCGCCCGCGCAGCCATTCCAGCGTCAGCAGCAAGATCACCGAGAAGGCAATCAGCAACGTCGCCGCCGCGGCAATCGTCGGGCTGAGGTTTTCGCGAATCCCGCTGAACATCTGCCGAGGCAATGTCGCCTGCTCGGGCCCGGCAAGGAACAGCGTCACCACCACTTCATCGAAAGAAGTCGCAAAGGCAAACAGCGCCCCGGAAATCACTCCCGGCGCAATCAGCGGCAAGGTCACCCGGCGGAATGCTGTCAGTGGTGAAGCACCGAGACTCGCAGCAGCACGCACCAGGTTGTGATTGAAGCCCTGCAACGTCGCCGACACGGTGATGATCACAAACGGCACACCCAATACCGCATGCACGACGATCAGCGAGAAGAAGCTGTTGCCCAGCCCCAGCGGCGCGAAGAACAGATAACTCGCCACGCCGATGATCACCACCGGCACCACCATCGGTGAAATCACCAGTGCCATCACCAGCGATTTGCCGGGGAAGTCGCCACGGGTCAGGCCGATCGCCGCCAGCGTGCCGAAGATCATCGCCAGCACCGTCGCCGCCGGGGCGACGATGATGCTGTTCTTCAGCGCGCGCATCCATTCCGCCGAGGCGAAGAAGTCGTGGTACCACTGCAGCGAGAAACCTTGCAGCGGATAGACCAGGAAACTCCCCGAGTTGAAAGACAGCGGAATGATCACCAGCACCGGCAGGATCAGGAACAGCAGAATCAGGCCGCAGAGAATCCGCAGGCTGTAGAACCACACCCGTTCGATGGGCGACATGTAAGGACTCAGCATCGCAAATTCCCCTTAGCTCAGGCGCAGGCGACTGGCGCCGACCAGCCAGCTGTAGATCAGATAAAGCACCACGGTCGCCAGCAACAGCAGCCCGCCGAGTGCAGTGGCCATGCCCCAGTTGATGCTGGTGTTGGTGTAGAAGGCGACGAAGTAACTGACCATTTGGTCGTTCGGGCTGCCGAGCAGCGCCGGGGTGATGTAGTAGCCAATCGCAAGGATGAACACCAACAGGCAGCCGGCGCCGACACCAGCGTAGGTCTGCGGGAAGTACACCCGCCAGAAACTGGCGAACGGATGACAGCCCAAGGAAATCGCCGCGCGCATGTAGGTCGGCGAGATGCCTTTCATCACGCTGTAGATCGGCAGAATCATGAACGGCAGCAGAATGTGCACCATCGAGATGTATACGCCGGTGCGGTTGAACACCAGTTCCAGCGGTTTATCGATGATGCCCATGGCCAGCAGCGCACTGTTGATCAGACCGCCGGATTGCAGCAGCACGATCCACGCTGCGACCCGCACCAGAATCGAAGTCCAGAACGGCAGCAGCACCAGGATCATCAGCAGGTTGCTCTGCCGCGAAGGCAGGTTCGCCAGCAAATAAGCCAGTGGATAGGCGAGCAGCAGGCAGATCACGGTGATGACCAGGCCCATCCAGAACGTGCGAGCGAAGATGTCGAGGTAGATCGCCTGATCCGGGGTGGCTGGAGCCAGTTCGCCGAGGTCATCGATGCGGTGATCGACCGCCGCCAGCAGGTAATACGGAGTGATGCTGCTGGTGTTGCGTTTCACCGCTTGCCAGTAGGCCGGGTCGCCCCAGCGTTCGTCGAGCGCTTCCAGCGCTTCTTTATAAGAAGCCGGTTCGCTGGCGAACGGCAGCGCCCGGGCGGTTTTGGTCAGCAGGCTGCGGTAGCCGGCCAACTCCATGTTCAAGCGCTTGGACAGATCGCCCAGCGTCTGGTTTTTGCGGGCTTCGGCGAGGTCTTCGCTGGCCGCCTTGTACACCGGCTCGGCGGGCAGACCACGGCCGTCCCAACTGGCGATGGCAGTGACAGTGCGCGGCATGCCGCCAACCACTTCCGGGTTGCCGACACTTTTATAGAGAAGCGCCACGATCGGCACCAGAAACACCAGCAGCAGAAACAGCACCAGCGGCGCAATCAGCGCCTGGGCTTTCCAGCGGTTGACCCGCTCGGCGTGCTTGAGCTTCTGCTTCAAGGTGGGGCTGGCGCCCTCGTTCAGGGGAACGGCGATGGCCATGACGTACTCCGCAAATCTTTGATCGTTACAGAGGTGGTGAACCACCTCGAACTTTTGCCAGTGATCGTTCCCACGCTCTGCGTGGGAATGAATCCAGTGACGCTCTGCGTCACACAGGGACGCGGAGCGTCCCGGGCGGCATTCCCACGCAGAGCGTGGGAACGATCATCCGGAAAGCCATCGGTCCGCATGCTTGGCTTATTTGGCAGCCCAAGAGTTGAAACGCTGTTCCAGTTGCTCGCCGTTGTCAGCCCAGAAGCTGACGTCGATCTGCACCTGGTTGGCGATGTTTTCCGGGGTGGTCGGCATGTCTTTCAGGACATCCTTGGCCAGCAGCGGCACGGCTTGGGTGTTGGCCGGGCCGTAGGCGATGTTTTCCGAGTAGGTCTTCTGCTGCTGCGGCTGCACCGAGAAGGCGATGAATTTCTTCGCCGCTTCGGCGCGCTTGGCGTCCAGACCTTTCGGGATTGCCCAGGCGTCGAAGTCGTAGATGCCGCCGTTCCACACCACTTTCAGGTTGGATTCTTTCTGCACCGCAGCAATGCGACCGTTGTAGGCCGAACTCATCACCACGTCGCCGGAAGCGAGGTATTGCGGCGGTTGTGCACCGGCTTCCCACCACTGAATGCTTGGCTTGAGCTCATCGAGTTTCTTGAAGGCGCGATCCTGGCCGCCCTTGCTCGCCAGCTCTTTGTAGACGTCTTTCGGCGCGACACCATCGGCCATCAGCGCGAATTCGAGAGTGTACTTGGCGCCTTTGCGCAGGCCGCGCTTGCCCGGGAATTTCTTCGTGTCCCAGAAATCCGCCCAGCTGGTCGGTGCGGTTTTCAATTTGTCGGCGTTGTAAGCCAGTACGGTCGACCAGACGAAGAAACCTACGCCGCACGGCTGAATGGCGCCTTTGACGTAGTCTTCGGTCTTGCCGAACAGGGCCGGGTCGAGTTGCTCGAACATGTCTTCGTCGCAACCACGGGACAGCTCTGGCGATTCAACTTCGACCAGATCCCACGACACGCTCTTGGTGTCGACCATGGCTTTGACCTTGGCCATCTCGCCGTTGTATTCGCCGGCAACGATCTTGCCATTACCCGCCGCTTCCCACGGTGCATAGAAGGCTTTGACTTGCGCCGCCTTGTTCGCCCCGCCAAACGACACCACGGTCAAGTCCGGGCCGGCAGCCATCGCGCCGGTCGCACCCATCAGGCCCAGAGTCAGGGCGGTGAACTTCAGGGATC
Source organism: Pseudomonas sp. 67(2021) (assembly GCF_017491835.1). Lineage (NCBI taxonomy): Bacteria > Pseudomonadati > Pseudomonadota > Gammaproteobacteria > Pseudomonadales > Pseudomonadaceae > Pseudomonas > Pseudomonas sp. 67(2021). Next base: position 26,677 of record NZ_JAFGYL010000001.1, read on the forward strand.
TCAACATTTATTGTTCTCTCCACGTGCAGGGTTGGTGTTGGTATTGCCGGGGCGCTTAGTGCGCCTCTAAAAGCGGATCGAGCGCACGAACGTGCTCGACCTGCCAGCCAAGCGGTACCACGTCGCCGACAGCAAGCGCGGGATCGAGCTCGGCAATCGGTTGTTTCACGAAGAAGTCGGTCTTGCCGCAGACTTCCAGGCGCACCCGGACGTGGTCGCCCAGATAGATGAATTCCGCCACCCTCCCTGAGAAGCGGTTGACGCATTGATCGCTCGAGCCGTTGAGGCTGACGCGCTCCGGACGGATCGACAGAGTCACCGGTTCGCCGGTCTGGCCAACGTTGACGGCCAGCGCCTCGACTTTTTCGCCACGCCCCAACTCGACCACGCAGCGCTCGCCACTCTGGCTGAGCAGGCGGCCGTTGAGGCGGTTGTTCTCGCCAATGAAGTTGGCGACAAAGGTGTTTTTCGGCTCTTCGTAGAGCGTGCGCGGTGGCGCGATCTGCTGGATCTCGCCCTGATGGAACACGGCAACGCGATCGGACATGGTCAGCGCTTCGCCTTGGTCGTGAGTCACGTAGACGACGGTCACGCCGAGGCGCTGGTGCAGGTGCTTGATCTCCATCTGCATGTGTTCACGCAGTTGTTTGTCGAGTGCGCCGAGCGGCTCGTCCATCAACACCAGTTGCGGCTCGAACACCAGCGCGCGTGCCAGTGCCACACGCTGCTGCTGACCACCGGACAGCTGCGCCGGATAACGCGAGGCGAAGGCATCGAGCTGAACCATGCTGAGGACTTTCTTCACCCGCTCGCTGACGTCGCTTTTGTTCAGGCCACGCACGGACAGCGGAAAAGCGAGGTTTTCGGCAACGGTCATGTGCGGGAACAGCGCGTAATTCTGGAACACCATGCCGATGTCGCGCTTGTGCGGCGGCACGTTGTTGATCGAACGCCCGGCCAGCAGAATCTCGCCGGCGGTCGGCGTCTCGAATCCGGCGAGCATCATCAGGCTGGTGGTCTTGCCCGAACCGGACGGCCCGAGCAGGGTGAGGAATTCGCCTTTGCGAATGTCCAGGTTGAGGTCTTTGACGATCAGGTTCTCGCCGTCGTAGCTCTTCTGCACACCACGAAAGCTGACCAGCACATCACCGGTCCCTGCGTTTGTATCGACCTGGCTCATACCCACACCTTTGTTGTTGATGACTGCTTGTTCATCAAGCCTAGTGGCTGGCGGCGGCCACGCAAATCGGGGCGCAGGAGAGAATCGCTTAAGCGTAATGGAAGGCTGGGGGTAGGGATTGCCCTACAAGGATGGCGCGTTTGGGCAAGCGCAGCGGCAAGGGGCAAGCTGCAAGCCGCTAGTAAAGGCAAAAGCGTCTGTCGCTAATGGATATGCCTACTCCGAACCTGTGGGAGCGAGCCTGCTCGCGAATGCGGTGGGTCATCAAACTGAATGGCTGACTGTTACGCCGCTTTCGCGAGCAGGCTCGCTCCCACATGAGGGCGGTGACGGTCAGAGGAGTTTGTGCTCCATCGCATATTTCACCAGTTCGGCCAAGGAGGTGATGTTGAGCTTCTGCATCAGCCGCGCCTTGTGGGTGCTGATGGTCTTGCTGCTCAGGGCCAGTTGCTGGGCGATGTCGTTGACGTTGGCGCCTTGGGCCAGGCGTTCGAACACCGAGAATTCGCGTTCTGACAACAGCGAATGCAGCGGCCGGGTATCGGTCAGGCCGACTTCGAAGACCATGCGGTCGGCCAGTTCCGGGTCAATGTAACGCCCACCTGCCGCGACTTTGCGAATCGCCGTGAGCAGCAGCGCCGGATCGCTGTCCTTGGTCGCATACCCGGCCGCGCCGACCTTTAACGCGCGCGCGGCCATTTGCGCTTCGTCGTGCATCGACAGCACCAGAATCGCCGGCGGATTGTTCAGCGCACGGATACGCGGGATCGCTTCCAGGCCATTGACCCCGGGCATGGAGATGTCCAGCAACACCACCTCGCACGGCACGCTGCGCAGGGTTTCGAGCAGTTGCTCACCATTGCTCGCCTCCCCCACCACTTGCAGATCCTTGGCCAGGCCGATCAGTTGCTTGATGCCCTCGCGGACGATGGTGTGGTCTTCGGCTACCAGTACACGGATCACGTTCTTCTCCAGATTTCAAGTACACACCAATCCCTGTGGGAGCGAGCTTGCTCGCGAAGGCGCCAGTCCAGACACCGCAACATGTCAAACCTCACTCACCGGCACTCGCACCACCAGACTGGTGCCCTCCCCCGGCTCACTCACCAGCTCCAGCCGCCCGCCCATGATCAGCACCCGCTCACGCATGCCGACCAGGCCAAACGACGTCGGCCTACCCTCGGCCGCGACAAATCCTACGCCATCATCGCTGACGGTCAGACACAATTCATCGCCCGCAAGCTCCAGCGTCAGCTCCACCGTGTGCGCCTGAGCATGGCGCATCACGTTGGTCAGCGCCTCCTGCAAAATCCGGAACAGCCCCACCGCTTTGGCATCGCTGAGTGCCGGCAGGTTGTCCGGCACCTGCACCAGACACGGTATCTGTGTGCGCGCCTCGAAACGCCGAGCCTGCCACTCGATGGCCGAGGCAATCCCGGCATCAAGGATCGGCGGGCGCAACGCCGTCGCCACATCGCGTACCAGCTGAAACAACTGCGCGATCAGGCGTTTCATGCTGTTGAGCCGCTCGTTGAGTCCCGGATCAAGCTGCGCGTAGGCCAATTCGCACATCGATGTCTCCAGTTTCAGCACGGTGAGCATCTGTCCCAACTCATCATGGACTTCCCGGGCGATGCGCGCCTTCTCTTCTTCGCGCACGCTTTCCAGGTGCGCCGACAGTTCGCGCAGTTGCTCGCGCGAGGCCGCCAGTTCCAGCTCGATGCGTTTGCTTTCGCTGATGTCCCAGACGATGCCGTCCCACACATAGGCGCCGTCCTCCAGCTGGCGGGTGATCGCTTTGATCTCGGCCCAGCGCTGCTCACCCTGGCGCGTGACGATGCGGCCCTGCCACGACCAGTCGCTGTCAGTGTCCAGCGCCTGATCCTGGGTGCGGTGATAACTGGCCTTGTCGTCGGGATGCACCAGGCTGCGCAGGCCCATGTCGCGATGAGCGATGGCTGCCGGCGCATAACCGACCAGACTTTCGCTGCCCTCGCTGATGTAGGCAAAGTCGATCTGCCCGGTGACCGGTGCCCGCTCCAGCCTGAACACCAGACCCGGAACGTTGGCGGCGATGCCTTGCAGGCGCGCCTCGCTTTCCTGCAAAGCGGCGAGCGCGCGGCGGCGATCGGTGACGTCGGTGAGGTAGACCACCAGATATTCACTGTCGCGAAAACGCAGGAAGCTCAGGGAAACGTCCGCCGGCAGCACACTGCCATCGGCGCGCAGGCAACTGGTTTCGAAGCTCAAGGGCCCTTCTTCACTGGCCCGTGCACGCTTCCACAGATTGAGCCAGCGATCCATGTGCAGGCCGGGCTCGAAATCGATCAGCGGCCGCTCGATCAGCCCGCCCGAGGGATAGCCGAGCATGTTTTCCGCCGCGCGGTTGGCGTAGCGCACATGGCTGTCCCAATTGACCCAGAGAATGCCGACGGTGCTTTGGTCGATGGAAAACTGTGTCAGCCGCAGCGCCTCTTCACTGGCCGCGCGCAATGCAATGTCTTCGCGGGCGCTGAGCAGGCGTTGTTCGAGGCTGTGCTGTTGGCGCCGCTGCCACGCCACGATTGCCGCGCAACTGAGCAGCATCACCGCGAACAACAGGCTGAGGTTCTGCCAAAACCCCGGCGACTCGGTCAGCCGTGGGTATTTCGGCTGCAGCCATTGGTTGTGCAGTTGTTCCAGATCCTTGGCCGGGATCGCGCGCAAGGCGCTCTGGACGATGCCGGCCAGCTCCGGCCAATCGCGCCGCGAGGCCACACGCAGCAGTTGCGGCAGGCCGATATCGCCAACCACCACCAGTTCGGCAAACTCCGGCTCCACCGACAGCCGGCCCAACTGTGCTTCGTCGACCACCGCGTAGGAGGCTTGCTGACTCAACAGCAGTTGCAACGCTTGCCGTTCCAGCGGCACGCCTTGCAGATTCAAGTGCGGATAGTTGCTGCGCAGGTAATCGGCGGTGCTGCTCGGCATGCGCACGGCGACGCGGGTCTGGCTGTCGAGCTTTTCCAGATCGACCGCGCCGCTGCTTTTCTGGTCGCTGACCACCAGTTGCGGCACGCGCATGTAGGGGTCGGAAAACTGCCAGAGGCGCAGCGCGCTCGGGGTCTGGCTGAGGCCCGGAGCGATGTCGATGTCGCCCTCGCGCAAAGCGTTTTCCAATGCCCCTAGATCCTGAAAGTTGCGCCAGCTCAGTTCCACGCTGAGGGTCTTGGCCAGCAGTTTCATCAACTCGACATTGGCCCCGGACAATCGCTGCAGGCGCCGATCGTAGGTCGCGTAGGGCGCCTGCAAGACCAGGCCGACGCGCAATTCGTTGTGCTGCGCCAGCCATTGTTGCTGGCTCGGCGTCAGTTGTGCCGCATGGCCCGGTGGCGCAGGCGCCGCCCAGCCCATCAAGGGAAACCACAAACAGCCGATAACCCACAGGCAGCAAAATCGCTTCATTGAAGTCTCATACACTGACAAATTCTGACCAACCCATTAGGCTGCCGGGATACTTTTCTGGCCTGGAATAACCGATGCCCTCTGTCTACCGCCTGGCACTGCCAGCATTGTGCCTGTCGCTGATCCTGCCTTGTGCGTTTTCCGTCGAAGCCGCCGACCCGGCGCCTGCCGCCACGGATAAACCCGCCGAAGAAAAACCGGCCGAGCGCCAGCCACTGCTTGAGCGTAGTCAGGAAGAGGCCGCCGCACTGCAACGTAAACTGCCAGCGCAAGAGCAGCAACAACTGCAGGCTGGCAGCGACACTTTCCTCGCCCTGTGGAAACCGGCCAACAGCGCCGAGCCCAAAGGCGCGGTGATCATCGTTCCCGGTGCCGGCGAAACCGCTGACTGGCCGCAGGCAATCGGCCCGTTGCGACGCAAATTGCCGGATGTCGAGTGGAGCAGCCTGAGTATCACCCTGCCGGATCTGCAAGGCGACGCCATTGCTCCGCGCGTGATCGAACCGGCCGCGGCGCCGAAAGCCCCGGAAACCACAAGCAAGGATGCCGCCACCGCACAACCGATCGAACAGGCCGCTGGCGGTGAAGCGGAGGTCGCCGAACAGGTGGTCGCCGAAACCAGCGAAGAACAAGCCAAGGCCGACGCCGAGCGCATTTTCGGACGCATCGACGCAGCGATTGCCTACGCCGAACAGCAGAGCGCGCGCAGCATTGTCGTGCTCGGCCACGGCACCGGCGCTTATTGGGCGGCGCGTTTTCTGAGCGAGCGGCAGACGCCGCAGGTGGAGAAACTGGTGATGGTTGACGCGCAAGCACCGGCCAAAGCCCTGCCGCCACTCGCCGAACTGACGCCGACGCTGAAGCTGCCGACGGTGGATATTTTCTACATGGACAAAGCGCTGGATCGCAACGCGGCGCTGGAGCGCATGCAGGCGAGCAAGCGTCTGAAGACCTCGGCGTTCAGCCAGGTGGCGCTGAAGGTATTGCCGGACAAGAAGGCTGAGCAGGAACAATTGTTTCGGCGGGTGCGGGGCTGGTTGAATCCTCAGGCTGTTGACTGACTGTTCCACCGAGTCGCCCTTAATTCGCGAGCAGGCTCGCTCCCACATTGGATCTATGCACAATTCAATGTGGGAGCGAGCCTGCTCGCGAAGAGGCAGGCACAAGCAAAACCCATCTAATTCCTAGCGAAAATCCCGCCGCTCCCGAATCAACGTATAGGCGTTATGCAATTCCCGCGTCCGCTCGGTCGCCTCACGTACCTGCGCCGGGGTCGCGCCGCTGCCGGCGATCTTGTCCGGGTGATGGCGACTGAGCAACCGTCGGTAAGCGCGCTTGATCTGCGCCGGCTCGCTGCTCGCCGACACCCCAAGCAACTTCATTGCCTCCTGGTAACTCACTGCCGCACTGACGATCGGCCGCTTGCCCGGCTCGTAATCGCTGGCCAATGCCTGCACCTGCTGCGCCGTCCAGCCGAGCCATTTGCCCCACTGCGCCAGCAACTCGCGTTCGCTGACCCCGGCGCGACCATCAGCCCAGACCATTCGCCAGCAGGCACGCAACACGCCCTCAGCCGCATGCGGTTGCGCACTCAATCGACGCAGATAGCCGCGCAGATTGTCGCTGCCGGACTTGCCGCGATTGAATGCAGCAATGGCCCGCCGTGTCGCCGGCTCGCTCATTTCCAGCGCGCGCATTTCATTGCGCGCCTGCTGGATATGCCCGTCAGTGACGCGCCCGTCGCTCTTGGCCAGACGCCCGAGCAACACGAACAGCAATTCATCGTTGCGCAGCATCGGCCGGCCGCCGAGCTTTTCGCGCAAGTGTCCCCAGCTTTGCAAGTGCAGGCGCCGATCCAGCGCCTGCCCCAACAACGCCCCAAGCATGGCCCCCGGAATGCTGGCAATCGCGTACCCCACTCCGGCTCCAATCAGAGTCCCTGGCCACAGCATCTCAGCGACTCGCTTCTATCAAGGCTTCGGCTTCGGCCAGACGCTCGTAGGTACCAACATCTACCCAATGCCCCTTCAACCGCTCGCCCGTCACTTCACCTTTGGCCATGGCGTTGCGTAGCAGCGGCGCGAGCTTGAACGCGCCATCGCTGCAACCATCGAACAACTGCGGATGCAGCACGCCGATACCGCTGTAAGTCAGCGTCTGCGCATCAGGCTCGCCGTCCTGCACTTTGCCGTCGATGAGAGTGAAGTCGCCTTTCGGGTGATGCGGCGGATTGTCGGCCAGCACCAGATGCGCCAGGCCATTGATCGGCTGGTGCAGCACGCTGAAGTCGTAATCGGTCCAGACGTCGCCGTTGACCACCAGAAACGCATCGTCACCCAGTAACGACAGCGCACGGAAAATCCCGCCACCGGTCTCCAGCGGCTCGCCTTCCGGCGAGTACTGAATACTCAGGCCGAAACGCGAACCGTCGCCCAGATGATCCTCGATCTGCTGACCGAGCCAGGCGTGGTTGATGACGATTTCGGTGAAACCTGCGGCCGCGAGGGCGCGCAGGTGATACTCGATCAGCGGCACGCCAGCGGCACGCACCAGCGGTTTCGGCGTGGTCAGGGTCAGCGGGCGCATGCGCTCGCCTTTGCCCGCCGCCAGAATCATTGCCTTCATGCCGTCGCTCCAGCACGCAAGCTGCTGAACAGCGCTTGCAGTTCCGCCAGTTCAGGACGGCGGGCGATCACTGCTTCTATATAAGAGAAGAAGCGCGGCACATCGGCCAGATAGCGTGGCTTGCCATCGCGATGGCAGATACGCGCGAAGATGCCGATGACTTTCAGGTGACGCTGCACGCCCATCAGGTCGCTGGCGCGCAGGAAGTCTTCGAAATCCGCCTGCACCGGAATGTCCAGTGCCGAGGCCTGCTGCCAGTAACTTTCCAGCCAGCCGCGTACACGTTCTTCCGGCCAGCTGAGGAAAGCATCCTTGAACAGGCAGGTCACGTCGTAGGTCACCGGGCCGTAAACCGCGTCCTGAAAGTCCAGCACGCCGGGGTTGGGCTCGCTGAGCATCAGGTTGCGCGGCATGTAGTCGCGGTGCACCAGCACTTTCGGCTGCGCCAGCGCGCTGTCGATCAGCAACTCGCTGATGTGCTGCCATTGTTGCTGCTGGGCCGCATCGAACTCGACGCCCAGCTCGCGCTTGACGTACCACTCGGGGAACAATTCAAGCTCGCGACGCAACAAGGCGACGTCGTAACTGGGCAACGGCGCAACCATCGGCAACTGTTGAAAAGCCAACAGCGCTTGCAGGGCATCGTGGAATAACGCGTCGGCATTTTCGCCATCGATCACGTCGAGATAGGTCTTGTTGCCCAGGTCATTGAGCAAAAGAAAACCGCGTTCTAGGTCTTCGGCGTAAATTTTCGGCACATTAATTCCGGATTTCGCCAGCAAAAAAGCGATATCCACGAACGGTTTGCAGTTTTCCTGGGGCGGCGGCGCGTCCATCACGACGAAGCTGCGGCCATCGCCCTCCCAGCGGAAGTAGCGGCGAAAACTCGCGTCGCTGCTGGCCGCGGTCAACGTGGCCGGGGGCACGGTGCCCCAGCCCTGCTCGGCAAACAGCTTTGCCAACTGCTCATCGAGCCAAACTTTCAGGTGTTGCAAGCGTACATCTTGGTCAGGCATTGCAAGGGTCTCCGACGGCGCTAGCCGTCAAGCGGGTCATGCTTTATTATCCAGCATCTTTTTCAGACCATCGAGAGGCGTGCGGCCCACACCGCGGGCAGATGGCACGCAGGAAGCCCGGACTAATAAGATGGCATTGAAATCCCCCGCGTTTCGTAAAAAATTTCCGTTGTTGGTAACCGGCAGTCTGCTGGCTATGCAACCTCTGGCCAGTCAATTCGTTGTTGCCGCCGAGCAGTATGACTGCTCCGTCTCGGCTACGGGTGGCTGGGACTGTGCGCCCAAGTCGCCCGCCGCGGCATTGCCGCCGCGCCCGGTACATGACGGCAGTGCCGTCAGCGCTGCCGGCGAGCCTGCGGCTGACAAGGGTTCCGACGCCGACACTGGCGCGAAAACCGCACTGGTCACCGAGTCCAAGGGCCGCGGCCTGAAATCCCGTAGCGAAGACTACAGTCACCTCGACTGGGTTCCGCGCGAGAAGCTCACCGCTGCGCAATTGGCCGAGACCGGTCCTTACTGCTCTGGTTCCTATATCGAACCGATTCGTCCTGGCATGAATGACAAGACGAATAAAAGTGACGCGCCGACCTTCATCGGTGCCAAAGCGTCGCGTTATGAGCAGGACACACAAGTCGCCAGCCTCGCCGGTGACGTGGTCATGCGTCAGGGCAGCATGCAGGTCGAAGCCGACGAGGCCAACCTGTATCAGGCCGAGAGCCGTGGCGAACTGGCCGGCAACGTGCGTATCCGCGACAACGGCGCGCTGATCGTCGGCGACCACGCCGATGTGCAGCTCGACACCGGCGAAGCCAAGGTCGACAACGCCGAATACGTGATGCACAAATCGCGCATCCGCGGTAACGCGCTGTATGCCAAGCGTGCTGAAAACGCGATCATCCGCTTGAAGGACGGTACGTACACCACGTGCGAACCGAACAGCAACGCCTGGCAGCTCAAGGGCAACAACATCACCTTGAACCCGGCGACCGGTTTCGGTACCGCAACCAACGTGACGTTGCGCGTCAAAGACATCCCGATTCTGTACACCCCGTACATCTACTTCCCGATCGACGACCGTCGCCAGTCCGGCTTCCTGCCGCCGACCATCGGTTCGGGCAGCGACACCGGCTTCATGCTGGTTACCCCGTACTACTTCAACCTGGCGCCTAACTACGACGCCACGTTGTACCCGCGTTACATGAGCAAGCGCGGCATGCTGGTGGAGGGTGAGTTCCGTTACCTGACCAAGTCGAGCGAAGGGCAGTTCGGTGCCTCGTATCTCAACGACGAGAACGACGATCGCAAGCGCCAGTCCGACTACAACGAGACTCGCTACATGTACAACTGGCAGCACAAGGGCGGTCTCGATTCCCGCGTGCTGACCCAGGTTGACTACACCAAGATCAGCGATCCGTATTACTTCCAGGACCTGCAAACCGACCAGATCGGCGTCAAGAGCGACGACTTCGTCAACCAGCAGGGCTCGGTCACTTATCGTGGCGACAGCTACACCGCACGCCTCAACGCTCAGCAGTATCAACTGGCGACCGTTTCGAACATCACACCGTATGGCCGTCTGCCGCAGATCACCTTCAATGGTCAGCTGCCGTATCACCCGGAAGGTGTGAATTTCGATTACGAGACCGAGTTGGTTCGCTTTGATCGCGACCTGCGTAGCGGCACGTTTGTACAGGAAGACGGCATCACTACCGAGTCGCGCCTGGACAACAACATCACTGGCCTGGCTCGCGCCAATGGCGATCGTTTGAATCTGAAACCGGGCGTCAGCCTGCCGATGAACTGGACGTATGGCTTCCTCAAGCCATCGCTGAAGTACCAGTACACGCAATATCAGCTGGATCTGGATAACACCGGTAAATCGCAGATCGATGCGATGACCGCAGAACAGAGAAAGCTCAACGGCGAGTTCGACAGCAACCAGAACCGTGGCGTACCGATCGCCAGCATCGATGGTGGCCTGTACTTCGACCGCAACACCTCGTATTTCGGCAAGAACTATCGTCAGACCTTGGAACCACGCCTGTTCTACCTCTATGTACCTGAGGTTGATCAGGAAGACATTCCGGTTTTCGACACCAGCGAATACACCTTCAACTACGCCTCGCTGTTCCGCGACAACCGCTTCTCCGGCGCCGACCGTGTCGGCGACGAGAACAAACTGTCGCTGGGCGTAACCAGTCGCTGGATCGAAGACAACGGCTTCGAGCGTCAGCGCATCAGCGTCGGCCAGGCTCTGTACTTCAAGGATCGCAAGGTTCAACTGCCGGGTATCGCTTTCAACGATCGTGACGACGCGAAATCCGACGTTTCGCCATACGCGCTGGAATACGAATACCGCTGGAACCGTGACTGGCGCACCACTGCCGACTACAACTGGGATCCGGACAGCCGCAGCCCACGCTCGGGCAGTGCGATGTTCCACTATCAGCCGGAAGACAATCCGAACAAAGTCATCAACGTTGGTTATCGCTACCGTAATGACCAGGTCCGTTTTGACCAGAACACCGGTAAATGGTCTGTGGGCGGCGGTGACTATGGCACCCCGGGCCAACCTGGCTACGTGAAGGACTACTACAAGATCCAGCAGCATGACTTCTCGGTCATCTGGCCGATCGTTCCGCAGTGGAACGCCATCAGCCGCTGGCAGTACGACTACAACCGCAACCGCACGCTGGAAGCTTTCGGTGGTTTCGAATACGACAACTGCTGCTGGAAACTGCGCCTGATCAACCGTTACTGGGTTTCCTATGACGAGTTCAGCCAGGAAGCTCCGCAAAACGAAAAAGGCGACCATGGCGTCTTCCTCCAAATTGTTCTGAAGGGACTCGGCGGCCTGACTGGCGCCAAGGTAGAGAGCTTCCTCGACAAAGGCATTCAAGGTTATCGTGAACGTGAAGACCAAGCTTTCTGATTGTCTGCGCCCGGTGCTGCTGGGCGCGCTGTTCCTGGGTACGGCGGCCAACGCCGCCGTACAGTCCATCGACAAAGTGGTGGCGATCGTCGACAACGACGTGGTCATGCAGAGCCAACTGGACCAGCGCGTTCACGAAGTTCAGCAGACCATCGCCAAGCGCGGTGGCGGCCTGCCGCCTCCGGGCGTGCTCGATCAGCAGGTGCTCGAGCGTCTGATCGTCGAAAACCTGCAACTGCAGATCGGCGAACGCTCGGGCATCCGCATCACTGACGAAGAGTTGAACCAGGCTGTCGGCACCATTGCTCAGCGCAACAACATGACTGTTGATCAGTTCCGTGCTGCGCTGGCTCGCGATGGCCTGAACTATGACGACGCCCGTGATCAGATCAAGCGCGAGATGATCATCAGCCGGGTGCGTCAGCGTCGCGTGGCAGAACGCATTCAGGTGTCCGAGCAGGAAGTGAAGAACTTCCTCGCCTCCGATCTCGGCAAGATGCAACTGTCCGAAGAACTGCACCTGGCCAACATCCTGATTCCAACCCCTGAAAGCGCTAACTCTGAAGCGATTCAGAGCGCTTATCGTCAGGCCATGGATGTTTACCAGCAGCTCAAGCAAGGCGCTGACTTCGGTCAGATGGCCGTGGCCAGATCCGGCAGCGACAACGCGCTGGAAGGCGGCGACATGGGCTGGCGTAAAGCCGCGCAGCTGCCGCCGCCGTTCGATCGCGAATTGAGCAGCATGGCCGTCGGCGACATTACCCAGCCTGCGCGTACGCCGGGCGGCTTCATTATTCTGAAGCTGTTGGGCAAACGCGGCGGCGAAGCGCAGATGCGCGACGAAGTGCATGTGCGTCACATCCTGGTCAAGCCGAGCCCGATCCGCGACGAAGCCAAGACCAAGGCGCTGGTGCAATCGTTGTATGACCGCATCACCGCCGGCGAAGACTTTGCCGAACTGGCGAAAAACTATTCGGAAGATCCGGGTTCCGCCCTTAACGGCGGCGACCTGAACTGGATCGACCCGAACGTGCTGGTACCGGAATTCCGCGAAGTGATGGCTTCGACCCCACAAGGTCAGCTGTCCAAGCCATTCCAGACCCAATACGGCTGGCACGTGCTGGAAGTCCTTGGCCGTCGCGCCACTGACGGCACCGAACAGGCCCGTGAGCAGCAAGCCATGACCGTACTGCGGAACCGCAAATACGACGAAGAGCTGCAGACCTGGCTGCGTCAGATCCGTGACGAAGCATACGTAGAGATCAAACTTCCTGGTGCAGACCAGGCAGCGCAGTGAAACCCAAGCGTTTCGCGCTGACACCCGGCGAACCAGCCGGCATCGGTCCCGACCTGTGCCTGCTGCTCGCTTCGCAAGCCCAGCCACATCCCCTGATTGCCATCACCAGCCGCGACCTGCTCCTTGAGCGGGCCGCGCAACTGGGGCTGGCCGTCAACCTGCTGGATGTCGCGCCGGGGCAGTGGCCAGATGTTCCAGCACCGGCCAATAGTCTGTACGTCTGGGACACCCCGCTCAGCGCACCGGTAATCGCCGGGCAACTGAACAAGGCCAACGCGGCATTCGTCCTCGAAACCTTGACCCGCGCCGGCAACGGCTGCCTGAACGGCGACTTCGCCGGGATGATCACCGCGCCGGTGCACAAAGGTGTGATCAACGAGTCGGGCATCGCGTTCTCTGGACACACTGAGTTTCTCGCCGACCTGACGCACACCGCGCAAGTAGTGATGATGCTTGCCACTCGCGGTTTGCGCGTGGCGCTGGTCACCACACATCTGCCTCTGCGCGAGATTGCCGACGCGATCACCCCGGAGCGGCTGGAGCGCGTGACGCGAATCCTGCACGCCGACCTGCAAGACAAATTCGGCATCGCCCGGCCCCGCATCCTGGTCTGCGGCCTCAACCCGCACGCCGGTGAAGGCGGCCACCTGGGCCATGAAGAAATCGACATCATCGAACCGACATTAGAGCGCCTGCGCGGCGAGGGCATGGACCTTCGTGGCCCGCTGCCTGCCGACACTCTGTTTACCCCCAAATATCTGGAGCACTGCGACGCAGTGCTGGCGATGTACCACGACCAGGGCTTGCCCGTGCTCAAGTACAAAGGCTTCGGCGCTGCCGTCAACGTGACGCTGGGCCTGCCGATCATCCGCACCTCGGTCGACCATGGCACCGCCCTGGATCTGGCCGGCAGCGGCAGGATCGACACCGGCAGCCTGCAAGTCGCCCTGGAAACCGCCTACCAGATGGCCGAGACCCGTTTATGAACGAGCAATACCAACACAAGGCGCGCAAACGCTTTGGTCAGAACTTCCTCCACGATGCCGGCGTTATCGACCGCATTCTGCGCTCCATTCACGCCAAGCCTGACGACCGCCTGCTGGAAATCGGCCCCGGTCAGGGTGCGCTGACCCAAGGTTTGCTGGGCTCCGGCGCGCAACTCGACGTAGTGGAGCTGGACAAGGATCTGATCCCGATCCTCAATCAGCAGTTTGCCGGCATGAGCAATTTCAACCTGCATCAGGGCGATGCGCTGAAGTTCGACTTCAATACGCTGAACGCCGCACCGAACAGCCTGCGGGTGGTTGGCAACCTGCCGTACAACATCTCCACGCCGCTGATTTTTCACCTGCTGAACAACGCCGGCATCATTCGTGACATGCATTTCATGCTGCAGAAAGAAGTGGTCGAGCGTCTGGCCGCAGGCCCGGGTGGCGGTGACTGGGGTCGTTTGTCGATCATGGTTCAGTACCATTGCCGCGTGGAACATTTGTTCAACGTCGGCCCGGGCGCATTCAATCCGCCGCCGAAAGTCGATTCGGCGATCGTTCGTCTCGTGCCCCACGCGGTACTGCCGCACCCGGCCAAAGATCACAAGCTGCTGGAGCGCGTTGTGCGCGAAGCCTTCAACCAGCGCCGCAAAACCTTGCGCAATACCCTCAAGCAATTGCTCAGCAACGCCGAGATCGAAGCCGCTGGCGTTGATGGCAGCCTGCGTCCCGAGCAACTGGATCTGGCCGCATTCGTGCGCCTGGCCGACCAGCTCGCGATACAGGTCCCGGCAGCTCCCGCCGCCGACTGACCCGCGATGAACGCTATCGGGCAGCACACCACTCTGGTTTACTGCCCGATACTTGCCTAGACTGATTCCCCATCAGCTACGCCCCGCGTTCCGCTTCGTTAAGGCCCTCTTGCATGTCCGATTCCCGTTACCAGGTCGATGTCAGCGTCGTCACCCATTATCTGGCAGACCAATCGCAACCCGAACACGACCGTTTCGCCTTCGCCTACACCATCACCGTGCAGAACAACGGCGAGCTTGCCGCCAAGCTTCTGTCCCGGCACTGGGTGATTACCGATGGTGACGGCCATGTCGAACACGTGCGCGGTGAAGGCGTCGTCGGCCAGCAACCGTTGATCGATGCAGGCAAGAGCCACACGTATACCAGCGGCACGGTGATGACCACCAAGGTCGGCACCATGCAAGGCTCCTATCAGATGCTCGCCGACGACGGCAAACGTTTCGATGCGACCATCAAACCGTTTCGGCTCGCCGTGCCCGGAGCCCTGCACTGATGACGACGTACGCCGTCGGCGACCTGCAAGGCTGCCTCGAACCGCTCAAGTGCCTGCTCAAGCAAGTTGCCTTCGACCCGGTGCTGGATCGGCTATGGCTGGTCGGCGATCTGGTCAACCGTGGTCCGCAGTCGCTGGAAACCCTGCGCTTTCTCCATGGCATGCGTGAATCGCTGGTCTGCGTGCTCGGCAATCACGACCTGCACCTGCTGGCCGCCGCGAAAAAGATCGAGCGCTTGAAGAAAAGTGACACCTTGCGCGAAATCATCGAGGCCCCCGACGGCCCGCAATTGATGGAATGGCTGCGCCAGCAGAAGCTGATGCATTACGACGAAACACGCGATGTTGCGATGGTCCATGCCGGCATCCCGCCGCAATGGTCGCTGCGCCGTGCGTTGAAGTGCGCCGCCGAAGTCGAGACCGCCCTGCGTGACGACAACGTATTCCCCGCCTACCTTGACGGTATGTACGGCAACGAGCCGGCAAAATGGGACAACGATCTCAAAGGCATTGATCGTCTGCGGGTGATCACCAATTACTTCACGCGCATGCGCTTTTGCACCGCCGAGGGCAAGCTCGACCTCAAAAGCAAGGAAGGCCTGGACAGCGCCCCGCCCGGCTACAAGCCGTGGTTCCAGCACAAGGAGCGCAAGACCAAAGGCCTGCGCATCATCTTCGGTCACTGGGCTGCGCTCGAGGGCAATATCCACGAGCCGGGCATTTCCGCGCTGGACACCGGATGCGTCTGGGGCGGCAGCCTGACGCTGATGAACGTCGACAGCGGCGAACGCCTGTCATGCAAATGCGACGAGCACGGCGGGCTTGCACACACGGTCGCGCCACTTATCCCCGAATCTTCGCCAGTCGACGCGCCGCGTTAGACTGCACTTTCAGTTGAGCTACAGGAACCCGCCATGAGCGAATTCAAACGAATCCCCCCGGAACAGGCGCAGGCCCTGCGTGAACAAGGCGCCGTTGTGGTTGACGTACGCGATCCAGCGACCTTTGCCGCGCTGCACATCAGCGGCTCCAAACATCTCGACAACCATTCGCTGCACGCTTTCATTCAAGGCGCCGACCTTGATGCACCGACCGTCGTGGTTTGCTACCACGGCAATTCCAGTCAGGGCGCAGCCGCCTATCTGGTCAGCCAAGGCTTCTCCGACGTTTACAGCATGGACGGGGGCTTTGAGCTGTGGCGTACGACTTATCCGTCGGAAACCGCGCAAGGCACCGCCGAATAATTTTTTTGCGCAGCGCAGGCCCCGGCTGCCGTGGGCCTGCGCGCGGCAGACGAACGGTCTGCCACAACTAATTACGTATCTCGCCTTTACCTCTCGAATTCCCAACTATCCTTAAGCGCAGGCCATCCAAATCAGGGGAGAGCCGGTACACCGGCGCGCGGATCATCGGGAGTAGCTTTCGCGGTTTGTCGACCGTGGGAGAATTCTGGGGGGTAAACAGCAGCTGCCACAGCGACTGCTGCCAGCATCGACTGAGTGATCCGGCGTCGGCTCCACGTATCGAGCGAGGTGACGTCATGAGTATCTTTAGCCACTTCCAACAACGCTTCGAATCCACACGCCAGGAAGAACTCTCTCTGCAGGAGTACCTGGAGCTGTGCAAAAACGATCGCAGCGCCTACGTTTCCGCCGCCGAGCGTCTATTGATGGCGATCGGCGAACCGGAACTGCTCGACACTTCGACCAATTCGAGGCTGTCGCGCATCTTCTCCAACAAGGTGATCCGCCGCTATCCGGCCTTTGAAGACTTCCACGGGATGGAAGAATGCATCGACCAGATCGTCTCGTATTTCCGCCACGCCGCCCAAGGCCTGGAAGAGAAGAAACAGATTCTTTATCTGCTCGGCCCGGTTGGCGGCGGTAAATCGTCCCTGGCCGAGAAGCTGAAACAGCTGATGGAAAAAGTGCCTTTCTACGCCATCAAGGGCTCGCCGGTCTTCGAATCACCTCTGGGTCTGTTCAACGCCACTGAAGATGGCGCGATCCTTGAGGAAGATTTCGGCATTCCACGACGCTACCTGAACACCATCATGTCGCCTTGGGCGACCAAACGCCTGGCCGAATTCGGCGGCGACATCAGTCAGTTCCGCGTGGTCAAGCTGTATCCGTCGATCCTAAATCAGATTGCCGTGGCCAAGACCGAACCCGGTGACGAGAACAACCAGGACATCTCGGCGCTGGTCGGCAAGGTCGATATCCGCAAACTCGAAGAATTCCCGCAGAACGACGCTGACGCTTACAGCTACTCCGGTGCGCTGTGCCGAGCCAACCAGGGCTTGATGGAATTCGTCGAAATGTTCAAGGCGCCGATCAAGGTGCTGCACCCATTGCTGACCGCTACTCAGGAAGGTAACTACAACAGTACCGAAGGCCTCGGCGCGATTCCGTTCACCGGGATTTTGCTGGCTCACTCCAACGAGTCGGAGTGGCACACCTTCCGCAACAACAAGAACAACGAGGCGTTCATCGACCGGATCTACATCGTCAAAGTGCCGTACTGCCTGCGCGTCAGCGATGAAGTGAAGATCTACGACAAACTCCTGTTCAACAGTTCCTTGTCCAAGGCGCACTGCGCACCGGACACCTTGAAAATGCTTGCGCAATTCACCGTGCTGTCGCGCCTCAAGGAGCCGGAAAACTCCAACATCTATTCGAAGATGCGCGTCTACGATGGTGAAAACCTCAAGGATACCGATCCGAAGGCCAAGTCGATTCAGGAGTATCGCGATTCGGCCGGTGTCGACGAAGGCATGAACGGCCTGTCGACCCGCTTCGCCTTCAAGATTCTCTCCAAGGTGTTCAACTTTGATCCGCATGAAATCGCCGCCAATCCGGTGCACCTGCTCTATGTGCTGGAGCAGCAGATCGAACAGGAACAGTTCCAGGCAGAAACCCGCGAACGCTACCTGCGCTATCTGAAGGAATACCTGGCGCCGCGCTACATCGAGTTCATCGGCAAGGAAATCCAGACCGCTTATCTGGAGTCCTACAGCGAATACGGCCAGAACATCTTCGACCGCTACGTGCTGTATGCGGATTTCTGGATTCAGGATCAGGAGTATCGCGATCCGGAAACCGGCGAGATTCTCAACCGCGTGGCGCTGAACGAAGAACTGGAGAAAATCGAGAAACCGGCCGGCATCAGCAATCCGAAGGATTTCCGCAACGAAATCGTCAACTTCGTCCTGCGCGCCCGGGCCAACAACAACGGCAAGAACCCGACCTGGCTAAGCTACGAAAAACTGCGGGTGGTCATCGAGAAGAAAATGTTCTCCAACACCGAAGACCTGCTGCCCGTCATCAGCTTCAACGCCAAGGCCAGCAAGGAGGATCAGCAGAAACACAACGACTTCGTTACGCGAATGGTTGAACGTGGCTACACCGATAAACAGGTACGCCTGCTGTCCGAATGGTACCTGCGGGTCCGCAAGTCGCAGTGAGGCAGCTGCAAGCTATAAGCCACAAGCTGCAAGAACAAAGCGCGTGAACCTGAAAACACGGGCATTCGCTTTTACTTGCAGCTTGCAGCTCAAAACTTGAAGCTCCCCGGAGGGGCCTTATGAGCTATGTGATCGACCGACGCCTCAATGGCAAGAACAAGAGCACGGTAAACCGCCAGCGTTTTCTGCGGCGTTACCGTGACCACATCAAGAAGGCTGTCGAAGAGGCAGTCAGTCGCCGCTCCATTACCGATATGGAGCACGGTGAACAGATCAGCATTCCCGGCCGCGATATCGACGAGCCGGTGCTTCATCATGGACGCGGCGGCAAGCAGACCGTGGTGCATCCCGGTAACAAAGAGTTCACGGCCGGTGAACATATCGCTCGTCCACCGGGAGGCGGCGGTGGACGCGGTCCGGGCAAGGCGGGGAATTCCGGCGAAGGCATGGACGAGTTCGTCTTCCAGATCACGCAGGAAGAGTTCCTCGAATTCATGTTCGAAGACCTTGAATTGCCGAATCTGGTCAAACGCAACCTGACCGGCACCGACACGTTCAAAACCGTACGCGCCGGGATCAGCAACGAAGGTAACCCTTCACGCATCAATATCATCCGCACCCTGCGCTCAGCACATGCACGTCGTATTGCCCTGTCCGGCAGCAGCCGCGCAAAGCTTCGTGAAGCCAAGGGAGAGCTGGCACGGCTCAAGCGCGAAGAACCGGACAACTTCGGCGATATCCAGGAACTCGAGGCTGAAATTGAAAAACTCAGCGCACGCATCCATCGCGTGCCGTTCCTAGATACCTTCGACTTGAAATACAACCTGTTGGTCAAGCAACCCAATCCCAGTTCCAAAGCAGTGATGTTCTGCCTGATGGACGTTTCCGGTTCGATGACGCAGGCGACCAAGGACATCGCCAAGCGCTTCTTCATCCTGCTGTACCTTTTCCTCAAGCGTAACTACGACAAGATCGACGTGGTGTTCATCCGTCACCACACCAGCGCCCGGGAAGTGGACGAAGAGGAGTTTTTCTATTCTCGTGAGACCGGCGGCACCATTGTTTCCAGCGCCCTGAAGCTGATGCAGGAAATCATGGCCGAGCGCTATCCGAGCAACGAGTGGAACATCTACGCCGCTCAGGCCTCGGACGGCGACAACTGGAACGACGATTCGCCGATCTGCCGCGACATCCTGATCAACCAGATCATGCCGTTTGTGCAGTACTACACTTATGTGGAGATCACCCCGCGCGAACATCAGGCCCTGTGGTACGAGTACGAACGCATCGCCGAAGCCTTCTCTGACACTTTTGCCCAGCAGCAACTGGTCTCGGCCGGAGATATCTATCCGGTCTTCCGTGAACTCTTCCAGCGCAGGTTAGTGACATGACCGCCAAAGAGCAGAAACGCCAACCGATTTCCACCGGCTCAGAATGGACATTCGAGCTGATCCAGACCTACGACCGTGAAATCGCCCGGATCGCGGCCCGCTATGCACTGGACACCTATCCCAACCAGATCGAAGTGATCACCGCCGAGCAGATGATGGACGCCTATGCCTCGGTGGGCATGCCGCTGGGCTATCACCACTGGTCCTACGGCAAACACTTCCTCAGCACAGAGAAATCCTACAGTCGCGGGCAGATGGGCCTGGCTTACGAGATCGTAATCAACTCCGATCCGTGCATCGCCTATCTGATGGAAGAAAACACCATCTGCATGCAGGCGCTGGTGGTGGCCCATGCCTGCTATGGCCACAACAGCTTCTTCAAGGGCAACTACCTGTTCCGCACCTGGACCGATGCCAGTTCGATCATCGATTACCTGGTGTTCGCCAAGCAGTACATCATGCAGTGCGAGGAACGCCACGGCATCGACGCCGTGGAAGACCTGCTCGATTCCTGCCATGCCTTGATGAATTACGGCGTCGACCGCTACAAGCGTCCGTATCCGATCTCCGCCGAAGAAGAGCGCCGGCGGCAAAAGGACCGTGAAGAGCACATGCAGAAGCAGATCAATGATCTGTGGCGCACCATTCCCAAAGGCGCGGACAAATACAGCGACAAGGACAACGCCCGCTTCCCGGCCGAACCGCAGGAAAACATCCTCTATTTCATCGAGAAACACGCGCCACTGCTGGAACCCTGGCAACGCGAAATCGTGCGCATCGTGCGCAAGATCGCCCAGTATTTCTATCCGCAGCGCCAGACTCAGGTCATGAACGAAGGCTGGGCAACATTCTGGCACTACACGCTGATGAATGATCTGTATGACGAAGGCCTGGTCACCGACGGCTTCATGATGGAATTCCTCACCTCGCACACCAGCGTGGTATTCCAACCGGGTTTCGACAGTCCGTACTACAGCGGCATCAACCCGTATGCGTTGGGTTTCGCCATGTACCGCGACATTCGGCGCATGTGCGAAGAGCCTACCGAAGAGGATCGCCGCTGGTTCCCGGACATCGCCGGTTCCGACTGGCTGTCGACCATCAAGTTCGCCATGAGCAGTTTCAAGGACGAGAGCTTCATCCTGCAGTACCTGTCGCCCAAGGTGATCCGCGATCTGAAGCTGTTCAGCATTCTCGATGACGACCAGAAAGACGACCTGCTGGTGCCGGCCATCCATGATGAGGGCGGCTACCGGATCATCCGGGAAACCCTGGCCGCGCAGTACAACCTCGGCAATCGTGAGCCGAACGTGCAGATCTACAGCATTGATCGGCGCGGCGATCGCTCGCTGACCCTGCGCCATCAGCAGCACGACCGCAAACCCTTGGGCGACTCCACCGAGGAAGTGCTCAAGCACCTGCACCGGCTCTGGGGCTTCGACATTCATCTGGAAACCCTGCAAGGCGACCAGATCATGAAAACCCATCACGTGCCGCCCCGCAGTGAACACAGCGAGGGCGATTACGGCCGGCTCGATCTGGCCGTGATTCATCTTTGATCCGGTTCTGGCCTCCGAAAGTCTGACGCAAGGGTTATCCTGTCGGACTGACGGAGGTTTTTTATGCAGGTTTACAAGGTTGGCGGCGCGGTACGTGATCGCCTGTTGGGGTTGCCGGTCACTGATGTCGACCGGGTCGTGGTCGGTGCGACCACTGAAGAAATGCTCGCCCAGGGATTCCGCCCGGTCGGCGCAGATTTCCCGGTGTTTCTGCACCCGAAAACCGGTGAGGAATATGCCCTCGCCCGCACCGAGCGCAAAAGCGGTCGCGGTTACGGCGGTTTCACTTTCTACGCAAGTCCCGAAGTCACGCTTGAAGAAGACCTGATTCGCCGCGACCTGACGATCAATGCCATGGCCGAGGACGATCAGCTCAACCTGACCGATCCGTACCATGGTCAGCGCGATCTCGAAGCACGAATCCTTCGCCATGTTTCCCCAGCGTTCGCCGAAGATCCCTTACGAGTACTGCGCGTTGCCCGCTTTGCTGCACGCTACGCAGGATTGGGCTTCACGGTCGCCGACGAGACCATGGGTTTGATGCGCCAGCTCAGTGAGTCCGGCGAATTGCAGGCGCTGACCGCTGAGCGCAGCTGGAAAGAGATTTCCCGCGCACTGATGGAAGACCATCCACAGGTGTTCATCCAGGTCTTGCGCGACTGTGGCGCACTCAAGGAGCTAATGCCGGAAGTCGACGCCTTGTTCGGCGTGCCGCAGCCAGAGACCCATCACCCGGAAATCGACACAGGCCTGCACACCCTGAGCGTGTTGGAGCAATCAGCGCTGCTCAAGCAACCACTGACGGTGCGCTGGGCCTGCCTGCTGCACGACTTGGGCAAAGGCCTGACGCCGGAAGAAGAATGGCCCAGGCATATCGCCCATGAGCACAACGGACTGAAGCTGATCAAAGCGGTCAACGAGCGCTTTAAAGTCCCCAAAGACTGTCAGGAACTGGCGCTGCTGGTCGGGCAATACCACACCCATGGGCACCGGGCGCTGGAGCTGAAAGCCTCGACGCTGCTGGAGTTGCTGCAGAGTTTCGATATCTATCGCCGGCCGCAGCGATTCGAAGAGTTTATCGCCGCGTGCGAGATGGATGCCCGTGGCCGCAAGGGCCTGGAGCAGCGAAGTTATCCACAGGCGGACTATTTGCGCGGAGCGGCGAAAGCTGCACGAGAAGTGGCCGTGCAGCCGTTGCTGGAGCTGGGATTCAAGGGGCCTGAACTGGGCGAAGCGCTGAAGCGGGAACGACTGAAGGCGTTGAAAGCCTACAAAGAGGCGGCGACAGCCTGATAAAAAACTTCGCGAGCAGGCTCGCTCCCACAGGAGACCTCGATCCCATGTCGGAGCGAGCCTGCTCGCGAAAGCGAATTTGATATCACCGCAAATCCGAAGGCGTGAGCTGCTCCCCCCGCCATTCGAACGCAACCGGCGCCAACACCTGATCAATTTGCGCCTCAGCCCACAATGTCGCAAAGCTTTGGCCCACCCCCGGATGCACCCGATCCGGCGCAATCAACGACAGCGGCCACAGCACAAAGGCATTTTTCAGGATTTCCGCACGCGGCAGGATCAATCCATCGAAATTACCCACCAGATTGCCATACAGCAGTACGTCGATATCCAGCGGCAAGCCCTTGCGATCCGGTGCATAGCGACCGTTATCCGCCTCAATGAATTTCAAGCGGCGATCAAGCTCCATCAACGGCAGATCGGTGTAGGCCGAGACCACGAAATTGAAGAACGGCCCGCTCTTGATGCCCACCGGCTGGCTCTCGAACACCGCCGAACATCGGATATCCACCAGGAACGTGGCCAGCGCATCGAGACCTGCGCGCAAATGGGTTTCGCGCTCGATATTGCTACCGAGCCCGAGGTACACCTGAGTCAGCGACATCCGCGCTCGATCTCCACACCCACACCGCCCTTGGCGGCCGGAACGGCGCCCGGCTTGGTCAGTTTCAGTCGCACCCAGGTGATCTTGAATTCGGCCATCAGCACTTCAACCAGACGCTCGGCAAAGGTTTCGACCAACTGGAACTGCGCCTGCTCGGCGAAGGCCTGAATGCGCGTGGAAACACTGGCGTAATCGAGCGCCAGGGTCAGGTCGTCACCGGCGGCGGCCGGGCGATTGTCCCAGGCGAAGCTCAGATCAAGACGCAGGCACTGACGGATGCCGCGCTCCCAGTCGTAGGCACCGATCACGGTGTCGACTTCCAGGCCCTCGATAAACACTCTGTCCAAGCACTTCTCTCCGCTGCACGACAAGGGCGCAATGCGCCGTTAGAATCAGGGCGTCCTCGCCCGGAATAGTTAGCATGTTTTGGTTACTGGCGATTCTCGCCTACCTGCTCGGCTCGCTGTCCTTCGCCATTTTGCTCAGCCGCCTGACCGGAAATCCGGATCCGCGAATGAGTGGCTCGGGTAATGCCGGCGCCACCAACATGCTGCGCCTGGCCGGTCGCAAACTGGCGATCCTGACCCTGCTCGGTGATCTGTGCAAAGGCCTGCTGCCGGTGCTGATCGCCTCGAGCGTGAGCCTCTCACTGCAGGATCAGGCCTGGATTGGCGTGTGCGCCGTGATCGGTCACCTGTTCCCTTTATACTTTCGCTTCCGCGGCGGCAAAGGCGTTGCCACTGCCGCCGGCATGCTGCTCGGCCTGTATCCACCCGCCGCGCTCCTGGCGGTGTGCGCCTGGATGCTGACGTTCTACCTGACCCGCACCAGCTCGCTGGCGGCGCTGATTGCCACGCCACTGACCCTGCCGTTGCTGGCCTGGCAAGAGCCGGAAGCCTTGCTGCCAATGAGCGCGCTGACCTTGCTGATTGTCTGGCGCCATCGCGGCAATCTACGCGACCTGTTTGCCGGGCGCGAACGGCATTTCTGACTGCCGTTAATGAGCGTCGCTCATTACAGCGCCGACAACTGCTCCATTGGCCAGCGTGCCTGCACGGTGATTGCCAGACTTTCCTGCTGACCGGCCTTCAGGCGCTGGCAACCGGCAAACGCGATCATCGCGCCATTGTCGGTGCAGAACTCCGGGCGCGCATAGAACACATCGCCCTTCATATCGCCGAGCATCTTTTCCAGCGAAACCCGCAACGCCTTGTTGGCGCTGACGCCGCCGGCAATCACCAGCCGCTTCATGCCTGCCTGTTTCAGGGCGCGCTTGCACTTAATGGTCAAAGTCTCCACCACGGCCTGCTGGAACGCCAGCGCGATGTCGCAACGGGCTTGCTCGCCGTCGTCCCCGGCGCTGACGCATTGCTGCCAGGTGTTGAGGGCGAAGGTTTTCAAACCGCTGAAGCTGAAGTCCAGACCCGGGCGATCACACATCGGACGCGGAAAAGTGAAACGTCCTGCGACGCCCTTCTCGGCCAGCTTGGCGATTTCCGGCCCGCCGGGGTAATTGAGGCCCATCATTTTTGCGGTTTTGTCGAAGGCTTCACCGGCCGCATCGTCGAGCGTCTCGCCGAGCAGGCTGTACTGGCCAATGCCATCGACCTGAACCAGCTGTGTATGACCACCGGACACCAACAAAGCGACGAACGGGAATTGCGGCGGTTTCGGCTCCAGCATCGGAGCCAGCAAGTGGCCCTCCATATGGTGCACGCCAAGCGCCGGAATGCCCCAGGCAAACGCCAGCGCCTGCGCGCAGGACGCACCGACCAGCAGCGCGCCGACCAGGCCAGGACCTGCGGTGTAGGCGATTGCGTCGATCTCGGTCGGCACACAGTCGGCCTCGGCCAACACCTGACGGATCAAGGGCAGCATGCGTTTGACGTGGTCACGCGAGGCCAGCTCCGGCACCACACCGCCATAGACGCGGTGCAGGTCGATCTGACTGAACAGCGCGTCGGCCAGCAGACCGCGTTCACTGTCATACAATGCGACGCCGGTTTCGTCGCAGGAGGTTTCTAATCCCAGTACTAGCATGGGTTTGCGCCTTGTTTAGGCTGAATTCGAAGGCGCGCATAATAGTCGCCACGTGATGCCCCGACCAGCGGTTTTCGATCAGAGGCTTTGCATTCCGAGCGATGAGGGGTTAACATCCGCAACCCTTAAAAACCGACGTCTTCAAGTGCTCTTTTGCCGCGAGGATGTTGACCCCGGTAATGAATGAAGGTAGCTCTGGATGCCAGCCGTCAAAGTAAAAGAGAACGAACCCTTCGACGTAGCTCTGCGTCGTTTCAAGCGCTCCTGCGAAAAAGCCGGTGTACTGGCTGAAGTTCGTAGCCGCGAATTTTACGAGAAGCCAACTTCTGAGCGTAAGCGCAAAGCAGCAGCCGCTGTTAAGCGTCACGCCAAGAAAGTTCAGCGCGAACAGCGCCGCGCCGTTCGTCTGTACTAATCCACAGACGTTCGTAGCAAGCTTCTTGCCTAAGCCCGGCCCTCAGCCGGGCTAATGGCATTTGCGTAAAACGCTTGATGCTTCACCGTCGACGCCGCCGATGCGACCGAGACAAATCTGCTTCACCGCGTCAGGCCTGGCTCTTTTGCCAGCGGTGCACGTCTTTTCTGACGAGCCTTTCAAGGCTACTGACGAGCACACCCACTGATTCCTCTTACGACGATCAGCCCAAGGCACCTGCATGCGTGCCCGCTTTATTGAGCTATCCGAGGCCGACAACCGGCCGTCAGCGGATTCAGCGCAACACTTTCACATAGTCGAAGACTGATAGGTACTAACGTCAGTGGATTTTCGGCAGATACACTTCCCGACAGCGATCACGCAGACGACATCGGTCGAGCCGCACTTTTTGTGCGTTTCCAGCAATGGCCCGCGTCCGACAGCCTGTCGCAACAGATTTATTGCAGCGCAGACGACGAGAACGCCATGGCCGGGCTGATTCCCCAGAGCTTCATTGACGACCTGCTGAACCGCACCGACATTGTCGACGTGGTCAGCTCGCGCGTGCAATTGAAGAAGGCCGGCAAGAACTACACCGCCTGCTGCCCTTTCCACAAAGAGAAAACCCCGTCGTTCAGCGTCAGCCCCGACAAGCAGTTCTATTACTGCTTCGGTTGCGGCGCCGGCGGCAACGCCCTCGGCTTTCTCATGGATCACGACAACCTGGACTTCCCCCAGGCCGTCGAAGATCTGGCCAAAGCCGCCGGCATGGAAATCCCCCGCGAAGAAAGCGGCCGCGAGCGCAAGCCGCGTCAGCCGACCGATTCGCCGCTGTATCCACTGCTCACCGCCGCCGCTGATTTTTACCGGCAGGCACTCAAGAGCCATCCGTCGCGCAAGGCTGCGGTGGATTACCTCAAGGGCCGCGGCCTGACTGGCGAGATCGCTCGGGATTTCGGCCTCGGCTTTGCGCCGCCAGGCTGGGACAACCTGCTCAAGCATCTGAGCAGCGACACCCTGCAACAGAAGGCCATGATCGAAGCCGGCCTGCTGATCGAGAACGCCGAAACCGGTAAGCGCTACGATCGCTTCCGCGATCGCGTGATGTTCCCGATCCGCGACACCCGTGGACGGATCATCGCCTTCGGCGGTCGCGTACTGGGCGACGACAAGCCCAAGTACCTGAACTCACCGGAAACCCCGGTATTCCATAAAGGCCAGGAACTCTACGGCCTTTATGAAGCACGCAAGAACAATCGCAACCTCGATGAAATCATCGTTGTCGAGGGTTACATGGACGTCATCGCCCTAGCTCAGCAAGGCTTGCGCAATGCCGTCGCCACGCTGGGTACCGCAACCAGCGAAGAACACCTCAAGCGCCTGTTTCGCGTCGTGCCGAACGTATTGTTCTGCTTCGACGGCGACCAGGCGGGCCGCAACGCCGCGTGGCGCGCACTGGAAGCGACCCTGCCGTGTCTGCAGGACGGTCGTCGCGCGCGGTTCCTGTTTTTGCCCGAAGGCGAAGACCCGGACACCCTGGTTCGCGCCGAAGGCACCGACGCATTCAAGGCGCGCATCAATCAGCACGCGCAGCCGCTGGCCGATTATTTTTTCCAGCAACTGACCGAAGAAGCCGACCCGCGCTCGCTTGAGGGCAAGGCGCACATGGCCACCCTCGCCGCACCATTGATCGACAAGGTGCCGGGAGCGAACCTGCGCATCCTCATGCGTCAGCGACTGACCGAGATTACCGGCCTGAGCAGCGAGACCGTCAGCCAATTGGTTCAGAGTGCGCCGCAGGAAGCACCGCCCGCCTACGATCCGGGCTTCGATTACGACGCCATGCCGGATTACAGCGACTACCATCAGCCGCAGGCACAGGACATGTACGTGCCGCAGCAGGAATGGACGCCGAAGAAACCCGGCGCCGGCGGCAAGAAGTGGGACAAGAAACCGTGGGACAAGCACGGCAAGCGTGGTGGCGATCGTGAACAGCAGCGCCCGCGCACGCCGATTGGCGTTGAATCGCCAACCCTGACGGCATTGAGAACATTGCTCCATCATCCGCAACTGGCCAAGCGCGTCGAAGACGCCGGGCACATTGCCGATGAAAATCAGACCAACGCCCAGTTGCTTGTGGCGCTGCTCGAAGCCGTACAGAAGAATCCCAAGCTAAACTCATTTCAGTTGATCGCGCGATGGCACGGAACTGAACAGGGTCGCTTGCTCAAGGCGCTGGCAGAAAAGGAATGGCTGATTGACGGAGATAACCTTGAACAACAGTTTTTCGACACCATTACTAGCTTGTCCGCCCGCCAACGCGAGCGAAATCTCGAACAGTTACTCAGGAAAGCGCGGCAAAGCGAACTGAGCGTCGAAGAGAAAAATCAACTGCGCGACCTTTTAAGTCGCAATGTTTCCGCATCAAACCCGACCTCAACTGGCGCGTGAGGTCATAGCTCAGGTATAATCCTCGGCTTGTTTTTTGCCCGCCAAGACCTTCAGTGGATAGGGTGTTATGTCCGGAAAAGCGCAACAGCAGTCTCGTATTATTGAGTTGATCAAACTGGGTCGTGAGCAGAAGTATCTGACTTACGCCGAGGTCAACGACCACCTGCCCGAGGATATTTCAGATCCGGAGCAGGTGGAAGACATCATCCGCATGATTAACGACATGGGGATCCCCGTACACGAGAGTGCTCCGGATGCGGACGCCCTTATGTTGGCCGACGCCGATACCGACGAGGCCGCTGCGGAAGAAGCAGCCGCTGCGTTGGCGGCGGTGGAGACCGATATCGGTCGCACCACTGACCCGGTGCGCATGTACATGCGTGAAATGGGTACGGTCGAGCTTCTGACCCGTGAAGGCGAAATCGAAATCGCCAAGCGGATCGAAGAAGGCATTCGTGAAGTGATGAGCGCAATTGCGCACTTCCCTGGCACGGTTGACCACATTCTCTCCGAGTACACCCGCGTCACCACCGAAGGTGGTCGCCTGTCCGACGTCCTGAGCGGTTATATCGACCCGGACGACGGCATCGCGCCGCCTGCGGCAGAAGTGCCGCCGCCGGTCGATCCGAAAGCCGTCAAGGCCGACGACGATACCGATGACGATGATGCCGAATCTTCCGACGACGAAGAAGAAGCCGAAAGCGGTCCGGATCCGGTCATCGCTGCACAGCGCTTCGGCGCCGTCGCCGACCAGATGGAAATCACCCGCAAGGCCCTGAAAAAGCACGGTCGTCACAACAAGGCAGCGGTTGCCGAGTTGCTGGCTCTGGCCGAGCTGTTCATGCCGATCAAACTGGTGCCGAAGCAATTCGAAGCCCTGGTCGAGCGTGTACGCAGTGCTTTGGATCGTCTGCGTCAGCAAGAGCGCGCGATCATGCAGCTGTGCGTACGTGATGCACGTATGCCACGCGCCGATTTCCTGCGTCAGTTCCCGGGTAACGAAGTCGACGAAAGCTGGTCCGACGCCCTGGCTAAAGGCAAGAGCAAGTACGCCGAAGCCATCGGTCGCGTGCAGCCGGACATCATCCGTTGCCAGCAGAAGCTGATCGCACTGGAAACCGAGACCGGCCTGACCATCGCGGAAATCAAGGACATCAACCGTCGCATGTCGATCGGTGAGGCCAAGGCCCGCCGCGCGAAGAAAGAGATGGTTGAAGCCAACCTGCGTCTGGTGATCTCGATCGCCAAGAAGTACACCAACCGCGGCCTGCAATTCCTCGATCTGATCCAGGAAGGCAACATCGGTCTGATGAAGGCGGTGGACAAGTTCGAATACCGTCGTGGTTACAAGTTCTCGACTTATGCCACCTGGTGGATCCGTCAGGCGATCACTCGCTCGATCGCCGACCAGGCGCGCACCATCCGTATTCCGGTGCACATGATCGAGACGATCAACAAGCTCAACCGTATTTCCCGGCAGATGTTGCAGGAAATGGGTCGCGAACCGACTCCGGAAGAGCTGGGCGAACGCATGGAAATGCCTGAGGACAAGATCCGCAAGGTACTGAAGATCGCCAAAGAGCCGATCTCCATGGAAACCCCGATCGGTGATGACGAAGACTCCCATCTGGGCGACTTCATCGAAGACTCGACCATGCAGTCGCCCATCGATGTCGCCACGGTGGAAAGTCTGAAGGAAGCGACGCGCGAAGTGCTGTCCGGCCTCACTGCCCGTGAAGCCAAGGTACTGCGCATGCGTTTCGGTATCGACATGAACACCGACCATACGCTCGAAGAAGTTGGCAAACAGTTTGACGTAACGCGTGAGCGGATCCGTCAGATCGAAGCCAAGGCGCTGCGCAAGCTGCGCCACCCGACGCGAAGCGAGCATCTGCGCTCCTTCCTCGACGAGTGATACCAGAACCCCCGGCCCAGGCCGGGGGTTTTGTTTTATGGCAGATTAAATTCCCCGCTCCGCCCTCCCCGCCGCGTACCCCGTCTACACTCGAAACAATCATCCCCAAGCCGTGACGAGAGCGTTATGCCCAGACTGGCGCCCGTGCTTTTTCTGCTGTCATTGATGATCTGCACCGCCACGGCTGACGCGCTGACTCTCACCGATGAAGAACGCAGCTGGCTGGCGGCTCACCCTGACTTGCGCCTGGGTGTCGACGCGTCGTGGCCGCCTTTCGAATTTCGTGACGATCAGAACCGCTATCAGGGTCTGGCCGCTGACTATATCGACGTGATTCGCCAGCGCTTGGCGATCAAGCTGACGCCCATCGAACCAGCAAGCTGGACGGTGGTGCTGGAGCAGGTGAAAAAAGGCAAGATCGATTTGCTGCCAGGGATCATGTCCACGCCGGAGCGCCAGAATTACCTGGCATTTACCCGGCCGTACCTCGACTTCCCGATCGTCATCCTTGCCCATGTCGGCGGCGCCCAGCCGCGCAAACTCGACGACCTCTACGGTCTGAAAATCGCCGTGGTGGAAAACTACGCCCCCCACGAACTGCTGCGCACTCACCACCCCGATCTGAATCTGGTCGCCATGCCCAATGTCAGCTCGGCGCTGCAAGCTTTGGCGACCGATGAAGTGGACGCGGTGGTCGGCGATCTCGCTTCCAGCGTGTGGAGCCTGCGCCAGCTCAAGCTCGACGGCCTCTACGTCAGCGGCGAAACCCCATATCGCTATCAATTGGCGATGGCCGTGCCCCGCGACAACAAGGTGCTGGTCGGGATACTTGATAAAGTCCTCGCCGACATGACGCCGGCGGAAATCAGCAGCATCCAGGAACATTGGGTCGGTAATGTGCTCGACCACCGCACGTTCTGGTCGGACCTGCTGATGTACGGTCTGCCCGGTCTGTTGCTGCTGATGACGATCCTTGCCGTGGTGATTCGCATCAACCGCCGCTTGAGCTCGGAAATCAGCCGGCGCATCGACCTCGAACAGGAATTGCGCAGTAGCGAATATCACTACCGCGGCCTGGTGGAGAGCTTGTCAGCCATCGCCTGGGAAGCGCGGATGAGCGACTTCACCTACAGCTATGTTTCGCCCCATGCTGAAGACCTGCTCGGGTATCCACAGTCTCACTGGCTGATTCCGGGTTTCTGGCACAACATCATTCATCCGGCCGACTTGACCCGCACGCAGAACTATTGCAGGGAAGCGCTGCGCCAGGGCCGCGATCACATCGTCGATTATCGCGTGATCACCGCCGACGGCCGCTGCCTGTGGGTGCGCGACATTGTCAGCCTGATCGAGCATGGCCACGAACCGGTGATGCGCGGGTTGATGATCGATATCAGCGAAATCAAACGCACCGAAGAGGCGCTGCGCCTGTCCGAGCAGAAGTTCGCATCGGTGTTCGAGCAGTGCCCGGACATTCTGGTGATTGCACGCCTGTCCGACGGCTGCCTGCTGGAGGTCAACGAGGCCTTCGAGGAGCAGATCGGCCTCAGGGCCGAGGACGTGATCGGCCAGACCGCCACCAACCTCAATATCTGGGGCATTCCCGGCGTCGGGCCGGGCCTCTTGCAGCGTTTGCAGGCCGGCAGCATCCGTAATCTGGAAATGCCCTTTCGCCGCAACAACGGCCAAGTCTTCACCGGGCTGATTTCCGCCGAGCCTTTCGACCTCGATACCACGCCGGCGCTGGTGGTGGTGGTGCGCGACATCAGCCAGCTCAAGGAAACCCAACAGCAACTGCAAACCTCTGAAGAGAAATTCGCCAAGGCTTTCCATGCGTCGCCCGACGGCCTGTTGCTGTCGCGCCAGAGCGACGGCCTGCTGCTGGAGGTCAACGAAGGTTTCAGCCGCATCACCGGTTTCAACAGCGCCATGTCAGTGGATCGTTCGACGCTGGATCTGGGTATCTGGGTCAACCTCAACGAACGCAAACAGATGCTCGACCTGCTGCAACGCGACGGTTTCGTCCGCGACTTCACATGCCACATCCGTCGCAGCGACGGGCAGATTCGCCTGTGCGAAGTGTCCAGTCGACCGCTGCCGATTGGCGACGAGGATTGCATGCTGACCATCGCCCGCGACATCACCGAACGCCATCTCATGCAGGAGAAACTGCAGCAGGCCGCGACCGTTTTCGAGAGCACCGCCGAGGGCGTATTGATCACCGATACTCAACAACACATCAGCGCCGTCAATCGTGCTTTCACCGAAATCACCGGTTACAGCGAAAGTGAAGCACTGGGCCACACGCCACGCTTGCTGGCGTCAGGGCTGCATGACAGCGCTTTCTACGCTGCGATGTGGCATCAATTGACCGACGAGGGACACTGGCAAGGCGAGATTTCCAACCGGCGCAAGAACGGCGAGCTGTACCCGAGCTGGCTGACCATCAGCGCGGTGCGCAATCGCGACAAGTTCATCACTCACTTCGTCGCGGTGTTCGCCGACATCTCCAGCCTCAAGCATGCCCAGGCCAAACTCGATTATCAGGCCCACCACGACCCGCTCACCGGTTTGCCCAACCGCACCTTGTTTGAGAGCCGCCTGCAAATGGCCCTGACCAGCCAGCAGGAAAATGGCGGCCAGGGCGCGGTGCTGTTTCTCGATCTCGACCGCTTCAAACACATCAACGACAGCCTCGGCCACCCGGTCGGCGACCTGTTGCTCAAGGGCATCGCCGTGCGCTTGAAAGAACAACTGCGCGATATCGACACGGTCGCACGGTTGGGTGGCGACGAGTTCATCATCCTGTTGCCGGGCTTGCAGCAAGCCAGCGACGCCGACAACATCGCGACGAAACTGCTCAACTGCTTCGGCGCGCCGTTCCAGGCCGGCGAACACGAGTTCTTTATCAGCGCCAGCATCGGCACCAGCCTCTATCCCCGCGACGGTTGCGACGTGGCCACGCTGGTGAAAAACGCCGACGCGGCGATGTACCGCTCCAAAGCCAAAGGACGCAACCGCGTCGAAAGCTACACCCGCGACCTCACCGCCCAGGCCAGCGAGCGCATAGCGCTGGAACACGAACTGCGCCGCGCAATCGAGCGCGATGAGCTGTTTCTCTATTACCAACCGAAAATCAGCCTGGTCGATCACAGTCTGGTCGGTGCAGAGGCGTTGATTCGCTGGCGTCACCCGACCTTCGGCGACGTGCCGCCCGAGCATTTCATTCCGCTCGCGGAAGAAAACGGCATGATCCTGCAGATCGGTGACTGGGTGCTGGAGACCGCTTGCCGGCAGATGTTCGAGTGGAACGAGATCTACCAACCGTTGGGGCCGCTTTCGGTAAACCTCGCCGGTGCGCAATTGCGTCAGCCCAACCTCTTGGTGCGCATCGAACAACTGCTCAAGGACAACCACCTCAGGCCGGATTTACTGCAACTGGAAATTACCGAGAATTTCATCATGAGTCAGGCCGAAGAGGCGCTGGCAGTGCTACACCAACTCAAACACCTCGGCGTGCAGCTGGCGATCGATGACTTCGGGACCGGCTACTCCTCGCTCAGCTACCTCAAACGCCTGCCGCTGGACATCCTCAAGATTGATCAATCCTTCGTCCGCGGACTGCCTGACGACCCCCACGACGCAGCCATTGTGCGCGCCATCATCGCGCTCGGTCGCAGCATGCAATTCACCGTGATTGCCGAAGGCGTGGAAACACAGGCGCAACAACAATTCCTCGCCGCGGAAGGTTGTGAACAGATCCAGGGCTACATCGTCAGCCTGCCGCTGCCCCCGGACGAATTCGCCGCGACGTTTCTGCATATAACCGTATCGGATTTTTCGGATAGCACAGCCGCGAAACCGTCGCTATAATCCGCGGCCTACTGAGGGCCTATAGCTCAGTTGGTTAGAGCAGAGGACTCATAATCCTTTGGTCCACGGTTCGAGTCCGTGTGGGCCCACCAAATTGAAAAGCCGCGCTGAATGCGCGGCTTTTTTGTGGGCGAGTGGTTGGGTTTCGTCTTGGCGGGCGCAACGTTCTGGAACTGCGCAAGAAAATCCGTTTGAGAGAACGCTGAAAGCCCCAACGCGATTGTCCCTGTAACATCCTTAACCTGATTGTCCCATGCCTCCGGAGTCCCCCTTGCCAGACACCCGCCAACCCATCCTCGACGAAATCGACCGCCAACTGATCGCCGCGCTGCAAATCAACGCCCGCGAAAGCGTGGCCATGCTCGCCCGTCAGCTAGGCATTGCTCGCACGACGGTGACGTCGCGTCTGGCCCGCCTGGAAAAGGCCAAGGTAATCACCGGTTATGGTGTGCGCTTGGGTCAGCGTGTGGTCGATGGTGGTTTGCAAGCCTACGTCGGAATCAAGGTGCAGCCGCGTTCCGGCAAGGACGTGCTGCGGCGCTTGAGTGCGATGGCGCAGGTGCAGCAGCTGTGTGCGGTGAGTGGCGAGTTTGATTATGTGGCGTGGTTGCGCACCGATTCGCCGGAGCAGTTGGATCAGTTGCTGGATCAGATTGGCAGCGTCGATGGGGTGGAGAAAACCACGACTTCGATCATTCTGAGCAGCAAGATTGATCGCGGGCAGCCGGTCTGAGCATTGGCCGGGCATTTGGCTGAGCCGCTTCGCAAGCAGGCTCGCTCCCACTTTTTTGGTCGGTATGCAGCCCGCAATCGTCAGTCTGCACAACAATCAGGCAAAACGACGACACATTGCGTCTTATTAACGCGCTCCACGCTCCCTAGAATGGCTGGCATCTTTTCCTATACTGACGCGAATCCTGCGTCGGGTCGCCAATAAGGTCAGCCATGAACAAGAACAATCGCCATCCTGCAGACGGAAAAAAACCAGTCACCATTTTCGGTCCGGACTTCCCGTTCGCGTTTGACGATTGGATCGAGCATCCCGCCGGTCTGGGGATCATTCCCGAGCAGCACCATGGCGCTGAGGTGGCGATTGTCGGCGCGGGTATTGCCGGTCTGGTGGCTGCGTATGAACTGATGAAACTCGGTTTGAAGCCGGTGGTGTACGAGGCGTCGAAACTCGGTGGTCGTCTGCGCTCGCAGGCATTCAACGGCACCGATGCCATCGTCGCCGAGCTCGGTGGCATGCGCTTTCCGGTCTCCTCCACAGCGTTCTACCACTACGTCGACAAGCTCGGCCTCGAAACCAAGCCCTTCCCCAACCCGCTGACCGGCGCGTCTGGCAGTACCGTGATCGATCTGGAGGGCGAAACCTATTACGCCGAAAGCCTGAAGGATCTTCCTGCATTGTTTCAGGAAGTGGCTGACGCCTGGGCGGATGCGCTGGAAGCCGGTTCGCAGTTCTCCGACATCCAGCAAGCCATCCGTGATCGCGATGTGCCGCGCCTGAAAGAGTTGTGGAACAAGCTGGTGCCGCTGTGGGACGACCGGACCTTTTACGACTTCGTCGCCACCTCGAAAGCCTTCGCAAAATTGTCGTTCCAGCACCGCGAAGTGTTCGGTCAGGTCGGTTTCGGCACCGGCGGCTGGGATTCGGACTTTCCCAATTCGATGCTGGAAATCTTCCGCGTGGTAATGACCAATTGCGACGATCACCAGCACCTGGTGGTCGGTGGCGTCGAGCAGGTGCCACAGGGCATTTGGCGCCATGTGCCGGAGCGCTGCGTGCACTGGCCGGCCGGCACCAGCCTGAAATCCCTGCACCGTGGCGCACCGCGTTCCGGTGTGAAGAAGATTGCCCACGCACCGCAAGGCCGTTTCGCCGTAACCGACAACAACGGTGACACCCGCGAATACGCCGCCGTCCTGACAACCTGCCAGAGCTGGCTGCTGACCACTCAGATCGAATGCGACGAAACCCTGTTCTCGCAGAAAATGTGGATGGCCCTCGACCGCACACGCTACATGCAGTCGTCGAAAACCTTCGTGATGGTCGACCGGCCGTTCTGGAAGGACAAGGATCCGGAAACCGGCCGCGATGTGATGAGCATGACCCTCACCGATCGCCTGACCCGTGGCACCTATCTGTTCGACAACGGCGACGACAAGCCGGGGGTGATCTGCCTGTCGTATTCGTGGATGAGCGACGCGTTGAAAATGCTCCCGCATCCGGTGGAAAAACGCGTTGAGCTGGCCTTGAACGCGCTGAAAAAGATCTACCCGAAAGTCGACATCGCCGCGCGGATCATCGGCGATCCGATCACCGTGTCGTGGGAAGCCGATCCGTACTTCCTCGGTGCCTTCAAGGGCGCCCTGCCCGGCCATTACCGCTACAACCAGCGCATGTATGCGCACTTCATGCAGGACGACATGCCGGCCGAGCAACGCGGGATCTTCATCGCTGGCGACGATGTGTCATGGACGCCCGCGTGGGTTGAAGGCGCGGTGCAGACCTCGCTCAACGCGGTGTGGGGCATCATGAAACATTTCGGCGGCTCGACACATAAAGAGAACCCGGGCCCGGGTGATGTGTTCAAAGACATCGGCCCTATCGCCCTGCCCGAGTAAGAGGATTCCCCGATGCGCGTAGCCGTTTACCAATGTCCACCGCTGCCACTGGACCCCGCCGCCAACCTGCAGCGCCTGCATCAGGTAGCGATGGAGGCCAAGGGCGCCGACCTGCTGGTGCTGCCGGAGATGTTCATGACCGGCTACAACATCGGCGCCGAAGCGGTGAGCACGCTGGCCGAGGTCTACAACGGTGAATGGGCGCAGCAGATCGCCCGGATTGCCAAGGCTGCGGGTCTGGCGATCGTTTACGGTTATCCGGAGCGCACCGCCGACGGGCAGATCTACAACGCCGTGCAACTGATCGACGCCCACGGCGAGCGCCTGTGCAACTATCGAAAGTCGCATCTGTTTGGCGATCTCGACCGGTCGATGTTCAGCCCCGGTGACTCCGACTTGCCGGTGGTTGAATTGAACGGCTGGAAGCTCGGCTTCCTGATCTGCTACGACCTGGAGTTTCCGGAAAACGCGCGGCGCCTGGCCTTGACCGGCGCCGAGCTGATTGTGGTGCCGACGGCCAACATGATTCCGTTCGATTTCGTTGCCGATGTCACCGTGCGTGCCCGCGCCTTCGAAAACCAGTGCTACGTGGCTTACGCCAATTACTGCGGCCATGAAGGCGATATTCAGTACTGTGGGCAAAGCAGCATTGCCGCGCCGGACGGCAGCCGTATCGCCCTGGCAGGTTTGGACGAGGCGTTGATCGTCGGTGAACTGGACCGACAACTGATGAACGATTCACGCCAGGCCAATCGCTATCTCAGCGATCGCCGCCCGGAGCTTTACGGCGCGCTCAACCGCCGCTAATCCGCTAGCATGGGCACTTCACTGTTCTGGAAGTGCCCATGCCTGCGCCGACTCATCCCCGCCCCCACTCTGAAACCCTGGCCAACGGCTTGCGCGTGACCCTGCGCCACGTGCCCGGTCTCAAGCGCAGCGCTGCGGCGTTGCGCGTGGGGGCCGGCAGTCATGACGTGCCGCTGGCATGGCCGGGGCTGGCGCATTTTCTCGAGCACTTGCTGTTTCTCGGCACCGAGCGCTTTCCCACAGACGAAGGGCTGATGGCCTACGTGCAACGTCACGGCGGGCAAGTGAATGCCAGCACCCGCGAGCGCACCACGGACTTTTTCTTCGAGTTGCCTGTGTCGTCCTTCAGCGCGGGGCTCGAGCGTCTGTCAGACATGCTCGCCCGGCCACGTATGAATCTGGACGATCAACTGCGTGAACGGGAAGTGCTGCAGTCCGAATTCGTCGCCTGGTCGCAGGATCCGACAGCGCAACAGCAGTTTGCCTTGTATGAAGGTTTACCAGCGGAGCATCCGTTGCGCGGTTTTCATGCGGGCAATCGGGACAGCTTGCAGGTCGAATCGCCTGGGTTTCAGTCGGCGCTGCAAGACTTCCATCAGCGCTTTTATCGAACCGGGCAAATGACCCTGAGTCTGGTCGGGCCGCAAAGTATCGATGAGCTTCGGGAGCTGGCGCAGCAATTCGCAGCGGTGTTGCCGGTTGGGGATAAAGTTGCCCAAGCCGCACCGCCACCGTTGGCAGTGAAAAGTTATCAACAGGTCGGCGCTCACACGAACCTGTTATTTGCTTTCGACGCGTTGCCCGAGTCATCCGCCGAGGCGATGGCTTTTCTCTGTCATTGGTTGAATAGCGCAAAACCTGGTGGATTGCTCGCATACCTGCATCAACAGAATCTGGCTGACAGCCTGAAAGCCACGCCGCTTTACCAGTTCGCCGGCCAAGCGCTGCTGCATCTTCAATTCCATGCCGACGGCGACCGCGTGGTTACCATTCGCGAACGCCTGCTGGATTGGCTGAGCTTCTTCGCCCGTCAGGACTGGAAGCCGTTGCGCGAGGAATACGCCGCCCTGCTTCAGCGCCAGCAGCAAGTCAGCGGCGCGTTGCAAGTGGCACGGCTCGATCTCCAGCAGCAAGCATTCGGCCTGTCCGAATCCGGCGCTACCGCACTTGAGCACATCCTTCGCGAGATCGGCGTTGTGGATAACTTCAGCGATCCTTGGCATCTGCCCGCCGCCAATCCTTTCTTGCGCGCCAGTGAACCGCTGGCCAACGCCGGGCTGATTCGCGGCCAGACCAGCGCCCACCGTGGCCTGCGCACGTTCGCCCAGGATCGCTCGCGCAGCCGTCGCGAACGGTCGCCGATGCAGTTTAGCCAGGCACTGCCAGACAACAGCGATGAAGGCGCGATTTACCTGCGCTGGCAGGTCGAGGCGGCGGCCAGCGCCGATCTGCGCGCAAGATTGCAGCGCAGTCTGCGCCAGACACGGCAGGATGCGTACGAAGCCGGAGTGGACTTGTCTTTCAGCGCCACAGGTAACCAATGGCTGCTGAAAATGGGCGGATTACAGGAACCGATGCCCAGCGTCCTCGAGCATGCGCTGAAATGTCTGACGATGATCGACGCCGATTCGCCGCGCGACGCGGTGCAGATACCGTCGATGCCGATCCGCCAACTACTGGAAGCATTGCCGGAAAAATGCCTGTCCACGATCGAAACCAGCGATGACGCCAATCAGCTGTGGACAACTTCGCGCTGGGACGGCCTCGCTCTAGGCCTCAACCAACAAACCCAATCAGCCTTGGGCCTGGCGCTGAGCCGCATTCCCGGCACACCGGACAATCAGCTACCGGTCATGCCAACCACACAAGGCCAGTACCACTGGAGCCAGATCAACACGGCCTCCAGCGAACACGTCTTGCTGCTGGTCTGCCCGACTGCCAGCCGCGACATCGCTGATGAAGCTGCATGGCGCCTTCTGGCTCAGGTGTGCCAGACGCCTTTTTACCAGCGCCTGCGCGTCGAATTGCAATTGGGGTACGCCGTGTTCAGCGCGCTGCGTCAATTGCACGGCAGGACCGCGATTGTCTTTGGCGTGCAATCGCCGACGACTTCGGCCGCCAAGTTGCTCGAACACATTCAAGAGTTCCTCAAAAACATCCCCGCGTTGATCGAAACAGTCGATGACGCAAGCCTCAAGCAGCAGCGCCAAAGCCTCGCCGATCAGTTCGACGATGCCACGCTGTCCACCAAGGATGCCGCCGAGCTGCTGTGGCAGGGCAAACTCGCTGGCCATTCGTCGGATTACCGTGAGCAGTTGGTCGCGGCGATCCAGCAGCTGAATCGACAGGCTTTGCTCGATGCTGCGCAACGCCTGATCAATGCCGAGGGCGGCTACCACTGCCTGGCCAATGAACCAATGCCGGGCACACCGTGGCAAGCGACAAACTGATCATTACCGAGGCTGCAAGGAGCTTTCTCAAAGATTCACGGGTCACGGCGTTGAAATTTTGAGTAACATAGCCGCCTAACTAATTGGAACATCACCGCGCTGCCGTGGACTATAACTATGGATAGCGCTATCCCAACCCTCAGAAGGAGACATCTCATGGCCTGGACCAAACCTGCTTACACCGACCTGCGTATCGGCTTCGAAGTCACCATGTACTTCGCCAGCCGCTGAGTTCTGCTTACGCAGATTCGCAGTGCAACGCCTCGGCTCGCCGAGGCGTTTTATTTTCCGCGTTGAAATGATGGAGCGTTCATGTTCGTCCAGATTCTGGGTTCGGCCGCCGGTGGCGGTTTTCCGCAGTGGAACTGCAACTGCGTCAATTGCGCAGGCTTTCGCGACGGCAGCCTGAACGCCAAGGCCCGCACCCAATCGTCCATCGCCATTTCCGATGACGGCGTGAACTGGGTGCTGTGCAATGCCTCGCCGGACATCCGCGCGCAACTGCAAAGCTTCGCCCCGATGCAACCAGGCCGCGCCCTGCGCGACACCGGCATCAGCGCGATCATCCTGATGGACAGCCAGATCGACCACACCACCGGCCTGCTCAGCCTGCGCGAAGGCTGCCCGCATCAGGTCTGGTGCACGGACATGGTTCACGAAGACCTGAGCACCGGTTTTCCCTTGTTCAAAATGCTCACCCACTGGAATGGCGGGCTGGACTGGAACCGTATCGAGCTCGACCAGAGCTTCACCGTAGCGGCCTGCCCGAACCTGCGTTTCACACCGTTACCGTTGCGCAGCGCCGCGCCGCCGTATTCGCCGCACCGTTTCGATCCGCATCCGGGCGACAACATCGGTTTGATCGTTGAAGACCTCAGCACCGGCGGCAAGCTGTTCTACGCGCCGGGACTGGGCAAGGTCGATGCGCCGTTGCTGGAAATCATGGCGGACAGCGATTGCCTGCTGGTCGACGGCACGCTGTGGGATGACGATGAAATGCAGCGCCGTGGCGTCGGCACCCGCACCGGTCGCGAGATGGGCCACCTGGCACAGAACGGCCCCGGCGGCATGCTCGAAGTGCTGGAGCAGTTGCCCGAGCAGCGCAAGGTACTTATCCACATCAACAACACCAACCCGATCCTCGACGA
The DNA here is from genome assembly GCF_017491835.1 of Pseudomonas sp. 67(2021). Lineage (NCBI taxonomy): Bacteria > Pseudomonadati > Pseudomonadota > Gammaproteobacteria > Pseudomonadales > Pseudomonadaceae > Pseudomonas > Pseudomonas sp. 67(2021). Next base: position 67,503 of record NZ_JAFGYL010000001.1, read on the forward strand.
GGATTCCCCGGAGCGTGCCGAACTGGCGCGGCGTGACGTTGAAGTAGCGTTTGATGGCATGAGTATCGTGCTTTAAGCAATCGAGACCGCTGCGCGGTCTATTGCGAGCAGGCTCACTCCTACAATGGAATGCGATCAACTGTGGGAGCGAGCCTGCTCGCAAAGAGGCCAGCACAGACACCAGAGATTTCCAGGGTTGTTCCCGGAGAACAGACATGACCGACACCCCGCTGTCCCCCGCCGAATTCGAAGCGGCCCTGCGCGCCAAGGGCGCCTACTACCACATCTACCACCCTTACCACGTGGCGATGTACGAAGGCCGTGCGACCCGCGAGCAGATTCAAGGCTGGGTCGCCAACCGCTTCTACTATCAGGTAAACATTCCCCTGAAGGACGCAGCGATCCTCGCCAATTGCCCGGATCGGGAAATCCGCCGCGAGTGGATTCAGCGCCTGCTCGACCACGACGGCGCGCCCGGTGAAGATGGCGGCATCGAAGCCTGGCTGCGTCTGGGCCAGGCTGTTGGCCTCGACCCAGACCAATTGCGTTCTCAGGAGCTGGTGCTGCCCGGCGTGCGTTTCGCTGTCGATGCCTACGTCAACTTCGCCCGTCGCGCCAGTTGGCAGGAGGCCGCCAGCAGCTCGCTGACCGAACTGTTCGCGCCGCAGATCCACCAGTCGCGCCTCGACAGCTGGCCGCAGCATTACCCGTGGATCGACCCGGCCGGTTACGAATACTTCCGCACCCGTCTCGGTCAGGCGCGGCGTGACGTCGAGCATGGGCTGGCGATCACCCTTGAGCACTACAAGACCCGCGAAGGCCAGGAGCGCATGCTGGAAATTCTCCAGTTCAAACTGGACATTCTTTGGAGCATGCTCGATGCCATGAGCATGGCCTATGAACTGAACCGTCCGCCGTATCACAGCGTGACCGAACAACGGGTCTGGCATAAAGGAATCATCTTATGAGTTTCGACCGCAGCAAAGTGCCGAGCTGGCGCCCGGGCTATCGCTTCCAGTACGAACCGGCGCAAAAGGGCCATGTGTTGCTGTACCCGGAAGGCATGATCAAGCTCAACGAAACGGCCGCGCTGATTGGCGGCCTGATTGATGGCGAACGCGATGTCGCGGCAATCATTGCCGAACTCGACAAGCAGTTCCCCGGCGTGCCCGAGCTCGGTGACGACGTCGAGCAATTCATGGAGGTTGCCCGTGAGCAACACTGGCTCACCCTTGACTGATCTGCCGGCCAAACCGCAAGTCGGCCTGCCGCTGTGGCTGCTCGCCGAGCTGACCTACCGCTGCCCGCTGCAATGCCCGTACTGCTCCAATCCGCTGGATTTCGCCGAGCAGGGCAAAGAGCTGACCACCGAGCAATGGATCAAGGTGTTCCGCGAAGCGCGGGAGATGGGCGCGGCGCAATTGGGCTTTTCCGGCGGCGAACCGCTGGTGCGTCAGGACTTGGCCGAACTTATCCGTGAAGCGCGGCAGTTGGGTTTCTACACCAACCTGATCACCTCCGGCATTGGCCTGACCGAGCAGAAAATCAGCGACTTCAAAAAGGCCGGGCTTGATCACATCCAGATCAGTTTTCAGGCCAGCGACGAGCAAGTGAACAACCTGCTCGCGGGCTCGAAAAAGGCCTTTGCGCAAAAGCTGGAAATGGCTCGCGCAGTGAAGGCCCACGGCTATCCGATGGTGCTGAACTTCGTCACCCATCGGCACAACATCGACAAGATCGACCGCATTATCGAACTGTGCATTGCGCTGGAGGCTGACTTCGTCGAACTCGCCACTTGCCAGTTCTACGGCTGGGCGCAGCTCAACCGTGTTGGCCTGCTGCCGACCAGGGAGCAACTGGTGCGCGCCGAACGCATCACCAACGAATACCGGGCCAGGCTGGAAGCCGAAGGGCATCCGTGCAAGCTGATTTTCGTCACTCCGGACTATTACGAAGAACGCCCGAAAGCCTGCATGAACGGCTGGGGCAGCATCTTCCTGACCGTCACCCCGGACGGCACCGCCCTGCCCTGCCATGGTGCCCGCCAGATGCCTGTGCAGTTTCCCAACGTGCGCGAGCACAGCATGCAGCACATCTGGTATGACTCGTTCGGCTTCAACCGTTTTCGCGGTTACGACTGGATGCCCGAGCCGTGCCGCTCTTGCGACGAGAAAGAAAAAGACTTCGGCGGCTGCCGCTGCCAGGCGTTCATGCTCACCGGCGACGCCAGCAACGCCGACCCGGTGTGCAGCAAGTCCGAACATCATGGCGTGATCCTCAAGGCCCGCGAAGAAGCCGAGACCGCCACTCAAACCATCGACCAATTGGCCTTTCGCAATGAACGAAACTCACGCCTCATCGCCAAGGGCTGAGCCTTTCAGCGCCGCCCAGGCCGTCGCCGCCGGAACCGACTTCGCCGAACTGCAGCTCGGCGCCCATGGTGTGTTCTGGAATGAATATCGCCCCGAGGACGCCGCGTGCAGAATCTGGCATTGGCGCGATGGCATGGCGAAACGTCTGACGCCGGACGGCTTCAGCGTGCGTAGCCGCGTGTACGAATATGGCGGTGGCGCGTTTTGTCTGACGCCTGACGGGGTGGTTTTCGTCAATGAAGCGGATCAGCAGATGTATTGGCAGGCGCTGGATGGCGAGCCGGTCGCGCTGACGTCGACTGACTGCCGCTACGGCGATCTGCAATTCGCCGCTGGCCGGGTGTTGGCGGTCGAAGAGCAGCAGGATCGACATCGCCTGGTGGCGATTGATCTGGCGACCGGCACGCGCAAGGTGCTGGCCGAAGGTGCTGATTTCTACGCGTCGCCAACGCTGAGCCCGGACGGCCAGCGGTTGGCATGGATCGAGTGGAGCCGACCGCATCAGCCGTGGACCTCGACGCGGTTGATGATTGCGGAAGGTGATTTTTCTGCGCCTCGTTGTATTGCCGGCGAGCAGATTGAGGAGTCGATCCAGCAGCCGCGTTTCGACGCCGACGGCCGGCTCTACTGTATGACAGATCGTGGCGGCTTCTGGCAGCCGTGGGTCGAAACGCCCGATGGCTTGCACGCGCTACCGAGTGCCCAGGCCGATCACGCGCCTGCGCCCTGGCAACTGGGCGGCTGCACGTGGCTGCCTGTCGGTGATCAATTCTTAGCCAGCTGGAGCGAGGATGGTTTCGGTCGCCTGGCCCTTGGCGATGAAGATTTCAGCGGCGACTACAGCCGCTTCCGCCACCTGGCGATGGATCAACAGTTCATCTATTGCATTGCCGCAACGCCGGTGAGCCCGTCAGCAGTGATTGCCATTGATCGTGTCTCGCATGCAGCGAAAATCCTCGCTGGCGGCGTGGCTCCATTGCCCGCCGAACGCATCAGCCGTCCGCAGACCTTGCGTTATCCGAGCGGCTCCGGCGAGGCGCACGGTTTCTTTTACCCGGCCATGAGCGGTGAAGCGAAACCGCCGCTGGTGGTGTTCATCCACGGCGGCCCGACGTCGGCGTGCTATCCGATCCTCGATCCGCGCATCCAGTACTGGACGCAGCGCGGCTTTGCCGTCGCCGACCTCAACTATCGCGGCAGCAGTGGCTATGGTCGCGAATATCGGCAAGCGCTGCATCTGCGCTGGGGCGAGGTGGATGTCGAGGATGCCTGCGCGGTGGTGAGTTATCTCGCTGACCAAGGTCTGATCGATGGTGACCGCGCGTTCATTCGCGGTGGCAGTGCAGGTGGTTACACCACACTGTGCGCACTGGCGTTCAGGCAGGTTTTCCGCGCAGGCGCCAGCCTCTATGGCGTCAGCGATCCGGTCGCGCTGGCACGGGCCACGCACAAGTTCGAGGGCGATTATCTGGACTGGCTGATCGGCGATCCCGAGCGAGATGCCGAACGCTATGCCGCCCGCACGCCATTGCTGCACGCCGATAACATTCGCGTGCCGGTGATTTTCTTCCAGGGTGAACTGGACGCGGTGGTCGTGCCTCAACAGACCCGCGACATGGTCGCGGCGCTGGAGCACAACGGCATCCCGGTCGAAGCGCATTACTACCCTGACGAACGCCACGGCTTTCGTCGCGCGGCTAACCAGGCGCATGCACTCGAGCAGGAGTGGACGTTTTATCGGCGGGTGATGGGGCTGGTTGACTGAAAACCGTGTCGCCCCGTTAGCGAGCAGGCTCGCTCCCACAAAGGACTTGTGGCCACAGATCCAATGTGGGAGCGAGCCTGCTCGCGAAAGCTATCCAATAGACGCTACCGGACTCAACGCTTGGCGATGATATACACCGCGTGCACGATCCCCGGAATGTAGCCGCACAACGTCAGCAGAATGTTCAACCAGAACGCCCCGCCAAACCCGACCTGCAGAAACACGCCCAGTGGCGGCAACAGAATAGCGATGATGATACGAATGAAATCCATGGGGCAGCTCCTGAATGGGGGTTGGCTCACTTGAGCCATACAAGCTAATCGACCTGCGCCGTTCGTCAGGGTTCAGTGCAATAGCTGCGTCAGGCTCAAGCGAGAATTTTCAACCCGTGTTTTTGTACGATGCTCAGTAGTTTGAGCGCCATACCGCTGGGATGTTTGTCACCCGATTCCCATTGTTTGACCGTGGATGCACTGGTGTTGAGATAGCGTGCAAACACCGGCTGGCTGACCTTGTTACGCTCGCGTAGCGCCTTGATCTCCTCAGCCGGGATCGCCAAGGGAACCGATGCCAGACAGGAGTCATCGAATTCTCGCATCGTTGCTTTGTTGATTGCTCCGACAGCAAGCAACGCCCCGGCTGATTCGTGTATCGATTCAAAGACTTCACTTTTGAATTTCTTACTCATGACATATCTCCACAAACTCCTTCATCGCCAACAAGTCGCTGATCTGCGCTTCGGTCAGTTGCGCATAAACCTTTGCCAATTTACGTAAATCCTTCAATTCTGTTGGCGTGATATTGCTTTGATCCTGCTTGGCGAAAAGCACTTGGTAGATCCAGTAATGTCCACCTTTTGCCAAAACAATCGAACGGTGGCGGTTCGCCTTCAAGCGCTTCTTCCACACGCCTCCGCCAAGATCGTCCGCCTGTCCCTGAAGCATCTGGTGAAACGCCTCCTGCAACTCTTCATCTGTGATCCACGCCCTGCTGGCCTGAAGGGCGAAGCGCCTGGTCTTGAACAGCCTCAATGGCATAGGTATCCCTTCCAAAAACATACCACCTAGTGGTACAGATCGCAAAACGGCTTTTTCGGTGATACCGATCAGCCCGTAGCCGCATCCCTTGCTGGTATTCTCTAAAAGACCATCCGCGGTACGATTCCTCAAGCTCTAAATCCCGTCTGTAAAACCCGGCCACAAAAAAATGCCCCACGCCAAAAGAATCAGGCGTGGGGCGTGCGTTATACCGCGAGACGGTTCGGGTAATCGGTTGGGGCACCTCAGCTCAGACGGCAATGCCCTTGCGGCATTGCAATTGGGCGGTGCGCACTCGCGAGAAGGCGCGGCCCAGGCGCAGGAGCATTTCGTCGATGTTCGCTTTGCTGACAGTGAGGGCGGGGGTGAAGCGCAGGCAGTCAGGCTGCGCGGCGTTCAATATCAGGCCTTCGTGCAGTGCGGCATGGACGACGGCGTCGGCGCATTCGTTGGACAGCGTCAGCCCATGGAACAGGCCTTGGCCGCGCAACTCGCCGTGGCCGTAGCGGTGGGCCAGTCGCGCCAGGCCTTCGCGCAGGTGCTGGCCGTTGTCGTTGACCTGCTGAAAGAAGCTGCGGTCATGGATGCTGTCGAGCACTACCAGACCGGCCGCCGTGATCAAGGCGTTGCTGTGATGGGTGCCGCTCAGCTCGCCAGTGGCGAAGCAGCAGGCCTTGCCTCGCGCCAGCAAGGCCGCCAGCGGCAAGCCGCCGCCAAGGCCTTTGCCGAGCACGACGATATCGGCGCGAATGCCGTAGGACTGTTCGGCAAGCAAGCTGCCGCAACGGCCGATGCCGGTCTGCACTTCGTCGAGAATCAGCAGAATGCCTAGGTCACGACACAGTCGCTCGACCCCTTTGAGGTAGTGCTCGGTCGCGGGAATAACCCCGGCATCGCTCTGGATCGGCTCCAGCATGATTGCCACGGTCTGCGCATCAACCGCCGCATGCAGCGCCGGCAGGTCGTTGAATGGCACTCGATCGACCGTCGCCAGACTGCGGCCATGGCAACCCTGCTGCGCCACGATGATCCGCGAAGCGCCACCGCGATGCAGTTGGCCCCATTTGCGCGCCAGTTTGATCGCCGCCTCACAAGCCTCGCTGCCACTGTTGAGCAGGTACGCCTGATCGCTGGACGTGCTGGCGCACAGACGTTCGGCGAGGCTGAGCATGCCGCGACTATGCAGATTGCAGCCGGGATTGATCAGCGCCTGGGCCTGATTGGCGATGGCTTTGACCAGCGCCGTGGGGCTGTGGCCAAGGCTGTTGGCGCCGCAGGCCTGGGAAAAGTCGAGGTAGGCGCGATCGTTGCTGTCCCACAGCCAGGAACCCTGGCCGCGAACGAACACTTGATGCGGCCGCTCGACACTGGGCATCAGGCGTTGGGCATTGAGATGGTCGGTCATAGCGGATGGCCCCGCCTCGAAGCAGAGGTCATCCAGACTCGGCGTCTGGCGCCGCAAACTGAACAGATTCATGCAGAAAAACCTCGCTTGAGGTTTTTTGAACTGCCTATGTAATCACGAACGAAGCAAATGGAATTCGTCACGCTTTCTGGCCCTGCAAGCCTTGTGAATGCGGTTAGACTAGGCGCGCAAACGGGTTCAGGCCATTTCGATTTCCCAGCCATTTCGATAAGCGCGACTTATGGATTTCAAACAACTGCGTTATTTCGTCGCGGTCTACGAAGAAGGCCATGTCGGCCGTGCGGCTGAGCGCCTCTCGATCTCGCAACCAGCGCTGTCGCAACAGATCCGTCAGCTGGAGCAGAATCTCGACGTCACCCTGTTCGAACGCAGCAGTAAACGCCTGCTGCCGACCCTCGCTGCGCACACGCTGTACAACCACGCGTTGCCGCTGCTCGATGGCTTGCAGCGGGCGCGCGAGGCGTTGGGTAATTTCAAGGGGCAGGCGTTGCGCACCCTGGCGATCGGTGTGCTGCAAACGGTGCACACCAGCCTTGTGCCGCAAATGCTCGAGCGTGTGCGCAAGGCGCAGCCGCATCTGGTGGTGCAGATCTATGAACTTACGGGGCTGGAAATCGAACGGCGTCTGCTCAATGGTTCGCTGGACATCGGCATCAGCTATCTGCCGCCGCGCCAACCCGGTCTGCACGGGGTATTGCTGTATGAAGACGAACTGACGCTGGTGATCCCGGCAGACCATCCCTTGCGCGAGTTCAAGAAAGTCTCGATGCGCCAGGCTGCTGAACTGCCAATGCTGCTGCTCGGCGAAGAGTTCCAGATTCGGCAGATCTGGCAGGCACAACTGACCAGCCTCGGTCGACGCCCGCAGGTGCAGGCCGAGCTGAACAATATGTTGGGAATTCTCGACAGCCTGCCGCATACCAAGCTGGCGACGGTACTGCCGGGACGTTCGCAAAAGGAATACGACGATGAAGATCTGCTGTGGAAACCGCTGAGCGAGCCACGGGTGCCGTTGCAAGTTGGCCTGGTGTGCCGTGATGTGCAACGCCAGCAGGCCTCGTTGGTATTGCTGCGGACATTGCTTGAAGAGGTGATCGATCGCGAAATGAAGCCGGCTCTCGATCCGCTTGCCTGAAACTTTTCTTCAGGCAAAAGAAAACCCCGCCGAAGCGGGGCTTTGCAGACTGTTTCCCTGACATCCATTTCACTCCGCCACCCTGGCAGAATCCTACGTGTCCGTGTTGTTTACTTTGCGCTTCCTGCGCGACGTCCATGAAATGTAGAGTAGCCGTGGATCCAATATACGGATATGGGAGAACAGCAGCACGTCACGTAAGCAAATGCTTACATGACGTCTACAGGATCAGAACTGTGCCGCATCCAGCAGGAACAGCGACTCGCTACCGGCCTTGACCGACGCGCTCAACGAGTGGATACGCGGCAGCAAACGGGCGAAATAGAAGCGTGCGGTGCCCAGCTTGCTCGCATAGAAATCATCTTGCGCTTCCTTGCCCAGCGCGGCTTTGGCCATCAACGCCCACATGTAGGCGTAAGCGGTGTATCCGAACGCTTGCAAATATTCGACCGAGGCCGCGCCGATTTCGTTCGGATTGTTTTTCGCCCGATCCAGCAGCCACGCGGTCAGCTCGTCGAGGGTGTCGACGGCATCGTTCAACGGCTTGGTGAACTCGCCCAGATCGGCGCTGGCGGTTGCGGTGAAATGGCGAATCTCGTCAGCGAACAGCTGGTAGAACGCGCCGCCACTGCCAACGATCTTGCGCCCGACCAGGTCCAGCGCCTGAATGCCGTTGGTGCCTTCGTAGATCTGGGTGATGCGCACGTCACGCACCAGTTGCTCCTGGCCCCACTCGCGGATGTAGCCGTGGCCGCCGAAAATCTGCTGGCCGTGGACGGTGGTTTCAAGACCCAGGTCGGTCAGGAAAGCTTTCGCTACCGGCGTCAGCAGCGCCACCAGATCTTCTGCGCGCTTGCGGGTGGTCGCATCTTCGCTGAACTTGGCGGTGTCCAGTTGCATCGCCACGTACGTGGAGAACGCACGGCCGCCTTCGTTCGAGGCTTTCATGGTCAGCAGCATGCGTCGCACGTCCGGGTGGACGATGATCGGGTCAGCGACTTTGTCCTTGTTCTGCGCGCCGGTCGGCGAACGGCTCTGCAGACGATCGCGCGCATATTCAACAGCGTTCTGATAAGAGCGCTCGCCTGTAGCCAGGCCTTGAATACCAACGCCCAGGCGCTCGTAGTTCATCATGGTGAACATCGCGGCCAGGCCTTTGTTCGGCTCGCCGACCAGATAGCCGACGGCTTCGTCGAAGTTCATCACGCAGGTCGCCGAGGCCTGGATGCCCATCTTGTGCTCGATGGACCCGCAGTTGGCCGGATTACGCGCACCTAGGCTGCCGTCGGCATTGACCATGAACTTCGGCACCAGGAACAGCGAAATGCCTTTCGGACCGGCCGGGGCATCAGGCAGCTTGGCCAGTACCAGATGAATGATGTTCTCGGTGAGGTCGTGCTCGCCGCCAGTGATGAAGATCTTGGTGCCGCTGACCTTGTAGGAACCGTCGGCCTGAGGTTCGGCTTTGGTGCGAATGATCCCCAGGTCGGTGCCGGCGTGCGGCTCGGTCAGGCACATGGAACCGGCCCAGATGCCGGCGTACATGTTCGGCAGGTACGCAGCTTTCAGTTCTTCACTGGCGTGGGCATTGATCGACAGGCAGGCGCCGGCGGTCAGCATCGGATACAGACCGAACGCCAGGCTGGCGGAGTTGACCATTTCCTCGACCTGCGCCGACACGGCTTTGGGCATGCCCATGCCGCCGTAGGCCGGATCACCGCCGACGCCGACCCAGCCGCCTTCGGCATAAGTCTGATAGGCCTGTGGGAAACCGGCCGGGGTGGTGACGGCACCGTCCGCCCAACGGCAACCTTCCTCGTCAGCGGCACGGCTCAGCGGCGCGATGCTTTTGCTGGTGACCTTGCCGGCCTCTTCGAGAATCGCTTCAACGGTTTCGGCGTCGACGGTCTCGGCCAGCGCTGGCAGCTCGGCCCAGAGTTTGGCGACTTCGAACACTTCATTGAGGACGAAGCGCATATCGCGCAGCGGCGCTTTGTAGTCAGCCATGGCAAACCTCGCAAGATCTAAACAGGTGGTTCGTGGAATGATGTTTTCTGAGCCCGAGTGTACCTCAACAACTTTTGCGACACATAGGGTCAACCGGTGACTGATTTGTTATTTTTAGTCACCAGAAAAAAATCGCCGCGATCTTTCGATCTGCCCTACAAAGCAAACGCCTCCGCCGGCAAATTCATCAAACAATCACTGCCCGCCTCGATCGCTGCCTGATGCGCAGCCGTACGCGGCAACAAACGCTTGAAGTAGAACTCGCACGTCGCCAGTTTGCCCTTGAGGAAATCAGCCTCGCCCTCGCCCGCCTCCAGCTGTGCCTGCGCAACCAACGCCATGCGCAGCCACAGGTAGCCCAGGATGATGTAGCCGCTGTACATCAGGTAATCCACCGATGCGGCGCCGACTTCGTCCGGGTTCTTCATGGCCGCCATGCCGACCTTCATGGTCAGGTCGCCCCACTGTTGGTTGAGCCCGTTGAGTTGCGCGACGAAGCGGCCCAATTGCGCATGGTCGGCGTTCGCTGCGCAGAACTTGTGGACGATTTTGGTAAAACCGCGCAATAGCTTGCCCTGACTGCCCAGCACCTTGCGCCCGAGCAGGTCCAGCGCTTGAATGCCGTTGGTGCCCTCATAGATCGGCGCAATCCGGCAATCGCGCACCAGTTGCTCCATGCCCCACTCGCGAATGAAACCGTGGCCGCCAAACACCTGCATACCGTGGTTGGTCACTTCCAGCCCGGTGTCGGTCATGAACGCCTTGCAGATCGGCGTGAGGAACGCCAACAGGTCTTCGGCCTCCTGACGCGCGTCGGCGTCACTGCTCAGGTGCGCGACATCGAGCATCTGCGCGGTGAAATAGGTCAGCGCGCGGTTGCCTTCGTTGAAGGCTTTCATGGTCAGCAACATGCGCCGCACATCGGGGTGGACGATGATCGGGTCAGCAGGTTTTTCCGGGGCCTTGGCGCCGGTCAGCGCGCGCATCTGCAGGCGGTCATTGGCGTACTTGATCGCACCCTGAAAACTCGCCTCGCCCAGACACAGCCCCTGCATGCCGGTGCCGAGCCGCGCGTGATTCATCATGGTGAACATGCAGTTGAGGCCTTTGTTCGGCTCGCCGATCAGGTAACCGGTGGCGGCATCGAAGTTCAGCACGCAGGTGGCTGAAGCCTTGATGCCCATCTTGTGCTCGATCGAGCCACAGGAAACGCCATTGCGCTCTCCCGCTTCGCCTGCTGCATCGGGCAGGAACTTGGGCACGATAAACAGGGAAATGCCCTTGGTTCCGGCCGGTGCGTCCGGCAGCTTGGCCAGGACCAGATGGATGATGTTGTCGCTCAGGTCATGCTCGCCGGCGGAAATGAAAATCTTGCTGCCGGTGATCGCGTAGCTGCCGTCGGCCCGGGGCACCGCGCGAGTCTTGATGATGCCCAGATCGGTGCCGCAGTGGGCTTCGGTCAGGCACATGGTGCCGGTCCACTGGCCAGCGGTGAGTTTGCTCAGGTAGGTGTCTTTCTGCTCGGCGGTACCGTGGGCGTGGATCGCCGACATCGCGCCGTGGGTCAGGCCGGGGTACATGCCCCAGGACGTGTTGCTGGAGCCGACCATCTCGCTGATCACCAGTCCCAGCGAACTCGGCAACCCTTGGCCACCGTAAGCCGGATCAGCCGCCAAACCGTGCCAGCCGCCCTCGACATATTGTGCGAAGGCCTGCTTGAAGCCTGTAGGCGTTGTCACCACGCCGTTGTCGAAATGGCAGCCCTCTTCATCGCCGCTGCGATTGAGCGGGGCCAGCACGTTCTCGCAAAACTTCGCGCCTTCTTCGAGGATCGCGCTGATCATGTCCGGGCTGGCGTCATGCGCGCCGAGACTGGCGTAACTGGAGTGGAAGTCGAAGACGTGATCGATCAGAAAGCGCATGTCGCGCAGGGGAGCTTTGTAGTCGGGCATGGTGGCTTCTCCGTCAGCAGATTCCTCCAACCTACTGCTGGCCACCACGCGCGGCAATCATCGTGCAGGCGCTGAATGCGCCGTCATCACTCAACCCGCAGCAGCGTCCATGCGCACCGCGCCACGGCGGTTCTGCCCGAATGCCATGACGCAGTTACGCCCGGCGCCCTTGGCGCTGTACAACGCCTGGTCGGCGGACTTGAGCACTTCTTCAGGAGTGCGCTGCTCGACACGTTCGGCGACGCCGATACTTACCGTCACCGACACCGCCGAAGCCCCGGAACCGCTGCGGCGCTGGCGACCTTGCTGATCATCCTGCGGGCGGTTTTCCTGGTTGCGTAACTGAATGCTGTAAGACGCAATCGATTCACGGATCACTTCCAGGTGCGGCATGCACTCCTCAAGAGTCTTGCCTGCGAACACCAAGGCAAATTCCTCACCGCCGTAGCGATACGCCCTACCGCCACCGCTGATTTTCGACAGTTTGCTGGCGACCAGGCGCAGCACCTGATCACCGACATCGTGGCCGTGGGTGTCGTTGAATTTCTTGAAGTGATCGACGTCGCTCATCGCCAGGACATAGTTGCGCCCCAGTCGCTGCATGCGTTCGTTGAGCGCACGTCGTCCCGGCAGGCCGGTGAGCTCGTCGCGGAAGGCCATTTGATAGGCCTCATGCGCAACGGCGGCGGCGATCATCAGCATCACCTGGCTGCACATGATGTTCAGGGTGAACGGCAGAATGAAGGTCTTCGGCAGCATCCAGAACACCCCGAGCAAGCCGACCAGTTGCGCCGCGTGCAGCGGGCGCGGGTTGCGCCAGTATTGCCAGGCCAGGAGCAGGAAGGCCGAGATGAACACTGGATAGGACAACTGGATCAGGCTCATCCATGCCCCATGCAGCGCCGGCCAGCGGATCTCCGACAGCCACAACAGCAGCGCCTGTGGGTAACTTTGCTCCAGGCCCAGCGCCACGCTGCCAAATGCCAGCAGCACGGCAAAGCGCGCGACCATGTCCTGAAACAGATGGGTACGTTCCTGCCATGCGGCGAATAATCCGAACAACAACGGCAGCAGCAGGCAGACCAGATGAAACACCACCGCAGCGTCTTCGCGGACCTTGCCGTTGTCGCGGTAGAAATCTGTCTGGGTGTCCAGCAGAAAGTAGGCGATGTACACCGTGAGCATCAGAAACAGTTCGCGCTGACGTCGATACACCGCGCAATACGCGCCACCGAGGAGCAGAACCAATGTCGGCAGGACGTTGAACAGCGACGTGAAGAATACGCTGAGGTCTTTGACGTACGCAGCCGCCAGCCCCGCAAGCAATAACAGCAGTGATGGCAGGAAATGGCTGAAACGTACAGCGGAAGAACGCGGCAAGGGTAAGCTCCGACCCGTCATAGCAAAGAGATGGCATTGTGCCTGCAAAGTGCGGCCAAGCCCATACAATGTGATCCAGATCACACACGGTCTCTGTAACGGCCGGAAGCTCGACTATCTGAGCGATCCGCAAACAAAAAAACCGCTGCCCCCTAACGGGAGCAGCGGTTTTCGTCAGACTGCGTTAAGGCTTAGTAGCCCAGCGCGAAGTCTTCTTCCTTCATGTCCATCAGGTTGCCAGCACCCGACAGCATAGTGGCCACGTGCGTACGGGTACGCGGCAGGATGCGCTGGAAATAGAAGCGCGCGGTTTGCAGCTTGGCGGTGTAGAACGCCTCGTCGCTGGTGCCGGCAGCCAGTTTTTCCGCAGCCAGACGCGCCATGTCAGCCCAGAAGTAGGCAAGGCAGGCATAACCGGAGTACATCAGGTAGTCCACGGAGGCCGCGCCGACTTCTTCGCGGTCTTTCATGGCGGCCATACCGACCTTCATGGTCAGCTCGCCCCATTCCTTGTTCAGTGCAGCCAGCGGCGCGACGAATTCCTGAACGGCTTCGTTGCCTTCGTTGGTCTGGCAGAACTTGTGGACGATCTTGGTGAAGCCTTTCAGAGCTTCGCCTTGAGTCATCAGCACTTTACGGCCGAGCAGGTCCAGAGCCTGAATGCCGGTGGTGCCTTCGTACAGCATCGAGATGCGGCTGTCGCGAACGTTCTGCTCCATGCCCCACTCGGCGATGAAGCCGTGGCCGCCGTAGATCTGCACGCCGTGGTTGGCGGCTTCGAAACCGACTTCGGTCATGAACGCTTTGGCGATCGGGGTCATGAATGCCAGCAGTGCGTCGGCCTTCTTCTTCTCTTCTTCATCGACGCCGTATTTGACGATGTCGACTTGCTTGGCGGTGAAGTAGACCATCGCGCGGTTGCCTTCGGCGAACGCCTTCATGGTCAACAGCATGCGGCGCACGTCCGGGTGGACGATGATCGGGTCAGCGGCTTTGTCCGGCGCTTTCGGGCCAGTCAGCGAGCGCATTTGCAGGCGATCACGAGCGTATTTCAGACCGCCCTGGAAGCCGATTTCGGCGTGAGCCAGTCCTTGCAGTGCGGTACCGAGGCGAGCGGTGTTCATAAAGGTGAACATGCAGTTCAGACCCTTGTTCGCCGGGCCGATCAGGTAACCAGTGGCGCCGTCGAAGTTCATCACGCAGGTAGCGTTGCCGTGGATGCCCATCTTGTGTTCCAACGAACCGCAGCTCACTGCGTTGCGCGCGCCAATGGTGCCATCGGCGTTTGGCAGGAACTTTGGAACGATGAACAGCGAGATGCCTTTAGTGCCAGCCGGAGCATCCGGCAGACGCGCCAGTACGATGTGGACGATGTTATCGGCCATGTCGTGTTCGCCGGCCGAGATGAAGATCTTGGTGCCGGAGACTTTGTAGGAACCGTCGGCCTGAGGCTCGGCCTTGGTGCGCAGCATGCCCAGGTCGGTGCCGCAGTGCGGTTCGGTCAGGCACATGGTGCCGGTCCATTCGCCCGAGACCAGTTTGGTCAGATAGGCTTCCTGCTGCTCAGGGGTGCCGTGCTCGGAGATGGTGTTCATCGCACCGTGCGACAGGCCTGGGTACATGCCCCACGACCAGTTGGCTTCGCCGACCATTTCGCTCACTGCCAGGCCCAGCGACTCAGGCAGACCTTGGCCGCCGTGCTCAACGTCGTGGGCCAGGCTTGGCCAGCCGCCTTCGACGAATTGCTTGTACGCCTCTTTGAAGCCAGTCGGGGTTTTCACGCCGGACTCGCTCCAGGTGCAACCTTCGATGTCGCCCACGCGGTTCAGCGGCGCCAGTACCTGCTCACAAAACTTGGCGCCTTCCTCGAGGATGGCGTCAACCATGTCCGGCGTGGCGTCTGCGCACGCTGGCAGGCTCTGATAGTGCGCTTCGTAGCCGAGCAGTTCGTCACGAACGAAGCGAATATCACGCAAGGGGGCCTTGTAGTCAGGCATAGCGATAAACCTCTGCTGATGTAACCGGGAATGAACGACCGTGTTGAGTTGTTGTGACGGTCAAACAGTTGTTTGAAACATACGTTTACGCCGAAATCTTGTCAAGCATCGTTCTTTTGCCGTTCGTCATCACATTATTCAAATGCCGGAAACTGGAAATCGCCGCGGCTTCACTTAAGCCACGGGCGTTGTAAAAAGATTAGTTGAGCAAGAAGGACTTAAACGAAAAACGCCGCGACAGGGCGCGGCGTTTCGGTATCTAGAACAAACTCATTCAGGCAAAGGTATCAATGAGCGTCCCGAGCACTTCGTCGGAAGCCTTGGCCACCTTCACACCCAGCTCTGCCTGGATCTTGCCCTGCGACAGCTCGACGATATTGCTCGTCAGATCCGATTCTTGTGCGCGATCCACACCGCGCAGGCGATTGACCTGCACTTCGGACGACTGGCTGGTCACCGAACGTTCGATGGTGTTGTTGGCGATCTGGCTGGCCGCCTGATCGACGCGGTTCTGCCCGGACTGAATCGAGCTCAACCCCGCATAAAAAGCTGTGTTGCCGGAGATTTCCATAGTCACTCTCATCCCTGCAAAGGATCAATGCTCGCCATTGAAGCAGACGCGCCAGCAAAACACCCGTCAAAAACACTAATGGCACAGTGCCTGTTCATAGCGAGAAACTTAATCGAGCAAATCCAGTTGCAGATGCTCGGCGACCGCTTCGGCGCTCAACGCCTTGAGTTTCGGCACCCGGCCCAGGCACGGCGCGGGAATGCGCTCGGCCAACGTTGCCAGATTTTCCTCCAGCCGCGAAGTTTTCGGATCGATAATATTGGCCACCCACCCCGCCAATTGCAGGCCGTCGCGGGCAATCGCCTCGGCGGTCAGCAACGCATGACTGATGCACCCCAGCCTCACGCCCACCACCAGAATCACCGGCAGCTTCAGCGCAATCGCCAGGTCCGACAGATTGTCCTGATCCGCCAACGGCACCCGCCAGCCGCCCGCGCCTTCGATCAGGGTGAAGTCGGCGTTCATCGCCAGAATCCCGCGCATCGGCGCCAGCAGCGATTGCACCGTCAGCGCCACACCTGCTTCGCGTGCCGCCAGATGCGGAGCGATCGCTGGCTCGAACGCTACCGGGTTGACCTGTTGATATGTCAGCGGCAACGAACATTCGGCCAGCAGCGCCAAGGCATCGGAATTACGCAAGCCCTTGGGCGTGACGTCGCAACCCGATGCTACCGGTTTGCCTGCCGCCGTGCTCAAGCCAGCCGAACGCGCCGCATGGAGCAATCCGGCAGCGACGGTGGTCTTGCCGACATCGGTGTCGGTACCGGTGATGAAATAGGCTGCGCTCATAGAGGTTTCTCCAACACGGCGTACACCACCTGATACGTTGCCGGCAGCCCCGACACCTGACGGAAGCGCTCATACGCGTCGATCAGCCCGAGAATCCGCGCCCGTCCTGTCAAACCGCCCGGCCGCCCGGGATTCAGATTATGCGCGCCCAGCGCCTTCAGCTCGTGAGTCAGGCTGCGCACATCCGGGTAATGCAACACGTGCGGCTGATTCTCCAGCGCCAAAATGCGCATGCCACTGCCGGCACATAACTGTTCATAGCGGGCGAACTCGCGGAAGCGATTGACGTGCACCAACCCGTCGACCTGCTGCCAACTCTCCCGCAATTCGTACAGCGTCCCTGTACACAGACTAGCAAACGCAAATATCCCGCCCGGTTTAAGCACGCGAAAAGCTTCGCTGAGCACCGTTTCGAAGTCGGCGCACCACTGCACTGCAAGGCTGGAGAAAATCAGATCGACGCTCGCCTCCTGCAACGGCAGCCGTTCGGCATCGCCAGCAATGAAATGCTCAGCGCCACCCAACGGCCGTGCGTGATTGAGCATGCCCTCGGCAATGTCCAGCGCGACACCGCTGCCCTGGGTGAAACGCGAGGCCAGCGCCCGGGTGAAATAGCCGGTGCCGCAACCGAGATCGAGCCACCGCGACGGCATGAAACTCCCAGGCAAACGCTCAAGCAGCTGCGTGCCGACGTCACGCTGAAACTCGGCGACGCTGTCGTAACTGGCCGCAGCACGAGAAAAAGACGCCGCCACCTGGCGCTTGTCGGGCAAGCCCCCAGGCAGCACAAGGGACAGATCAGTCATCAGCGCACTCATGTAGAAACGCCTGGATCGCGCCCGCGACTCCATGCGGGTCTTCCAGCAGAAAAGCATGGCTGGCCTGTTCGATCAGACCAATTTCGATATCCGGCAACAGCGCGAACAATGCGCCGGCCGCTTCCGCCGGGACCAGCGCATCCTGTCCGCCGAACAGATGAAACTGCGGGCCGCGAAACCCCGGCAACGCTTGGCGTGTGTCCAGTTGCGCAAGGAGCTCCAGACCCGCCATCAGCGCAGTCGGCGCGGCTGCCGGTGCACCACCGAGCAGCAAGCGCGACAAGCCACGCGGGTCTGGTGAACCTTGCGCGCATAACAGCGCGAAGCGCTTAAGCGTGGTACGCGGGTCGGCCTGGCAACCGGCAAGAAACGCATCGAAAGTCTCGCCGGGCATCGCGCTCGGCCACTGTTCATGAGCAACAAACGCAGGGTTGCTTGCCAGCGTGAGCAGCCCGCAGCACGCCTCACCGCGTCGTGCCGCCAACTCAGAGGCGAGCATGCCGCCCAGCGACCAGCCACCGAGCCAGACTTCCTGTGGAATGCGCGCATCGAGCTCTTCGAGCCAGTCTTCAAGGTCAGCGGAGTCCAGCTCCGGCAGCGGTTCAATCTCGACTTGCAGATGTTCGTCGAGGCCACGCAATGCTGCGGCCAGCGGTTCCAGCGGCGACACGCCGAGGCCCCAGCCGGGCAGCAGAATCAGACGATTACGCATGGCCTGGCTCCAATGACAATCGGGCGAAACAATCTGCTAACCCTTCCAGCAACAGTTGCACCTGCGCCTCGCTGTGGGCGGCGGTCAGCGTCACGCGAAGGCGCGCGCTGCCGGCCGGCACGGTCGGTGGGCGAATCGCAGTGACCATCAGCCCGCGCTCGCGCAGCATCTGCGACAACCGCACGGCGCGCCCGGCATCGCCGATCATGATCGGCTGGATCGGCGTGAAGCTGTCCATCAGCTCCAGTCCGATCTGCTCGGCGCCGTGGCGGAACTGGCGAATCAGCATCTGCAAGTGTTCACGGCGCCAGTGTTCGCTGCGCAGCAGCTCGAGGCTTTTCAGCGTCGCGCAGGCCAGCGCCGGCGGTTGGCTGGTGGTGTAGATGTACGGGCGGGCGAACTGGATCAGGCTTTCGATCAACTCTTCGCTGCCGGCGACAAAGGCCCCGGCGGTGCCGAAGGCTTTGCCGAGGGTCCCGACCAGCACCGGCACATCGTCCTGGCTCAGGCCGAAATGCTCGACGATGCCGCCACCGTTGGCGCCCAATGGGCCGAAGCCGTGGGCATCGTCGACCATCAGCCACGCGCCTTTGGCCTTGGCCGCGCGGGCCAGCGCCGGCAGGTCGGCGATGTCACCGTCCATGCTGAATACGCCATCGGTGACCACCAGCGTGTTGCCGGTGGCTTTCTCCAGGCGCTTGGCCAGGCTTTCGGCGTCGTTGTGCAGATAGCGATTGAAACGCGCGCCGGACAACAGGCCCGCGTCCAGCAACGAGGCGTGATTGAGCCGGTCTTCGAGCACCGTATCGCCCTGCCCGACCAGCGCGGTGACCGCGCCGAGGTTGGCCATATAGCCAGTGGTGAACAGTAGCGCACGCGGGCGCCCGGTCAGATCGGCGAGTGCTTCTTCCAGCGCGTGATGCGGGCTGCTGTGGCCGATCACCAGATGCGACGCACCACCGCCGACACCCCAACGTTCAGCGCCGGCGCGCCAGGCTTCGATCACCTGCGGATGATTGGCCAGGCCCAGATAGTCGTTGTTGCAGAAAGCGAGCAGCGGCTGGCCGTCCACCACCACTTCCGGCCCTTGCGGCGATTCGAGCAGCGGGCGCTGCCGATAGAGGTTGTCGGCACGGCGGGCAGCAAGGCGTGCGGCGAGATCGAATGACATGCAGGCCTCGATTTTCAAATGACACAGATCCCCTGTGGGAGCGAGCCTGCTCGCGAATGGGCGTCACATCCAACAGGGATGTTGGCGGCCAAACCGCTTTTGCGAGCAGGCCCGCTCCCACAGGGGTTTTGCATTCCTTCAGGGCAATCCGCGCGGTTTATTACACCGCAGCGTTGTAGAACTGCTCGCTACTCTTCTGCTCCACCAGTGCCTGCTCAATCGCAGCCTGATGAACCTCATCGGAATGCTCTTCGCGAGCTTCCGGCTGGATACCGAGGCGCGCGAACAATTGCATGTCCTTGTCCGCCTGCGGGTTGGCGGTGGTGAGCAATTTGTCGCCGTAGAAAATCGAGTTGGCGCCAGCGAAAAATGCCAGGGCCTGCATCTGCTCGTTCATCGCTTCGCGACCGGCGGACAGACGCACGTGGGATTGCGGCATGAGGATGCGCGCGACGGCGAGCATGCGGATGAAGTCGAACGGGTCGATGTCTTCGGCGTTTTCCAGCGGCGTGCCGGCGACTTTCACCAGCATGTTGATTGGCACTGATTCCGGGTGCTCCGGCAGGTTGGCCAACTGGATCAGCAGATTGGCGCGATCGTCCAGCGATTCGCCCATGCCGAGAATGCCGCCGGAGCAGATTTTCA
The DNA here is from genome assembly GCF_017491835.1 of Pseudomonas sp. 67(2021). Taxonomy (NCBI): domain Bacteria; kingdom Pseudomonadati; phylum Pseudomonadota; class Gammaproteobacteria; order Pseudomonadales; family Pseudomonadaceae; genus Pseudomonas; species Pseudomonas sp. 67(2021). The sequence goes on from NZ_JAFGYL010000001.1 coordinate 87,280, forward strand.
TTCCCGACTCGCGTACATAGGCCAGCGTCTGCAGACGTTCGCTGTAAGTACGGGTGGTGATGATGCTGCCGTAGAACTCCGGCGAGGTGTCGAGGTTGTGGTTGTAGTAATCGAGACCGGCCTTGGCCAGCGCTTCGGTCTGCTCCTGATCGAGACGGCCGAGAGTCATGCAGGTTTCCAGGCCTAGGGCTTTCACCCCTTCAACCATCTTCAACACATACGGCATGTCTTTGGCGGATGGATGTTTCCACGCCGCGCCCATGCAGAAACGCGTCGAACCAATGGCTTTCGCGCGGGCCGCCTCTTCGAGGACCTTCTGCACTTCCATCAGTTTTTCTTTTTCCAGCCCGGTGTTGTAGTGCCCGGACTGCGGGCAATACTTGCAGTCTTCCGGGCAGGCACCGGTCTTGATCGACAGCAGTGTCGAGACCTGCACGCGGTTGGCGTTGAAATGTGCGCGGTGCACCGTTTGCGCCTGGAACAGCAAGTCGTTGAATGGCTGTACGAAGAGTGCTTTGACTTCTGCCAGAGACCAATCGTGACGCAGGGTGGCGGTGGTGCTCGCGCTCATGGGCAATTCCTTGGTTATGCTTGGCTGGCGCCGGGGAAAATGGAATATCCACAGGCGCTACACGGATGTTCGGCATATTTAAGGAAGAGCGATGCGCTGTCAACCGCAATACAAGGGACAGGTTTACATCTGTTTAAAAAACGTACAGACCTGTTTGCTGTGCGATGAGCCCGCAGAAGCACAAATGCCAATGTGCGAGGCCTGCGAAACCGAGCTGCCCTGGCTCGGCAGTCATTGCCAGACCTGCGCTTTGCCACTGGCGGCGGATGGCCTGACTTGCGGCGAGTGCCTGCTAGAGCCTCCGGCCTTCGAGCAGGTCGCCGTGCCCTGGGTTTATGGCTTCCCCGTGGACAGTCTGATTACACGCTTTAAACACAACGCGAAATGGCCGTTTGGTCACCTGCTCGCCGACGTTCTCGGCCAATACCTGCAGCATCGCTTCGCCGAAGACTTGCCGCGACCCGATGTGTTGCTACCAGTGCCGTTGGCGAATAAACGCCTGCGTCGGCGCGGATTCAATCAGGCGGCGATGCTCGCGCGCTGGTTGAGTGTGTCGCTGGATTTGCCGCGTGAAGAACAGGTGCTGCGGCGAGTCATGGACACCGATGCCCAACAGGATCTCGACGCCAAGGCGCGCAAACGCAACTTGCGCAGTGCCTTTGCGCTGGCGCCTGATGCACAGGTTAAGGGCCGACATCTGGCGCTGGTGGATGATGTTCTGACCACGGGCGCGACCGCTCAAGCGCTGGCGCGGTTGTTGATGAATGCAGGTGCGGCGCGGGTTGATGTGTATTGCCTGGCTCGTACACCGAAACCCGGTACCTGAGCTCAACTCCTACAGGTTGTGTGTTCGGCTTGACTCGCGCGTTGCAAGTGGCCAACGTCCCTCTCATCGCCCGAGCCAGAAGCGTTCTGCCATGTCCCTGCCCACCCTGCTCTCCCAGCACATTGTCCGCCGTCCGCAGCGCATTGCCCTGCTGCAACACATCGCCGAACAGGGCTCGATCACCCGTGCGGCGAAAAGCGCGGGGCTCAGTTACAAGGCGGCATGGGATGCGATCGATGAGTTGAACAACCTGGCGCAGAAACCCTTGGTCGAGCGCGTGGTGGGTGGCAAGGGTGGTGGCGGCGCCAGACTGTCCAGCGAGGGCGAGCGGGTGCTGCGCCTGTATCAGAAATTGCAGGCGTTGCAGGCGCAGGTGCTGGAAGCGGCGGAGGACGCCAGCGATCTCGACCTGCTTGGGCGGCTGATGCTCAGGACCAGCGCGCGCAATCAGCTGCATGGCACGGTCGCGGCCATTCAGCCGCAGGGGCGCAACGATCTGATCCGCCTCGAACTGGCAGAAGGCATTGCTCTGGAGGCACAGATCACCCACGACAGCACCGTGCATCTGGAATTGCAGGTCGGTACCGAAGTCATGGCGCTGATCAAGGCTGGCTGGCTTGAGTTGCTCGGCTCCGATCAGCCGGCCACGCCCGGACACAATGTCCTGCGCGGCACCATCGAAGCCATCCTCGATGCCGAGGACGGTCCCAGCGAGGTGCGCATTTCCCTGCCCAACGGCCAGACACTTTGCGCCTTGGCCGAACCGCTGCACTTGCGCAACCAGCAACTCGCCGTGGGGTCTGCGGTGCAGGTGCAATGCGCGCCGTCCAACGTGCTGATCGGCACGCCGCTCTGATTTGTCTTGCCACAAAAGCGTCATCGACCCGCATTAAGGTGTTGCCCATAACCAAGCAGGGAGCCTGATGTGAGCCTATTAGAAGAAAACCAATCCACTGATCTGGAAAAAATGGTCGGCCTCAGCCGTCGCGGTTTCATCAGCGCCGGTGCCTTGTGCGGCGCGGCGATGTTCCTCGGCGGCAACCTGCTGAGCCGCAGCGTCATGGCCGCCAGCGTCAGCGCCGGCAACAGCCGCCTGCTCGGTTTCGAGAGCATTCCGGCGGCGACCACCGACGCCATCAGCCTGCCCAAGGGTTACAAGTCTTCGGTGCTGATCAGTTGGGGCCAGCCGCTACACAAGAACGGCCCGGCCTTCGATCCGAGCGGTAACGGCACCGCTGCCGCACAGGAAGTGCAGTTCGGCGACAACAACGACGGCATGAGCCTGTTCGCCTTCCCGGACGACAAGAACCGCGCGCTGATGGCGATCAACAACGAATACACCAACTATCGCTACCTGTATCCGCATGGCGGCATGCCGCAGTCGGCTGAGGATGTGCGCAAGGCATTGGCCTGCGAAGGCGTGTCGGTGATCGAAGTGCAGCGCAAGAACGGCCAGTGGCAATTCGTCCAGGGCTCGCGCTACAACCGCCGCATCCACGGCAACTCGCCGCTGCGCATCAGCGGTCCGGCCCGCGGCCACGACTTGATGAAAACCGCCGCCGACAAGCACGGCAAAAAAGTCCTCGGCACCTTCCAGAACTGCGCCAACGGCAAGACGCCGTGGGGCACCTACCTGACCTGCGAAGAAAACTTCACCGACTGCTTCGGCAGCAGCAACGCCCAGCAGCAGTTCGATGCCGCGCAAAAGCGCTACGGCGTTGTCGCCAGCAGCAAAGACATCAACTGGCACCCGCACGACCCGCGCTTCGACATGGCCAAGAACCCCAATGAGCTCAACCGTCACGGCTGGGTGGTCGAGATCGACCCATTCGATCCGCAATCGACTCCGGTCAAACGCACCGCGCTGGGCCGCTTCAAACATGAAAACGCCGCACTGGCCGAGACCGACGATGGTCGCGCTGTGGTGTACATGGGCGATGACGAGCGTGGCGAGTTCATTTACAAATTCGTCAGCCGTGATCGCATCAACCATCGCAATCAGAAGGCTAACCGCGACATCCTCGATCACGGCACGTTATATGTGGCCAAATTCGATGCCGGCGACGGCAACCCTGATCACCCGAAAGGCCGGGGCCAGTGGATCGAACTGACCCACGGCAAGAACGGCATCGACGCCAGCAGCGGGTTTGCCGATCAGGCCGAAGTGCTGATCCACGCGCGCCTTGCCGCCAGCGTGGTTGGCGCAACACGCATGGACCGCCCGGAGTGGATCGTCGTCAGCCCCAAGGACGGCCAGGTTTATTGCACCCTGACCAACAACGCCAAACGTGGCGAAGACGGGCAACCGGTGGGCGGGCCGAACCCGCGCGAGAAAAACGTCTACGGGCAGATTCTGCGCTGGCGCACCGACCGCAACGATCACGCTTCGAAGACGTTTGCCTGGGATCTGTTTGTGGTCGCGGGCAACCCGGGCGTGCATGCCGGGACGCCGAAGGGCGGCTCATCCAACATCACCCCGCAGAACATGTTCAACAGCCCCGACGGTCTGGGTTTCGACAAGGCCGGACGTCTGTGGATTCTCACCGACGGCGACTCGAGCAACGCTGGCGACTTCGCCGGGATGGGCAACAACCAGATGCTCTGCGCCGATCCTGCGACCGGTGAGATTCGCCGTTTCATGGTCGGGCCGGTGGGTTGCGAAGTGACCGGGATCAGCTTCTCGCCGGATCAGAAAACCCTGTTTGTCGGGATTCAGCATCCCGGCGAGAACGGCGGTTCGACCTTCCCCGAGCATCTGCCCAATGGCAAGCCAAGGTCTTCGGTGATGGCGATTACTCGCGAAGACGGCGGGGTTGTCGGCGCCTGATAATCCGCTTTCGCAAGCAGGCTCGCTCCCACAGGCAATCGCATTCCAAGGTGGGAGCGAGCCTGCTCGCGAAGAGGCCCGGGAAGACACCAACACCCTTCGCGCTGCCATCTGCGCTACCATGCCGAGCCGGACGCAGCAGCCTGCTGCGCGCAGGAGTCAGCATGGCCCACCCGTTTGAAACCCTCACCCCCGATCTCGTCCTGGATGCCGTTGAAAGCATCGGTTTCCTCAGCGACGCGCGCATTCTGGCGCTCAACAGCTACGAAAACCGTGTGTATCAGGTCGGTATCGAAGACTCCGAGCCGCTGATTGCCAAGTTCTATCGTCCGCAGCGCTGGACCAACGAGGCCATAATCGAAGAGCACCAGTTCACTTTCGAACTGGCCGACATCGACATTCCGGTGGTAGCGCCGCTGATTCATAACGGCGAAACCCTGCATGAGCACGCCGGCTTCCGCTTCACCCTGTTCCCGCGTCGTGGTGGCCGGGCGCCGGAGCCGGGCAACCTTGATCAGCTGTATCGCCTCGGCCAGTTGCTCGGGCGCATGCATGCGGTGGGCGGTACCAAGCCGTTCAAGCACCGCGAAGCCCTCGCGGTGCAAAACTTCGGCCATGCCTCGCTGAACACCCTGCTCGAAGGCAATTTCATTCCAAAGAGCCTGCTGCCGGCTTACGAGTCGGTTGCCCGCGACCTGCTCAAACGCGTCGAAGATGTCTACGCCGCCACGCCGCACCAGAACATCCGCATGCACGGCGACTGCCACCCCGGCAACATGATGTGCCGCGACGAGATGTTCCACATCGTCGACCTCGACGACTGCCGCATGGGCCCGGCGGTGCAGGACATCTGGATGATGCTCGCCGGCGATCGCCAGGAATGTCTCGGCCAGTTGTCGGAATTGATGGACGGCTACAACGAGTTCCATGATTTCGACCCGCGCGAGCTGGCGCTGATCGAACCGTTGCGCGCCTTGCGCCTGATGCACTACAGCGCCTGGCTGGCACGGCGCTGGGACGACCCGGCGTTCCCGCACAGCTTTCCGTGGTTTGGCACGGAGCGGTATTGGGGCGACCAGGTGCTGGCGTTGCGTGAACAGTTGGCGGCACTGAATGAAGAACCGCTGAAACTCTTCTGATTCAAACCTGAACCCTGTGGGAGCGAGCCTGCTCGCGAAGACGTCATTTCAGGCAACATCGATGTTGAATGTCAGACCGCGTTCGCGAGCAGGCTCGCTCCCACAAGATCGCTGTTCACAATTCTATGAACATTGGTCTACGACATTCGCGGACAAATCTCCTTACAATCCCTCCTTTGTCAGCTGCCTGAGCAAGGATTCTGCATGCAAGCCGCCAACCCGCGTCGCGGGTACATTCTGGGCCTGAGCGCCTACATCATCTGGGGCCTGTTCCCGATCTATTTCAAAGCCATCGCCGAAGTCCCGGCCGTCGAGATCATCATCCATCGGGTGCTGTGGTCGGCGCTGTTCGGTGCGTTGCTGCTGATGGTGTGGAAACACCCGGGCTGGCTGCGCGAGTTGCTCGACAATCCCAAGCGCCTGGCGATTCTTGCCTTGAGCGGCACGCTGATCGCGGCCAACTGGCTGACCTACGTGTGGTCGGTGAACAACGGCCGCATGCTCGAGGCGAGTCTGGGTTACTACATCAATCCGCTGGTCAACGTGCTGTTGGGCATGGTGATCCTTGGCGAGCGGCTGCGGCGCATGCAGTGGGTTGCGGTCGGTCTCGCGGCCATCGGCGTAGCGCAGCAGGTGTGGCAGGTCGGCAGTCTGCCGTGGGTGTCGCTGGCGCTGGCGCTGACCTTCGGTTTCTATGGTCTGATCCGCAAGCAGGCGCCGGTCAAGGCGCTGCCGGGGCTGGTGGTGGAAACCTGGATGCTGGTGCCGATCGCGATTGCGTGGTTGCTGTTCAATCAGACTGCGACGAGTGTGCAGCCGGCCTTCTGGACCACCTCCGAAGCCTGGTGGCTGGTGGCCGCCGGCCCGGTGACACTGGTGCCGCTGGTGTGTTTCAACGCCGCCACCCGCCACTTGCCCTACACCACCATCGGCTTCCTGCAATACATCGCGCCGACGCTGGTGTTGCTGCAAGCCGTGCTGCTGTTTGGCGAGCATTTGTCGTCCAGCACGCTGGTTGCGTTCATGTTTATCTGGGCCGGCCTGGCGGTCTATAGCGTTGATGCGTGGATAAGTTTGCGCCGGCGCGCCTGATCAAAAAACGCACAAACCTCTGCAGGCCACGGTTCTCGTGGCCTGCATCGTTCCTTCCCAAGCTTATCCACAGCGTGATCCCCGCCGTTTGTGCGCAAGTCACTGAATGCTGGCGGTTTTTTGATCAACCTGCGCAAAGCCACGGCCGGCGTGGCGTGGCGGTCTGTCTCTACAGGTTATCCACAGGCAGGTGCACGTTAAACCTGAATAACCCTGTCTGCGCTAAACCTCTGTGCGTAACACCAGTTCGACCATCAGATCATCGGCCAGGGTTTCCAGGCGCGCCTGCAGAACGTCGAGCGACAAGGTGAGTGGCACCGCCAGAATCGCCTCGGCGTGAAACAGCGGCTCGCTGCTCATCGGCGCCGGGCGCACCTCAGTTACCAGTCGCTCCAGGTTCACACCCTGCTCGCTCAACAGCCGAGTGATATCGCGGACGATACCCGGTCGGTCATTGCCGACCAGTTCCATAGCGATCGGTTTCCACGTGCAGGACTGCTCCACTCCGCTTTCGGCAATCAGTACCCGAATGCCATGGGCCGACAGCGCTTGCAGGGCATCGACCAGTTCGTCGTAAGCCTCCGCCGGCACACCCACGCGCAGAATCCCGGCGAACTGCCCGGCCATACGTGACATGCGGCTTTCCAGCCAGTTGCCGCCGTGCTCGGCAATGCATTGGGCGATGCGCTCGACCTGCCCGGGCTTGTCCGGGGCGAAAACGGTGAGTACGAGATGGTCCATGGCGCAGCCCTCTTGTCATGACTTTTGTTATCGAAGGGCAAGTATAGGCAAGCGGATTGATTCAGCCTGACCCAGTGCTGGCAGATGATGACCTGTGGCGAGGGGATTTATCCCCGTCCGGCTGCGCAGCAGTCGTGAGTCCTGCCAATTGGGTCTGCCAGCCGGACCGCAGGGGGCGGCTTCGCCAGCCAACGGGGATAAATCCCCTCGCCACAAATCGTTAAACCCAAATTGCTCCTTAGCAGGCCCACAGTAATTATGTGTACAACTTTCGATATTTAGCTGGAACAATCCAATGCTTTTTTGAGAACATCCCGTTCCGCGACGTGACCGCAATGCGTCATGAGGTCGCAGAACGACGTAATTAGTCTGATTTTCACAAGCGCAACTCATCATGTAGTATGCCGCAGCGCGCACTACATAACGCTGGATCGATGTCTGCCCAAGGCCCTTCGCAACCCTGAAAGCCCCGTCAGCAAGGCCTCCAAGCCGTTGATTGGTCCTAGCCCAGCCGCCAGTAATGGCATGTACTGGTCCGCAGGTTTGTGGTTTAAATGGCCAGAAGCTTCATTGTTAAATTGACGAGCTGAAAAGCGAAATAGCTGAGCAGAGTGAGGCAAGCAATGACTGAACACGTTCAAGTCGGTGGCCTGCAGGTCGCCAAAGTCCTGTTCGACTTCGTGAACAACGAAGCCATTCCCGGTACCGGCCTCACCGCCGAACAATTCTGGGAAGGTGCCGACAAGGTCATTCACGACCTGGCGCCGAAGAACAAAGCCCTACTCGCCAAACGCGATGACTTCCAGGCGCGCATCGATGCCTGGCATCAGCAGCATGCCGGCCAGGCGCACGATGCCGTGGCCTACAAAGCTTTCCTGCAAGAGATCGGTTATCTGCTGCCAGAAGCGGCTGATTTCCAGGCGACGACGCAAAACGTCGACGATGAAATCGCCCGCACCGCCGGCCCGCAACTGGTCGTGCCGGTGATGAATGCGCGCTTCGCGCTCAACGCCTCGAACGCCCGCTGGGGCTCGCTGTACGACGCCCTCTACGGCACCGACGCGATCAGCGAAGACGGCGGCGCGGAAAAAGGTAAAGGCTACAACAAGGTGCGTGGCGACAAAGTCATCGCTTTCGCCCGTGCTTTCCTCGATGAAGCCGCACCACTGGCCGCCGGCTCCCACGTCGATTCGACCGGCTACAAAATCGCTGACGGCAAACTGGTCGTCACTCTGAAGGGCGGCAGCAACAGCGGCCTGCGCGATGACGCTCAGTTGATCGGCTTCCAGGGCGACGCCAACGCGCCGATCGCGGTGCTGCTCAAGCACAACGGCCTGCACTTCGAAATCCAGATCGATGCCAGCACTCCGGTCGGCCAGACCGATGCCGCCGGGGTCAAAGACATTCTCATGGAAGCGGCGCTGACCACGATCATGGACTGCGAAGACTCCGTGGCCGCCGTCGATGCCGACGACAAAGTGGTGATCTACCGCAACTGGCTCGGCCTGATGAAGGGCGACCTCGCGGAATCCGTGTCCAAGGGCGGCCAGACCTTCACCCGCACCATGAACCCGGATCGCACCTACACCGCGCCCAATGGCGGTGAAGTGACCCTGCACGGTCGTTCGCTGTTGTTCGTGCGCAACGTCGGCCATCTGATGACCATCGATGCGATCCTCGACAGCCAAGGCAACGAAGTGCCGGAAGGCATCCTCGACGGTCTGGTGACTTGCCTGGCCGCAATGCACAACCTCAACGGCAACACCTCGCGACGCAACACCCGCACCGGTTCGGTGTACATCGTCAAACCGAAAATGCACGGCCCGGAAGAGGCGGCGTTCACCAACGAGCTGTTCGGGCGCATCGAAGATGTCCTGCGCTTGCCGCGCAACACCCTGAAAGTCGGGATCATGGACGAGGAGCGCCGCACCACGGTCAACCTCAAGGCTTGCATCAAGGCCGCCAGCGAGCGCGTGGTGTTCATCAACACCGGTTTCCTCGACCGCACCGGCGACGAAATCCACACATCCATGGAGGCCGGCCCAGTGGTGCGCAAGGCTGACATGAAGGCCGAGAAGTGGATCGGCGCCTACGAGAACTGGAACGTCGACATCGGTCTGAGCACCGGCCTGCAAGGTCGTGCGCAAATCGGTAAAGGCATGTGGGCGATGCCGGACCTGATGGCCGCGATGCTTGAGCAGAAGATCGCTCACCCGCTGGCCGGCGCCAACACTGCCTGGGTCCCTTCTCCAACCGCCGCTGCGCTGCACGCCCTGCACTACCACAAGGTTGACGTGTTTGCGCGTCAGGCCGAACTGGCCAAACGTGCCCGCGCCTCGGTGGACGACATCCTGACCATTCCACTGGCAGTGAACCCAAGCTGGACACCAGAGCAGATCAAGAACGAACTGGACAACAACGCCCAGGGCATTCTCGGTTACGTGGTGCGCTGGATCGACCAGGGTGTCGGCTGCTCGAAAGTGCCGGACATCAACGACGTCGGCTTGATGGAAGACCGTGCGACGCTGCGTATCTCCAGCCAGCACATCGCCAACTGGCTGCGCCACGGTATCGTCAGCCAAGAGCAAGTGATGGAAAGCCTCAAGCGCATGGCGCCGGTGGTCGACCGTCAGAACGCCAACGACCCGCTGTATCGCCCGCTGGCACCGGACTTCGACAGCAACATCGCCTTCCAGGCGGCGGTCGAACTGGTGATCGAAGGCACCAGGCAACCGAACGGCTACACCGAGCCGGTGCTGCACCGTCGTCGTCGCGAGTTCAAGGCCAAGAATGGTCTGTAATTTTCGCTGACGCTGGAAATGAAAAGGCCCTGATCGAGAGATCAGGGCCTTTTTGTTTGTGAGGTGGATTGATCGTTCCCACGCTCTGCGTGGGAATGCAGCCCGGGACGCTCCGCGTCCCACAACTGCGGACGCAGAGCGTCCATTGATGCATTCCCACGCAGAGCGTGGGAACGATCATCTGCTGGGCGGCGAAATATGTCTTAGGGTTCTATGCCCAATTCGTGTTTCACCAGCTCAAGCAGCTTCCCCGTATCAATCGGCTTGAGCAGAAAATCCACCACGCTCAAGTGCATCGCTTCGATCGCATCTTTCACGTCGGCATCGCCGGAGACGATGATGATCGGCATCGCTGCACGTACCGATTCACGCACCTGGCGAATCAGCTCGAGGCCATCGACATTGCCCATGCGCAGGTCGGTAATCACCAGACCGATCGAAGGCTTTTCATCGAGCATTTTCAGCGCGGTTTCACCGCTGGCTGCGGTCATGCAGCGAATGCCGTCCACCGCGAGGATCTCCGACAACAGCTCGCGGGCGTCCTTGTCGTCGTCGACGATCAGGACACGCTGCGGCGGCAGATCAGGTTCGAGCATCACTGCGCTGAGCGCTTCCCGCTCGGCGTCGCTCAAAATATCGTGGTCGGACATGGCGCTCTCTAAATGTTCAAACAATCCCTGGCAAGTCGTCAGACATCACCGGACAGCGCTTCAATGTGCACTTCGTCGGAATTTTTTCCAAGTGGTTAGCGCAAGCTTTTCCGAGCTTTTGCGTAGGTTATTTCCGAAAATCGGCCAATGGTGGCAAAACCTAGACTTACGTCCAATGGGCACCCTGCCCGCCGGGGTCGACCATGGTCGCAACGATCCGACAACAACAATTCGAAAAAGACTGCGGTAATGGTTATGAGCAAAGCGGACGCCTTCACCCAGGCAGGGAAAACCGCGGTGTTGCAGAACATTCAGGGCACCCTGCAATTCCTCCAGCGCTTCCCGCCCTTCAATCAGATGGAACACGCCCACCTCGCCTATCTGGTGGAGCAATGTCAGCTGCGTTTTTTCGCCCAGGGCGAGAGCATCATCAAACCGGCCGACGGCCCGGTGGAACACTTTCATATCGTCAAACAGGGTCGGGTGGTCGGCGAACGCCAGCACATCACCAAGCCCGGCACCGAGACCACGTTCGAAATCACCACCGGCGAATGCTTTCCGCTGGCCGCGCTGCTCGGTGAACGCGCCACGCGCACCGAACATCTGGCGGGCGAAGACACCTTCTGCCTGCAACTGAACAAACTGGCGTTCATCAAACTGTTCGCCCTCTCCAGCGCCTTCCGCGACTTCGCCTTGCGTGGGGTGAGCAGCCTGCTCGATCAGGTCAACCAGCAAGTCCAGCAAAAAGCCGTGGAGACTCTCGGCACTCAATACTCGCTGAACACCCGTCTCGGTGAACTTGCGATGCGCCATCCGGTGACCTGCAGCGCCGAGACGCCACTGCGTGAAGCGGTGAAGCTGATGCACGAGCAACAGGTCGGCAGCATCGTCGCAGTGGATGAGCACAAGGCGCCGCTGGGGATTTTCACCCTGCGCGATTTGCGCCATGTGGTCGCCGAAGGTGTCGGCGATTTCAGCGACGCCATCGAACAGCACATGACTCGTTCACCGTTTTATCTGTCGCCGGATCACAGTGCCTTCGATGCGGCGATCGCCATGACCGAGCGGCACATTGCTCACGTCTGCCTGGTCAAGGATCAGCGCTTGTGCGGCGTGGTGTCCGAGCGTGACCTGTTCTCCCTGCAACGGGTCGATCTGGTGCACCTGGCCCGGACCATCCGCAGCGCGCAACGGGTCGAACAACTGGTGACCTTGCGCGGCGAGATCGGCCAACTGGTCGAGCGCATGCTCGCCCACGGCGCGTCGTCGACGCAAATCACCCACATCATCACCCTGCTCAACGATCACACGGTGTGCCGGGTCATCGAACTGACCCTCGCGGAAAAGGGCGACCCGGGTGTGCCGTTCAGTTGGCTGTGTTTCGGCAGCGAGGGCCGGCGCGAGCAGACGCTGCACACCGATCAGGACAACGGCATCCTGTTCGATGCCCGCGATGCCGCGCACGCGGCAGAGATTCGCGGCAAGCTGCTGCCGATTGCCCAGCAGATCAACCAGAGCCTGGCGCAGTGCGGTTTCACTCTGTGCAAGGGCAACATCATGGCCGGCAATCCCGAGCTGTGTCTGTCGCGGGCCGAATGGGCGCGGCGCTTCGCGGCGTTCATCCGCGAAGCCACGCCGGAGAACCTGCTGGGCTCGAGCATTTATTTCGACCTGCGCGTGGTCTGGGGCGATGAGCAAGGCTGCGAGCAATTGCGCCGGGGCATCCTCGATCAAGTCGCTGACAACCGTTTGTTCCAGCGCATGCTGGCCGAGAACGCGCTGCGCAATCGCCCTCCCGTTGGGCGCTTCCGTGAATTCGTGCTGGCCCGCAAGAACGGCGAGAAAGCTACGCTGGATCTGAAGATCCAGGGCCTGACGCCGTTCGTGGACGGCGCCCGTCTGCTGGCGCTGGCCAATGGCATTGACGCCAACAACACCCTCGAACGCTTTCGCCAACTGGTCGATAAAGAGGTCATCGAGCCGCTCGACGGCGCGGCGTATGAAGAGGCCTATCACTTCATTCAACAAACGCGGATGCAGCAGCATCAGTTGCAAACCCGGGAAAATCAGCCGTACTCCAACCGCGTCGATCCCGACAGCCTCAATCATCTCGACCGACGTATCCTGCGCGAATCCCTGCGCCAGGCGCAGCGCCTGCAAAGCAGCCTGACCTTGCGGTATCAGCTATGAGCCTGTTCTCCTGGCTACGCCCGGCCAGCCCCGTGGTGTCGGCGGACTTGCAGCAGCGGCTGGCAAAGCTGCCGGCGCTTGCCGAGCTGAGCGAATGCAGCCTGCGCGAGCAGCGCTGGGTGGTGCTGGACCTGGAAACCACCGGCCTGAATATGAGCAAGGATCGGGTCCTGTCGATCGGCGCGGTAGTGATCGAGGACGGCGCGATCGATTTCAGCCAACAGTTCGAGCGCACACTGCAATGTCGCGAACTGAAGCTCAGCCCCAGCGTACTGATTCATGGCTTGGGGCCGAATGCGATTGCCGCAGGCAGCGACCCGGCGCAAGCGTTGCTGGAGTTGCTGGAATTCATCGGCGACAGCCCGGTGCTGGCGTTTCATGCGCCGTTCGATCAGCACATGCTCGGGCGCGCAGTGAAGGAGCACTTGGGGCACAAGCTGCAACATGTGTTTCTGGATGTGGCGGATATCGCGCCGTTTCTGTGTCCGCAGGCGCAGATTCGCGAGGCCGGGCTGGATGAGTGGATCGAATGGTTCCGGCTTGAAGTGTTCGAGCGGCATAACGCGAGTGCCGATGCACTGGCCACGGCGGAGTTGGCATTGATTCTGTTCAGCCGCGCGCGGGCGCAGCAGATTTACAGTCCGTTGCAGTTGCAGCAGCGGTTGAGCCAGTGGAAGCGGCGGCAGCAAACTCACTCTTTCTAGCGCTACCCCTGTAGGAGCTGCCGCAGGCTGCGATCTTTTGATTTTATAAACAGCAAGATCAAAAGATCGCAGCCTTGGGCAGCTCCTACAGAGGCATGCAGCCCTATCACCTGACCAGTGGCCAATTGCTAACCATTCCCACCTCTGCCAGAATCGCGAACTATTCTCGTTAGTTAACATTTCCCAATCGGTGATGTCCGGTGTCGTCAGTGCCCAACCCCCACAGTGAGCTCGTCGGTGCGATGTATCGCGACCATCGCGGTTGGCTGCTGGCGTGGTTGCGGCGCAATGTGGCGTGTCCGCAGCGTGCCGAAGACCTGAGCCAGGACACCTTCGTGCGCTTGCTCAACCGCGACGAACTGCTTACGCCGCGCGAACCTCGGGCGTTTCTGGTGGCGATCGCCAAAGGCCTGTTGTTCGACTATTTCCGCCGCGCCGCGCTGGAACAGGCCTACCTCACCGAACTGATGCTGATCCCCGAAGACGAGCAGCCTTCGGTGGAAGAACAGCAAATGATCCTCGACGACCTCAAAGCCATCGATCGCCTGCTCGGCAAGTTGTCGACCAAGGCCCGCGCGGCCTTCCTGTATAACCGCCTCGACGGCCTCAGCCACGCCGAAATCGCAGACAAACTCGGTGTCTCGGTACCGCGCGTGCGGCAGTATCTGGCCCAAGGCCTGCGCCAGTGCTACATCGCCCTGTACGGTGAGCCGACATGACGGCGGCCAGTTCGCGCCCGGTGCCGGCGCATGTGCTGGACGCGGCGATTGCCTGGCAATTGACCCTCGATTCGAGCACCGCGCTGGAGCGTGAAGAATTCGCTAAATGGCATGCCGCCCATGAAGAACATGCCCGTGCCTGGCGTCAGTTGGGCATGCTCGATCAGCGCTTCAGCGTCGCCAAGGGCCCGGCCCGAAGCGCGTTGCTGCAATCGCGCGAAGGCATTCGCCGGCGCGTGCGCAAACTCGGCAGCGGGCTGGCCAGTGTCGTGGTGATCATCGGGCTCGGGCTGTTTGTCAGTGAGCGCTACCTGCCGCTGGATTACTGGCTCGCCGATCAGCGCACCGCCACCGGTGAACAGCGCACCGTGCGCCTGTCCGACGGCACTCTGCTCAACCTCAATACCCACAGCGCGGTCGACGTACGCTTCGATGACGAGCGCCGCTTGATCGTGTTGCAGGAAGGCGAAATTCTCGTCGAGACCGGGCATGGCGACGCGCGGCCGTTTATCGTCGAAACCCGCGAAGGCAGCATGCGCGCGCTGGGCACGCGGTTTCTGGTCAAGCGCGAGGACGATGGCACACGCCTGAGCGTGTTGCAGTCGGCGGTCGCGGCCCATGCCCAGGCCAACCCGCAAGAACTGGTTCTGCGCGAAGGCCAGCAGGTGCTGTTGCGCAGTGACGGGCTGGGCTCGATTGCCGCCCTCGCCCCCGGCGCCGATGCCTGGACGCGCGGCATGCTGGTGGTGGACAACGCCCGGCTGGGCGATCTGGTGCACGAGTTGGGGCGCTATCGTCGCGGGCATCTGGGCGTGGCGCCGGAAGTGGCCGATCTGCGCATTACCGGCAGTTTTCCGTTGCATGACACCGACAAGGCACTGAGTGCATTGCTGCCGACTCTGCCGGTGCAGATCGAGCGGCATACGCCGTATTGGGTCACCGTGGCGAAGGCGCAGCCCTCCGCCCCTTGACATGATCGTTCCCACGCTCTGCGTGGGAATGCAGCCCGGGACGCTCTGCGTCCCTGCCGAAGCGGACGCAGAGCGTCCAATGAGGCATTCCCACGCGGAGCATGGGAACGATCAATGTGGGAGCGAGCCTGCTCGCGAAGGCGCCATCAGCCGCACAACCATTTCCAACAAAAAAAGAATTTCCACCCAGCCCTATCACTTTTCCAATCTCGTCCGGCACACAGGCAATTGAGAAATATTTCCATTCAGGAGCCGCCGTATGTCCCGTTCGCCAGACACCTTGTTGCGCCCCAGTCTGCTGGCTTTTGCCATCGCTTTCGGCACGCCGCTGATCAGCAGTCCGTTGCTCGCCGCTGAGCAAGCGTCCAGCGTGCGCGCCTACAACCTGCCGGCGGCGCCGCTGTCGACCACCCTGAACCAGATCGCCAGCCAGGGCGGCCTCGCCCTGTCGCTCAATCCTGCGCTGGCCGCCGGCAAAACCTCGGCGCCGGTCAACGGCCAGTACGACGCCGCCGGTGCCCTGCGCGCGGCTTTGCGCGGCACCGGTCTGCAGCTGGAACAGAGCAGCGCCGGCACTTACACCCTGGTGGCCGTGCCGGAAGGCACGCTGGCCCTGCCGGAAACTTCGGTCATCGGCGTGGAAAACTTCGAAAGCGCCTGGGGCCCGGTCGAAGGCTACACCGCGACTCGCACCGCCGCCGGCACCAAGACCGACACCGCGCTGGTCGAAGCACCGCGTTCGATTTCGGTGGCAACCCGTCAGCAAATGGACGACCGCAGCGTGCACAGCCTCGATGACGCGGTGCGCTACATGCCGGGCATCACCGCCAGCAGCTACGGCAGCGACACCCGCGCCGACTGGCTGCGCGTGCGCGGTTTCGAACCGACCCAGTTCCTCGATGGCCTGCCGCTGCCCAAAGGCGTGTACGCCAACCCGAAACAGGAAACCTGGAACCTCGACCGCCTCGCCCTGCTCCGCGGTCCGGCCTCGTCGGTGTACGGCCAGACCCCGCCGGGCGGTTTGCTCGACATGGTCAGCCGCCGCCCGAGCGCTGAAGCCAGCAGCGAAATCCAGTTGCAATACGGCAGCGACAATCACCGCCAGATCAACTTCGCCAGCACCGGTAAGATCGATGACGCCGGGCAGTTTCTCTATGGCCTCAGCGGCGTGGTGCGCGACAGCGGCACCCAGGTCGACCACGTCGACAACAAGCGCTACAACATCGCGCCGAGCCTGACCTGGAACATCGATGACGACACCAAACTCACTCTGCTGAGCCAGTTCACCCGCGACGACACCGGCATCACCAGCCAGTTTCTGCCCATTCAGGGCACCAAAATCAAATCGCCGCTCGGTGATATTTCCCATCACAAGAATCTCGGCGATCCGGATTGGGAATACTACGACCGCACCTACTACGCGCTGGGTTATGCCTTCGAACATCGATTGAACGATGTCTGGCAGTTCAAACAGAACTTGCGCTACACCAAGTCGGACCTGTCGTTCCAGTCGCTGACACCCGGTTCCTACCCGTTCACCACCGTGGATGCAGAAGGCAACGTCGGCCGCACCAGCACCAGCGTCGACGAAGACATCAGCCAGTTTGCCGTGGACAACAACTTCCAGGCCGACTTTGCCACGGGCGACATTCGCCACACCTTGCTGCTGGGTCTGGATCACCAGCGCAGCAACACCAACTACACCTCGATCTTTGGCGATGGTCTGCAAACCAACGTCATCAACCCGATCTACGGCCAGCCGATCGTACGTCCGGCGCGCTCCACGGCGTTTTACGACTACAACCAGAAGACCTACCAGACCGGTCTCTACGTGCAGGACCAAATGGCTCTCGACCAGTGGCGCCTGACCCTCGGCGGCCGTGAAGACTGGGTGCACACCAGCACCCAATTCATCAACCAGAGCGACGCCACCAACACTCAGCGTGACAAGAAATTCAGCGGCAACGCGGCGCTCAGCTACGTCTTCGATAACGGTTTCGTGCCGTACCTGTCCTACGCCGAGTCGTTCCAGCCGACGACGGGCGCCGATGCCACCTCGACCGGCTCGCTCAAGCCAACCGAAGGCAAGCAGTGGG
Organism: Pseudomonas sp. 67(2021); assembly: GCF_017491835.1. Classification (NCBI taxonomy): domain Bacteria; kingdom Pseudomonadati; phylum Pseudomonadota; class Gammaproteobacteria; order Pseudomonadales; family Pseudomonadaceae; genus Pseudomonas; species Pseudomonas sp. 67(2021). The sequence continues at coordinate 104,607 of NZ_JAFGYL010000001.1, forward strand.
AACTGGGCATCAAATACCAGCCTCCGGGCAGCAAGACCCTGCTGACCGCCGCCGTGTATGACCTGACCCAAAAGAACGTCGCGGTGAACACCTTCGTCAACAACGTCTCGGTGACCAGCCAGACTGGCGAAGTGAAGGTCAAAGGCCTGGAGCTCGAAGCGGTGTCGGATGTGACCGACAACCTCAAAGTCATCGCCGCCTACACCCTGGCCAAATCCGAAGTGCAGAAAGGCGTCGACAAGGGCAACCGCCTGCAACTGATGCCCAACCAACAAGCCTCGCTGTGGACCGACTACACCTGGCACGCCGGCGTGCTCGACGGTTTCGGCATTGGCGCCGGCGTGCGCTACACCGGCAACACCTACGGCGACAAGGCCAACACCTGGCTGGGCAAGGCCGATGCCTATACCGTGTTCGACGCCAGCGTGCATTATGATCTGGGCCGTCTGGACAACAGTCTCAAAGGTGCATCGCTGGCGGTGAACGCGACCAACCTGTTCGACAAGGACTACATTTCCACCTGCGACAGCTTCTATTGCTACTACGGCGACCAGCGCAGTGTCGTCGCCAGCGCCACTTACAAGTGGTAAGCCAGTGAGCTGAAACAGGCCCTGTTACCAAGCCGTCCGAACCGGGCGGCTTCGGTGTTTTTGAAGGTCATGCAATGAAAAGTAAAACCATCCGCCGCTGGTCGTTTATCCACACCTGGACCAGCCTGATCTGCACGGTGTTTCTGCTGATGCTGGCGCTGACCGGTCTGCCGCTGATTTTCAGCCACGAGATCGATCACGCGCTGGGCAACGCCCCGGAGCTGCGCGAGATGCCGGCCGACACGCCGCAACTCAACCTGCAGCAACTGGTCGAGGCGGCGCAGAAGCATCGCCCGGGCGAAGTCATGCAGTACTTCGGTTATGACGACGAAGAGCCGAACGCGGCGTTCGCGATCATGGCCAGGACGGCCGACACCGAGCCGAACTCTTCGCACACCTTCATGCTCGATGCGCGTACTGGCGAAGCGCTGGAAACCCCTTCGGCCAACGGTGGTTTGATGCTGTTCATCCTGCGTCTGCACGTCGACATGTTCGCCGGGCTGCCGGGCAAGCTGCTGCTGGCGTTCATGGGGCTGCTGTTTGTTGTGGCGATCGTCTCCGGCACGGTGCTATACCTGCCGTTCATGCGCCGCTTGAAGTTCGGCACCGTGCGCCAGGACAAATCCACCCGCCTGCGCTGGCTCGATCTGCACAACCTGATTGGCGTCGTGACCCTGACCTGGTGCCTGGTGGTGGGCGTGACCGGGGTGATCAGTGCCTGCGCCGACCTGCTCATCGCCGCCTGGCGCAACGACGCGTTGACCACGCTGATAGCGCCGTATCGCGATGCGCCGCCGCTGACCCAACTGGCGCCGGCTACGCGGCTGCTCGACATCGCCGAGGAAGTCGCACCGGGGATGAAGCCGGATTTCATCGCCTTCCCCGGCACGCGCTTTTCCAGCGAGCACCATTATTCGGTGTTCATGAAGGGCGGCACGCACCTGACGTCGCACCTGCTGACGCCGGTGCTGATCGACGCCACAACACTGCAAGTCACCGCCGTGGCCGAACGGCCGTGGTACATGGACGCCATGGGCATGTCGCAGCCGCTGCACTTTGGTGACTACGGCGGCATGCCGATGAAGATTCTCTGGGCAACCCTGGATGTGCTGACAATCATTGTGTTGGCCAGTGGCGTTTATCTTTGGGTAGTGCGGCGCAAGGCGGCCAAGCCTGTTCTGGAACCGGCGGAGGCCTCGGCATGAAGCCGCGTCAGTCGAGTTTCTGGAAGGTTTTCAGCACACCGATCGTGATCGCCCTGCTCAGTGCGGCGGGGCTGTTTGCGGCGTTGCTGGGGGATGGAATCTGGGATGCGTTGAGCTGGGTCGGGCTTGGTGTGCCGGCATTTCTGGCGATAAGAGGTTTTCTGCCGCGAAGCTGAGAATCCCTTGGGGGAGCGAGCCTGCTCGCGAAAGCGCCCGGACCCTCAACATCAAAGTCGACTGTCACGACGCCTTCGCGAGCAGGCTCGCTCCCACATGGGTTCTGCGCCGGACGCGAGCAGGCTATGCTGCCCAATCATTGTCCTGATCGAGACCTTGCCATGTCCGCCCCCAGCATGACCCTGTACCACAACACCCTGTCGCCCTTTGTCCGCAAGGTCATGGTGCTGCTGCACGAAACCGGTCAGCAGGATCGTGTCGCGCTGCAGGACTGCGTGCTCAGCCCGGTCAGCCCGGACCCGGCGCTGATCGCCGACAACCCGCTGAGCAAGATCCCCGCCCTGCGCCTGGCCGATGGCAATGTCATCCATGACAGCCGCGTCATCCTTGAGTACCTCGACCAGCAGCACGTCGGCAATCCGCTGATCCCCCGTGAAGGTGCGGCGCGCTGGCGGCGCCTGACCCTGGCGTCGATGGCTGACGGGATCATGGATGCCTCGGTGATGGTGCGTTATGAAACCGTCCTGCGCCCGGTGGAAAAACACTGGGATGAATGGCTGGACGCTCAGCGCGACAAGATCCGCCGCGCCCTCGCCGTGCTGGAGAGCGAAGCGATTGCCGAGCTGACCAGCCACTTCGATGTCGCGGCGATCAGCGTGGCCTGCGCGCTGGGCTATCTGGATCTGCGCTTCCCGGACATGGACTGGCGTGCAGCCAATCCGCAACTGGCCAACTGGTATTTCGAGGTGAGTCAGCGACCGTCCATGGTGGCGACGATGCCCAAGCCCTAAAGCTGCGCTGCCTGTTCCGGCCTCTTCGCGAGCAGGCTCGCTCCCACAGCTGACCACATTCCAATGTGGGAGCGAGCTTGCTCGCGAATGCACCAACTCGGTTTCGGAGGTAGTGACGCAATAAGCAGCGTCACCAAAACCTCCGCTTCCCGCTGTTCCTCGCGTAACCCAAGCCACCCGCTCATTGCATCGCCTCCACATCAAACTCCAGCGGCTTGGCGGACTTCAAACCAATCCCGTACCAGTCCAGTTTGCGCGTCAGCACCATGAACACGCCGAGCAGACCGAATAGCATCAGCGAGCCCATCAACAGCGCGTAATCCTCGGCGCTGAGCAATCCGTACAGCAGGCCATACAGCGCCGCCAGCCCGGCCGAGAAACTCAAGCCATGCCGCGCGCTGCGCAGGACGTGGCTGACATAGAAGCCGATCAGCAACACGCAGCCACTCGCCGACAACAGATACGCCAGCGCAAAACCGATGTGTTCCGACAGCGACAGCAGCAGCAGGTAAAAGAACGCCAGCGCAACACCGACCAGGGCATATTGCACCGGGTGCACCGCCAGGCTTTTCAGCACTTCGAAGAGGAAGAAACCGGCGAATGTCAGGACGATGAACAGCAGCGCATATTTGATCGCCCGATCGCTCTTCAGGTACTGATCCACCGGGTCGATGAAGCTCACGCCGAAGCTGCGGCCGTTGAGTGCATCACAGTCGCCAGCGACGCAGCGCTCCATCGCCTCTTGCAGGTTGGTGGAGAAAAACGAGGTCTGCCAGTCGGCGCTGAAACCCTGATCGTTGATCTCGCGCTTGGCCGGCAGGAAGTTGCCGACGAAGCTGGGGTGCGGCCAGTTGGCGGCGAGGCTGACACTGCTGGTCTTGCCCACCGGCACCACACGCAGCGAGCCGGTGCCTTGCAGGCGCAGGTCGAAACCGAAGGTCAGTTGCGTGGCTTTGCTGGCGTCGAGCGCCGGCAGGGTCACGTGTACGCCCTCACCGATCCAGGCCACTTCGCTGCCGGGCACGAAATCCAGTTGCTGGCCGCCGAGCTCGAGTTTCAGCGCGTTTTCGATACCGCGAATATCGCTGATACCGACGACAAGGAACGGCGCGTCGAATTGGTAATCGGCAAAATTTTCCTTGATGCCCAACTGCGCCGGCAGGGAAAAATGCCCGTCGATACGGTTATCGGCGTGAAACAGTCGCGCCTCGTAAATGCCGCGTTTGCGCAGCTCGGTCTGCACCTGGCCGTCGAGTTCGAAACGCTCCGGCAGAAAGTACAGACGCCCGCGCGCTTCGCTGACTTCTTCGTAGCGCTTGTTGGTTTTCTCGTTGGTTTTCCAAGTGCGCACCACCTTGCGATACGGCACCACCATCACCGGCCCGGTCAGTTGCTGGCTGTAACTGGAGCTGCGCGCGATGTCTTCGAGCACACCGTCGCGCAGTTGCTGACGCTCATCGATGATGCCGTCGATCATCAGCAAGGGGATCAGCAACAGCAGGATCAGCAAGGCGATCGCGCCGAGTTTGATGGTCAGATTCTTGTTCATGGGACTCTCCCTGTTTGGATGGGAGGAGTCTGCTGATGCGGTGTGGTGGCAGTGTGGGGGGAAATATGGAGATTGTGTGGAGAATGCATTCCCTGTGGGAGCGAGCCTGCTCGCGAAGGCAGCAACGGGGTCTCACGGCAAGCGCAATACTACCTCAACCCCGCCCTCGACATTGCCAATGCGCATCACCCCGCCATGCAACTTGACCACTTCCTCAACGAAGTTCAGCCCCAGCCCGGTGCTCTTGCGTCCGCTGTCCGGGCGCGGCAACGAGTAGAAGCGTTCGGTCAAACGCGGCAAGGCGTAATCGGGAATCGGCGTGGTCTGGTTGAACAGGCGGAACTCGATCTGCTCGCCAACCCGCTCGGCGCTCAAGCGCAACAGCCCCGACGTCGGGGTGAAATCGAGTGCGTTTTCCAGCAGATTGCCCAACGCCTGGCGCAGCAGAAACGGCTCGCCAATCAACAGCAGATCCTCGCCGATCGCTTGCTCGATACGCAGTTGTCTGCCCTCGATCCGCGCGGCCTGCGCCTTGAGCAGTTCTGCGACCAACAGCGCCAGCGGCACTGCCACCCTTTCTTCCAACCCTTGGCGCTGTTCCACCTGCGCCAGATTAAGCAGGCGCTCGATCAACTGCTGCATCCGCGCGCTTTCGCTGTCGATGTTGCTGACAAAGCGCAAACGCTGGACGGGCGGCATCTCGCTTTGCAACAGCTCCGCTGAGCCCCGGATCGCCGCCAGCGGACTTTTCAATTCATGGGTCAGGGTGTGCACGTAGCGCTCGACGTAGGCCTTGCCTTCGAGCTGCGTGCGCATCTGCTCGACCGCTGTGGCCAGTTGCTCCAGTTCGCCGCCGCGATAGTGCGGCACTTCCACGCGCCGGCCTTCGCTCACCGCCTGGGCATAACCGGTCAAACGGTGCAGCGCGCGGCTGAGCCACCATGAGAGCAAGGCACCGAAGAGCAGGCCGAGGCCGATCAGTCCGGCGCCGTAAAACAGCAAGCGCCGCTCGGTGCGATCGACGTAGGGCTGCAGCGAACTGTTGGGCTTGGCCACGGTGACCACGCCGATGATCTTGCCATTGTCGCGAATCGGCGCGCCGACGTGCATCACTGAAGAGCTCGGATCGTCAGGATCACTGCGGCTGGAGCGCGCGCCGTACTCGCCGCGCAGGGTCAGGTAGACGTCGTTCCAGCGCGAATAATCCTGGCCGACCGCGACGCCGCTGGAGTCGAGCACGACGATGCCCTTGGCATCGGTGACATAGATGCGGTGGTTGACCTGATTTTTCGGCAAGCCCCAGATGGTCGCTTGCGGCTGCCGCTCGCCATAGGCGCGGAGCAATTGCGGCCAGCGGTTCTCGCTGAGGGTGCCGGCCTTGAAATCGTCGCGCAGGATTTCAGCCATCAGGTTGGCGGTGTCCACCAGCGTCTCTTCGGTGGACTGACGCACGCCGGGGCGAATTTCTTCCATCACCGTGTTGAGGACGAAATAACCTGTCAGGCCGACAAACAGCACGTATACCAGAAAAATCCGCAGCCCCAGCGACATCAGCTGTGCCCCGGGCTATAGCTGTAACCGAGGCCGCGATGGGTCTGGATCGGCTCGGCCTCGGCGCGCACCAGGCGCAACTTGGCGCGCAGGCTTTTGATGTGACTGTCGATGCTGCGCTCGTAACCGGCGTCTGCCGCTACGCCCAGCGCATCGAGCAATTGCTCGCGGCTGAACACCCGCTCAGGTTGTTCGAGCAGGCATTGCAACAAGCGGAATTCATGGCGGGTCAGGCTCAGCGGCTGGCCGCGATAGCTGATCTGTACGCGTTCGGCATCGATGCGAAACAGCGTTGAGCCTGCTTCCAGGGTTGCGCGCGGCGCCATGCGCTTGAGGATGGCTTTGACCCGCGCCGCCACTTCACGCGGGCTGAACGGCTTGACCACGTAATCGTCGGCACCGATCTCCAGGCCCACCACGCGATCGATCTCGGCGTCGCGGGCGCTGAGAAACAGCACCGGCACTTCCGTGAAGCGCCGCAATTGTTTGCAGGTTTCGAAGCCACTGATGTCCGGCAGACCGATATCGAGAATGATCAGGTCGGCCGGGGTTTGTCGCTGATGCTCCAGCGCCGCCGCGCCGAGGTTCAGCCACGTGGTGCTGAACCCCTCGCCCTGCAAGGCAAAAATCAATGTGTCGGCAATCGCCGCTTCGTCTTCGACAATCAGGATGTGCGGCATGGCGTCCGAGCCCGTGGCAGTGAGTGCGCGAACGGTGCCCCAAGCCCGGGGTTACGTCAATCAGACCACTTAGCAGTCAGGCTTGTCGGCGGTGTAACGCCGCGCCGGATTGACCGCCGCGCCGAACTCGCGCAAGGCCTTGGCGCCGATCAGCAGCGGATAGTTGAAGTGGCTGCGGTCGGTCAGGTTGACCTCGACGGTGCGCTTGACGTTGCCCAGGCACAGTTCCAGATCGACCACCGGACGCTTGGCGACATCGCTGCTGTCGCGCTCTTCATCGTCCTCGTCGGAACGGCTTTTGATCTTGCTGATCCGCGCGACCTTATGCTCGAACACCTTGTTGCTGGCGTCCTTGGTGGCGAGGCGGAAACGTACCCAGTCTTCGCCATCACGGGTGAAGGTCTCGATGTCCTTGGCCGACAGCGAGGCGGTCAGCGCGCCGGTGTCCATCTTGGCCTTGAGCACTTCGCCACCGATTTCCGGCAGCGCGATGTATTCGTAGCGACCGTACAGCGTCGGCTCGGCGGCCATGACCGGCAGCGCAACGAGGGCAAACAGAGCAAGGAGGGATTTCACGTAAGGGGTTTCCTTGGGAGGTTGGGCAACGGGATTTTAGACCGTCGCGCGGTTGATCGTTCCCACGCTCTGCGTGGGAATGCATCCAGTGACGCTCTGCGTCACAGGGAACGCGGAGCGTCCCGGGCGGCGTTACCACGCAGAGCGTGGGAACGATCAGGTTAACGGGACTGAAGAGAAACATTCGTCAGCGCCGATTTGGCCTGCTGCGCGAAGCTGCTTATCATGGCTCGCCCCTGCCACTTCATAGAGTTGCTTATGCGCCGCCTGCTCACCGGCTGTTTCGTCACCCTGCTGCTGTTGCTCAATACCCTGATCCTGATCGGGCCATTGATGGTGTTTGCCCTGCTCAAACTTGTCGCACCCGGGCGCTGGCGGGATTACGCATCAGGGACGGTGATGTGGATTGCCGAGACCTGGGCCGAGATCGACAAGCTGATCTTCCAGCTGTGCATACCCACGCAATGGGACATTCGCGGCGGCGACGATCTGCGCCGCGACACGTCCTATCTGGTGGTCAGCAACCATCAATCGTGGGTCGATATTCCGGCACTGATCCAGACCCTCAACCGGCGCACGCCGTTCTTCAAATTCTTTCTGAAAAAAGAGCTGATCTGGGTGCCGTTCCTGGGCTTGGCGTGGTGGGCGCTGGATTACCCGTTCATGAAGCGCTACACCAAAGCCTTTCTGGCAAAGAACCCCGAGCTGGCGGGCAAGGATCTGGAAATCACCAAAGCGGCGTGCGAGCTGTTCAAGCGCCAGCCGGTAACGGTGGTGAATTATCTGGAAGGCACGCGCTACACCCTGGCGAAAAGCACCCAGCAGGAATCACCGTTCAACCACTTGCTCAAACCCAAAGCCGGCGGCGTGGCGTTCGTGCTGGCGGCGATGGGTGAACAACTCGATGCGATGCTCGATGTGACGGTGGTGTATCCGCAGGAAAAAATCCCGGGCTTCTGGGACCTGATCAGCGGCAACGTGCCGCGAGTGATCATCGACATCAGGACCCGCGAACTCGACCCGGCGCTGTGGCAGGGCGATTACGAGAAAGATCCGGCCTTTCGCCAACACGTCCAGAACTGGGTCAACCAGCTCTGGATCGAAAAGGATCAGCGCATCGCCGAACTGCGCAACGAGCGCGGCTGACTCAAGTGCCGGTGCCGACACCCCAGATGCTGCCCAGGCTGCTCAACAGCGAACCGCCGACGCCCTGCTGACCGAGGTATTGCAGCAACACCGGGGCAAACTGGCCGATCATGCCGCTGTCCATGCCCAGCGCGCTGAACGCGTTGTTGAGGTCGTTGCTGTCTTTGACATTACCCAGCGCATTCTCAAGGCCAGCGGACTTGCCGGACGAACCGAGCAACGCCCCGAGCGCCGCCAGATTGCCGCTGCCACCGGACAGCTTGTCGATGCCCGGCACTTCCTTGGCCAGTTGCGAGTAGTCGGTGCTGCTCAACTGATTCTTCGCCAGCCCGAGCATCGCACTGGTACCGCCAACGGCCTGCTCCGGCGTGACGTCCAGCGCACTCAGCGCACTCAACAAACCAGCGGTCTCCGAGGTCGGCGCCGCAGCGGCCGCCTTGTCACCACCCTGCATCCCCGCTACCGCACCGGCCACGTCGTTCAAACTGAAACCGGCAAACACCGGCCCGGCGGCCAGAGTCAGGAGCGATGCCAGGGCAAAACCGCGTGAAATCTTCATTCAGACATCCTCTTGGGAAAAAGCTGCCACCGGACAACGGCGACGAAACTGCCGGTTTGACCGGGTATTGGGCGGCATGTTCCTCGCGGCGCATCCCCTTCTCTACGCACTCACCAAAATGAATTGTTCAATCGTTGAATAGCCACTTCACTATTCGACTTCACACTGAAAACCCGACTATTTATTTCGATTGGAACTAACCAACTGTCAGATCTGACAGTTGGCAGTCATAACGATGCAAGTGAATATCTCCACTCCAATTACGTAACGGAGTACGAAAAGATGAAGTTGAAAATTGTCACTGGCACCCTGCTTGGTCTGACCATGATGAGTACTGCCTATGCTGCAACCTGCCCAACGATATCAGTGACTCATGCGCAAGGCGCCGAAGATGTCACCTTCACTTCTGCCCGACTTAAAGATAAAGACACTGCCAATTCAGTTGTCATCTGCCGATACGAAGGTGAGGCAGACCTTGGCGTCTCGGCTGGCTACAGAAACGACACTCCGGTTCAAGCCACCGGTAGCAATTGGACCGGTGATGAGTGTGCAACCAAGGATGGTGACGCCCGCAAATGCGCCTTTAAATAACTGGTCGAACACAGAACGAAAAAGGGCAGCCCGATCGGCTGCCCTTTTTACATGGGTAGAACTTACGCCGCACTGAACAACTTATGCGGATCAATCACAAACTTCTTCGGCACACCCGCATCGAACTCGCCGTAACCTTCCGGCGCCTGATCGAGGCTGATCACTTGCACGCCGACCACTTCGGCAATGTTGATGCGGTCCCACATGATCGCCTGCATCAACTGGCGGTTGTACTTCATCACTGGAGTCTGCCCAGTGTGGAAGCTGTGGGATTTGGCCCAGCCCAGGCCGAAGCGGATGCTCAGGCTGCCCATTTTCGCCGCGGCGTCGACGGCGCCCGGATCTTCGGTGACGTACAGGCCCGGGATACCGATCTTGCCGGCAACGCGCACCACGCCCATCAGTGAGTTGAGCACCGTGGCCGGGGCTTCGGCCTTGACGCCGTCGTGGCCGTGGCCGCGTGCTTCGAAACCGACGCAGTCCACCGCGCAATCTACTTCCGGCTCGCCCAGCAGCGCGGCGATCTGTTCGTGCAGCGGGGTGTCTTTGGACAGGTCGACGACCTCAAAACCCTGTGCCTTGGCGTGGGCCAGGCGGATGGTGTTGACGTCGCCGACGATCACCACCGCCGCACCGAGCAAACGTGCGGAAGCGGCAGCGGCCAGACCGACCGGACCGGCGCCGGCGATGTACACGGAGCTGCCCGGGCCAACGCCGGCAGTGACGGCGCCGTGGTAACCGGTCGGGAGGATGTCGGAGAGGCAGGTCAGGTCGCGGATTTTCTCCATGGCCTTGTCGCGATCCGGCAGTTTCAGCAGGTTGAAGTCGGCGTACGGCACCAGCACGTATTCGGCCTGGCCACCGGTCCAGTCGCCCATGTCGACGTAACCGTATGCGCCGCCGGCACGGGCCGGGTTGACGGTCAGGCAGACGCCGGTGTGTTGCTCCTTGCAGGAACGGCAGCGCCCGCAAGCCACGTTGAACGGAACAGAGACCAGATCGCCGATCTTCAGGTTTTCGACGTCGGAGCCCTTTTCGATCACCTCGCCGGTGATTTCGTGACCCAGCACCAGACCGGTCTGCGCCGTGGTCCGGCCGCGCACCATGTGCTGGTCGGAGCCGCAAATGTTGGTGGAGACCACTTTGAGGATGACCCCGTGTTCGATCTTGCGACCGCGCGGGTCCTGCATTTTCGGATAGTCGATTTTCTGTACTTCGACCTTGCCAGCGCCGAGATACACCACACCACGATTGCCAGACATGCCATCACCTCTATATTTGTTGTTGGGTAGAGAGTTGATTGAGCTTCAAGCGGCAAGCTACAAGCCGCAAGAAGTGTGCTGACCGCTTTTTCTTGCGGCTTGGAGCTTGGAGCTTGCGCTAAAGAACGACAGTTCTGTTGGCGTTCAGGAACACCCTTCTTTCGATGTGATACCCGACCGCCCGCGCCAAGGTCAGGCCTTCGATATCCCGGCCCTTGGCAATCAAGTCTTCGGGATAATGACTGTGATCCACCGCCTCGACGCCCTGGGCGATGATCGGTCCTTCATCGAGATCGTTGTTGATGTAGTGCGCCGTCGCGCCCACCAGTTTCACGCCCTTGTTGTAGGCCTGGTGATACGGCTTGGCGCCCTTGAAGCCCGGCAGCAGGGAGTGATGAATGTTGATCGCCTTGCCGTCGAGCTTGCGACACAGCTCCGGCGACAGCACCTGCATGTAGCGGGCAAGGATCACCAGTTCGGCGCCGGCCTCTTCGATCACCTGCCAGACCTGACGCTCCTGCGCCGGTTTGTCGTTGGGGTCGAGAGGGAAATGGTAGTAGGGAATCTGATGCCAGTCGGCCAACGGCTTGAGATCCGGATGGTTGGACACTACCGCCGCGACGTCCATAGACAACTGGCCGATGCGCTGGCGATAGAGCAAGTCGTTGAGGCAGTGATCGGCCTTGGAGACCATGATCACCACTTTCGGCCGGTAGTTGGGCGCGGTCAGCTCGAAGAGCATGCCGAACGCCTGTCCGCGCTCGGCCAGCCCGGCGCGGAAGGATTGCTCGTCGAAGCCGTCGGGCTGACGGAATTCCACGCGAATGAAGAAGCGCCCCGAGAGGCGGTCATCGAACGAGTGGTGCTCGGTGACATAACAGCCCTGCTCGAACAGAAAACGCGTGACCGCGTCCACCGTGCCGAGGACGCTGGGACAGTCGGCGGTCAGAATCCATGTGTCTGGGGCGCGGCTCATATTTTTTCCTCTGATCGTTCCTACGCTCTGCGTGGGAATGCCGCCATGGACGCTCTGCGTCCGCTCTTGGGACGCGGACCGTCCCGGGATGCATTCCCACGCGGAGCGTGGGAACGATCATCTATCTGCTCCCTTTCCCCTCTCCCCCTTGGGGGAGAGGGCTGGGGTGAGGGGGTAGCTTTTGATCTTTCAGGCCTGAACGCTGAGGCCGTACTCGGCCGAAGCATCCTGCAACCACAACCACCAGTAATCCGAGAAACTGCGCCGGATCAGCAGTTCCCAGGTGTCTTCGGCGGTATGACGAATCATCAGCTGCGATTTGGCGAACACCGTGCCCACCGCTTTGCCCACCGGGAAGTTGTTCGGGTGCACGTCATAGCTGGTGGATTTCATCAGCACCTGACGCACGTTCGGCCCGCTCAGTTCGAGGATCTGCTGGCCGCCGCTGACGTTGACAATGGCAATGTGCAGATCACCCAGCGCTTCACGCAGTTTCTGCTCGGCGGCGAATTCTTCGCCGCTTGGCACGATCAGCAGCCACTCGTCCGGGCCCATCCATTGCAGGCTGGTTTCGCCTTTGACGATCACGCTGAGGGCGCCGGGCAATTCAATGCCCAACACTTTGTGCACGCCGGCCGCGAAGGCTGCATCGTGGCCATCGCCACGAATGGTCAGGTGGCCGAGGAGTTTTTTCTCACGCACGATCACGCCGGCGTTCTTGCGGCCCTTGCCGACCAGGCTGGCGAGGTCGGCATGGTGCAGCGACGACTCGGCACGGGCACCGGTGGTCGGGCGTTGCTGGTAAACATTGGCTGTGGTCATAAAGCACCTTCTTGTATTGATCGTTCCCACGCTCTGCGTGGGAATGCCGCCATGGACGCTCTGCGTCCGCTCTTGGGACGCGGAGCGTCCCGGGATGCATTCCCACGCGGAGCGTGGGAACGATCAGTGTCAGATGTTCTGGCGATCACCCTTCGGATCGAAGAACACCGAAGACACGATTTCCGCCTCGATCACGCTGCCATCGGCCAGCGGTGCGAACACCCGCTCGCCCATGCGCTTGAGACCGCCCTTGACCACACCCATGGCAAACGAATAACCGAGGGAGTTGTGCGCGTAGCTGGAGGTGACGTGGCCGACCATGGTCATCGGGATCGCCTGCTTGGTGTTGAACACCAGTTGGGCACCTTCCGGCAGCCATTTGGTCGGATCGATCGGCTTGAGGCCCACCAGTTGTTTGCGCTGGTCTTTCACGCAATCTTCGCGGTTCATGCCGCGCTGGCCGATCCACGAGAACGGTTTGGTGCGACCGACACACCAGCCCATGTTCAGGTCGTCCGGGGTCATCGAGCCGTCGGTGTCCTGGCCGACGATGATGAAGCCCTTCTCCGCCCGCAAAACGTGCATGGTTTCGGTGCCGTACGGCGTCAGGTTGTACTGCTTGCCGGCCTCGACGATTTTCTCCAGCACGCCCATCGCATAATCGGCCTGCACGTTGACTTCGTACGACAGCTCACCGGTGAACGAGATACGGAACACCCGCGCCGGCACATCGCCGACCAGACCTTCTTTCCAGGTCATGAACGGGAACGCTTCGTTGCTCAGATCGATGTCAGTCACGGCGCTGAGCAGCTTGCGGCTGTTCGGCCCGGACAGGGTCATGGTCGCCCAGTGGTCGGTAACCGACGTGAAGTACACCTTCAGCTCCGGCCATTCGGTCTGGTGGTACAGCTCCAGCCACTGCAGTACGCGCGCGGCGCCGCCGGTGGTGGTGGTCATGACGAAATGGTTGTCGGCCAGACACGCGGTCACCCCGTCGTCGAAGACCATGCCGTCTTCCTTGCACATCAGACCGTAGCGCGCCTTGCCCACGTCGAGCTTGGTCCAGGCGTTGGTGTACACGCGGTTGAGGAACTCGCGGGCATCCGGGCCTTGGATGTCGATCTTGCCGAGGGTCGAAGCATCGAGCAGGCCGACGCTGTCGCGCACGGCTTTGCATTCGCGCTTGACCGCCGCGTGCAGGTCTTCACCGTTTTTCGGGAAGTACCAGGGACGCTTCCACTGACCGACGTCTTCAAACTCGGCGCCGTTCTTCACGTGCCAGGCATGCAGCGCGGTGTAGCGCACCGGTTCGAAGATGTGCCCGCAATGCCGACCGGCCACAGCGCCGAAGGTCACCGGCGTGTAGTTCGGGCGGAACATGGTGGTGCCCATCTGCGGGATGGTCACGTTCAGCGAACGGGCGGCAATGGCCAGACCGTTGACGTTGCCGAGCTTGCCCTGATCGGTGCCGAAGCCCAGCGCGGTGTAGCGTTTGACGTGCTCGACCGACTCGAAACCTTCGCGGGTCGCCAGTTCGATGCCACCGGCGGTGACGTCGTTCTGGAAGTCGACGAACTGCTTCGGTGCTCGCGCCGAGTTCTTCTCGTGCGGCACCTGGAACAGCGCCAGGGTCGGCTCTTCGAGACGGCTCAAGGCTTTCGGCAACACGCCTTCGACAGTCTGGAAACCGGCTTCGGCGGCAGCGCGCACGCCACCTTCAAAACCGTCGGCCAGCGAATCGCCGAGCGCGTAGACGCCATTGACGCCACCGACGCACACGCGCTTCTGCGGTGCTTCGCCCGGTACGAAACCGAGAATGTCTTCACGCCAGACCGGTTTGCCACCGAGGTGCGAAGCCAGGTGAACCACCGGGCTGTAACCGCCGGAGCTGGCGACCAGATCGCAATCGAGCCATTCGCCCGGACTGGTCACGGCGTGGGCCTTTACGTCAATCGCGGCGACGCGGGCAGCGGTCACTCGCTTGCTGCCACGCACCTCGATGACGGCGCTGCCGGTGAGGATGCGAATGCCTTTGGCGCGCGCTTCTTCGACCAATGCACCGCGCGGATTGCTGCGGGCGTCAGCGATGGCGACGACTTGCAGACTGGCATCGAGCCAATCCAGAGCAACGCGATAGGCGTGATCGTTGTTGGTCGACAGCACCAGTTTTTTGCCCGGCGCTACGCCATAACGACGCACGTAAGTCGACACCGCACCGGCGAGCATGTTGCCCGGCACGTCGTTGTTGCCGTACACCAGCGGACGCTCGTGGGCACCGGTCGCCAGCACCACGCGCTTGGCGCGGACACGGTGGATGCGCTGACGCACCTGACCGATCGGCGCGCGGTCACCGAGATGATCGGTCAGGCGTTCGTGAATGGTCAGGAAGTTGTGGTCGTGGTAACCGTTGACCGTGGCGCGCGGCAACAGCAGCACGTCCGGGGTGTTCTTCAATTCAGCGATGACGCTGGCGACCCATTCCATCGCCGGTTTGCCGTCGAGGCTTTCGCGGGAATCAAGCAGGCTGCCGCCGAACTCTTCCTGCTCATCGGCCAGAATCACGCGGGCACCGCTGCGCGCAGCCGCCAGGGCAGCGGCGAGACCGGCCGGGCCGGCACCGACGATCAGCACGTCGCAGTGCTGGTTCATGTAGTCGTAGGTGTCCGGATCGTTCTCGGTCGGCGAACGGCCGAGGCCGGCAGCCTTGCGGATGTACTTCTCGTAAGTCATCCAGAACGATTGCGGGTACATGAAGGTTTTGTAGTAGAAACCCGGCGGCATCAGCTTGCCGCCGACCTTGCCGAGAATCCCCATCATGTCGTTGTTGACGCTCGGCCAGCCATTGGTGCTGGTGGCGACCAGGCCCTGATACAACGCCTGTTGCGTGGCGCGCACGTTGGGAATCTGCGTGGCTTCGGTGGCACCGATCTGCAGCACCGCGTTCGGCTCTTCGGAACCGGCGGCGAAGATGCCGCGAGGGCGCGAATACTTGAAGCTGCGGCCGATGATATCGACGCCGTTGGCAATCAGTGCGGCGGCCAGCGAGTCGCCTTCATAGCCTTTGTAGGTCTGGCCGTTGAAGGTGAAGCTCAGCACTTTGTTGCGGTCGATCCGTCCACCGTTGGACAGGCGATTGGTCTGGCTCATACCTTCTCTCCCAGCGCCGTCGTGGCTGTTTTCGCAGTGCCAGCCTTGTCGGTGAATTGCGGCTTCTCGCCGATCTTGTAGCTCTCGAGAATCTCGTAGGTCACGGTATCGCGAGTGACGTTGAAGTACTGGCGGCAACCGGCAACGTGGTCCCACAACTCGTGGTGCAGACCGCGCGGGTTATCGCGAAAGAACATGTAGTCGCCCCACTCTTCATCGGTGCAGGCGTTCGGATCCAGCGGACGCGGGATGTGCGCCTGACCGGATGCGTGGAATTCCTCTTCAGAGCGCAGTTCGCCGCAGTGAGGACAGAAGATATGCAACATGGGGATTTCTCCTGTTAGTGGGCAACCGCAGCAGCGCCGTGTTCATCGATCAACGCACCGTTGTGGAAACGGTCGATGGAGAAAGGTGCAGCCAATGGGTGCATTTCACCCTTGGCCAGACTCGCGGCAAACACGTTGCCCGAGCCGGGTGTGGCCTTGAAGCCACCGGTGCCCCAACCGCAGTTGAAGAACATGTTCGGTACTGGCGTCTTGGAAATGATCGGGCAGGCATCCGGAGTGGTGTCGACGATGCCGCCCCACTGGCGGTTCATACGTACGCGGGACAACACCGGGAACATCTCGACGATGGCCTGGATGGTGTGTTCGATCACCGGGTACGAACCACGCTGGCCGTAGCCGTTGTAGCCGTCGATACCGGCGCCGATCACCAGGTCGCCCTTGTCGGACTGGCTGATGTAACCGTGTACGGCGTTGGACATGATCACGCTGTCGATAATCGGTTTGATCGGCTCGGACACCAGCGCTTGCAGCGGGTGGGATTCGATCGGCAGGCGGAAACCGGCAAGCTTGGCCATGTGCCCGGAGTTACCGGCAGTGACCACGCCGACGCGCTTGGCGCCGATGAAACCCTTGTTGGTTTCGACGCCGATGCACACACCGTTTTCCTTGCGGAAACCGATCACTTCGGTCTGCTGGATCAAGTCCACGCCCAAGGCATCGGCGGCACGCGCGAAGCCCCAGGCCACGGCATCGTGACGGGCGACGCCGCCGCGACGCTGCACGGTGGCGCCCATGATCGGGTAGCGGGTGTTTTTCGAGCAGTCCAGGTACGGAATCTCGTCCGCAACCTGCTTGGCGTCGAGCAATTCGCCGTCGACGCCGTTGAGGCGGTTGGCACTGACCCGACGCTCGGAATCACGGATGTCCTGCAGGGTGTGGCACAGGTTGTAGACGCCACGCTGGGAGAACATCACGTTGTAGTTGAGATCCTGCGACAGGCCTTCCCACAATTTCATCGCGTGTTCGTAGAGGTGCGCCGACTCGTCCCACAGGTAGTTGGAACGCACGATGGTGGTGTTGCGCGCGGTATTACCGCCGCCGAGCCAGCCTTTCTCGACCACGGCGACATTGGTGATGCCGTGCTCCTTGGCCAGATAGTAGGCCGTCGCCAGGCCGTGCCCGCCGCCGCCGACGATGACCACGTCGTAGACTTTTTTCGGGGTGGGCGTGCGCCACATGCGCTGCCAGTTTTCGTGGTGGCTGAGCGAGTGTTTGAACAGGCCGAAGCCGGAATAGCGTTGCATAGTCATTACTCCAAAACCGACTCAGCGATAAACCGGGAAGTCTGCGCACAGGGCCGAGACCTGCTGGGCGACATTGGCCTCGACATCGGCGTCGCCGAGGTTGTCGAGGATGTCGCAGATCCAGCCGGCGAGGGTTTCGCACTGGCTGACCTTGAAGCCGCGCGTGGTCACCGCCGGGGTGCCGATGCGCAGGCCCGAGGTCACGAACGGCGACTGCGGGTCGTTCGGCACGGCGTTCTTGTTCACCGTGATGTGCGCGCGGCCCAGCGCGGCGTCGGCGTCCTTGCCGGTCAGGCCCTGACGGATCAGGCTGACCAGGAACAGATGGTTGTCGGTGCCGCCGGAGATCACATCGTAGCCACGCTTGATGAACACGCTGGCCATCGCCTGGGCGTTGTCGATCACTTGTTGCTGATAGGCCTTGAAGCCAGGCTCCAGCGCTTCCTTGAAGCACACCGCCTTGCCGGCGATGACGTGCATCAGCGGACCGCCCTGGGCGCCGGGGAACACGGCGGCGTTGAGCTTCTTCTCAATCTCTTCGTTGGACTTGGCCAGGATCAGCCCACCACGCGGACCGCGCAGGGTTTTGTGCGTAGTGGTGGTGACCACATCGGCGTACGGCAGCGGGTTCGGATACAGGCCAGCAGCGACCAGACCGGCGACGTGGGCCATGTCGACGAACAGCAGCGCACCGACCTTGTCGGCGATCTGACGGAAGCGCGGGAAGTCCAGAGTTTTCGAGTAAGCAGAGAAACCGGCAACGATCATTTTCGGTTTGCACTCGACGGCCAGACGCTCGACTTCGTCGTAGTCGATCAGCCCGGTGTCGGTGTTGATGCCGTACTGCACAGCGTTGTAGAGCTTGCCCGAGGACGACACTTTCGCGCCGTGGGTCAGGTGACCGCCGTGGGCCAGGCTCATGCCGAGAATGGTGTCGCCCGGCTGGATCAACGCCAGGTACACGGCGCTGTTGGCCGAGGAGCCGGAGTGCGGCTGGACGTTGGCATAGTCGGCACCGAACAGTTGCTTGGCGCGTTCGATGGCCAGCGCTTCGACTTTATCCACATGCTCGCAGCCGCCGTAGTAGCGCTTGCCCGGATAGCCCTCGGCGTATTTGTTGGTCAGGCCGCTGCCTTGCGCCTGCATGACGCGCTTGCTGGTGTAGTTCTCCGACGCGATCAGCTCGATGTGATCTTCCTGACGTTGCTCCTCGGCATTCATCGCCGCCAGCAGTGCATCGTCGTAACCCTGGATCTGGTCTTGCTTGCTGAACATCGCGTCTCTCCCAGCGGCATCTGTGCGCCATTCGTCTCGGTAAGGCACTGGCAATGATGGCAGTGCCCTTTAATGCGATGGTATGACCGGCACAGACAGCTCAAATGCCTGCGGACGCCACGCAAAGGTGCGTTTACGACATGGCTGGAAATGACCCGAAGAATGCACTCCCCCTGTAGGAGCTGCCGAAGGCTGCGATCTTTTGACTTTGACTTTGAAGATCAAAGGATCGCAGCCTTCGGCAGCTCCTACAGGGGTCAGGCGATGATTTGGCGGATGGCAAGCAGCAGGAGGAAATGCGCGGGATACAGCGCATACGCCCAGCGCCGCATCGGTGGAGGCCGGACATGTCGCCCATGTCGCAACAAGAACATTCCGAGCATCGGCGCAAACACACATGTCACCAGCCCGAGAATCGCCACGCTGTTGCCGAAACGCGCCGATTCGAGCAGCACTTGCCATTGGTTCGCCGCCAGACACACCAGCCCCGGCAACAGGCTGAAATACCAGGGTCGGCGGAACACCAGCAGCATCGCCAACGGCAACAATATGCCGAAGAAACCGAACATCAGTCGTTCTGAAAAAACCGCCGCAACCACCAGTGCGGCCAGTGCGAGCGATCGCGCCACCAATGCTGAATCCTGCCAGCCGCGCGCCACCAGCAAGCCCAGCGCCAGCGTCGGCATCACGTTGAACGTGTCAGGGTCGGGGATATAAAAGCGATAAGGGACTTCGCTGATGGCGCTGAAGAGCAACAGCCAGCCCAGATAGCGCCATTCCATTTTGCGCGAACCGTCTCGTGCCAGATTCGCCGCCATCGCCAGGCAAAACCATGGAAACGCTAGGCGACCCGGCACATACAACCAATCGGCGGAGAAGCCGACATATCGCAGGTGATCGAGCAACATGCTCAGCAACGCCAGCCACTTGAGCAGATCCAGAGCACCGTCGCGTTGGCTCAGGTGCATAATCGGCCCATAAACTGGTAATTTTCCCCACCCGACATCGCATGTGCTCCCCGGAAGATCTTCGGTAAAGTGCGCATCCTCATTGACCACGAGCCTTCACAAGAGTCTCGATTACGGAAGCCGGCCATGACCGACAAGAGCCAACAATTCGCCAGCGACAACTATTCCGGTATCTGCCCGGAAGCCTGGGCTGCCATGGAACAGGCCAACCACGGCCACCAGCGCGCTTACGGCGACGATGAATGGACCGCCCGCGCGGCGGATCATTTCCGCAAACTGTTCGAAACCGACTGCGAAGTGTTCTTCGCCTTCAACGGCACCGCCGCCAACTCGCTGGCCCTGTCTTCGCTGTGCCAGAGTTACCACAGCGTGATCTGCTCGGAAACCGCCCACGTCGAAACCGACGAATGCGGCGCTCCGGAATTCTTCTCCAACGGCTCGAAGCTGCTGATCGCCGGCACTGAAAACGGCAAGATCACCCCGCAATCGATCCGCGAAGTCGCACTCAAGCGTCAGGACATCCACTACCCGAAACCGCGCGTGGTGACCCTGACCCAGGCCACCGAAGTCGGCAGCGTCTACACCCCGGAAGAAGTCCGCGCCATCAGCGCAACCTGCAAGGAGCTGGGCCTGCATCTGCACATGGACGGCGCGCGGTTCTCCAACGCCTGCGCATTCCTCGGCTGCTCGCCGGCGGACCTGACCTGGAAGGCCGGCGTTGATGTGCTGTGCTTCGGCGGCACCAAGAACGGCATGGCGGTGGGTGAAGCGATCCTGTTCTTCAACCACAAACTGGCCGAAGACTTCGACTACCGCTGCAAGCAGGCCGGGCAACTGGCGTCGAAAATGCGCTTTTTGTCGGCACCGTGGGTCGGCATTCTGGAAAACGACGCTTGGCTCAAATACGCCCGCCACGCCAACCACTGCGCGCAACTGCTGGCAGAACTGGTCAGCGACATTCCCGGCGTCGAACTGATGTTCCCGGTGCAGGCCAACGGCGTGTTCCTGCAACTGTCCGAGCCGGCCATCGCTGCGTTGACTGCAAAGAACTGGCGCTTCTACACCTTCATCGGCAAGGGCGGCGCACGTTTCATGTGCTCCTGGGACACCGAAGAAGAGCGCGTGCGCGAACTGGCGCGCGATATTCGCGAGGTCATGTCGGCCTGATTCCCACCGCATTGATCGTTCCCACGCGCAGCAAAGGAATGCCTCCCGGGACGCTCCGCGTTCCAGCCTCACCATTATCGACACGGTCAAGACCGCAATGACGCAGAGCGTCAGTGGCTGCATTCCCACGCAGAGCGTGGGAACGATCTTTATCTCCACATCTGCCCCACCCTGATCGTTCCCACGCTCCGCGTGGTAACGCCTCCAGGGACGCTCCGCGTTCCAGCTTCACCCTTGGCGACAGGCTGAAAACCGCAATGACGCGGAGCGTCAGTGGCTGCATTCCCACGCAGAGCGTGGGAACGATCTTCGGTCGGGAATGACTTTTCCCACTGTAGTTGCAGACGTCTCTTCTAGCACGTTCCCTACTCCGGCCTCACCCTGATCGTTCCCACGCTCTGCGTGGTAATGCATCTCGGGACGCTCCGCGTTCCATCTCATTCGCACCGCAAGATTCAAGGATCGAATCCCATGGGCCGCAGCCGCTATACGATTACCGAAGCCGACAAACCGCATTTCCTGACCTGCACCGTAATGGAGTGGTTGCCGTTATTCATTCGCCCGTACATCGTTGAGCACCTGCTCAACTGCTGGCGATATCAACAGGCTCATCATGACTTGAAGCTATACGGCTACGTGATTCTGGAAAACCACCTGCACTTCGTCGCCCAAGCACCCGATCTGAGCAAATGCCTCAGCCAGTTCAAGTCCTTCACCGCGCGACAAATCATCAATGACTTGCAAACAAAAGGCGCCGACAAAGCCTTGCAGCGCCTGCGCTTCAGCAAACGCGCGCATAAGCAGGACCGGGTGTATCAACTGTGGCAAGAAGGCACGCACGCGGAAATGGTCTACAGCGAATCTGTGATGCGCCAGAAACTTGAATACATCCACAACAACCCGGTGAAACGCGGATATGTGGATTTACCGGAGCATTGGCGTTATTCGAGTGCCAGGGACTACGCGGGAATCGAGGGTATGATCGAGGTTCAGCGCTGGTATTGAAATGGGACGCGGAGCGTCCCGGGCGGCATTCCCACGCGGAGCGTGGGAACGATCATAAAAGCCTCAGAACTCAATCCGCACATCCCCCTTCGGCACGCTGCAGCACGACAAGATAAACCCTTCAGCCTCGTCATCCTCGGTAATCCCGCCGTTGTGCTCCATCTCCACTTCGCCGCCCAGTTTCATCACCTTGCACGTTCCGCAGATACCCATGCCGCAGGCTTTCGGGATCATCAGGCCGAGTTTGGCGGCGGCTGCGTGGACGGTTTCGCCCGGGCCGACGCGAATGCTTTTGCCGGAGGCGGTGAATTCCACCTGATGCAGATCCGCGGCGTCGATTTCCGGCGCATCGGCGGCTTGTTCGGCCTGTTCCACCGCGTCGGCGCGGGCCTCGGGTGGCGTGGCGCCGAAGGATTCTTCGTGGTAGCGCGACATGTCGTAGCCGGCCGCTTCCAGCAGGCGTTTGACCGCAGTCATGTATGGCGTCGGGCCGCAGCAGAACACTTCGCGTTCGAGGAAGTCCGGAACCATAAGTTCGAGCATCTTGTGGTTCAGGTAACCGCGATAACCGGCCCATGGCTCACCGAGGCCGTGCTTTTCGCAGATCAGGTGCAGGCTGAAGTTATCGATCCGCGAAGCCATGTGCTCGAGTTCGCGGTGGTAAATGATGTCTTTCGGCGACCGCGCGCTGTGCACGAACGTCATGTCGACGTTGGCGTTGGTGTCGTAGAACCAGCGCGCCATCGACATGCACGGGGTGATGCCGACGCCGCCGCTCAAATACAGAACCTTCGGGCTCGGGAAGTCGATCGCGTTGAACAGCCCGACCGGGCCGTGCACCGCCAGTTCTTGCCCCTCATGCAAAGTGTCATGCAACCAGTTGGAGACCTTGCCACCCGGCACGCGCTTGATCGTGACCGAGAAGCTGTACGGCACCGACGGCGAGCTGGAGATGGTGTAGGAGCGCATGATCGGCTGGCCTTCGATTTCCAGCTCCAGCGTGACGAACTGCCCCGGCTTGAAGAAGAACAGGATCGGCTGGTCGGCCATAAAGCAGAAGGTGCGCACATCCCAGGTTTCCTGGATGACTTTGACGCAACGGACAATGTGTCGGCCATTGGCCCAGGTCTGGGTGGTGACCGGATTCAGGAAGCTGTTGGACATGCTGTTCTCCACGGCCGACTGTCGGCCTCTTGTCGGCGATTCTGCGTATAGCGCAGACCGCGCGTTTACCTATCCGCGACATTGACATACTTATCGCGACCAGCCCTTGAACACCGGGGCTTGCGCGTCGGGAACAGATTGCGCCATGTCGCGCATGGATAAGGTTCCCCCCAGCGCCGGCCCCACACTCGCCCCAACACAAGACGACTTCTTTACACCTTGCGTAGCAACCGTTTTGCAGCACACCTGATCAGCCACTTTCGCCGGCCACGCAGAGGGCCATGAGGATTACATCGATGGACGTCACCGCAAAAATCAGCCTGGGCGATCCGCTGGAACCCGCACGCAAGGCCACCGCACAAATGCTCCAGGAGCGCGAGCGCACTTTTTCGCTGCCACAGCCGTTCTACAGCGACGAGCGCCTGTTCGATATCGATATGCAGGAGATCTTCCAGAAGGAATGGTTGATCGCCGGCATGACCTGCGAGATCCCGGCCAAGGGCAACTACCTGACCCTGCAGGTCGGCAAGAACCCGATCATCGTCATTCGCGGCGCAGAGGGCGTGGTGCATGCGTTCCACAACGTCTGCCGCCACCGTGGCTCGCGCCTGTGCACCAGTGAAAAAGGCAAGGTCGCCAAACTGGTCTGCCATTACCACCAGTGGACCTACGAACTGGACGGGCGCCTGCTGTTCGCCGGCACCGAGATGGGCGCCGACTTCGACATGAAGCAGTACGGCCTGAAACCGGTGAATGTGAAAACCGCTGGCGGTTACATCTTCATCAGCCTGGCGGAAAACCCGCCGGCCATCGATGACTTCCTGTCGACGCTCAACCATTACATGGAACCGTACGACATGGAGAACACCAAGGTGGCGATCACCACCACCTTGATGGAAAAGGCCAACTGGAAACTGGTGCTGGAAAACAACCGCGAGTGCTACCACTGCAACGCGTCGCACCCGGAACTGTTGAAAACCCTGCTGGAATGGGACGACGTCACCGACCCGCGCGCCGATCAGGCGTTCAAGGATCACGTCGCCGCCTCCGCCGCTGCCTGGGAAGCGGAAAAGATCCCTTACGCTCACGCCAGTTTCGGCTTGCGCAACCGTATCGTGCGCATGCCGCTGCTCAAGGGCACCGTGTCGATGACCCTCGACGGCAAGCAAGGCTGCGCGAAACTGATGGGCCGGATCAAGAACCCGGACCTGGGCTCGATGCGCATCCTGCACCTGCCGCATTCGTGGAACCACTGCATGGGCGATCACATCATCGTCTTCACCGTGTGGCCGATCAGCGCTCAGGAAACCATGGTCACCACCAAGTGGCTGGTGCACAAGGATGCGGTGGAAGGTGTCGATTACGACGTCGAGCGCATGCGCCAGGTGTGGGACGCGACCAACGATCAGGACCGCCGTCTGGCTGAGGAAAACCAGCGCGGGATCAACTCCACCGCTTACCAGCCGGGGCCTTACTCGAAGACCTATGAATTCGGCGTGGTCAACTTCGTGGACTGGTACAGCGAGCGGATGTTGAACAACCTCGGGGCCGAGCCTGCGCCTTACCTCAAAGGTGTACCGGTTCAGGGCTGATCAGGAGCAAAAGATCGCAGCCTGCGGCGGCTCCTACAGGTGGAATGCATTCCCCTGTGGGAGCGAGCCTGCTCGCGAAGGCGTCCTGACCCACGCTACATCTTTCAGTTGGTCAATTTCCGACCAATCACCCCCGCCCCCATACCCATCAAGCCCTCCAGCCTTCCGCAAACAAGTTATCCACATACCCGCCCACAGCAAATGGGGGTAACTGTGGATGAGTCAAAAAATATCTTCCTGATTTGCAAAGAAAAACCGTGACTTATGCTGAATCACAGTTTCTCAAAACGATTGATCGTTTTTTGATCAACACTATGCAGACCACGGTTTCAAAGGCCTCCAGCGGGTAGCGAACACGTTATCCACAGAAGAGCCAACAGAGATCGGGGACAACTTTCCATCTTCTGTGGAAAACACCTATGACTGGGGAAAACCCGTTCGCCTTAACAGCTCTCGGCGCCCGGGAGTTACATTTGATCAATAATTGATCAAACACCTGTAACCCCTGATCCATATGGCCTACAGCTGAGAGCGAACATCTTATCCACAGAAGCGCCAACAGACATTGGGGGCAACTTGTCGATTTATACCGAAGGAAAAGCCTGAGAAATCCGAGAGTTACGCTGATCGTTTTTTGATCTTAAGGCTGGAAGGCTTGAATGGCGTGGGGTGCGAGCAAGGGCGAACACGTTATCCACAGCTTCGCCAACAGGGTTTGTGGGTAAACAGTAAAGATTGGCTGTGAATGAATACCACTGTGGGAGCGAGCCTGCTCGCGAACGCGTCGGGTCAGTCGATGCATGTGTCGACTGACAGTCTGCCTTCGCGAGCAGGCTCGCTCCCACAGTGGTTATTCCATGCTAGGAAGAGGGTGACTAGCGGACAACGCCCTCTTCAATCAGCAGCTTCAGAATCGCCTCCGCCCCAGCCTGCGCAGTAACGCCTTTGAGCACCTGCCCCCCGCCGCCACTGGCCTTGGCCGTCGCGGCCTTCATCCGATCAGCACCGCTCTTGGCCTTGATCACCTTCAAGCGCTTGGGCCGTGGCTTGGCCGGTTGCAGCGTGGCGACGGCCAACAATTGGTCCTCCACCACTTCAACGTCATCGGCGGCCAGTTCGCCCCGTCGGGCCGGGCCATACGCGCTCTGCCGAGGCTTCGGTGCGGCGTTATCCACAGTGGCCAGAAACGGCAGTTTGACCTTCAAGCAGCGTCGCTGGCCGCGCGGCAACGCTTGCAGGACCAGCGCTGAACCATCATTGATCGATTCGACCTGCGCCAGCCCGACCACCAGCGGCCAGCCCAGACCTTCCGCCAGGAGGAACGGCAACATTCCTGAACCTTCGCCGGTTTCCGCCTGGCTACCGGTCAGCACCACCTGCGCACCGGCATCGCGCAAGTACGCGGTCAGCGCCGGCAAGGCATCGGCGCCAGCGGGTTGTTCCAGCACATGCAGCTGTTCCAGGCCCATGCCCAGATAGGCACGCAGGGCCGGTTCGGCAACATCACCGGCGTGCAGCACTTGCAGGTTATCCCCAGCCAGTTGCAGGCCCAGTTCCACCGCGCGCGCATCCTGATCGGCGCGCCGTGGCCGACCCGAAGTCGGGTGAGCGCCGATTGAAACCAGACTGATAACGTTCGTGTTCATAGGGTTTCCTTAAGCCGCATCGCGCTTGGCTTCGTTGCGGTAAGCCGCGACCGCTTCGATCAACGCTTGCAGAATCTCTGCGCTTTCGCCGATCACCGAGAGGTCGGCACGCTTGATCATGTCGCAACCCGGATCGAGGTTGATCGCCACCACCTTGTCGCAGGCGCCAATGCCTTGCAGGTGCTGGATCGCGCCGGAGATACCGACAGCGACATAGACCCGCGCGGTGACCCAGGTGCCGGACGCGCCGACCTGACGATCCCGCGCCATGAAGCCATCGTCCACCGCAACCCGCGAAGCGCCTTCGGTGGCGCCGAGGGCTGCGGCGGTTTCGTGGAACAACTGCCAGTCCTTGACGCCGTTACCGCCGGAGAAGATGAACTCGGCTTCGGCCATCGGAATCGCCGCCGGATCTACCGCCACTGCGCCGAGATCTTCGATGCGCGACAAGCTGCGCGCAACGCTTGTGGATAACTCCACTGGCAACGCTTCGTGACGAGTTTCGCTGACCGGTTCTGCGCATTCGGCAGCGGCGAGAATCAACCGCGCCACTGGACGCGCCAGGTCTTGCAATCCGGCCCCGGCGCGGCCGATGCATTCCTGATCCTTGACCTGCCAGACCCGCGTGGCCGGGCGCTCGCCCAAGGCTGCAGCAAAGCGCCGGCCGAGTTCGCCGCCACCGCTGCGACTGTCCGGCAGCAACCAGTGACGCGGATTGAATTGGTTATCCACAGCGCGCAAGCCCTGCACCCGCTGTTCCGGTGCATAACCGCTGAATTCCTCGCCTTCAAGCACCAGCAGGCGATCGACGCCAGCAGTTTCGAAAGCGCTTTCCTTGTGCTCGCCGAACACTACAGCAAGCACCGCACCATCGCTGCCGGCCAGTTGGTGAGCGAGGCCGAGCAGATCGCGGTCGTGGCTGCTCAGGCGACCGCCGACCATATCCGGCACCACGCTGATGTAGAACGCAGGAGCCGGTACCTGATGCAGCGGCAACTGCACTTCAACAGCAGCCGAGCGTTTGACCGTCCCACCCTGCTGCGCGCCGCTGCGGTCAATGCGTTTGATGCCGTTAGGGCCGATAAAACCCATGCCGTGCAGATTCTTGCGAATGACGCCATTGGGCCCCATCCAGCTGTGTTGCGCCGGTTGCATCGCCGCGTGCAGCGGGTGCAAACGGTTACGGGCAATCCATTCGGCGCGCGGGTCGCGGCGGATAATGTCGCTCATCAGTGCACCTCCGCAGGTTCACGTTTGGCCGGGGTGGCAGGCTTGCTTGGCGCGGCGTCTTCGAGCAGCGCGTCGGCCACCAGTTCGGCGATGTCCTTGATCAGCGGACGCGGTTCGACCACGCCTTCGAGCATCGCCGTGCACTGTGGACAACCCACCGCCACCAGTTCGGCGCCGGTTTCGCGGATGTCTTCCATGCGCATGTCGGGGATGCGCTGCTTGCCCGGAATGTCAGTGATCGGCGCGCCGCCACCACCACCGCAGCAGCGCGAGCGGAAGCCGGACCGTTGCATCTCTTTGACTTCAATGCCGAGGGCGCGCAGCACTTCGCGCGGCGCTTCGTACTCGCCGTTGTAGCGGCCCAGGTAGCACGGATCGTGATAGGTCACGCTGCTGCCTTTGTGCTGACCGAGGTTGAGCGCGCCGGCCTGAATGATCTCGGCCATGTAGGTGCTGTGGTGCTGCACCAGGTAGTTGCCATCGAAGGCGCCGTACTCGTTTTTCAGCACATGGAAACTGTGCGGATCGCAGGTGACGATGCGGTTGAAGCTGTATTTGGCCAACGTCTGGATGTTGCGCTTGGCCAGCAACTGGAACGTCGCTTCGTCGCCGAGACGCCGCGCCACATCGCCGCTGTCACGTTCTTCAAGGCCGAGTACGGCGAAGTCGATGTTTGCCGCTTTCAGCACTTTGACGAACGCGCGCAGGGTGCGCTGGTTGCGCATGTCGAAGGCGCCGTCGCCGACCCAGAACAGCACGTCGGTGGATTTCTTCTCACTGAGCAGATTGAGGTTCAGATCCGCCGCCCAGTTCATCCGCCCGCCCGGGGCGAAACCGCCGGGGTTATCGGTGGCGATCAGGTTTTCGAGGACTTCGGCACCCTTGTTCGGCGTCGCACCTTTTTCCAGGGTCAGATGCCGGCGCATGTCGACGATCGCATCGACGTGCTCGATCATCATCGGGCACTCCTCGACGCAGGCACGGCAGGTGGTGCACGACCACAGGGTTTCGGCGTCGACCAGACCGTTGACGATCGGTTGATGCGGACTGCCGCCATGCTCGCCGATCGGTTTGCCTGGATACGGGCTGCCGGCGAACTTCGCGTCGGTGCCGCCGGCGAGGCCAACGACCATGTCCTGAATCAGTTTTTTCGGGTTCAGCGGCTGGCCGGCGGCGAAGGCCGGGCACGCTGCTTCGCACTTGCCGCACTGCACGCAGGCGTCGAAACCGAGCAACTGGTTCCAGGTGAAATCCTTGGGTTTTTCCACGCCCAGCGGCGCATCGGGATTGTTCAGGTCCAACGGTTTCAAACCGGTCGAGCGCCCGCCGCCGAAACGTTCCGGGCGACGGTGCCAGGCCAGGTGCAGCGCACCGGCAAAGGCGTGCTTCATCGGCCCGCCCCAGGTCATGCCGAAGAACAGCTCCGACACGCCCCACAGCACGCCAACACCGAGAATGGCGGCGAGCAGCCAGCCGCCGAAGTTTTCCGGCAGGATCCCGGCGACCGGAAGGGTCACCAGGAAAAACGACGCGGAGAAGGCCAGCAGGCTTTTCGGCAGGCGCATCCACGGGCCTTTCGACAGACGCGCAGGCGGATTGACCCGGCGCAGATACATGAAGATCGCGCCGACAAACATCACCGCCGACATCAGCAGCAAGGCGTAGCCGAGGATGCGGTTATGCAGGCCGAAACCGTGCACCAGAATGGCCAGCACAATCGACGCCACCGCACCGCCCGCCGTGGCGACGTGGGTGTTGGCAATGTATTTGTCCCGCGCGACGACGTGGTGCAGGTCGACCATGTAGCGCTTGGGCATGGCCAGCAGACCGCCGAGCAGATCGACCTTCGCCGCCCGCCCCCGGCGCCACATGTTCATCCGCCGCAACGCGCCGAGGACCGCAAGGCCCAAGGCTGCGAACAACAGGATTGGAAGAAGGGTGTTCAACATCAGAGTCACCTCTGGCGAGCGGCAAGCTGCAAGCTACAAGCGGCAAGAAAGAGCAGCATGGATCGGCTGTGCTTTTACTTGCAGCTTGCAGCTTGTGGCTTGCAGCTGAGCCGTCAAAAATCCTTACAGAGCCGAAGTGCGTCGTAAATGGCGGCATGGGTATTACGCTGCGCCACGCAGTCGCCGATGCGGAACAGCAAGTAGCCGTCGCCCGCTTCGCTCAGCGAAGGTTGCGGCTGGATCGCGAACAGCGCTTCGACGTCGATCTGGCCCTTGTTGCGCGAGCCGTCCTTGAGCGCGTAGTAGATTTCCTCGTCCGGGCGCACGCCGTTTTCGACGACCACCTGATCGACCACCCGTTCCTCTTTCGCGCCGGTGTATTCGTTCTCCAGCACCGCGATCAGCTTGTCGCCTTCGCGGTAGACCTTCTCCAGCATCATGTCGCCGGTCATGATCACTTCTTTCGGGTACATGCTGCGGTAGTAGGTCGGGAACGATGTGCCGCCGATGGCCACGCCCGGTTTGATGTCGTCGGTGACGATCTCGACCTGGCTGCCCTTGTCGGCGAGGAAGTCGGCGACCGACATGCCGGTGAACTCGCAAATGGTGTCGTAGACCAGCACGTTCTTGCCCGGCGCAACCTTGCCGTCGAGCACGTCCCAGCTGCTGACCACCAGCCCTTCGGCGGCGCCCCAGTGCTCGTTCTGCTCAAGGTACGGATGACCGCCGACCGCCAGCACCACGACATCCGGACGCAGGTCCATGATGGTGTCGGCATCCGCCGCCGTGCCCAGGCGCAGATCGACTTTCAGCCGCGCCAGTTCCAGCTGGAACCAGCGGGTGATGCCGGCGATCTGGTCACGCTGCGGTGCTTTCGATGCGGTGGTGATCTGCCCGCCGATGAAGTCTTTTTTCTCGAACAGCGTGACATCGTGGCCACGCTCGGCAGCCACGCGTGCGGCTTCCATCCCGGCCGGGCCGGCACCAACGATCACCACCTTGCGTTTCGGCCCGGTGGATTTCTCGATGATGTGCGGCACGCCCATGTACTCACGGGAGGTCGCGGCGTTCTGGATGCACAGCACGTCCAGACCCTGATACTGACGGTCGATGCAATAGTTGGCGCCGACGCACTGCTTGATCTGGTCGATCTGGCCCATCTTGATCTTGGCGATCAGGTGCGGGTCAGCGATGTGCGCGCGGGTCATGCCGACCATGTCGACGTAACCGCCCTCAAGGATGCGCGTGGCCTGGTTCGGGTCCTTGATGTTCTGCGCGTGCAGCACCGGCACCTTGACCACTTCCTTGATCCCGGCAGCCAGGTGCAGGAACGGCTCCGGTGGATAACTCATGTTCGGAATAACGTTGGCCAGGGTGTTGTGGGTATCGCAACCCGAGCCGACCACGCCGATGAAATCGAGCATGCCGGTGTCGTCGTAATACTTGGCGATCTGCTTCATGTCCTCGTGGGACAAGCCGTCCGGGTGGAACTCGTCACCGCACAGGCGCATGCCCACGCAGAAGTCGTCACCGACCTCGGCGCGCACGGCTTTCAGAACTTCCAGGCCGAACTTCATTCGGCCTTCAAAGGTGCCGCCCCATTCATCGGTACGCTTGTTGACGCGCGGGCTCCAGAACTGGTCGATCATGTGCTGGTGCACGGCCGACAGTTCGACGCCATCGAGGCCACCAGCCTTGGCCCGGCGCGCAGCCTGGGCGTAGTTGCCGATCACTCGCCAGATCTCTTCCGGCTCGATGGTTTTGCAAGTGGCGCGGTGCACCGGTTCACGGATGCCCGACGGCGACATCAAGGTCGGCCAGTTGAAACCGTCCCAGCGCGAGCGACGACCCATGTGGGTAATCTGGATCATAATCTTGGCGCCATGCTTGTGCATGGCGTCGGCCAGATTCTGGAAGTGCGGAATGATCCGGTCGGTGGACAGATTGACCGAGCTCCACCATTCCTGCGGGCTGTCGATCGCCACGACGGACGAACCGCCGCAGATGGCCAGGCCGATACCGCCCTTGGCTTTCTCTTCGTAGTATTTGACGTAGCGGTCGGTGGTCATGCCACCGTCAGTCGCGTAGACCTCGGCGTGCGCGGTGCTGAGCACGCGGTTGCGGATGGTCAGTTTGCCGATCTGGATCGGCTGGAACATTGCTTCGAAAGCCATGGCACGGTCCTCGGCTTACAACGGCTTGACGATGAACAAGCCGTCATCGTGGCCCTCTTCGGAGCCTCCGTAGACTTGTTCGGCGACAGTACGGATCTTGCTGCCACGGGCTTCGAGAATCTGGTCCATGGCGCCGGCGAACCAGCCGGTGAACATGTAATCGACCTTGCGCCCGACCTTGCCGTAGACATAGACGAATGCGGAGTGCTCGAGCTTGACGCTGGCGGTGCCTTTGTCGAGGTCGATGTCCTGGATCTTGAACAGGCCCCAGCCGCGCTGCGACAGGCGCTTCATGTAGTGCTCGAACACCGCGACGCCCTCCAGGCCGTGGCATTCGGCTTCCTTTTCACACCAGTGCCAGGCGGATTTGTAGCCGGCCTTGTAGAGGATCTCGGCATAGGCTTCAGCGCCGAGCACTTCCTCGATGCCCATGTGGTTGTTGACGAAAAAGTGACGCGGCACATACAGCATTGGCAGGGCGTCGGAGGTCCAGACACCGGTCTCGCTGTCGACTTCGATTGGCAATTGCGGGGCGATCTTGGCCATGGAAACTTAACTCCAGAAAATTTTGTGTGTTGCCCCCGGCGCGGGTGGCCGGGAGAAAGGATTCAGAAGTGCGGCGGCTTATTCGCCCCAGACGTCTTTCAGGACGCTTACCCAGTTCTCGCCCATGATCTTGCGCACCACGCGCTCGGAATGGCCGCGCTTGAGCAGGGTTTCGGTGAGGTTGGGGAATTCGCCGACGGTGCGGATGCCCAGCGGGTTGATGATCTTGCCGAAGCTGGTCAGGCGGCGGGCGTAGCCCTTGTCGTGGGTCAGGTATTCGAAGAAGTCCTGGCCGTGACCCTGAGTGAAATCGGTGCCGATACCGATGGCGTCTTCGCCAACGATGTTCATGGTGTATTCGATCGCTTCGGCGTAATCGTCGATGGTCGAATCGATGCCCTTGGCGAGGAACGGCGCGAACATGGTCACGCCGACAAAACCGCCGTGGTCGGCAATGAACTTCAGCTCGGCATCGGATTTGTTGCGCGGGTGCTCTTTGAGACCCGACGGCAGGCAGTGCGAGTAGCAGACCGGTTTTTTCGATTCGAGAATGACTTCTTCGGAGGTCTTGGAACCGACGTGGGACAGGTCGCACATGACGCCGACGCGGTTCATCTCGGCGACAATCTCGCGACCAAAACCCGACAGGCCGCCGTCACGCTCGTAGCAACCGGTGCCGACCAGATTCTGGGTGTTGTAGCACATCTGCACGATGCCAACGCCGAGCTGCTTGAACACCTCGACATAGCCGATCTGGTCTTCGAAAGCGTGGGCATTCTGGAAGCCGAAGAGGATACCGGTCTTGCCCTGCTCCTTGGCCCGACGGATGTCGGCGGTGGTGCGCACCGGCATCACCAGGTCGCTGTTCTCGCGGATCAGTTTCTGGCTGGCAGCAATGTTGTTCACGGTCGCCTGAAAGCCTTCCCACACCGACACAGTGCAGTTGGCCGCCGTCAGACCGCCCTTGCGCATGTCTTCGAACAGCTCGCGGTTCCATTTGGCAATGATCAGACCGTCGATAACGATGCTGTCGGCGTGTAATTCGGCTGGGCTCATCAGGCGTCCCCTTATTGGCGATTCATGCGCCGAATCGTCTGCCGGCGCTTTGGGGCCAGCATATGCCTCGGTGCCGGGGCGACCGGGTGCAAAAACGACAGGGGAATTGCCGAAAGCGTCAATCCGCGACAAAGGGTCGTCGGCCGCCCTCCTCGGCTGGCTGTTCAAGCCCGCGCGCTTGCGCCAGAATCTGCCGCAGCCTGCACCTACCAACGGATTAGAGCGACCCCAATGAAATCGATCTTCCTCGCCCTGGCACTGATTGCGACCGGCGCCCACGCCGCCGAAGAATCCGAGAACAACCCGTGCGACGCGGTGGAAAACGACATCCAGACCCTGGAATGCTCCGCCTACAGCCGCAGCACCGCCGAAGACCTGCTCAAGGACAACTACGCCAGCCTCAACGAACGCATGCAGGCCGCCTACGGCAAGAACCCGACGCAACTGGCCGACATCACCGCCAAACTGAAAACCGCCCAGCAGCAGTGGTTGAAGACGCGGGATGCGGATTGCGCGGTGGAAGCGTTCCCGGCCACGGCGGGGAGCAAGGCGTTTACCATTGCGCAGAATGATTGTGTCGCGCGGATGAGTGATGAACGGTCGGAGTTTTTGGAGTCGATCGGGCAGGAGTAAGTGTTTGAGCTGTAAGCTGAACCTCTTAAGCCAGTCTAAGGATTCCCATGAACATCTGCGGCATTGAAATCAAAGGCAGCGAAGCGATCATCGCCGTGGCGGCGCTCGATGGTTCGACGTTGAGCCACGTCCCTCTCGCCACGAAGAAGATTGCTCTGGATGACGATGACGAGGCGGCGAACGTGCGGCGGTTTGCGGCGCAGGTGGCGTTGTTTGTGCGGGAAAACTCGGTGGACCGGATCGCGATCAAAAAGCGCAGCAAAAAGGGCGAGTTTGCCGGTGGGCCGACGACGTTCAAGATCGAGGGCGTGTTTCAGTTGCTTGATGGCTGTGAGGTGACGCTGCTGTCGCCGCAGACGATCAATGCCCAGGCCAAGAAGCACAATTTCGAGCTGCCGGGGACGTTGAACAAATATCAGCATGAGGCTTACAAGGCGGCGTGTTCGGCGTTGGTGAAGAAATAACCCGATTCCCGAAATCACCTTGGAACCTGTGGGAGCGGGCTTGCCCGCGATGGCGGTGTGTCCGGCAATAACAATGTTGGATGTGCTGGCCTCATCGCGGGCAAGCCCGCTCCCACAGGGTTCTAGGGTGTCGCTGAAACCATTCAGGCCTGCGCGGTACGCCGGTCTTCGCGGGGGCAGCGGGCGAAACGTGCGCGATAGCTGCGGGTGAAATACGACGGTGATTCAAAACCGCAGGCAATGCTGACTTCGAGCACGCTCATGTCAGTCTGGCGCAACAGTTGCCGGGCCTTTTCCAGCCTCAACCGCAGATAGAAGTTGCTCGGCGTATCGTTCAGGTGCAGCCGGAACAACCTCTCCAGTTGCCGCCGGGTCACCTTGATCGACTCCGCCAGTTGCAGCGTGGTCAGTGGCGGTTCGCTGTGCTGTTCCATTTCGCCGATCACCTGCACCAGTTTCTTGTTGCTGATGCCGTAACGCGTGGCGACTTCCATGCGCTGGTGATCCTTGCGCGGGCGGATGCGCCCGAGCACAAACTGCTCGCTGACCTGAATCGCCAGTTGCGGGCCGTGGGCCTGGGCGATCAGGTCGAGCATCAGATCAATCGAGGCCGTACCTCCCGCCGAGGTGATCCGCCGGCGGTCGATCTCAAACAGTTCCTGGGTCACGCTGAGCTGTGGATAAGACTCCTTGAACGCATCGATCGCCTCCCAGTGCAGGGTCAGGCGATGGCCATCGAGCAGGCCCGCTTCGGCGAGGACGAAGCTGCCGGTGTCGATGGCGCCGAGGGTTACGCCTTCGTTGTCCAGCCTGCGCAACCAGTGTTCCAGCATCGGCGTGATGAACTTCAGCGGTTCGAAGCCGGCCACCACCAGCAAGGTCGCGCCTTTCTTCAGCGGCTCCAGTGCCGCATCGGCGTTGACCGACATGCCGTTGCTCGCCAGTACCGCGCCGCCATCGGCGCTGAGCACATGCCAGCGGTACAACTCGCCGCGAAAGCGGTTGGCCACGCGCAACGGTTCGATCGCGGAAATAAAGCCGATGGCGGAGAACCCCGGCATCAGCAAAAAGTAGAAATCCTGGGACATGGGCGCACTCGGTTGGCGGGTCGCGTGGCTCGTTGATACGCCGATTATCGGCGGCGTTCAAGCGTGCAGGTCGCTACAGTGCAAATGCCAGTCGCCGCAGTGCGCTTTCACGGGTGCATAGCTGCGTAACTTGGCCTCACCGGCGCGCAGATGCCGGGAACCACAATAATCGAACTGCCGAGGAACCCGACATGAAACGACTGATCAGCAGCTGCGTTCTTGCACTCAGCGGCACCGCTTTCTTCAGCACCGGCGTGATGGCGGCCGAACCGGCCTCCTGCAAGAACGTACGCATGGGCGTGGTCAACTGGACCGATGTGATCGCCACCAGTGCCATGACCCAGGTCCTGCTCGACGGCCTCGGCTACAGCACCAAACAGACCAGCGCCTCGCAGCAGATCATCTTTGCCGGGATTCGCGATCAGCGCCTGGACCTGTTCCTCGGCTACTGGAACCCGCTGATGACCCAGACCATCACGCCATTCGTCGAGGCCAATCAGGTCAAAGTGCTCGAAGCACCGAGCCTGAAAGACGCCCGCGCCACCCTCGCCGTGCCGACCTATCTGGCTGACAAGGGCCTGAAAACCTTCGCTGACATCGCCAAATTCGAGAAGGAATTGGGCGGCAAGATCTACGGCATCGAGCCAGGCTCGGGCGCCAACACGCAGATCAAAGCGATGATCGCCAAGAACCAGTTTGGTCTGGGCAAATTCCAGCTGGTCGAATCGAGCGAGGCCGGCATGCTCGCCGCCGTCGACCGCGCCGTGCGGCGCAAGGAAGCCGTGGTGTTCTTCGGCTGGGCGCCGCACCCGATGAACGTCAACATTCAGATGACCTACCTGACCGGCAGCGAAGACGCCCTCGGCCCGAACGAAGGCATGGCCACGGTGTGGACGGTCACGTCACCGAAGTACGCCGAGCAATGTCCGAACATCGGCCGCCTGCTGACCAACCTGACGTTCACCGCTGAATCCGAGAGCCGGATGATGCAGCCGCTGCTCGATCACAAGGATGCCTTCGAGTCGGCGAAGCAGTGGCTCAAGGATCACCCCGAAGACAAGCAGCGCTGGCTTGAAGGTGTGACGACTTTCGATGGCAAACCGGCTGCTGAAAACCTCCAGCTGACCAGCAAATAACCTTTATTGACCCCCCCTCTCCCAGATGGGAGAGGCCACTGAACCACGCTTCGCAGCCCGGTAGCGGGCTGCGGACAGACCCATCACGCCTGAAGGAAACGCACCATGAACCACGACGTCATCATCACCTGCGCACTCACCGGTGCTGGCGACACGACCGCCAAAAGTCCACACGTGCCGGTCACCCCGAAACAGATTGCTGCTGCCGCGGTGGAAGCGGCCAAGGCTGGCGCCACTGTGGTGCACTGCCATGTGCGCGATCCGCAGACCGG
Source organism: Pseudomonas sp. 67(2021) (assembly GCF_017491835.1). Classification (NCBI taxonomy): domain Bacteria; kingdom Pseudomonadati; phylum Pseudomonadota; class Gammaproteobacteria; order Pseudomonadales; family Pseudomonadaceae; genus Pseudomonas; species Pseudomonas sp. 67(2021). The sequence continues at coordinate 141,185 of NZ_JAFGYL010000001.1, forward strand.
CAAGTTCAGCCGTGACGTGGCGCTGTACCGCGAAGTGATGGAGCGCATCCGCGAGGCGGACGTCGACATCATCGTCAACCTCACCGCCGGGATGGGCGGCGACCTGGAAATCGGCCCTGGCGAGAAGCCGATGGAGTTCGGCCCGAACACCGATCTGGTCGGCCCGCTGACCCGTCTCGCCCATGTTGAAGAACTGCTGCCGGAAATCTGCACCCTCGATTGCGGCACGCTGAACTTCGGCGACGGCGACACCATTTACGTCTCCACCCCGGCGCAACTGCGCGCCGGCGCCAAGCGCATCACCGAACTGGGGGTGAAGGCCGAACTGGAGATTTTCGACACCGGGCATCTGTGGTTCGCCAAGCAGATGATCAAGGAGGGCTTGCTCGACAACCCGCTGTTCCAGCTGTGCCTGGGCATCCCGTGGGGCGCGCCGGCCGACACCACCACGATGAAGGCCATGGTCGACAACCTGCCCGCCGAAGCGGTGTGGGCCGGTTTCGGCATCGGCCGCATGCAGATGCCGATGGCGGCGCAAGCGGTGCTGCTCGGCGGCAACGTGCGGGTCGGGCTGGAGGACAACCTGTGGCTGGACAAAGGCGTGCTGGCGACCAACGGCCAACTGGTCGAGCGCGCCAGCGAGATCCTCAGCCGCCTCGGTGCTCGCGTGCTGACGCCGGCCGAAGGTCGCAAAAAGATGGGCCTGACCCAGCGCGGCTGAACCTCACCCTTTCTCCCTGTGAACATGAATTTTGTGGTGAGGGGATTTATCCCCGATGGGTGGCGAAGCCGCCCCAAAACCTGACAACCCGGGGCATCAGATAGACCGAGAGCACTGGTTTTACGACTGCTTCGCAGCCGATCGGGGATAAATCCCCTCGCCACGAGAACAGAGTTTCCACAGGGATCACCGAACTCTCTCAGGAAATCACCATGCGCTTTATCACCGAAATCAAAACCTTCGCCGCTCTCGGCAGCGGTGTCATCGGCAGTGGCTGGGTCGCCCGCGCACTCGCCCACGGTCTCGATGTAGTGGCCTGGGACCCGGCACCCGGCGCCGAGGCGGCACTGCGCCAACGCGTGGCCAATGCCTGGGGCGCGCTGGAAAAAAACGGCCTGGCGCCGGGTGCTTCGCAGGATCGTCTGCGCTTTGTCGCAACCATCGAGGAATGTGTGCGTGACGCCGATTTCATCCAGGAAAGCGCCCCGGAGCGGCTGGAACTGAAACTCGATCTGCACAGCAAAATCAGCGCCGCGGCCAAGCCCGATGCGCTGATCGGCTCCAGCACTTCAGGCCTGTTGCCAAGCGAGTTCTATGAGAGTTCGATGCACCCTGAACGCTGCGTGGTCGGGCATCCGTTCAACCCGGTTTATCTGTTGCCGCTGGTGGAAGTGGTCGGCGGCAAGAATACCGCGCCACAAGCGGTGCAAGCGGCGATGCAAGTCTACGAATCCCTCGGCATGCGCCCGTTGCATGTGCGCAAAGAAGTGCCGGGGTTCATCGCCGATCGCCTGCTCGAAGCGCTGTGGCGCGAGGCGTTGCACCTGGTCAACGACGGTGTGGCGACGACCGGCGAAATCGACGATGCGATTCGCTTTGGCGCCGGTCTGCGCTGGTCGTTCATGGGCACTTTCCTGACTTACACCCTGGCCGGCGGCGATGCCGGCATGCGCCACTTCATGTCGCAATTCGGCCCGGCGTTGCAGTTGCCGTGGACGTATCTGCCGGCACCGGAGCTGACAGACAAGCTGATTGATGATGTGGTCGATGGCACCACCGATCAGCTCGGTCGGCACAGCATTTCCGCGCTGGAGCGCTATCGTGATGATTGTTTGCTGGCGGTGCTCGAGGCAGTGAAGACCACCAAGGAAAAGCATGGAATGAGTTTCAGCGAGTAATCCGCCACCTGATCGTTCCCACGCTCTGCGTGGGAATGCAGCCCGGGAACGCTCCGCGTCCCAGAAGCGTGACGCACAGCGTCACAAGAGGCGTTACCACGCAGAGCGTGGGAACGATCGCCGCCAGGAGAAACCATGCCCCACCTCACCACCTACCAGACCACCATCATCCCCGACTGGGTCGACTACAACGGCCACCTGCGCGACGCCTTTTACTTGCTGATCTTCAGCTACGCCACCGATGCGCTGATGGACTGCCTCGGCATGGACAGCAGCAACCGCGAGGCCAGCGGCCACTCGCTGTTCACCCTCGAACTGCACCTCAATTACCTGCACGAAGTGAAGATCGACACTGAGGTGGAAGTGCGCACGCAAATCATCGGCCACGACAGCAAGCGCCTGCACCTCTACCACAGCCTGCACAAAATCGGCGATGAGCAAGCGCTGGCCGGCAATGAACAGATGCTTTTGCACGTCGACCTCGCCGGCCCGCGCTCGGCGCCGTTCAGCCCTGATACGTTGCATCGGTTGCAAGCCATCGTCGCCGATCAGACCGACCTGCCCGCTCCCGCTTACATCGGCCGCGTGATCGCGCTGCCACCCGCTCGGTAAATCCCCCACTGCCAAGGAGCCGCCATGAACACCGCCGTCGCTGTTGCCGATTTTCGTACTTATCCGTTGATCAGCGCGCTCGGTGGCGTGCAGGGTCTGGCGGATCGCGTTGTCATCGAATGGGCTGACGGTCGTGTCAGCCCGTTTCACCACGTATGGCTGCGCGACAATTGCCCGTGTGATCAATGTGTCTACAGCGTCACTCGCGAGCAGGTTTTCGAGAGCGTCGATGCCGCCGAGGATTTGCGACCGCTGGCCACGCGCATCGACAGCGATGGCTGCCTGCGCATCGACTGGCAGGACGGTCACCTCAGCCGCTTCGATCCGGGCTGGTTGCGCGCACATGCCTATGACGATGAATCCCGCGCCGAACGCCTGGCCGGCAAACCGCAGCCCCATTTGTGGCACAGCGATCTGCAGTTGCCGGTGTTCGACTACATCGCGCTGATGAACGACAACGCCGCGCTGCTGCAATGGTTGCTCGCCGTGCGCGACATCGGCCTGACCCAATTGCGCGGCGTGCCCACCGAGCCGGGCTCGCTGAAGCTCATCGCGCAGCGGATTTCCTTCATCCGCGAAAGCAATTTCGGCGTGCTGTTCAATGTGCAATCCAAAGCCGACGCCGACAGCAACGCCTACACCGCCTTCAACCTGCCATTGCACACGGATCTGCCGACTCGCGAGCTGCAACCGGGGCTGCAATTTCTGCATTGCCTGGTGAATGATGCCGAGGGTGGCGAGAGCATTTTCGTCGATGGTTTTGCGATCGCCGACGCCTTGCGTCAAGAGGAGCCGCAGCTGTTTGAGGCCCTGTGCGAAATCCCTGTGGAATTTCGCAACAAGGACCGGCACAGCGACTATCGCTGCCTGGCGCCGATCATCGCTGTGGATGCGCTGGGCCGGGTGGCGGAGATTCGCATGGCCAACTTTCTGCGCGGGGCGTTCGATACGTCGGTGGCGCAGATGCCGTTGCTGTATCGAGCCTATCGGCGCTTTATTGCGATGACCCGCGAGCCGCGATTTCGGCTGACGCAGCGGCTCAAGCCGGGCGAGTTGTGGTGCTTTGACAACCGCCGCACGCTGCATGCACGCAATGCCTTTGACCCAGCGACCGGGGCGCGGCATTTTCAGGGCTGCTATGTCGACCGGGATGAGTTGTTGTCGCGGATTCTGGTGTTACAACGTTGAACCGCGTCATCGTTCTTCGCGAGCAGGCTCGCTCCCACATTGGAATGCATTTCAACTGTGGGAGCGAGCTTGCTCGCGAAAGCGTCAGTCCAAACAACGCGCTACTAACTGAATCACAAGCAAAAAAAACTCCGATCAAGCCGTGACAGGATCGGAGCTGAGGAGGGTACTGTTGAGGAGCTGCCAGGCGAGGGTGACCAAACCTTCGTGAAGCGAGCTGGAGCCAGTGTGCCTAGTCGCCCATCCAGTCGGTTAGCCGAAAACGACCTGTTCATAGTCGTCCCGGCCACCGCGACAAAACGCCCTTGCCGCGTCCGGTCGGGGCCACCAGAATCGAGCCAAGACCTCCGTTGCCACAGAAGGATTTGCGTAATGATGTACGCCGATTTGATTGACCAGGAAGATCTGTTGGGCCAGCTCAAGGCCTTGGGTATTCAGGTGCCGAGCGGTACCACCGCCGAGCAGGCCTGCGAGTGTGCGGTGCGTGGCCTGGACAATGTTCGCGCATTCGAACTGCGCAAGATGGTCAAGGACATGTACACCAGCGGCGCCAGCATTCAGCCGGCGGTGCGTCAGGCGATCGACAAGCAATTGTTGCCGGCCCTCTCGGATTACCAGCAGTCACACAGCGCCTGAGAAACCCCTTCGCGAGCAGGCTCGCTCCCACCTGATCGTTCCCACGCTCTGCGTGGGAATGCCTCAACGGACGCTCCGCGTTCGGCCTTTTGGGACGCAGAGCGTCCCGGGCTGCATTCCCACGCAGAGCGTGGGAACGATCAGACTCGGTCTACAGCCTTACGCTGGCAAATGTCGACTCATTGCGCGCCTGACTCAGCGCTGACATCGGCCCCGACAGCGGCGACATCACGATGGCCTGCGGCAGTGGCAGCATCGCCACCTGCTGGGTGGTGTTGGAGCCGACGCGCTCGTCACGCGGCGGAATGCCGAAGTACTCGCGATAGCACTTGGAGAAGTGCGGCGTGGAGACGAAACCACACACCGACGCCACTTCGATGATCGACATCGGCGTCTGCTTGAGCAGTTGCCGGGCGCGGATCAGGCGCAGCTTCAGGTAATAGCGTGACGGCGAGCAGTGCAGGTATTTCTGGAACAACCGCTCCAGCTGTCGACGCGACACCGCGACATACACCGCCAGTTCATCCAGATCGATCGGCTCTTCCAGATTGGCTTCCATCAGCGCGACGATTTCCTGCAACTTCGGCTGGTTGGTGCCGAGCATGTGCTTGAGCGGCACACGCTGGTGATCCTGTTCGTTGCGGATGCGCTCGTAGACGAACATTTCCGAGATCGCTGCCGACAGTTCACGCCCGTGATCGCGGCTGATCAGGTGCAGCATCATGTCCAGCGGCGCGGTACCGCCGGAACTGGTGAAGCGGTTACGGTCGAGGGTGAACAGGCGTGTGCTCATGGCCACGCGCGGGAAAGCTTCCTGCATCGCCGCCAGACATTCCCAGTGCACGCTGCAATCGAAGCCGTCGAGCAGACCGGCGCAGGCCAGCGCCCAACTGCCGGTGCACACCGCGCCCAGGCGCTTGGATTGGCGCGCCTGGCTTTGCAGCCACGAGACGTGTTCACGGGTCACGGTACGTTGAATGCCGATGCCGCCGCAGACGATCACCGTGTCCAGGGGCGGGGCTTTGTGCATGGAGGCGTCGGGAGTGATCTGCAGACCGTCACTGGCCCAGACCTGGCCGCCATCGACGGTGAGGGTGCTCCAGCGATACAGCTCGCGACCGGACAACTGGTTGGCCATGCGCAGCGGCTCAACGGCGGACGCCAGGGAAATCAGCGTGAAATTGTCCAGCAGCAGAAAGCCGATGGATTGAGGCGCACGGTTCTGGGGTTGGGCCCCGGAGTTGAACGACGTCATCGCGGTATCTCCTCACACAAAGCGGGTGGCGGCCTCAGGCGGAGGCTCTTGTTATTGCCCGCGTCTCACAGAGAAAGCAGGCTTTGTTATGACAGAGCAATTGCCGTGCCTGAAATTGGACGGCCATTCAATAACTCCTGAAAACGACCTCGCGGCGCGTCTATACGAGACCTCGGAACATGCCATTTCGAAGTGCCATCAAGCGCCGCCAGAGCCCTGCCGCGCAGCCTGTGAGCAGATCGGTAGCACTTGTGGGAACTGGCCTGCAGAGGATTTGCACAGAGTGTCACCGCAAGCACGGACGACGGACGGTCAGGTAACGACTGACGAGTCACGACTGACAATGGCGCTTGTCTGATTGCGACGCGCCAAAAGGTGGCGCGGCTGGATTGGGGTGTTCTTTTGTCGAGCAGTTTTGACTGGTCTGGCACTCCACTCTGCCAGATCAACCTGTGGCGAGGGGATTTATCCCCGATCGGCTGCGCAGCAGTCGTAAATCCATTCACCAAAGTGTGTCAGGCAAAACTCGATTGCAGGATTTGGGACTGCTTCGCAGCCCAGCGGGGATAAATCTCCTCGCCACGGGTTCACGGTCAGCACTCAACCGCACTGACCGCCAAGCCACCGCGCGAAGTTTCTTTATATTTGTCATGCATATCGGCGCCGGTATCGCGCATGGTGCGGATCACCCGGTCCAGCGAGATAAAGTGCTGCCCGTCGCCACGCAGGGCCATTTGCGCCGCGTTGATCGCTTTCACTGCGGCAATCGCATTGCGCTCGATGCACGGCACTTGCACCAGGCCACCGACCGGGTCGCAGGTCAGGCCCAGGTTGTGCTCCAGGCCGATTTCCGCCGCGTTGCACAATTGCTCGGGCGTGGCGCCAAGAATCTCCGCCAGCCCCGCCGCTGCCATCGCGCAGGCCGAACCGACCTCGCCCTGACAGCCGACCTCGGCGCCAGAGATCGAAGCGTTCTTCTTGCACAGAATGCCGACCGCCGCCGCGCCGAGGAAATAGTCGACGACGTTGGCGTCGGTGACCGCTTCGCTGAATTTCATGAAGTAGTGCAGCACCGCCGGGATGATCCCCGCCGCGCCGTTGGTCGGTGCAGTGACCATGCGCCCGCCAGCGGCATTCTCTTCATTGACGGCCAGAGCGAACAGATTGACCCATTCCATCGCGCTCAGGGTCGAGCCGATGACATTGGGCTTATTCAGCTCTTGCAGGCTGCGGTGCAACTTCGCCGCACGCCGCCGCACGTTCAGGCCGCCGGGCAGAATGCCTTCGTGCTTGAGGCCTTGCTCGACGCAATCCTGCATCGCCCGCCACAGTTTCATCAGCCCGGCACGGATCTCTTCTTCGCTGCGCCAGACCTTTTCGTTGGCCATCATCAGTTCAGCGACGCGCAGGTTGTGCGTTTTGCACAACTGCAGCAGCTCGACCGCACTGGAGAAGTCGTACGGCAATTCGGTGCGATCCAGATCGACCACACCGCTGGCCGCTTGCGCCTCGTCAACGACGAAGCCGCCGCCGACCGAATAGTAGGTGTCACGGTGCAGCTCAGCGAACTCGCCTTCGGCCACCAGCGTCATGGCGTTGGGATGGAATGGCAGGTTTTCATCGATCAGGCGCATGTCCCGCGCCCACACAAACGGCACCGACAGGCGACCATCCAATAACAACGTATGGGTTTCCCGCAGCGCCTGAATGCGCGGGCCGATCTGCGCCGGGTCGATTGCGTCCGGCCACTCGCCCATCAGGCCCATGATCACCGCGTTGTCGCTGCCGTGGCCGATGCCGGTGGCCGACAGCGATCCAAACAACTGCACCTCGATACGCCGCACCTGCTCCAGTTGATGCTTGCCGCGCAGCGACTCGACGAACAATGCGGCGGCGCGCATCGGCCCGACGGTGTGGGAACTGGAAGGGCCGATGCCGATTTTGAACAGGTCGAAAACGCTGATAGCCATTGCTGCGAAGCTCCTGAGAATACCGGTCCGGGCGGCAAAAGCGCCCGCTGGCGGAGCTGCTACGCTCAAGCTGCGATCCGCCGAATGCCGGCATCATCGGGCTTTTGTCGGCGCGCTCGGCGTCTGACACCGACGCAGTCATGTCCAGCAGCGTCGTTACGTTTTCGCCCCGCAAATACGCCGTTTTTATGCCGTTGTGCAGGTCATCGGGGGCGGAAAAAAGCTGTAAGCGACGTCACCGACACTGGAAGCGACCATCCCTGTACTGGATACGACCCTCCCTGTAGGCGTCAGATTTTCACTGGTACATGATCGGGATGACTCGATTGCAAGGCGCTGCGGTAGAGCTGTCGTCAGAACGCCACCAACCGCAACCCATAAGTGCGGTGGTCCACAGTCGGAACACTGCCAAAAAAAACACCAAGGAGTCCATCCATGAAAGGTTCCCCGTCGTTGTTGTTGGCCGCCCTGCTGAGTCTGCCGTTACTGGCGCAAGCCGCAGAACCGGCACAGTGCAGCCTCGTTAACTTCTCTGATGTCGGCTGGACCGACATCACCGCCACCACCGCTACCACTTCCGTTGTTCTCAACGCCCTCGGCTACAAGACCAAAACCACCATGATCTCCGTGCCCGTGACCTACAAGTCGCTGGCCGACGGCAAGAACATGGACGTGTTTCTCGGTAACTGGATGCCGACCATGGAGAACGACATCAAGCCGTATCGCGATGCCGGCACCGTCGACACCGTGCGCACCAACCTCAAGGGCGCCAAATACACCCTCGCCGTGCCGCAAGCCCTGTACGACAAAGGCCTGCATGACTTCGCCGACATTGCCAAATTCAAGAAAGAGCTCGACGGCAAGATCTACGGCATCGAGCCGGGCAACGACGGCAACCGGCTGATCCAGAGCATGATCGACAAGGATGCCTTCGGCCTGAAAACCGCAGGCTTCAAGATCGTCGAATCCTCCGAGGCCGGCATGCTCTCGCAAGTCGACCGGGCGCAGAAGCGCGACACTGCCGTGGTCTTCCTCGGCTGGGCACCGCACCCGATGAACAAGCGCTTCAAGATTCAATACCTGACCGGCGGCGACGACTTCTTCGGCCCCGATTTCGGCGCAGCCACCGTGGCGACCAACACCCGCAAGGGTTACGCCGAAGAATGCAGCAACGTCGGTCAGCTGTTGAAAAACCTGGAGTTCACCGTCGACATGGAAAGTGAACTGATGGGCAACATTCTCGACGACAAGATGAAGCCTGACGCGGCCGCCAAGGCCTGGCTGAAAAAGAATCCACAGGTGCTCGATACCTGGCTCGCTGGCGTGACCACCATTGACGGTAAACCAGGCCTGGAGGCCGTGAAAGCCAAGCTCGCGCCTTGATTTGAAAGGCACCGCTTATGCCGGGCAGGCGTGCCTGCCCGGGCTGTTAATTTCCTTGCATGCGGACGTTCACTACCATGCTGATTGATCAGAAAATACCTTTAGGCCAGTACATCGCGGGCTTCGTCGAATGGTTGACGCAACACGGCGCCAACACCTTCGACGCAATCGCCGTGACACTGGAAACGATGATCCACGGCGTGACGTTTGCGCTGACCTGGTTCAACCCGTTGGTGCTGATTGGCCTGATTGCCATCATTGCCCATCTGATTCAACGCAAGTGGGGCCTGACCGCGTTCGTGGTCGCCTCGTTCCTGCTGATCCTCAACCTGGGTTACTGGCAGGAAACCATGGAAACCCTCGCCCAGGTGCTGTTCGCCACCCTGGTCTGCGTGTTGATCGGCGTGCCGCTGGGCATCGTCGCCGCGCACAAACCGATGTTCTATACCATGATGCGGCCGGTGCTCGATCTGATGCAGACCGTACCGACCTTCGTTTACCTCATTCCTACCCTGACCCTCTTCGGGCTGGGTGTGGTTCCGGGCCTGATCTCCACGGTGGTGTTCGCCATCGCGGCGCCGATCCGCCTGACCTACCTGGGCATCCGCGATGTCCCGCAAGAACTGATGGACGCCGGCAAGGCCTTCGGCTGCTCGCGTCGCCAATTGCTTTCAAGGATCGAACTGCCGCACGCCATGCCGAGCATCGCGGCCGGCATCACCCAGTGCATCATGCTGTCGCTGTCGATGGTGGTGATCGCGGCACTGGTCGGCGCCGACGGACTCGGCAAACCGGTGGTCAACGCACTGAACACTGCTGATATTGCGCTGGGCTTCGAAGCAGGCCTGGCAATCGTACTGCTGGCGATCATGCTCGACCGTATCTGCAAACAACCCGACGCTAAAGTAGGGGGTGACGCATGAGCATAATTCGCTTCGAAGACGTCGACGTAATCTTCTCCAAGGATCCGCGCGAGGCACTCAAGCTGCTCGATCAGGGCATGACCCGCAACGAGATCCTGAAGAAGACCGGTCAGATCGTCGGCGTGGAAAAAGCCACGCTGGACATCAACAAAGGCGAGATCTGCGTGCTGATGGGCCTGTCCGGCTCGGGCAAGTCGAGCCTGCTGCGCTGCATCAACGGCCTCAACACCGTGAGCCGTGGCAAGCTGTTCGTCGAGCATGAAAACCGTCAGATCGACATCGCGTCCTGCACGCCCGCCGAGCTGAAGATGATGCGCACCAAGCGCATTGCCATGGTTTTCCAGAAGTTCGCCTTGATGCCTTGGCTGACAGTGCGCGAGAACATCAGTTTCGGTCTGGAAATGCAGGGTCGACCGGAGAAGGAACGCAAGAAACTGGTCGATGAGAAACTCGAACTGGTCGGCCTGACCCAGTGGCGCAACAAGAAGCCGGACGAACTCTCCGGCGGCATGCAGCAACGCGTCGGCCTCGCCCGCGCGCTGGCCATGGACGCCGATATTCTGCTGATGGACGAACCGTTCTCGGCTCTCGACCCGCTGATCCGCCAAGGCCTGCAGGATGAACTGCTGGAGCTGCAACGCAAGCTGAGCAAGACCATCGTGTTCGTCAGCCACGACCTCGATGAAGCGCTCAAACTGGGTAGCCGCATCGCGATCATGAAGGACGGTCGGATCATCCAGTACAGCGTGCCGGAAGAAATCGTCCTCAACCCGGCGGACGACTATGTGCGCACCTTCGTCGCCCACACTAATCCACTCAACGTACTCTGCGGCCGCAGCCTGATGCGCACGCTGGACAAGTGCAAACGCATCAACGGCTCGGTGTGCCTGGATCCTGGCGGCGACTCGTGGCTGGACCTGGCCGAAGGCAACACCATCAAAGGCGCACGCCAGAACGGCTCGGTGCTGAACCTGCAGAACTGGGCACCGGGGCAAGCAGTGGAAGGCCTGGAGCGCAAGCCAACGCTGGTGGACTCGAACATCGGCATGCGTGATGCGCTGCAGATCCGTTATCAGACCGGCAACAAGCTGGTGCTGCACGATAACAATCATGTGGTGGGGATTCTCGGCGACAGCGAGTTGTATCACGCGTTGCTGGGCAAGAATCTGGGGTAAACCCCGCAGACACAAAACGCCGCGAGATTATCGCGGCGTGGGAACGATCATGCAAAAGGGGCTCAATCGAGCCCCTTTTGTTTTAGCTGTTTAGCTGTACACCCGGCCAAGAAGCTGCCGATGGCTTTCAAACTGATCCAGCACATCCCGCGTAATCTGCTCCGGGGTGAAGCCCATCAAGTCGTAATCCTGGCTGCCATTGTGCAGATACACCTCAGCACGGTAATAACGCTGACGCGCTTCATCTGATTGCGCCGATTCGGTCGGGGTCGCCAGATAACCATCCAGGCTCACTTCGTAAACGAAAGGGTTGCCCTCTTCCATCTCGACCCGCACGCCCATGCAACGCTTGGCCTTGCCCAACAGCGTCTGCACTTCAATGCCCTGATTGCGCAATTGCGCCGCTGCATCTTCCAGCGCCGGGGTGACATGCTTGTCCATGAAGCGCTGCACCACCGATTGGCTCGGCTGCAGATCCAGTTGCGTCAGGCGCTCGCTGAAACCACGGCGTCCACGCTCGGCCAGTTGCGCTTGCTCCTGTTCGATCTGCACGTCCTGGCGCATCGCCTTGTGCAGGCCGAACATGAAGCAGATCAGCACCACCGAGAACGGCAGGCCGGCCAGCACGACCATGGTCTGCATGGCTTCGAAGTTGCCGGCGAACAGCAGGCCGATGGTCACCAGCGTGATCACCACCGACCAGAAGATCCGCAGCCAGTGCGGCGCGTCTTCATCGACGTTGCCGCCCTTGCAGGAAAGATTCGCCATCATCACCGCGCCGGAGTCGGCCGGAGTCAGGAACAGCACGAAGCCGACAAAGATCGACACCCCGATGACGACTTTCGACGCCGGATAATGCTCAAGCAACTGATAGATCGCCATCGACGGCTGTTCCAGCGCCGTCTTGCCCAGCTCCACCGCGCCCTGATTCATCACCAGATCCAGCGCCGAGTTGCCGAAGATCGACAGCCACGCCAAGGTGAAGCCCAGCGGAATCAGCAGCACGCCAGCAACCAGTTCACGCACGCTGCGGCCACGGGAAATCCGTGCGATGAACATGCCTACGAATGGCGCCCAGGAAATCCACCAGGCCCAGTAGAACAGGGTCCACAGACCCAGCCAGCGGTCGGACTTGGCGCTGTCGCCTTCATAGACGTACAGGTCGAAGGTCTTCAGCACCACGCCGTTGAGGTAGTCACCGATGTTCTGCACGAAGCCGTTGAGCAGGTGCAGGGTCGGGCCGAACAGCAGGACGAAAATCAGCAGGCCGCTGAACAGCACGATGTTCAGGTTGGACAGACGACGGATGCCGTTTTCCACACCGGACACAGCGGCGATGGTCGCTACGGTGCTCATGACGATGATGACGATCAGCAGGTTGGTGTTGCTGTGCTCCATGCCGAACAGGTTTTCCAGCCCGGACGACACTTGCAGCGAGCCAATCCCCAGGTTGGTCACCAGACCCAGCAGGGTCACGAACATGCCGAAGCCGTCCACCGCGTGACCGGCCGCGCCTTTGACCCAACGCTCGCCGACCAGCGGATACAGCGCCGAACGCAGCGCCAGCGGCTGGTTATGCCGATAGGCAAAATACGCCACCGCCAGACCGACCAAAGCGTAAATAGCCCAGCCGTGCAGGCCCCAGTGCAGGAAAGTCAGTTGCACCGCCTGACGCGCGGCCATGTTGGTGGCCGAGGTGCCTTCCGGCGGATTGAAGTAGTGATCCAGTGGCTCGGACGCGCCGAAGTACAGCAGCGAAATGCCGATGCCCGACGAGAACAGCATCCCCGCCCAGGCGCCGTAACTGAAATCCGGGGTGTCGTCCTTGCTGCCCAGTTTGAGTTTGCCGTACGAGGAAAACGCCAGACCGACCACGAACACCAGGTAGGCGGCGATCACCACCATGTAGTACCAGCCGAAGCTGCGCGACAACCAGGCCTGGGCCATCCCTAACATTCTGCCGGCCTCTTGCGGGGCGATGATCAGAATGGCGGTCAACAACAGAATCAGCGCGGTCGAGGTGTAGAACACCCAACCGTTGACCGTCACCTTCTCGGGCGGGGTCTTTATTAGCGAGGCAGAACTCATGGCACAAATGCTCCAGGCAGTGCGAGAGAAGAACACAAGGCATCACGGAACCCGACCAATCGGTTAGTTGGCAGCCGACCGGCGGGTGATATAAAGACACTCCGAAAAAAGCCCGAACCTGCCGAATGGCGTTGCGTATTCGCTTTCGTGGCCAGAGGCGACGGACGTTCATCCGAAACCTGGCCCCGAGCGTCTTGCCCTTTCAACACGTCCATCGAATCGCGAACCGCGCCATGCCCCGCGCAGGTTTCGAGCCGTTTCAGGTGTCGGTTTTTATCGTCATTACACGTAGGAAAAAGCTGTAGGCAGCGACGAATTGTCGCAGATCTTATTCTTTGTTGATTGAACGTTCAATCAAAACAAAATAGACTGGCCCTCAATCCGATCGGCGTCATTCGCCCCTCGGAAGGCCTAAGGAGATGTGCAAGATGCCCAAGGTCGGTATGCAACCCATCCGCCGCCAACAACTGATCGAAGCCACTTTGCAAGCGGTCGATCAGGTCGGAATGGGGGACGCCAGCATTGCGCTGATCGCCCGTTTGGCCGGTGTCTCGAATGGCATCATCAGTCATTACTTTCAGGACAAGAACGGCCTGATCGCCGCCACGATGCGGTATCTGATGACCGCCCTCAGCGAGAGCGTCACCGCGCGCCGTCAGGCGCTGGCAGATGACAGCCCACGGGCGCATCTGCAGGTGATCATCGAAGGCAACTTCGACGCCAGCCAGGTCAATGGCCCGGCAATGAAAACCTGGCTGGCCTTCTGGGCCACCAGCATGCACCAGCCGTCTTTGCACAGGTTGCAGCGGATCAACGATCACCGTCTGTATTCCAACCTGTGCTGCCAGTTCCGCCGTGTGCTGCCGCTCGAAGATGCGCGCAGCGCCGCCCGGGGTCTGGCAGCGTTGATTGACGGCTTGTGGTTGCGCGGCGCGCTGTCGGGAGACGCTTTCGACACGGCGCAGGCGCAACAGATCGCTTACGAATATATGGATTTCCAATTGGCCAAGAAGGTGAGCTAGAGCACACAGAAAATGCTCGGCCCCTGAACTCCACCGCAGCGTGATCGCGGTGGTCAACGCCAACCACCAATGCACTTGCGAGGACACTATGGCCCGTTTCGAACTGCAAAAACTCTACATCGATGGCGCGTACACCGACGCCGGCAGCGACGCCACCTTCGAAGCCATCAACCCGGCGAACGGTGAAGTCCTCGCACTGGTGCAACGTGCGACCAAAGACGACGTCGAGCGCGCCGTGGTCAGCGCCGAAAAGGGCCAGAAAATCTGGGCTGCGATGACCGCCATGGAGCGTTCGCGCATCCTGCGTCGCGCCGTTGACATCCTGCGCGAGCGCAACGATGAGCTGGCTGCGCTGGAAACCCTGGACACCGGCAAATCCTTCTCCGAAACCAAGTACGTCGACATCGTCACCGGCGCTGACGTGCTGGAATACTACGCAGGCCTGGTGCCCGCCATCGAAGGCGAGCAGATCCCGCTGCGTGACACCTCGTTCGTTTACACCCGTCGCGAGCCGCTGGGCGTGGTCGCCGGTATCGGCGCGTGGAACTACCCGATCCAGATCGCCCTGTGGAAATCCGCTCCAGCCCTGGCGGCCGGTAACGCGATGATCTTCAAGCCAAGCGAAGTCACCTCGCTGACCACCCTGAAACTGGCCGAAATCTACACCGAAGCCGGCGTGCCGAACGGCGTGTTCAACGTCCTGACCGGTAGCGGCCGCGAAGTCGGCACCTGGCTGACCGAGCACCCGCGCATCGAGAAAATCTCCTTCACTGGCGGCACCGACACCGGCAAGAAAGTCATGGCCAGCGCTTCGGCTTCGTCGCTCAAAGACGTGACCATGGAACTGGGCGGCAAGTCGCCGCTGATCATCTGCGACGACGCCGATCTCGATCGCGCCGCCGACACCGCGATGATGGCCAACTTCTACAGCTCCGGTCAGGTCTGCACCAACGGCACTCGCGTGTTCGTACCGGCGCACCTGAAAGCCGCTTTTGAAGCCAAGATCGTTGAGCGCGTTGCGCGCATCCGCGTTGGCAACCCGGAAGACGAAAACACCAACTTCGGCCCGCTGGTCAGCTTCCCGCACATGGAAAGCGTGTTGGCTTACATCGCCAAGGGTAAAGAAGAAGGCGCACGCATACTGTGTGGTGGCGGTCGACTGACCGACGGCGAATTCGCCAAAGGCGCGTTCGTGGCTCCAACCGTATTCACCGACTGCACCGACGACATGACCATCGTGCGTGAAGAAATCTTTGGCCCGGTGATGGCGATCCTCTCCTACGAAACCGAAGAAGAAGTGATCCGCCGCGCCAACGACACCGACTTCGGCCTGGCCGCCGGTATCGTCACCAAAGACCTGAACCGCGCCCACCGCGTGATCCATCAACTGGAAGCCGGTATCTGCTGGATCAACGCCTGGGGCGAGTCCGACGCAAAAATGCCGGTCGGCGGCTACAAGCAGTCGGGTGTTGGCCGTGAGAACGGGATCAGCTCGCTGAACAACTTCACCCGCATCAAATCGGTACAGGTCGAGCTGGGCGATTACGTCTCGGTGTTCTGATCAGCTAGCTGATCTGCTGCAAGCGGCAAGTTTCAAGCTGCAAGTAAAAGCAGTTTGGGCTTGCCGCCCTCCCCGATTTCGAAGCCACCGCTCGCTGCTTTTCCTTGCAGCTAGAAGCTAGTGGCTTGTAGCTCCCGCAGGAGAATTTATGACTCAAGAATATGACTACATCATCATAGGCGCCGGCTCTGCAGGTAACACACTTGCGACCCGTCTGACTGAAGACGAAGGCGTCACCGTTCTGCTGCTCGAAGCCGGGGGGCCGGACTACCGCCTCGACTTCCGCACGCAAATGCCCGCCGCGCTGGCCTTCCCGCTGCAGGGGCGTCGCTACAACTGGGCCTACGAAACCGATCCAGAGCCACACATGGACGGTCGCCGGATGGAATGCGGACGCGGCAAAGGCCTTGGCGGCTCTTCGCTGATCAACGGCATGTGCTACATCCGTGGCAACGCGATGGACTACGACGGCTGGGCGAAACTGCCGGGCCTGGAAGACTGGTCGTACCTCGATTGCCTGCCGTACTTCCGCAAAGCCGAAACCCGTGACATCGGCCCGAACGATTACCACGGTGGCGACGGCCCGGTCAGCGTGACCACGCCGAAAGCCGGCAACAATCCGCTGTTCCACGCCATGGTTGAAGCCGGCGTGCAGGCCGGTTACCCGCGCACCGAAGACCTCAACGGTTACCAGCAGGAAGGCTTCGGCCCGATGGACCGCACCGTGACGCCGAACGGCCGCCGTGCTTCCACCGCGCGTGGCTACCTCGACATCGCCAAGAAGCGTTCGACCCTGACCATCGTCACCCACGCCCTGACCGACAAGATTCTGTTCGAAGGCAAGCGCGCGGTCGGCGTGCGTTACCTGATCGGCGACGCTGAAGAACGTGTTGAAGCCAAGGCGCGCAAGGAAGTTCTGCTGTGCTCCGGCGCCATCGCTTCGCCGCAGATTCTGCAGCGCTCCGGTGTCGGCCCGGCGAAACTGCTGGAAAGTCTCGACATCCCGGTGGTCCACGATCTGCCGGGCGTTGGTGAAAACCTGCAGGATCACCTTGAGCTGTACCTGCAATACGCCTGCACCCAACCGGTTTCGCTGTATCCATCGCTGCTCTGGTACAACCAGCCGGCGATCGGTGCCGAGTGGCTGTTCAACGGCACCGGTATCGGCGCCAGCAACCAGTTCGAGGCCGGCGGTTTCATTCGTTCGCGTCCGGAATTCGAATGGCCGAACATCCAGTACCACTTCCTGCCGGTGGCGATTAACTACAACGGCAGCAACGGCGTGAAAGAACATGGTTTCCAGGCGCACATGGGCTCCATGCGCTCGCCGAGCCGTGGTCGCATCCAGGTCAAATCCAAGGACCCGCGCCAGCACCCGAGCATCCTGTTCAACTACATGGCCACCGAGCAGGACTGGCAGGAGTTCCGCGACGGCATCCGCCTGACCCGCGAAATCATGCAGCAACCGGCACTCGATCAATACCGTGGTCGTGAAATCAGCCCGGGCATCGACGTGCAAACCGATGAACAGCTCGACAAGTTCATCCGCGAGCACGCCGAAACCGCGTTCCACCCGTCCTGCTCGTGCAAGATGGGCACCGACGAGATGGCCGTGGTCGATGGCGAAGGTCGTGTGCACGGCATGCAGAGCCTGCGCGTGGTCGATGCTTCGATCATGCCGATCATCACCACCGGCAACCTCAACGCACCGACGATCATGATGGCCGAGAAAATCGCCGACAAGATCCGTGGCCGCAAGCCGCTGCCGCGCAGCAACGCTGCTTATTACGTCGCGAACGGCGCGCCGGTCAAAGGCAAGCCGATGCGGGATATCACCCCGGTTACGCAGTAAGTCGTAATACCTCCCCTGATCGTTCCCACGCTCCGCGTGGGAACGCATCCCGGGACGCTCCGCGTCCCGAAGCGGACGCAGAGCGTCCATGGCGGCATTCCCACGCAGAGCGTGGGAACGATCTGCTGTCGGACATAGTAAAACCTCCTACACCCCCTCTTCACTTGATCCTACCCCCACGCAGGCCTACTCTAGACCTCGCGCAACCGTTTCACCCCTCCCCGCTGTCGCCATGCCGCTACTCCATTACAAGGAGGTTCCCGAATGTTCGATTTCCACCCCCAGCTCAAGCAGCGCTTTGCTGCCTTGCGCACGGGCGCTGAATTTTTTTCCCTGCGGTATGTGCGCGAGTCCGGGCAGTTTCTGTCGGTGCGCAAGAACGTCGCCGAACCGCCGAGCCTGAGCCGCGATGAAGGGGCGATGCTCACCGTGCGCGTGAATGGCGTCGAAGCCTACGCGGCGACCAATGACCTCTCGCAACAAGGCCTGCAAGCCGCCCTCGAGCGCGCCGAGCAACAGGCCCGCCGGCTCAAGCCGCACGCCTTGCTCGATCTGCGCGAGCAGCCGCTTTCCAGCGATCGCGCTGATTATTTTTCACCCAATCTCGAACAGCCCTTCCCGTCCCTGAGCGAATGCTTCGATCTGCTCGGCGCGGAATCCGCCTCGGTGCCCAAGGATGAACGCCTGGTCAATTGGCAGGTGAGCATCGGCATCACTAACGTCGAGCAGATCTACCTGAGCAGCGCCGGCGCCGAATTGCGTCAGGCCCAGCGCTTCGTTTATCCGAGCCTCGACGTCACCGCCTACGACGGCAACGACAGCCAGACCCGCAGCCTCGGCCGGGAGAACTTCGGCCAGCAGGGTGGCGCCGATGTCATCAGCCGCTGCGGCCTGGTCGGTGCCGGTCCGCAAGTCGCCGACCAGGCCCTGCAACTGCTGCTCGCGCCGAACACCCCGCAAGGCCCGCGCGACCTGCTGCTGATGCCTGATCAGATGATGCTGCAGATCCATGAATCCATCGGTCACCCGCTGGAGCTCGACCGCATCCTCGGCGACGAGCGCAATTACGCCGGCACCAGTTTCGTCAAGACCAGCGATTTCGGCAGCCTGCAATACGGCTCCAACCTGCTCAACGTAACCTTCGACCCGGGCATCCCGGAAGAACTCGCCAGCTACGGCCATGACGACGACGGCACTGCGGCGAGCAAACAATTCCTGATTCGCGACGGCCTGTTGCTGCGGCCACTGGGCGGAGCGCTGTCGCAATATCGCGCCGGCCTCGATGGCGTTGCCAACAGCCGCGCCTGCGGTTGGAACCGGCCGCCGATCGACCGCATGGCCAACCTCAACATCGAGCCGGGCGATCAGACGCTGGAGCAGATGATCGGTGGTATCGAGCACGGCATCCTGATGAGCACCAACCGCTCGTGGTCGATCGACGATGCGCGCAACAAATTCCAGTTCGGCTGCGAATGGGGCCAGTTGATCGAGCATGGTGAACTGAAAGGCGTGGTGAAAAATCCCAACTACCGGGCCATTTCCGCGCACTTCTGGAAGAGCCTGCGCGCCGTCGGCGATGCCAACACCGTCAAGGTGCTGGGCACGCCGAACTGCGGCAAGGGCGAACCGAACCAGGTGATTCGCGTCGGCCACGCTTCGCCGGCCTGCGTATTCAGCAACATTGATGTGTTTGGGGGAGACGCCTGATGAGCATTTCGAAGCGTCAGTCCGACGCCTTCAAGGTCATGGTCAACTGGCTGCGCGACAGCGTGCGCGAGCCGGAACAGTTCACGCTCAGCTACGCCGCCGAAGCCTCGGCGTTCGTGCGCTTCAATCACGCCAAGGTGCGCCAGGCCGGGCAAGTGCAACAGGCCAACGTCGGCCTGAAACTGATCGACGACGGGCGCCACGCCGACCTGCAGATCACCTTGTCCGGGGATCAGGAAGCCGATCTGCAACGCCTCGCCGAGGGCCTGCAGCAATTGCGCGAAACCCTGCCGCTGCTGCCGCAGGATCCGTACCTGCTGCTCAATCACAACAGCTGGCAGAGCACGCAAGTACAAGCGCATCCGCTGCCGGACACCGAAGATGTCGTCGGGCAAATCTGCGCTGCCGCTGAAGGTCTCGATCTGGTCGGTTTCTATGCTGCCGGCCCGATCAGCCGCGGTTTCGCCAGCTCCGCCGGTGCGTTCGGCTGGCATGAAGCGAACAGTTTCAACTTCGACTTCAGCCTGTTCCATGAAAACGGCGAAGCGGTGAAGGCCAGCTACGCCGGGCATGACTGGAGCGACGAGGGCTTCGCCCGGCGTTTCGCCCAGGCCCGCGAACAGCTGGAGTTTCTCGGCCGACCGTTACGCACTTTGGCACCGGGACAGTACCGCGCCTATCTGGCGCCGGCGGCACTGGAAGAAATCATGGGCATGCTCAGTTGGGGCGGGTTCTCGGCGCAATCGATCGCCAGCAAGAGCAGTCCGTTGCAGAAACTCTACGTCGGCGATCAGGCGTTCAGTCCGCTGGTGTCGCTGGATGAGAAAGTCAGCGAATCCCTGAGCCCGGCGTTTTCCGCCGAGGGATATCCGCGCAGCGATCTGCGTCTGATCATCGAAGGCCGGGCCGGTGATCAACTGGTCGGCTCGCGCAGCGCCGCCGAATATGGTCTGGCGGCGAACGGTGCGGGCGGCGGCGAAATGCCCAGTGCATTGAACATGGCCGCCGGTGATCTGTCGCAGCAAGAGATCCTCAAGCAGTTGGGCACCGGGCTGTACATCAGCAACCTGTGGTACCTGAACTACTCGGATCAACCGGCGGCGCGCATGACCGGCATGACCCGTTTCGCGACCTTCTGGGTCGAGAACGGCGAGATCCAGGCGCCGGTCAGCACCATGCGCTTCGACGACAGCGCCTACAACCTGCTCGGCTCGCAGTTGGAAGCGTTGACTACCGAGCGTGAATTGCTGCTGTCGGCGAGTACCTACAGCCAGCGCAATACCTCGTCATCGCTGTTGCCGGGGGCGCTGGTCAGCCGGTTGACCCTGACCCTCTGACGGCGATCGTTCCCACGCTCCGCGTGGGAATGCAGCCCGGGACGCTCCGCGTCCCAGCAAAAGCGGACGCAGAGCGTCCGTTGAGGCATTCCCACGCAGAGCGTGGGAACGATCATCAAACAGACCACACGAGGTTCCATGCCCAACCGCCCGCCTCTCGACGCCATCACCGCCCGCTGGTTGCCGTGGGTCGTCGCCATTGCGTTCTTCATGCAGTCCCTCGACGGGACCATCCTCAACACCGCGCTGCCGGCCATGGCCAGCGATCTGGCCGAAGACCCGTTGCGCATGCAGGGTGTGATCATCGCCTACATGCTCACCGTGGCTCTGCTGATCCCGGCCTCCGGCTGGATCGCCGACCGCTTCGGCACCAAGAAAATCTTCTTCGGCGCGATTCTGCTGTTCAGTTTCGGCTCGTTGCTGTGCGCTTTGTCCAGCAGTCTGAGCATGCTCATCGGTGCACGGGTGATTCAGGGCCTCGGCGGCGCGCTGATGCTGCCGGTCGGGCGACTGGTGGTGCTGCGTGCCTACCCGCGCTCGGAACTGGTACGGATCATGGGTTTCATCACCATTCCCGGCCTGCTCGGCCCGCTTATCGGCCCGACCATGGGCGGCTGGATGGTGGAATACGTGACGTGGCACTGGATCTTCCTGATCAATCTGCCGGTCGGGGTGATCGGCTGTTATGCGGTGTGGAAGTTCATTCCCGACCTGCGCGGCACGGAGCGCACCCGCTTCGATAGCCTCGGCTTTCTGCTTTTCGGCGCGGCGATGATCCTCATCACCATCGCCATGGAAGGTCTTGGTGAACTGCACCTACCGCACCTGCGGGTGATGTTGCTGCTGTTCGCCGGCATGGCCTGTCTGGCAGCGTACTGGCTGCGCGCCGGGCACATCGAGAATCCGCTGTTTGCGCCTTCGCTGTTCAAGACCCGCACGTTCGCCGTCGGCATTCTCGGCAACCTGTTCGCGCGACTGGGCAGCGGTGCTCTGCCATTTCTGGTTCCGCTGCTGTTGCAAGTGGCGTTGGGCTATTCGCCGTCGCAAGCCGGGATGAGCATGTTGCCGCTGGCCGCTGCGGCGATGGTCGCCAAGTGGGTCGCGCGGCCGCTGATCGAACGCCTCGGCTATCGCATCGTCCTCACCGGCAACACCCTGGCGTTGGGGATCATGCTGGCGAGCATGGGTCTGGTCAGCGAGCAGACGCCGTACTGGCTGCTGCTGTGCCTGCTGGCGGTGCTCGGTGCGATCAACTCGCTGCAATTCACCGCGATGAACACGGTGACGCTGATCGACCTCGACGATGCCAGCGCCAGCAGCGGCAACAGTCTGCTTTCGGTGGTCGCGCAGTTGTCGCTGAGCCTCGGCGTGGCCTGCGCCGGTGCGCTGCTTGGTGGCTTCACTGCGAAGGTCGGCAACGATGGCGTGGAAACCGTACTCGGTGCGTTCCAGCTGACCTTCGTCACGGTCGGTGTGATGGCGATGCTGGCGGCGACGATTTTCTCCCAGCTGTCCAAGGAAGACGGGCGCCGGGCGAAACGGCCGCAGGAGCACATCGAACACTGATTGTGCTGGAGGACATCTGTGGCTGCTGAAGGACTTCCGTGGCGAGGGGATTTATCCCCGCTGGGTTGCGCAGCAGCCCCAAAAAGGTTGGATGCGGTCAGCCGGATGAATTGAGGTGGCAGGTATTGGGGGGGTGCTGCGCACCCCATCGGGGATAAATCCCCTCGCCACAGATAAATCCCCTCGCCACAGGTAATCCCTGCCTCGGGTTCAATCGCTGTTCGTCCAGAACTGTCGAGGAAACTGGCACGGGGCTGCTACACTGCGCGACATTTTGTTTTGCAGGCCAGTCCCGTGACCACCATCGCCACCGCTTTTAATACGCTGCCGCTGTCCGCCGCCATGCTGGCTAACCTCGAATCACTCGGTTATGCCCAGATGACGCCGATCCAGGCGCAGAGCTTGCCGGTGATCCTCAAGGGGATGGACCTGATCGCCCAGGCCAAGACCGGCAGCGGCAAGACCGCCGCGTTCGGCATCGGCCTGCTCAACCCGATCAACCCGCGCTACTTCGGTTGCCAGGCGCTGGTGATCTGCCCGACCCGCGAGCTGGCCGACCAGGTGGCCAAGGAAGTCCGCCGTCTGGCCCGCGCCGAAGACAACATCAAGGTCCTGACCCTGTGCGGCGGCGTGTCGTTCGGCCCGCAGATCGCTTCGCTGGAACACGGCGCGCACATCATCGTCGGCACCCCGGGGCGCATTCAGCAGCACTTGCGCAAGGGTTCGCTGGTGCTGGATGGCCTGAACACCCTGATCCTCGATGAAGCCGACCGCATGCTCGACATGGGTTTCTACGACGCCATCGAAGACATCATCATCAAGACCCCGGAGCGCCGGCAGACTCTGCTGTTCTCCGCGACCTACCCGGTGGGCATCAAGCAACTGGCCTCGAAATTCATGCGCGATCCGCAGACCGTCAAGGCTGAAGCCTTCCACGACGACACGCAGATCGAGCAGCGCTTCTACGAGATTTCCCCGGAAGAGCGCATGAGCGCGGTGACCAAAGTCCTGCACCACTTCCGTCCGGCGTCCTGTGTGGCGTTCTGCTTCACCAAGCAGCAAGTGCAGGAAACCGTCGATCACCTGACCGCCAAAGGCATTTCCGCCGTCGGCCTGCACGGCGATCTGGAACAGCGTGACCGCGATCAGGTGCTGGCAATGTTCGCCAACCGCAGCACCTCGGTGTTGGTCGCCACCGACGTCGCGGCCCGTGGTCTGGACATCGATGCGCTGGACATGGTGATCAATGTCGAGCTGGCGCGCGATTCGGAAATCCACATCCACCGCGTTGGCCGTACCGGTCGCGCGGGCGAGAAAGGCATCGCCATCAGCCTGGTCGCGCCGTCCGAAGCTCATCGTGCGCAAGCCATCGAACAACTGCAGAAAGCGCCGCTGAACTGGGATCAGATCGACAACCTCAAGTCCCAGGGCCTGGCACCGCTGCAACCGCCGATGACCACCCTGTGCATCGGCGCTGGCCGCAAAGACAAAGTGCGCCCGGGCGACATTCTTGGCGCACTGACCGGCGAAGCGGGCATTCCCGGCGCGCAGGTTGGCAAAATCGCCATCTTCGATTTCCAGGCCTACGTCGCTGTCGAGCGCACCGTGGCCATGCAGGCCTTGCAGCGCCTGAACGACGGCAAGATCAAGGGCCGCTCGTTGCGCGTGCGTATTCTCTGACCTGATCGTTCCCACGCTCTGCGTGGGAATGCATCCCGTGACGCTCCGCGTCACATAACAACGGACGCAGAGCGTCCATGGCGGCATTCCCACGCAGAGCGTGGGAACGATCATTGTGTGAGGACACCGTTTTGCGCTCTACCGAAGTCGTGATCATTGGCGCTGGCGCGGCCGGCTTGATGTGTGCCCTGACCGCCGCCGGGCGCGGGCGTCAGGTGTTGCTGCTCGACCACGCGAACAAGGCCGGCAAGAAAATCCTCATGTCCGGCGGTGGCCGCTGCAATTTCACCAATATGTACACCGAACCGAGCAATTTCCTTTCGCAGAACCCGCATTTCTGCAAATCGGCGCTGGCGCGTTACACCCAGTGGGATTTCATCGGTCTGGTCGGCAAACATGGCGTGCCGTACCACGAGAAGAAACTCGGCCAGCTGTTCTGCGATAACAAATCCAGCGACATCCTCGGCATGCTCCTTGATGAATGCGATCAGGCCGGCGTCGAGCTGCACCTGGACACCTCGATCCAGACCATCGAAAAAACCGACAGCGGTTATCTGCTCGACACCACACTCGGCCAGGTCCAGTGCCAGTCGCTGGTCATCGCTACCGGAGGCCTGTCGATCCCGACTCTCGGCGCTACCGGTTTCGGTTATCAGGTTGCGAAACAGTTCGGCCATGAGCTGCTGCCGACCCGCGCCGGGCTGGTGCCGTTCACCATTACCGACCAGCTCAAGGAGTTGTGCACAGAGCTGTCCGGCACCTCGGTGGATTGTCTGGTCAGCTGCAATGACCAGAGCTTTCGCGAGAACATTCTGTTCACTCACCGTGGCCTCAGCGGCCCGGCGATCTTGCAGATCTCTTCGTTCTGGGAACCCGGCGACACGGTGGAAATCAACCTGCTGCCGGATCACGACGCGGCGAGCTGGCTGCAAGAGCAAGTCGCCGAGCGTCCGAACAGCGAGCTGAAGACTTTGCTTGGCGAGATCTTCACCAAGAAGATGGCCAATCTGCTGGCGGACAACTGGTTTGTCTCCAAACCGATGAAGCAGTACACCCACGCTGAACTGGCGGAGATTGCCGAGAAGCTCGGCAGCTGGAAGGTTGTGCCGGCGGGGACCGAAGGCTATCGCACGGCTGAGGTGACCCTGGGCGGCGTCGACACCCGCGAGGTGTCGTCGAAGACCATGGAGTCGCTGAAAAGCCCCGGCCTGTACTTCATTGGGGAAGTGCTCGACGTCACCGGGCACTTGGGCGGCTTCAATTTCCAGTGGGCCTGGGCCTCTGGTTACGCCGCCGCGCAGTACGTTTAACTCAAGGCCAAATACAAAACCCTGTGGGAGCGAGCCTGCTCGCGAATGCGGTGTACCAGTCGACATCAATGTTGAATGACACTCCGCTTTCGCGAGCAGGCTCGCTCCCACAGTGGTTTGTGGTGTAAGTAAAAGGAACACTTTTTGCGGTCAGATGTGCTCGACGCCATTGCGTCGGCGTCATTACTGGCTCAATTTAGCGGCATCGCCTCGGAAGGCCTTCGCACTTCATGTCCTCGACCTCGTTTCGTCAGTCTTTGCGGCGCCTGTGGGCGCTGGATAAATTCAGCTACAGCGTGCGGGTATTCATCGCCCTGACCGGCAGCATGGCGCTGTGCTGGTATCAGGATGAAATGGGCCTGCTGATCCCGTTGTTCCTCGGCATCATCGCCAGCGCCCTGGCCGAAACCGACGACAGTTGGCAGGGTCGCCTGAACGCTCTGGCGGTGACGCTGGTGTGTTTCAGCATCGCCGCGCTGTCGGTGGAATTGCTCTTTCCCTACCCGATCATTTTCGCCGTGGCCCTGGCACTGGCCAGTTTCAGCCTGACCATGCTCGGTGCGCTGGGCGAGCGTTACGGCGCGATCGCCTCGGCGACGCTGATTCTGTCGGTGTACACGATGATCGGCGTCGATCAGCGCGGCGGCGCGGTCACTGACTTCTGGCATGAGCCGATGCTGCTGGTCGCTGGCGCGGCGTGGTACGGCCTGCTCTCGGTGCTGTGGCAGGCACTGTTTTCCAATCAACCGGTGCAGCAAAGTCTGGCGCGCCTGTTCCGCGAGCTGGGCCTGTACCTGAAGCTGAAATCCTCGCTGTTCGAGCCGATCCGGCAGATGGACGTCGAAGCCCGCCGCCTCGAACTGGCGCAGCAGAATGGCCGCGTGGTCGCCGCACTGAACACGGCCAAGGAAATCATCCTGCACCGGGTCGGCAACGGTCGACCCGGCTCGAAAGTCAGCCGTTATCTCAAGCTGTATTTCCTCGCGCAGGACATTCACGAACGCGCCAGCTCTTCGCACTACCCTTACAACGCGCTGGCCGAGGCGTTCTTCCACAGCGACGTGCTGTTCCGCTGCCAGCGCCTGCTGCGCCAGCAAGGCAAGGCCTGCCGGGCCTTGGCCGAATCCATCCAGATGCGCCAGCCGTTCATCTACGACGCCAGTTTCGCCGAAGCCCTGAACGACCTGCATGCCTCCCTCGAACACTTGCGCATCCAGAGCAACCCGGCATGGCGCGGCCTGCTGCGCTCGCTGCGCGCACTGGCGGCCAACCTCGGCACCCTCGACCGCCTGCTCAGCGATGCCAGCAACCCCGATGCCCTGGCGGACGCCACCGACAGCAGCCTGCTCGACCGCTCACCGCGCAATCTCAAGGACGTGTGGATTCGCCTGCGTACACAACTGACACCGACTTCGCTGCTGTTCCGCCATGCCCTGCGCCTGCCGCTGGCACTGAGCATCGGCTACGGCATGGTGCACCTGATCCACCCGTCCCAAGGCTACTGGATCATTCTCACCACGCTGTTCGTCTGCCAGCCGAATTACGGCGCCACCCGACGCAAACTCGGCCAGCGGATCATCGGCACGGCCATTGGCCTGACGGTGGCGTGGGCGCTGTTCGATCTGTTCCCCAACCCGGTGGTGCAATCGTGCTTCGCCATCGCTGCCGGTGTGGTGTTCTTTACCAACCGCACCACCCGCTACACCCTGGCGACGGCGGCGATCACCATCATGGTGCTGTTCTGCTTCAATCAGGTCGGCGATGGCTACGGGCTGTTCCTGCCAAGGCTGTTCGATACCTTGCTCGGCAGTTTGATTGCGGGTCTGGCGGTGTTCCTGTTCCTGCCGGACTGGCAGGGCCGGCGCCTGAACAAAGTGCTGGCCAACACCCTGACCTGCAACAGCATCTACCTGCGCCAGATCATGCAGCAATACGCCGCCGGCAAGAGCGACGACCTCGCTTATCGCCTGGCCCGCCGCAACGCGCACAACGCCGACGCGGCGCTGTCGACGACACTGGCGAACATGCTCATGGAGCCGGGACACTTCCGTAAGGAGGCGGATGTCGGCTTCCGTTTCCTGGTGCTGTCGCACACCCTTCTCAGCTATTTGTCGGGGCTCGGCGCGCACCGCGAAACACAGTTGCCTGCGGAGGTACGTGAGCATCTGATCGAAGGCGCCGGGGTGAAACTGGCGACCAGCATCGACGAAATCGCTCAAGGCCTTGCGAGCAAGCAGCCGATTGCAATTCAGAGTGATGAAGAAGAAGCGCTGGCCAATGAGCTGGAACAGATGCCGGATGAAATCGATGAAGGGCAACGGTTGGTGCAAACGCAGTTGGCGCTGATTTGCCGGCAGTTGGGGCCGCTTCGGACATTGGCGGCGCATTTGATCAAAGAGGTCTAGCTACAAGCTACAAGCTACAAGCTACAAGCTACAAGCCAAACGCTACCCGGCTTCTAACTTGCAGCTTGCCGCTTGTAGCTCCCAACTACATTCCATGCCGCCGCAATAACTTCTCATAAGTCCCGTCAGCCTTCATCGCTGCAATCGCCCGGTCAAACCCGGCGACGATCTGCTCATGCTGCGGATTCTTCAGGCTGACCAGAATATGCAGGCTGTTCTCACTCAACGGCTTGGATAGGAACTCCACCGAATTGCGCACCTTGGCCGATTCCCGCGCCAGGTAATACTTCGCTACGTACTCATCTTCAAGCGTCAGCTTGACCCGATCCGCCGCGAGCATGCGCACGCCCATGGCGAAGTTGTGCACGGGCACTTTCTGCATCGCCGTGTCGGCATCGAAAGGGGCGGAATAGGCATAGCCGCGCACCACCGCAATCGGATAGGTGTGCAGTTGCTCGAGGCTGTTGTATTCAATGGGTGCGTCTTTACGCTTGAGGAAGCGGATGCGGTTGATCAGGTACTCACCGGAAAACTGGCCGATCTGCGTGCGCTCGTCGTTGTACCAAGCGTTGACCAGCACGTCGTAACGCCCCTCGCCAATCCCCAGCAATGCGCGCGCCCATGGCACTTGCTCGTAACCGCTGGCATAACCGGCGCGAGCCAGTGCGGTGCTGACAATGTCAGTGGCCAGTCCACCGTTGACCAGTGCATCGTCGGTAAACGGCGGCCAATTATCGAACGCCAGCCGCAGCTTCTGCGCCGCAGCATCCTGGCCCAGCACCAGCAGTCCGATCAAAGCAACGGCTTGAAGCAATCGCAGCATGCTTGAACATCCTCAGCGGGCAACCGCCCGACGTGGTTTCACGTCAAAACCCAAGGCCCCTTATCGGCAAAACCCAAGCATTGAACATTAGCTCATGGGAGCCCGTGGACAGTGCTCTTGAGCAGATTACACAAAGTCGCAGCCAGCGCGAGAAAGGAATAGTGGCATTTTGACCTTTATCACAGACTGTTGCGCCATACAGACATACGGCGCTGCTGCGCTTAGTATCGGGCGACATGGTCAAGGAATCGAAAAATGACAATCGAGTGGATCTGCAAACATCATCGCGATTTGGGCAAAGAGCAGTTGTACGCCTTGTTGAAGCTGCGCTCTGACGTATTCGTGGTCGAACAGAAATGTGCTTATCCAGACCTCGACGGCCAGGATCTGGAGGGCGATACCCATCACCTGATGGGCTGGGAGGATGATCAGCTGATGGCTTATCTGCGCCTGCTGGACCCGGAATCCCAAGGCGGCGACGTGGTGATTGGCCGCGTGGTGACCGCGCCCGCCGGCCGTGGCAAAGGGTTGGGCCACGCGATGATGGAACAGGCGCTGAAGCAGGCCGAAAAGCACTGGCCGCAGGTGCCGATCTATCTGTCGGCGCAGGCACACTTGCAGGGGTATTACGGCAAGTACGGGTTTGTCGCAGTCGGCGAGGAATATCTCGAGGATGACATTCCGCACATCGGCATGCGTCGGTCCTGAAGGCCCTTTCGCGAGCAGGCTCGCTCCCACAGGGAATGCATATCCATTGTGGGAGCGAGCCTGCTCGCGAAGGCGCCAGAACCGTCCGCGCAGGAATCAGGGGTATTCCAGCACCGCTTTTATCTGCCGCAAATTGCGCTCGATCCAGCCGCGATCAATCGCTCCCCACTCACGAATCCGATAGCGCCCGGCATGATTGCGCGCGCCCTCTTCCTGTTCGAACTCACAGATGATGTCCAGATCGGCCAGCGCGGCAATCGTGTCCTGCGCCGTGCGTCGCGGCATGCCGGTGACTTCGGTCAGCGTCGGCACACTCGGCGCCAGGCCGCTATCGATCAGATAAGCCACGTACAAACGGCGATAGAAACTGCTCTTGGTCTTGCTGACGTCCATCCACACCTTCCTGATTGGTCAAGCCTGCATATCCCGCCACGTCAGGTACACACGCAGATCGAACTCGATCTGGTGATACCCCGGCAGCATGTGCTCGCACAGTTTATAGAACGCCTTGTTGTGATCCGATTCCTTGAAGTGCGCCAGCTCGTGCACCACGATCATCTTCAGAAAATCCGGCGCGGCGTCCTTGAACAGCGCGGCGATGCGGATTTCCTTGTTGGCCTTGAGCTTGCCGCCCTGCACCCGCGACACCGTGGTGTGCAGACCGAGCGCGCGGTGGGTCAGGTCGAGGCGGTTGTCGAACAGCACTTTGTCGATGGCCGGCGCATTGCGCATGTACTGCTGTTTGAGATCCAGCGCGTAGCTGTACAAGGCCTTGTCACTCTGCACGTCGTGTCGCCCTGAATAGCGCTGATTCAGGTATTCACCCAGGCGCCCTTCGGCTATCAGTTGGCGCACCTGATCCTGCAATTGTGCGGGGTAGGCCTGGAGGTACTTCAACACAGTCATGGACGAGCGACGCGGTTCGAAAAAGGTCCGCCAGTGTAGCGAATTCAACCGGGCAACGCGCTCCAGTCAAACGGTTCAACGAAGCTGACCGCGTCTTCGGCGATCAACGGCCGCGCGACGAGGAAGCCCTGCACGTATTCGCAACCATGGGTTTGCAGCCACTGATATTGCTCGAGGGTTTCCACTCCTTCGGCAATCACCAGCAGACCGTATTGCTTGCACAGATCGATGACCATGCGCACCAGCGCCGCATCACGTGGCGAGTCCGGCAGGCGCGCGATCAAGTGGCGGTCGAGTTTCAGCGTATCCAGTTCGAGATCGCGCAGATGCGCCAGCGAGCACGGCCCCGAACCAAAATCATCCAGCGCCACGCGCACCCCGAGATGACGCAGCAGCCGCAGTTGCTTGCGGGTTTCGTCCGGGTTTTGCATCAACGCTTCTTCGGTGACCTCGACTTCCAGTTGCCGCGGTTGCAGCGCATGGCGTTCCATGACTTGACGCAATTCAGTGACCAGATTCGGCAGGCCGAACTGGGTGTTGCTCAGGCTCACGCCGAGCACCAGGTCTTCGGCGAACAAGGTTTCCCAAGCTTTGCGCTGACCGGCGCCACGGTGATAGATCCAGCTGCCGAGGCGACTGATCAAGCGCGCCTCTTCCAGCAACGGCAGAAACAACCCCGGCGGCACATCGCCGACGCTCGGATGCTGCCAGCGCAGCAACGCTTCGAACCCACGGATCTGTCCGCTGCCGATCGCCACCTGCGGCTGATAGACCAGATTGAAATCACGATTCTCGATGGCCTCGCGCACGCTGTCTTCAAGCATCAGACGCGAACGCGCGCGGCCGTTCATTTCATGATCATAGAAACGATATTGCTGGCGCCCGGCACGCTTGGCTTCGTACATGGCAATGTCCGAAGCGCGCAGCAAACCGTCGAGGTTACGGCCACAGTCGGGATAAGTAGCGATGCCGATACTGGCGCCAAGGACGATATCCAGGCCTTCGATCTGCTGACAGACCGATACCCGTTCGATGAGTTTTTCGGCAATCTTCGCCGCTTGCTCGGGAAACTCCAGATCCAGCAGCGCGGTGAATTCATCGCCGCCCATGCGCGCGAGAATATCGAACGGCCGCAGGCACGCCTTCAGTTGCTCGGAAACCCAGCGCAACACGCGGTCGCCGGCGTCATGGCCGAGGGAATCATTGACCCGTTTGAAGCCATCGAGATCGAGGTAGAGCAGCACCCAGCTGCTGTCGCTGCGTTCCCCGCGCAACAACAGGTTTTCCACGGTCTGGTAGAACCCGCGCCGGTTGAGCAGCCCGGTCAGCGGATCGGTTACCGCCTGGAATTCCAGTTGCTGGTGCAAGTGACGCACCACCGACATGTCCAGCACCGTCACCACCATCGCGTGCTGCTCCGAGGGCAGCGGCGCGCAGGACAATGCCACCGGCACTTGCTGCCCCGGCGCCGTGCGCAGCAACGCATCATGCAGGCGCAGGGTTTCACCGCGCTGGTAACCGGCGTAGAACTCGGAATCGACCCACAGGGGAATGTGTGGCTTCTGCAGGAAATCGAGAAACTCCTTGCCTTCCAGATCCTTCACCGGCGCATTGAGCAGTCGCGAAATCGCCGGGTTGGCAAAGCGGATCACGCCGTCCTCGCTCAACACCAGAATGCCTTCGGCGGCGTTGTCCAGCACCGAGGCATTGAAGGCGCGCGCCACTTCCAGGTCATGACTGAGGCGTTGCAGGGCACGGCGATTGCGCTGGTGCTCGAGCAGCGCCTGGACCTTGGGCTTGAGGATTTGCGGATCGAACGGCTTGAACAGGTAATCCACCGCGCCGCTGGCATAGCCCTTGATCACGGCGTCCTGGGATTGCTCGTTGGCGGTGAGGAAAATGATCGGTGTCAGCCGCGTACGCTGGCTGCCGCGCATCAACCGTGCGACCTCGAAACCGTCCATGCCGGGCATCTGCACATCAAGCAGGACCAGGTCGATGTCGTGTTCGAGCAAAAGGTTCAGCGCCTCGAAACCGGAGGCGGCGGTCATCACGTGCCAATCCTGACGCTGCAGCAACGCGCGCATGCTGATCAGATTTTCGGGGTAATCATCGACGATCAAAAGGACCGAGCTGCCTTCACCTGGCTGGGGTTGCGCGCATTCCATGCTGCTTCTCTTATCGGGACCGGTTGCCGGCAAAACCATAGACGTAACTGAGCCTTCACTCTAGACGCGGATGCCGCAAAGCAGAAGCTGTCGTCACGCCATCATTTGGCCAATGTTCCGTCGAGCCGACTAACGGTCACCGCCAGAGCCCCCGAAAACCGGGCGAGATGGCATTTCGACAGGACTTTGACGTCAAGTAATCGCCGGGCGGGCATTAACAAAAATTGCCGCTACGCTTATAAAGACGCCCGAAAACGCGCGGGCTAGAGCTTCTGGCACCGGCGTTCCGGATGAATTGATTGGAAGAACCGTCATGATCGACCTCGCAACCTGGAACCTCAGCGTTCCTGTTGGCAGCCCGCCGTACACCGTTGAAACCTCAAAACTGGTGGATGGTTTCAAGGATCAGTACTTCCATTCCGACACCGGCACCCTGTTCTTCTGGTCCCCGGTGACTGGCTCGAAAACCGAAAACGCCATCTACCCGCGTACCGAACTGCGCGAAACCTACAGCAACGGCACCCTGCGCAACTGGTACTACCCGGACGCCGACAACCTGCTGCGCGCCACCCTCGCGGTGAACAAGGTGCCGAGCTCGGGCAAGATCGTCATTGGCCAGATCCACGCGTACGAAAGCCAGCGGCCGATGGTCAAGCTCGAATACCAGTACAAGGAAAAAACCCAGACCGGCAATCTGGTGATTAAAGTGCGCATGCGCCCGGACGACGCCGAAAGCCGCGTCATCACCCTCGCCACCGGCGTCAAGCTTGATCGTGAATTCAACTACCTGATCCACCTAAGTCCCGGCGGCGCACTGGGCGTAAGTGCGGCGGGGTATCAATGGGACTCCCAGATCAGCGCGACCTGGCGCGACAAGCCGCTGTACTTCAAGGCTGGGGTGTATGTGCAGGACAACACCGGGTATACCAGCGAAGGTGGGCAGGTGACGTTTACCAAACTGGATATTGACCACGACAAGTAGCTAGCCGCCAAAATGACAAACAACCCATAACTTGCAGACCACATTCGCTCCAATTGTAGGAGTGAGCCTGCTCGCGATAGCGGTGTGTCATTCAAATATTCATGCGTCTGTAACTCCGCTATCGCGAGCAGGCTCACTCCTGCAAGGGCTTCAGGGGTAGGCTGCGGACTGCGCCACCTCCACATGCGGGCCGCTGCCTTGGCGAAATGTCGCGTATACGCGACTTTGAGAAGCAAATGTCACGGTAGCGGTACACCGCTTATCATTTATCAGCCTTTTCCTTTCTACCGCTTGATAAAGGATGACGCTTCAAACCAGAACCGACCGAGTCATTCAACGCGACCATGCGCCCGGTGTCCCATTCGCGTTGCATCCTTGCAAACAATTCAACGTCTATCCGTGGTCGGTGAATCAAAAGCGCCTGACTCATTGCCTCGGCTATCCGGTCGACGATCAGTGTTGGCTTATCCACAGCGCAGTGTTTACGACCAAACTCAATCAATTGCTGACGATCCGGATAAGCTTTGGCCTTGTTCATCTTGATGGCGAGAGTACGGTCAACCAGCGATCGCCCGGTCCTGGGGTTGTAGTTCTCGTATACGGTTGTGGTCGTGACATCGTATACCGGCGCCAACTGCACCGTTTCAGTGGCCGCAGGGTGCGTGTAGGTCACCCCGAAGTTTTTCAAATGCGCATCGCCGTTACGCACCATGACCGAAAGACAGACGGATGAAAAAAATCGTTCCAGTTCTCGTATCGGGTCGGCATGTCTGCATACCTGACGGATCACTGCAGCAAGGGTTTCGTAGCTCTGCGAATATTTATAGTTATCGTGGGGATCCTTGTTTAACCCCAGCAGCACCGCCATGTCTTCAAAGCCAAGGCGATCAGATGCCGTCAGATCAAAACGCTCCATGACAAACAGCTCACCGTTATCGGAAAGCCAGAAAGGCGGCGTGTGAAGTCCAGCCAGCCGCGCTGCTTCCTGACACAGAAACTCGTTTTGAGCCAGGTGCTCATACTCTTCCGCTCCTGATTTGACGATAAGGTCGGAGCTGATCACTGTTTTTCGGCTACCAGTCAGCTTGTCCAGATCGGGCACCAGAACCTTGGGCTGAACACCTGAAATGCCCGACTCGAAGTAGGTTTCGACCAAAAAACCGAAAACATGCTGAGAGGTGTCCGCCGACAGGATCTCCTGCAGGCCGACCTGCGCACGAACAGGGCCTGAAGGTTCTACCGGATTCTCATACGTGAGGCGACCGATCTGATTACCGCCAATGACGGACAACAGGCGCATTTCATCCACTTGCATATGCTTGGCCATGCGCCGCTTGATTTGGTCGGCCAGATATCCCTCAGGCACATTCATATCGAAGATGGGCTGCAATACGCTGCTCACCGACGGTGTCGGGTCATAGGGCATGACCAGAGAAACTTCTCTGAGTGGCGACGCTGACTGGTAAGCGAATGAAAACTGCGAACCTTTGGACAACTCGCCGGAATGGCCCTGAGGCGTCATGACATTCAGTCGTTTCACCTTACTCATCATGCTCCACCAATTCGGCGAGTGATTTGAGATCGATTCGGTTATCGACAATCTCCAACGCCATGCCTAACGCGGCAATGACTCTAAACACGGTATAAAAAGCGACGTTTTCGCCTGCTTCGAGATCGATGATGGTTTTGCGGCTGCAATGAGCCCTATGCGCAAGCAGCGCCTGACTGTAGCCCTTGGCTTTGCGCAATTGGCGAATACGCTGGGCAAACGTTGCTGGATTATCGAGAAGCAAAATGTCACCCATATCGGACTTTAAATAGATTATCGCTAGTAAAGTCCACTTTAGGTGACATATCAAGCAAAAGGGTCCCGATGTCTCGTCACAGCGTTTGCACCACAAAAAAACCCGCCTCTCGGCGGGTTTCTTTTTAATCAGCTCAACACTCAGGCTCAGTTGACCTTGGCGTTCAACTCACCCTTCAGATAACGCTGGTACATCGCTTCCAGCGAGATCGGTTTGATCTTCGAGGCATTACCGGCGGTACCGAACGCTTCATAACGAGCGATACATACATCGCGCATTGCTGTCACGGTGGCGCCGAAGAATTTACGTGGGTCGAACTCGCTCGGGTTGGTGGCCATCAGGCGACGCATCGCACCGGTCGATGCCAAGCGCAGGTCGGTGTCGATGTTGACCTTGCGCACGCCGTGCTTGATGCCTTCGACGATTTCTTCAACCGGGACGCCGTAGGTTTCTTTGATGTCGCCGCCGTACTGATTGATGATCGCCAGCCACTCTTGTGGCACGGAGGACGAACCGTGCATCACCAGGTGGGTGTTGGGGATGCGCTTGTGGATTTCCTTGATGCGGTCGATCGCCAGCACGTCGCCGGTGGGTGGCTTGGTGAACTTGTAGGCGCCGTGGCTGGTGCCGATAGCGATGGCCAGGGCGTCGACCTGGGTGCGTTTGACGAAGTCAGCGGCTTCTTCCGGGTCGGTCAGCATCTGGCTGTGATCCAGAACGCCTTCGGCGCCGATGCCGTCTTCTTCACCGGCCATGCCGGTTTCCAGCGAACCCAGGCAGCCCAGCTCGCCTTCTACCGAAACGCCGCAGGCGTGGGCCATGGCGACGGTTTGTTGGGTAACGCGGACGTTGTAGTCGTAGTCGGTCGGGGTCTTGCCGTCTTCGCCCAGCGAGCCGTCCATCATCACCGAGCTGAAGCCCAGTTGAATCGAACGCTGGCAGACGTCAGGGCTGGTGCCGTGGTCCTGGTGCATGCACACCGGGATGTGCGGGAATTCTTCGATCGCCGCCAGGATCAAGTGACGCAGGAATGGCGCGCCGGCGTATTTGCGGGCGCCGGCCGAAGCCTGGACAATCACCGGGGAGTCAGTCTTGTCAGCGGCTTCCATGATGGCGCGCATCTGCTCAAGGTTGTTGACGTTGAAGGCTGGAACGCCGTAGCCGAACTCGGCTGCGTGGTCCAGCATCTGGCGCATGCTGATAAGTGCCATTGTGTGTGTCTCTCCCGGTTGAGGGTCGTTGATCATGCCAGCCTGCCGGAGCGGCGGCGGCTATTCAAGTTAATGCAGATCGGGGGTTGAGGCCCGGTCTGGTGATTCGGCGTTACCAAAACTGTGTGAACAACAGAGAATCCCTGTGGGAGCGAGCCTGCTCGCGAAAGCGGTCTGACAGACACTGCATCATCGACGGCAAGATTGCTTTCGCGAGCAGGCTCGCTCCCACATTTGGATCTCTGTACACCAATTCAATCGTGTTAGTCGGCCTTGCAACCACGGCCAATGAGGTCATTGGTGGCGACCCAGTACACCAGGCCTTCGTCATCCTTGACGTGAAACGCCAGCATGCCATCGCTGTACAGCGTGCCCGAGGCGCCCGGCTCTTCTTTCAGGCGATAGACCTGATCACCGCCGCCGAGGCGAACGTCGACTTCCTTCTGTCCGGCATCGGCGTAACGCCACAACACCTTGGCCTGACTGTCGCAGGTCCAGGTCGTCCAGTCGTCTGCCGGGGCCGACGACTGAAACAGGCTCAACTGCGCGCAACCGCCCAACAATGCCAACGCCGCAATGGCGATCAAACCTTTCATCCGTGTTCCTCGACTGACGACGCACGCCGCCAGCCCTGAGTTAAAGAGTCAGACCCGTCAAGGACAACCATGTTCCTTGACCGGGGTTTGCGTCTCGTATTTGTCCAGGCCGTCCGGACCCGAGCGCTTGTTCAGCACCGGGTTGGTTTCGGCCTGCCAGTCGGCCTGATAACAGCCCTTCTGCGGTTCGCTCGGTGCTGGCGTGGCGTCAGCCTTCGGGGTGCTCCCGCAGGCCGCCAGCGTACCGGTCAGCAACAACAGCGCTAACGACTTGACCATGTGAACACTCCTTTGCCTGGCCAAACGGGCGGCCTCAGGCCTTGGCCCGGCTTTCCAGGACTTCAACGGCAGGCAGAACCTTGCCTTCGACGAATTCGAGGAACGCGCCACCACCGGTGGAAATGTAGGAGATTTGCTCAGCCACGCCATATTTATCGATCGCCGCCAGGGTGTCGCCACCGCCAGCAATGGAGAATGCCGAGCTTTCGGCAATGGCCTGGGCCAGCACTTTGGTGCCGTTGCCGAACTGATCGAACTCGAACACGCCGACCGGGCCGTTCCACAGAATGGTTTTCGACGACTTCAGCAGCTCGGCGAAGTTGGCCGCGGTTTGCGGGCCGATGTCGAGAATCATGTCGTCAGCCGCAACATCAGCGATCAGCTTCACAGTCGCTTCAGCGCTTTCGGCAAATTCCTTGGCGACCACGACGTCAACCGGCAACGGCACGCTGACTTTCGCCGCGATTTCACGGGCGGTGTCGAGCAGGTCCGGTTCATACAGCGACTTGCCGACCGGGTGGCCGGCGGCAGCGAGAAAGGTGTTGGCGATGCCGCCGCCGACGATCAGTTGATCGCAGATCTGGCTCAGGCTGTTGAGCACGTCGAGTTTGGTCGAGACCTTGGAGCCGGCAACAATGGCCGCCATTGGCTTGGCCGGCGCGCCCAGGGCTTTGCCCAGTGCGTCCAGTTCAGCGGCCAGCAACGGGCCGGCAGCGGCGACTTTGGCGAACTTGGCGACACCATGGGTCGAACCTTCGGCGCGGTGAGCGGTACCGAAAGCATCCATCACGAACACGTCGCACAGGGCCGCGTATTGCTGAGCCAGATCGTCGGCGTTCTTTTTCTCGCCCTTGTTGAAGCGCACGTTTTCGAACAGCACGATGTCGCCGGCCTTGACCTCGACACCGCCGAGGTAATCAGCCACCAGCGGCACTTCACGGCCCAGCGCTTTGCTCAGGTAATCGGCGACAGGTTTCAGGCTGTTTTCGGCGGAGAATTCGCCTTCGGTCGGGCGGCCCAGGTGCGAGCAGACCATCACTGCCGCACCTTTTTCCAGGGCCAGCTTGATGGTCGGCAGCGAAGCCAGGATGCGCGCGTCGCTGGTGACAACACCGTCCTTGACGGGGACGTTG
This sequence comes from Pseudomonas sp. 67(2021), assembly GCF_017491835.1. Classification (NCBI taxonomy): domain Bacteria; kingdom Pseudomonadati; phylum Pseudomonadota; class Gammaproteobacteria; order Pseudomonadales; family Pseudomonadaceae; genus Pseudomonas; species Pseudomonas sp. 67(2021). The sequence continues at coordinate 179,365 of NZ_JAFGYL010000001.1, forward strand.
AGGTCTTCGCGGATCAATACGCGCTTACCTTGCAGATCGAGGTCGGACATCTTCAACACGGTCATGGGTCGCACTTCCTACGGTTTTTTTGAAGTTGCTGTTTGCAGATAGTGGTCTGCTACGTCCAGCATTCGGTTGGCAAAACCCCATTCGTTGTCGAACCAGGCCAGGATGTTCACCAGTTTGGGGCCGGAAACACGGGTCTGACTGGCATCGACGATGGCCGAATGTGGGTCATGGTTGAAATCACAGCTGGCGTGCGGCAACTCGGTGTAGGCCAAAAGGCCTTTGAGCGGGCCGCTGGTGGCGGCTTCGCGCAGGATCCGGTTGACCTCGTTGGCGTCAGTCGCGGTGGCGGTCTGCATCGTGATGTCGAGGCAGGACACGTTGACTGTCGGCACGCGCACGGCTTTGGCCTGAATTCGCCCGGCAAGTTCCGGCAGCAGGCGCTCGATACCACGCGCCAGACCAGTGGACACCGGGATCACCGACTGGAACGCCGAACGCGTGCGGCGCAGGTCTTCGTCATGATAGGCGTCGATCACCGGCTGATCGTTCATTGCCGAGTGAATGGTGGTGATCGACACGTAATCCAGACCGATCGCCTGATCGAGCAGACGCAGCAGCGGCACGCCGCAGTTGGTGGTGCAGGAGGCGTTGGACACCAGCAGTTCGTCGCCGGTCAGGCAGTCCTGATTAACGCCGTAGACGATGGTGGCGTCGACATCCGCTTCGCTGGCCATCGGCTGCGAGAACAGCACGCGCGGCGCGCCGGCATCGAGAAATCGCTGGCCATCGGCACGGGTGTGGTAAGCGCCGGAGCATTCCAGCACCAGATCGACGCCCAGCGACGCCCAATCGATGCCTTCAGGGGTGGCACTGCGCAGGACCTTCACGCAGTCGCCATTGATATGCAGACAATCGCCCTCAACCCGCACTTCGCCGGGAAAGCGGCCGTGGGTGGAGTCGAAGCGTGTCAGGTATTCGATGCTGGCCATGTCGGCCAGATCGTTGATCGCGACAATTTCAAACCCGGCCTTCGCGCCGCGCTCGAACAACGCCCGCAAGACGCAACGACCAATGCGGCCGTAGCCGTTGAGTGCAACTTTGTAGGGACGCGGTTGAGGCATGGGGTTCTCGATAGATTCGCTAACAACACAATCCCATGTAGGAGCTGCAGAAGGCTGCGATCTTTTGATCCTGTTTTTTAAGATCAAGATCAAAAGATCGCAGCCTTCGGCAGTTCCTACTGGGGAACGCGGCAGCCAGGGCCACCGCATTCGTACTGCTTAGTCTTCCAGCAGCTCTTCAGCCTGACCGAGGATGTTTTCCAGCGTAAAACCGAACTCTTCGAACAATGCCGAAGCCGGCGCCGACTCACCGTAGGTGGTCATGCCGATCACGCGACCTTCCAGACCCACGTACTTGAACCAGAAATCGGCATGGGCCGCTTCGATGGCAATACGCGCGCTGACCTGCAACGGCAGAACCGACTGCTTGTACTCCGCATCCTGAGCATCAAACGCGCTGGTGCAAGGCATCGAGACCACGCGAACCTTGCGGCCCTGCTCGGTCAGTTTGTCGAAGGCTTGAACCGCCAGACCGACTTCCGAACCGGTGGCGATCAGGATCAGCTCAGGCTCGCCTGCGCAATCCTTGAGCACATAGCCGCCCCGGCTGATGTTGGCAATCTGGCCAGCGTCGCGTTCCTGGTGCTGCAGGTTCTGCCGGGAGAAGATCAGCGCCGAAGGGCCGTCCTTGCGCTCCAGAGCGTTTTTCCACGCCACTGCCGATTCCACGGCATCGGCTGGGCGCCAGGTGTCGAGGTTCGGCGTGCTGCGCAGGCTGGTCAATTGCTCGATCGGCTGGTGCGTCGGGCCGTCTTCGCCCAGACCGATGGAGTCGTGGGTGTAGACGTGGATCACGCGCTTCTTCATCAAAGCCGACATACGTACGGCGTTGCGTGCGTATTCCATGAACATCAGGAAGGTCGCGCCGTAAGGCACCAGACCGCCGTGCAGGGCGACGCCGTTCATGATCGCGGTCATGCCGAACTCGCGCACGCCGTAGTACATGTAGTTGCCGCTGGCGTCTTCAGCGCTGACGCCTTTGCAGCCTTTCCACAGGGTCAGGTTGGAACCGGCGAGGTCAGCCGAACCGCCGAGCATTTCCGGCAGCAGCGGGCCGAAGGCGTTGAGGGTGTTCTGGCTGGCTTTGCGGCTGGCGATGGTTTCGCCCTTGGCCGCGACTTCGGCGATGTAGGCCGAGGCTTTTTCCGAGAAGTCGGCCGGCAGTTCGCCGCTCAGACGACGGATCAGCTCGTTGGCTTCAGTCGGGAATGCAGCGGAGTAAGCGGCGAAACGCTGATCCCACTCGGCTTCAACCGCGCGACCAGCTTCTTTGGCGTCCCACTCGGCATAGATCTCGGCCGGGATTTCGAACGGGCCGTGGTTCCAGTTCAGCGCCTGACGGGTCAGGGCGATTTCCGCGTCACCCAGTGGGGCGCCGTGGCAATCTTCCTTGCCCTGCTTGTTCGGCGAACCGAAACCGATGGTGGTCTTGCAGCAGATCAGCGTCGGTTGAGCGCTCTTGCGTGCGGTTTCGATGGCGGTCTTGATCTCTTCCGGATCATGGCCGTCGACGTTGCGGATCACCTGCCAGTTGTAGGCTTCGAAACGCTTCGGCGTGTCATCGGTGAACCAGCCTTCGACTTCACCGTCGATGGAAATGCCGTTGTCATCGTAGAAGGCAATCAGCTTGCCCAGGCCCAGCGTGCCGGCCAGGGAGGCGACTTCGTGGGAAATGCCTTCCATCATGCAGCCATCACCGAGGAACACGTAGGTGTGGTGGTCAACGATGTTGTGGCCGGGACGGTTGAACTGCGCGCCCATGACTTTTTCAGCCAGAGCGAAACCGACGGCGTTGGCCAGACCCTGACCCAGCGGGCCGGTGGTGGTTTCGACGCCCGGGGTGTAACCGAATTCCGGGTGGCCTGGAGTGCGGCTGTGCAGTTGACGGAACTGCTTGAGGTCGTCGATGGACAGGTCGTAGCCGGTCAGGTGCAGCAGCGAGTAGATCAACATCGAGCCGTGGCCGTTGGACAGCACGAAGCGGTCACGGTCGGCGAACGACGGGTTGCTCGGGTTGTGCTTGAGGTAGTCGCGCCACAGCACTTCGGCAATATCTGCCATACCCATAGGGGCACCGGGATGGCCGCTGTTGGCTTTTTGCACGGCATCCATGCTGAGGGCACGAATGGCGTTGGCACGCTCACGACGGCTAGGCATCGCTGATCTCCTGGGTGTGAATAGACTGAAACGGAAAAAAGGAGGGCATTTTCCCTCACCCATGCGCCTCGGGGCAATGACAGATAGTCATCGGCAGGCGTTTTTCCAATCGATAGCACAGGTTTCGCTTGGTGAAACCTTTCCGCTATTCGTTTGTAGAGACTGCCGTCCGCCGAGAAGTGCCATTTATCGAGCAATATCAAAACTTTTTGATATTGACCTTGCGGTGCCTTGCCCCCGTCTCTAGACTGCCAGCCCTATGAACTTACGCGTGCCTTCCATTCGCCATGACGATTGCGACGAGCTGGCGGCCCTCTGCAAGGCCGGCGGCGATCCGCTGCGGCTGAATGTATTGCGCGCGCTGGCCAACGATTCGTTTGGCGTGCTGGAGCTGGCGCAGATTTTCGGCATCGGCCAGTCGGGCATGAGCCATCACCTCAAGGTGCTGGCGCAAGCCGACCTGGTGGCGACACGCCGTGAGGGCAACGCAATTTTTTATCGTCGTGCCCTGCCCCACAGCGAATTGCTCGGCGGCAAGCTGCACGCGGCATTGCTGGAAGAAGTCGACAATCTGGATCTGCCCGATGAAGTGCAAGCACGCATCGAGCAGGTTCATGGTCAGCGTGCCGCCGCCAGCCGGGATTTTTTCGCCCGGGTCGCGGAGAAATTCCGTGCCCAACAAGATTTGATCGCAGGCCTGCCGCAGTACCGTGACAGCGTGCTGGCCCTGCTCGACAAACTGAACTTCGATGGTGCAGCCACGGCCATTGAAGTCGGCCCCGGCGATGGTGCTTTTCTGCCGGAACTGGCCCGTCGTTTCGGCACCGTAACCGCGCTGGACAACAGCCCGGCGATGCTCGAACTGGCGCGTCAGGTGTGTGAACGTGAACAGCTGGCTAACGTCAGCCTGCAATTGGCCGATGCATTGAACGGCACAAGCCTTCAAGCCGATTGCGTGGTGTTGAACATGGTCCTGCACCATTTCGCCGCCCCGGCCGATGCGCTCAGGCACATGGCCGACTTGCTGCAACCGGGCGGTAGCCTGCTCGTGACAGAGTTATGTAGCCACAACCAGAGTTGGGCCAGGGAGGCCTGCGGTGATCTCTGGTTGGGGTTTGAACAGGACGATCTGGCCCGTTGGGCCACCGCTGCGGGACTCGTTCCCGGGGAAAGCCTCTATGTAGGCTTACGTAATGGTTTCCAGATCCAGGTTCGCCACTTTCAGCGACCGGCTGGCGACACTCACCATCGGTAAATTCAGGAAAACATCGAGATGAGCGAATACTCCCTCTTCACCTCCGAGTCCGTGTCTGAAGGACATCCGGACAAAATCGCCGACCAGATTTCCGATGCGGTGCTGGACGCCATTATTGCCCAGGACAAACACGCTCGCGTGGCCGTGGAAACCCTGGTCAAGACCGGCGTGGCCATCGTTGCCGGTGAAGTGACCACCAGCGCCTGGGTCGACCTGGAGCAGATCGTTCGTGACGTGATTTGCGACATCGGCTACACCAGCTCCGAAGTCGGCTTCGACGGCGCGACCTGCGGCGTGATGAACATCATCGGCAAGCAGTCCCCTGACATCAACCAGGGCGTTGACCGCGCCAAGCCTGAAGATCAGGGCGCCGGCGACCAGGGCCTGATGTTCGGCTACGCCAGCAACGAAACCGACGTGCTGATGCCAGCTCCGATCACCTTCTCGCACCAGCTGGTGCAGCGTCAGGCTGAAGCACGCAAGTCGGGCCTGCTGCCTTGGCTGCGTCCGGACGCCAAGTCGCAAGTGACCTGCCGTTACGAAGGCGGCAAGGTTGTCGGCATCGACGCTGTTGTCCTGTCGACCCAGCACAACCCGGAAGTGTCGTACAAAGACCTGCGCGAAGGCGTGATGGAGCTGATCGTCAAGCACGTACTGCCTGCCGAACTGCTGAGCAAGGACACCCAGTTCCACATCAACCCGACCGGCCAGTTCATCATTGGCGGCCCGGTAGGTGACTGCGGTCTGACCGGCCGCAAGATCATCGTCGACAGCTACGGCGGCATGGCCCGTCACGGCGGCGGCGCATTCTCCGGCAAGGATCCATCGAAGGTTGACCGTTCGGCTGCCTACGCTGGCCGTTACGTGGCCAAGAACATCGTTGCGGCCGGCCTGGCCGAGCGTTGCGAGATCCAGGTTTCCTACGCGATCGGTGTGGCCCAGCCTACGTCGATCTCGCTGAACACCTTCGGCACCGGCAAGATCAGCGATGACAAGATCATCAAACTGGTGCGTGAAGTGTTCGACCTGCGTCCCTACGCAATCACCACCATGCTCGACCTGCTGCACCCGATGTACCAGGAAACCGCAGCCTACGGCCACTTCGGTCGTGCGCCGCAGACCAAGACCGTTGGCGAAGACAGCTTCACCACGTTCACCTGGGAAAAAACCGACCGCGCCGACGCCCTGCGTTCTGCCGCTGGCCTGTAATACCCTGGCTGCATGATAGCCCCGCACGGTTCGCGCCGTGCGGGGCTTTTTCATGCCTGACAGATTTTTGAGATCCCTGCGGGAGCGAGCCTGCTCGCGAAGGCGCCCGCCCCGGCAACACCAATTCCCCTGCCCCGAAACAGTTCGCAAAAAAGCCGCGCAACGTTCTTCAGATCCTCACCTACCCTTCAAGCATCACCCCCCGAGCAAGGACGCTCACAATGCTCTTCACACTGCGCCTGTTGCTGGCCTTCCTGCTGGCACTCATCACCCTCGTCAGCCAAGCCAACTGCCCGAACTGGGATCTTTCCCAAGCCCAACGCGAAATCACCGCCCTGCAAAACCGGATCGACCAATGGGACGACGCCTATCACCGCGAAGGCCGTTCATTGATCAGCGACGAACTCTACGACCAGTCCCAGCTGCGGCTGAAAGAATGGCAAGCCTGTTTCAACCAACCCTCATCCCCGCAGCCGTTGCGCACAGCTTCCGGCACGGTCATCCACCCCATCGCCCATACCGGTCTGGACAAGCTGCACAAAGCCGAAGACGTCGCCCACTGGTTGCGCAATCGCCAGAACGTCTGGGTGCAGCCCAAGGTCGACGGCGTGGCTGTCACGCTGATCTACCGCCAGGGAATATTGCAGCAGGCGATTAGTCGCGGTGACGGGGTCAACGGCCAGGACTGGACCGCCTCCGCGCGCAGGATCGCAGCCATTCCGCAACGTTTGAGGCAGCCACAGGATCTGCTGGTACAGGGCGAACTCTATTGGCGCCTGAACGCCCATGTTCAATCACAGTCCGGCAGCGTCAATGCCCGCGCCACCATCGCCGGGCTGATGGGACGTAAAACACTCGATGTTGAACAGGCCGCCGGGATCGGCCTGTTTGTCTGGGACTGGCCGCAAGGTCCTGTGCGGCTGCCGGAGAGATTGTCCGAACTCCAGGCATTGGGGTTCGCTGCAACCGAGCCCTTTACACAGCCCGTCAACCGATTCGAAGATGCGCAAAAATGGCGCGAGCACTGGTATCGCTCGCCCCTGCCCTTTGCCAGCGACGGCGTGGTGCTGCGTCAGAGCCAACGGCCACCCGCCGAACGCTGGCAGGCTCGCGCGCCGTATTGGGCGGTCGCCTGGAAATACCCTTTCGCCCAGGCGTTGGCCGAAGTGCGCAAGGTCAACTTCAAAATCGGCCGCACCGGGCGAATCACTCCAGTGCTGGAACTACTGCCGGTCAGACTCGATGACCGCGAGATCAAACGGGTCAGCGTCAGCTCGCTCAAGCGCTGGCAAACCCTCGACATCCGTCCCGGCGATCAGGTGGCAATCAGTCTGGCCGGGCTGACCATTCCGCGCCTGGACAGTGTCGTGCTGCGCACCAGCGAACGGGCAGACATCAACATCCCCGATGCCGGCGACTACCACGCCCTAAGCTGCTGGCAGCCGACGCCGGGGTGTGAAAGCCAGTTTCTCGCGCGTCTGACCTGGCTCAGTGGCAAGCAGGGCCTGGCCATGCAGCATGTCGGGCGTGGCACCTGGGAGAAACTTTTGGAAACAGGCCGTCTGAAACACCTGCTGGATTGGCTGACCCTCGATGCGTCAGAGCTTGCTAACATTGCCGGCCTCGGCGAGCGCAGCAGCGCACGTCTGATCCAGAGTTTTGAGGGCGCGCGGCAACAGCCGTTCGCTCGATGGTTGAAAGCGCTGGGCATGCCGCCGACCGGACAGGCACAACTGGACGATTCGTGGCAGGCCCTGGCACAACGCGACACTGAACAATGGCAGGCAGAAGCCGGCATCGGCCCGGGACGCGCGGCGCAACTGAGCGCATTCTTTCGCGACCCGCAGGTACTGGCTTTGAGTGAAACCCTGAAAGCCGCCGGAATCGACGGCTTCTGAACCTGCAATCCCCGCCCGGCGGGAACCCAACGGCCGGCCAGACGCTCCAACAGCGCAGTGCCCTCCCACCCCGATTGCCTTTGCACATGGAGCTTTTATGAAATTTCTCGCACCGCTCGCCCTGCTTACTCTTTGCGGCGTCATGGCCGCTCCGGTCATGGCCGAAGAAGACGGCCCGGGCCTGACCGGTTGCGCTGCCAAGAAGCAGGGCATCATCAATCAGATCGAACAGGCCAAGTCGCGCGGCAACATGGAGCAGCAGGCAGGCCTGGAAACCGCACTGCGTGAAGTCAATGAACACTGCACCGACGCCGGGCTGAAAAAAGAACGTGAGAACAAAGTGCTTGAGGCCAAGCATGAGGTGAGCCAGCGTCAGGCGGACCTCGACAAGGCCATGAAGAAGGGCGATCCGGAGAAGATCAACAAGCGCAAGGAAAAGCTCGCCGAGTCGCGCAAGGAACTGCAGGAAGCGCTGGACGAGATCGATAAGTAACCGAAGCCCTTTGGGGAGGGGATTTATCCCCGTCCGACGGCGAAGCGGTCGCAAATTCGGCTGGTCGGGTCCGACTGAAAAAACTCGGCTGTATGGTTTTGGGGCTGCTTCGCAGCCCATCGGGGATAAATCCCCTCGCCACAAGGTACTCAGCAGCTTCAGGAATCAATGATCGCGAAACTCTTTATGGCAAGCACTGCAGGCATCTTCAACTTTCTGCACTGCCGGCCCAAGATTGCTGGCCTTGTACGGCTGAACCTGACTGGCGACCACCAATTCACCGGTGGCTGTCTCGAGGGCGCGGGCCAGTTCCTGAAAACGCGCCTGTTTCTGCCAGACATCATCTTTGGCGCTGGTGTGATCTTCCTCGCGCACCTGCGGGAAATGCTTCCACGGCTCATGGGCCAACGCATCAAGTCTGACTGCGCCCTCGGCAAATTTCGGCCCGTCGAAGGCAATGCGCCCGCGCAACATGCCGCCGAGGTCTTCGCTGGTCTTGAGCATCTGCTTGAAGATCGCCTTGCGCTGGCCCAGCGGCGAATTCGGGTCGACACCGCCACAGGCGGACAAGGTCAGGCAGGCCAGCAATACAACAGCAATGGGTTTCAGAGTCATGGTGGCTTCAGGTCGCGGAAATCGGCGGCCAGTATCCTCGGCTCACCGCCAAACACCAATAGCCCTATTAAAAATACGGGTTGGTCGAGCGCATGGAGCACTCGGCCAACCGGCACAGGAATCACTCCATGAACAGCCGCTTCACGGCCTGGCGTCACCCGCTTATCGTCACCCTTCCACTGCTCGCCATCCTCGCCGGTTGCACAGGCGGCGACAGCGCCAAACCAAAAACCCATGCGCTGGCCACCTATTCCAGCGCGACCTGGGAAGCGTTGCCAGCGGTTTCCGATAGCGATCTGGTCGCCGGTTTCGGTTCCTGGCGCAGCGCCTGCACACGACTCAAAGCCGACGCGGTGTGGGGCCCGACCTGCGCTGCGGCGGTGAATGTGCCGCAAAGCGCCGCCGAGATTCGTGCATTTCTCAAGCAGAATCTCGATGTCTACGGCCTGCGCGCCGAGAATGACAACCCCAATGGTCTGATCACCGGCTACTACGAACCGGTGTACCCCGGCAGCCTGACGCCCACCGCAACGGCGAACGTGCCAGTGTATGGCGTGCCGGAAGACATGATCATCGTCTCGCTCGACAGCATCTACCCGGAATTGAAAGGCAAGCGCCTGCGCGGCCGCCTCGAAGGTCGCGTGCTCAAGCCTTACGACGACGCGGCGACCATCGAATCCAAAGGCGTGAAAGCGCCAGTGGTCGCCTATCTGACTGACCCGATGAATCTGCAATTTCTACAGATCCAGGGCTCGGGCCGGATCCAGACCGAGGACGGCAAACAGTTGCGCATCGCCTACGCCGATCAGAACGGCCACCCGTACCGGCCGATCGGTCGCTGGCTGGTCGAGCAAGGCGAGCTGAAGAAAGAAGACGTGACCATGAGCGCGATCAGCAACTGGGCCAAGGCCAACCCCACGCGCATTCCGGAACTGCTCGCCAGCAACCCCAGCTACGTGTTCTTCACCCGCAACCCGGACAGCAACGAAGGCCCACGCGGCTCGCTGAACGTGCCGCTGACCGCCGGCTACAGCGCGGCGGTGGATCGCAAGGTGATTCCGTTGGGCAGTCTGTTATGGCTGTCGACCACCAAACCGGATGGCACCCCACTGGTGCGCCCGGTCGCGGCGCAGGATACCGGCGGCGCGATTGCCGGTGAGGTGCGCGCGGATCTGTTCTGGGGCACGGGTGATGCGGCCGGGCAACTGGCCGGGGACATGAAGCAGCAGGGGCAGATCTGGATGCTCTGGCCTAAAGGACAAGAGTTGCCGCAAGTGCCACAGGTGGCTGACAAACCCTAAAGGCAAAAGATCGCAGCCTTCGGCAGCTCCTACAGGAGTATGCATTCCTCTGAGCTGCCGCAGGCTGCGATCTTTTGACCTTGCTTTTAAATGGACACAAAGAAAAACGAAGCAATCAGCCCCATCCCGATAAACCACACCACCGAACGCAGTGCAGCCCAGTCAGCCAGGTAGCAGATGATGTACAGCAGGCGACTGGTGATAAACAGCACGGCCAGCACATTGACCGTCACCAGCTGCGCAGTGCCGACCAGGTGCGCAACGATCACCGCAGCGGCAAACGCAGGCGTTACTTCAAAGCTGTTCAGTTGCGCGGCGTGGGCGCGACGGGCGACGCCATCGACGCTGTCGAGAAAGTCCCGTGGATCATAATTGTCTTTGAGGCGGAAACCGCCGGTGGCCTTCGCCACGATCGTGCACACGTACGGCAGGAAAATCGCGATCAACACACACCACAGAGCCACTGTCATAACGTCGTCCTTTTTTCGATTGGAGAAATTGGCGAGCGATCAGAAATTCATCACCAGCATGCCGATCAGCACCTGCCCACAGGCTAAGAGCCGCGCCCGGCAGAAAGGTTCTTTCAGCTGGATATAACACGGCACTTCCAGCGCGCCGTCGATTAGTCAGATTATTGATTCGCCATGTGTCAGCAGCTGTTTATACTGCAACCACCGCGCCGTACTCAGCTGCACACCAAAAAATTCCAATAAAAGCTGCCTGCTCCGCTTTCTTCGAAAACGGTCGCTGGCACGCGTATGCCTGATCAAAGCGTCAAGACTACCGACAGAGACCTTGCGCATGCCCCTCGCTTTGCTTGCACTCGCCGTTGCCGCGTTCGGCATCGGCACTACCGAATTCGTCATCATGGGCCTGCTGCCCGACGTCGCCCGCGATCTGGCGGTGAGCATTCCTCACGCCGGACTGCTGATCACCGGTTACGCCCTGGGCGTGGTGTTCGGCGCACCGATCCTGGCGATCGGCACCGCCAATATGCCGCGCAAAGCGACACTGCTGGGCATGACGCTGATGTTCATCCTCGGCAACGTGCTCTGCGCGCTCGCGCCGAACTACGCGACGCTGATGGCGGCGCGCGTGGTCACAGCGCTGTGTCATGGCGCGTTTTTCGGCATTGGCTCGGTGGTTGCCGCCGGCCTGGTGGCGCCGAACAAACGCGCGCAGGCGATTGCCATGATGTTCACCGGCCTGACCCTGGCCAACGTGCTCGGCGTGCCACTCGGCACAGCGCTTGGCCAATACGCTGGCTGGCGCTCGACCTTCTGGGCGGTGTCGGTGATCGGCATTGTTGCGGCGCTGGCGCAGTGGTTGTGGCTGCCAAAACACATCGCAATGGACAAAGCCAACCTCGCCAGCGAATTCAAAGTGCTGGGCAAGGCCAACGTGCTGCTGGCGCTGGGTATGAGCGTGCTGGCCTCGACCAGCCTGTTCAGCGTGTTCACGTATATCGCACCGATCCTGCAAGACATCACTGGCGTCAGCCCCCACGGCGTGACGGTGATGCTGCTGTTGTTCGGCGTCGGCCTGACAGCGGGCAGCATGCTCGGCGGGCGCCTGGCCGACAGCCGCTTACTGCCGTCACTGGTCGGTGTAGCGCTGGCGGTCGTGGTGATTCTCGCGGCGTTCAGCCAGACCAGCCGCGCGGTGATTCCGGCGGCGATTACCCTGGTGCTGTGGGGAATTTTCGCCTTTGCGCTGTGCCCGATTCTGCAGCTGTTGATCATCGATCAGGCGCACGAAGCGCCGAATCTGGGTTCGACGCTGAACCAGAGCGCGTTCAACCTTGGCAATGCCGCAGGCGCCTGGATCGGTGGACTGGTGGTTGCCAGCGGCGCGGATCTGGCGGACCTGCCATGGACCGGGGCGCTGGTTGGCGTGCTGACGGTGCTGACGGCGCTGTTGTTCATTTACCTGCAACGTCGGCGGGCGAGTGCGGTCAATGTGTCTGGCTGAGACCTCTGCGACTGACTACCTGTGGCGAGGGGATTTATCCCCGTTGGGCTGCGCAGCAGCCCCAAAAACCTTCAATCGGGTTTTGTCAGGAATAATCGATAAACCGGATTGCGACGGCTTCGCCGCCGAGCGGGGATAAATCCCCTCGCCACAATGAACTGTGGTGTGTCCCGTGTCGCTGTTTGCCCATCAAACCCCTGCGTCCAACCTCCGGTCGCGCTCCATTCACCCTTCATCCAAAGGACCCCGGATGCTTGAACTCGTCGCCGCTTTCATCTGCCTCACCACCCTCCTGACCTTCGTCAATTTCCGCTTTATCGGCCTGCCGCCGACCATCGGCGTGATGGTTACCGCCCTGCTGTTCTCATTGCTCCTGCAAGGCCTCAGCGTCCTCGGCTTTCCCGGCCTCGAAGACCGCGTGCAGCAACTGATCGGCCAGATCGATTTCGGCGATCTGCTGATGAACTGGATGCTCTCGTTCCTGCTGTTCGCCGGCGCCCTGCACGTCAACCTCAATGACTTGCGCAGCTACCGCTGGCCGATCGGCCTGCTGGCCACCTTCGGCGTGTTGATCGCCACCGTGGTGATCGGCAGCCTGGCCTTCTACATTTTTGCCCTGTTCGGCTGGCACGTGAGTTTCCTCTACTGCCTGTTGTTCGGCGCGCTGATCTCACCGACCGACCCGATTGCGGTACTCGGCGTGTTGCGTACCGCCAACGCTTCGAAACCACTGAAAACCACCATCGTCGGCGAATCACTGTTCAACGACGGCACGGCGGTGGTGGTCTTCACCGTGCTGCTGGGCATCGCGCAACTGGGCGAAACCCCGACCGTCAGCGCCACGGCCATGCTCTTCGTCCATGAGGCCATTGGCGGTGTGTTGTTCGGCGGGCTGATCGGTTATCTGGTCTATCGGATGATCAAAAGCGTCGAGCAGCACCAGATTACCGTGATGCTGACGCTGGCCCTGGTGATCGGCGGCTCGGCGATGTCCACCGAACTGCACGTCTCGGCGCCGATTGCGATGGTGGTGGCCGGTCTGATCATCGGCAACCTGGGGCGCAATCTGGCAATGAACGACATGACCCGGCGCTATCTGGACGGTTTCTGGGAGTTGCTCGATGACATGCTCAACGCGCTGCTGTTTGCGCTGATCGGCATGGAGCTGTTGCTGCTGCCGTTCAACTGGCTGCACATGGCCGCCGCAGGCCTGCTGGCGGTGGCGATTCTGCTGTCGCGCCTGCTCACCGTGGCGCCGGCGATCCTGCTGCTGCGGCGCTGGCGCTCAGTGCCGGCCGGCACCATCCGCATCCTCACCTGGGGCGGTTTGCGCGGTGGTGTGTCGGTGGCCCTGGCGCTGGCCCTGCCGCTGGGCCCGGAACGCGACCTGCTGCTGAGCATCACCTACATCGTCGTGCTGTCGTCGATCCTGCTGCAGGGCCTGACCATCGGCAAACTGGTCAAGCACGCGACGCGTAATGAGCCGGCCAGCGTGGCTGAGCCAGCCCACCACTGATCATTTCTTGATCGACTGCGGATCGGGCTTAACAGCCTGATCCGCAGATTCCTTCGGCGCACCGCTTTCACTGCGAATCTGCGCATGGCTGATCAGCGCGAAGATGAAGCTGCCGCCAATGATGTTCCCCGCCAGCGTAGGTCCGGCGAACACCGCCCAGAAATCACTCCACGGCAACTCGCCAGCAAACACCAGATACGACACTTCCGCCGATCCGACAACGATATGGGTGAAGTCGCCCAGCGCCATGAAGTAGGTGATGAGGATGATGATCCACATCTTCGCGCTCTCCATGGACGGGATCATCCAGACCATGGTGGCGATCATCCAGCCGGAGACGATGCCCTTGGCGAACATCTGACTGGCGCTATGCTCCATGACCTTGCGGCCGATTTCGAGGAAGGCGACGTCGGTCTTGCTGTCGAAAATCGGCAGTTCCAGCATCACGTACGCCACCAGAATCGTCCCGCAGAGGTTGCCGACCAATACCACTGTCCACAGACGGATCAGGCGCAGGAAATTCTTCAGCGTCGGCCTGGTCATCACCGGCAGCACGGCGGTCAGGGTGTTTTCGGTGAACAGTTGCTGGCGCGCGAGGATGACCGCGAGGAAACCGGCGCAGTAGCCGAAACTGGCGATCACCTTGAATTCGTCGCCGTCGGGCAGGCGCGAATTGAGCAATCCCATGCCCATCAGCGACAGGCCCATGGTCAACCCTGCCGCCAGCGCCGACCACCACAGCGCGGCAATGCTGCGCTCCAGTTCCTGATCGCCCTGGGTGCGGATGATTTCATGCAGAACGGCCGCGCGCGGCGGCTGGCTCTTCTCGACTTCGTGCTGTTCCTTGGCCGAGAGGTCGGGGGTCTTGTCGCTGGTGGGGGTGGTCATGGCGTGGCAACCGGTGGGGGGCGATGTAGCTACGACCGTTGCGCTTCATGGCTGTTCAGTGGCCAGGCGAATCTCCGCTGAATTGGCAACCGCTTTCGCGAGCAGGCTCGCTCCCACAAGGATCACGCTGTACCTGTGGGAGCGAGCCTGCTCGCGAAGAATGCGCCGCCGATCTTATTGAACGGCTTCGTCATCCTTGAACTGGTCTTTCACATATTTGATCTCGGTCCGCCCGTGCGGCGCCGGCAGGCCGTCTTCGCCGAGGTTGACGAACACCATCTTCTCGACGGTCAGGATGCTCTTGCGGGTGATCTTGTTGCGCACTTCGCAGGTCAGGGTGATCGAGGTGCGGCCGAATTCGGTGGCGGTGATGCCCAGTTCGATGATGTCGCCCTGGCGAGAGGCGCTGACGAAGTTGATTTCCGAGATGTACTTGGTCACCACACGCTGGTTGCCCAGTTGCACGATGGCGTAGATCGCCGCTTCTTCATCGATCCAGCGCAGCAGGCTGCCGCCGAACAGGGTGCCGTTGGGGTTGAGGTCTTCGGGTTTAACCCATTTGCGGGTGTGGAAATTCATGGGGGGCTCCTGGGTCGAGGCGTTTGAGCGTTAGGGGTATTGGCCCCCAGCTTCAAGTTTTCAGCTACAAGCTGCAAGTAAAAGCGGATTGGCTTTTACTTGCCGCTTGTAGCTTGCCGCTTGCCACTAGCCGGGCGAAGACCGCTATAATCGCCACCGATTCAGAACGGCTATGCCGTTTTCCCGCCACCTGTCCGAGGGGCGCTGCAGCAGGTTCGACCTGTCAGGCTCGGATGGGGCGTTGACCGGCCTGCGCCGGACACTAAACGCACAACGGCGCCCATTCGCATACATTACGAATGGAGGCTCTTCATGAGCGCTGTCAACACGCCTGCCGATTTTACCGATTACAAAGTTGCCGACATGTCCCTGGCTGCCTGGGGCCGTCGCGAAACCATCATCGCCGAATCGGAAATGCCTGCCCTGATGGGTCTGCGCCGCAAATACGCTGCCGAGCAGCCGCTCAAGGGCGCAAAAATCCTCGGCTGCATCCACATGACCATTCAGACTGCCGTGCTGATCGAAACCCTGGTTGCCCTGGGTGCCGAAGTGCGCTGGTCGTCCTGCAACATTTTCTCCACTCAGGATCAGGCCGCTGCCGCTATCGCTGCCGCCGGTATCCCGGTGTTCGCCTGGAAAGGCGAAACTGAAGAAGAGTACGAGTGGTGCCTGGAGCAGACCATCCTCAAGGATGGCCAGCCATGGGACGCCAACATGATCCTCGACGACGGCGGCGACCTGACCGAGCTGCTGCACAAGAAATACCCGCAAGTGCTCGATCGCGTTCACGGCGTGACCGAAGAAACCACCACTGGCGTACACCGTCTGCTGGACATGCTGGCCAAGGGCGAGCTGAAGATTCCGGCGATCAACGTCAACGACTCGGTGACCAAGTCCAAGAACGACAACAAGTACGGCTGCCGTCACAGCCTGAACGATGCGATCAAGCGCGGCACCGACCACCTGCTGTCCGGCAAGCAAGCGCTGGTCATCGGTTACGGTGACGTGGGCAAGGGCTCGGCCCAGTCCCTGCGTCAGGAAGGCATGATCGTTAAAGTCTCCGAAGTTGACCCGATCTGCGCCATGCAAGCGTGCATGGACGGTTTCGAACTGGTGTCGCCATTCATCGACGGTATCAACGACGGTTCCGAAGCGAGCATCGACAAAGCGCTGCTGGGCAAGATCGACCTGATCGTGACCACCACCGGTAACGTCAATGTTTGCGACGCGAACATGCTCAAAGCCCTGAAGAAGCGCGCCGTTGTCTGCAACATCGGTCACTTCGACAACGAAATCGACACCGCTTTCATGCGCAAGAACTGGGCATGGGAAGAAGTGAAGCCACAGGTGCACAAGGTTCACCGCACCGGCGCTGGCAGCTTCGATCCACAGAACGACGACTACCTGATCCTGCTGGCCGAAGGCCGCTTGGTGAACCTGGGCAACGCCACCGGTCACCCGAGCCGCATCATGGACGGTTCGTTCGCCAACCAGGTACTGGCACAGATCTTCCTGTTCGGCCAGAAATATGCCGACCTGTCGCCAGCGCAGAAAGCCGAGCGTCTGACCGTTGAAGTGCTGCCGAAGAAACTCGACGAAGAAGTGGCCCTGGAAATGGTCCGTGGTTTCGGCGGCGTGGTCACCCAACTGACCAAGCAACAGGCTGACTACATCGGCGTCACCGTCGAAGGCCCGTTCAAGCCGCACGCCTATCGCTATTAAGAGCAGCTGCGAGCTTCAAGCTGCAAGCGGCAAGTAAAAGCGGTTGGTTTACTTGAGGCTTGTAGCTGTCGCTGGCTTCTTCATCGTTATTACGCAGCCGCTGGCTGCAAGCTTCAGGCACAGGATCCCGGCGCTCCGCCCTCTTGCAGCTTGAAGCTTGCAGCTCGTAGCTGGAGGCCCCCTCCAATGTCCCAAGACCGTCGCTACAGCTTCGAGTTTTTCCCGACCAAGACTGATGCCGGGCAAGAAAAGCTGCTCGCCACTGCCCGTCAGTTGGCCACTTACAACCCTGATTTTTTTTCCTGCACTTACGGCGCTGGCGGTTCGACCCGTGATCGCACGCTCAACACCGTGTTGCAGCTGGAAAGCGAAGTCAAAGTACCCGCCGCTCCGCACCTGTCGTGCGTCGGTGACAGCAAGGACGACCTGCGCGGCCTGCTGAACGAATACAAGGCTGCCGGCATCAAGCGCATCGTTGCCCTGCGCGGCGACCTGCCGTCCGGCATGGGCATGACCAGCGGTGAGCTGCGTCACGCCAATGAACTGGTGGAATTCATTCGTGAAGAAACCGCCGATCATTTCCACATCGAAGTCGCCGCTTACCCGGAGATGCATCCGCAAGCGCGCAACTACGAAGACGATCTCGCCAACTTCGTGCGCAAGGCAAAGGCCGGTGCCGACAGCGCGATCACCCAGTACTTCTTCAACGCCGACAGCTACTTCTACTTCGTCGACCGTTTGCAGGCGCTGGGCGTGGATCTGCCGATCGTGCCGGGGATCATGCCGATCACCAACTACAGCAAACTCGCGCGCTTCTCCGATGCCTGCGGTGCGGAAATCCCGCGCTGGATCCGCAAGCAACTGGAAGCCTACGGCGACGACACGCGAAGCATTCAAAGCTTTGGCGAACAAGTCGTCAGCGAAATGTGCGAACGCCTGCTGCAGGGCGGCGCACCGGGGCTGCACTTCTACTCGATGAACCAGGCCGAACCTAGCCTGGCCATCTGGAATAACCTGAAGTTGCCGCGCTGAAGCAGCTGCAAGTTTCGAGCTGAAAGCTACAAGCTGGATCAAGAGATCGCAGTCCTTGGCAACATCTTTGTTGGGTTGTCAGGGCTGCGATTTTTTTTGTTTGAAGCCGCGAAACAGAGCTTGTGCAGCGGCTTTCTGGCTCTTTCGCGATTCTCGTCGTAATCTCCAGCCATGCCTTTGATCACGCAGTTATTCGCCGTGCTGGTTTTTGCTTGCCTGAGCTTCGCCGCTCGGGGGGAGAAGTTGCGTATTGTCACCGAGCCGTGGGCGCCGTACGTCTACGAACAGCGCGGAAAGAACCTCGGTCTTGACTACGAAACCACCGCCATCGTGTTCCAGCGTCTGGGCATTGAAGTGGAATGGCAGTTCCTGCCGTGGAAGCGCTGCCTGTCGATGCTCGAGACCGGCCAGGCCGACGGTGCCCTGGACATCTTTCACAGCGCCGAACGCGACGCCACCCTGCTCTATCCCAGCGAACCTTTGTCCGACGTCGAATTCGTGATGTTCTACGCCAATCAGCGGCCGCATCCTTTCAACACCCTCGAACAACTCAAAGGCCTGACCATCGGCACCTCGCCGGGTTATCTGTACAGCCCTGACTTCAGCCAGTCGGACCTGTTTACCCGTGAGCCGGCACCAACTCATGAAGCCAATTTCGGCAAACTGGTGCGCGGGCGGATTGACCTGCTGATTACCGATCGCCGCGTCGGTCAGCATTTGCTCGATGAGCTGAATATTCGCGATCTGATCACGGAAAACCCGACGGTTATCAGCCGCCAGAGCCAGTTTCTTGCGGTTCGGCGCAATGCCGGTATGGACTTGCTGGTGCAGCGTTTCGGCGCCGAGCTCAAGCGATTCAAGCGCGAACCAGCCTACGCCGAGCTCAGCGCGCGCTACGGTGCCGCGCCCGTTGATAGCGCGTCACTGCGCTCGGCCACGGCCAGCGGCAAAACCGTTGAGCAGCAGGAAAGCAGCGCGCAGTGATTGCTCTGTTATACTCCGGCGTTCCCGCCAGGCTCACGCCCGGACGCCCGGAACCGTAACAGGCCTCTCGACCCGCTACAGCGCAGCTTCCAGCCCGCGCGAGCGCTCCTGACGTGCCTTCGGAACCGCCGCTGGACCGGACGGGATTGCGTCCTCTTAAACGTGATTCGCGCCAGGCAAGACTCCCATTGGGCCAAGCCCTAACTAAAACAGGATTACTCATGTCCTTTGCTTCCCTCGGTCTCTCCGAGGCTTTAGTCCGTGCCATCGAAGATGCGGGCTATACCGAGCCTACTCCGGTGCAACAGCGGGCCATTCCCGCCGTGTTGCAAGGTCGCGACCTGATGGTGGCGGCTCAGACAGGTACCGGTAAAACCGGCGGTTTCGCCCTCCCGATTCTGGAGCGGTTGTTCCCCAACGGTCACCCGGACAAATCCCAGCGTCACGGCCCGCGCCAACCGCGCGTGCTGGTCCTGACCCCGACCCGCGAACTCGCGGCCCAGGTGCACGAGAGCTTCAAGATCTACGCCCGTGACCTGAAATTCGTCAGCGCCTGCATCTTCGGCGGCGTCGGCATGAACCCGCAGGTCCAGGCCATGTCCCGTGGCGTCGACGTTCTCGTCGCCTGCCCGGGTCGCTTGCTCGACCTCGCCGGCCAGGGCAGCGTCGATCTGTCCCACGTGGAAATTCTCGTTCTCGACGAAGCCGACCGCATGCTCGACATGGGTTTTGTCCACGACGTGAAGAAAGTCCTCGCGCGTCTGCCGGCCAAGCGTCAGAACCTGCTGTTCTCGGCGACCTTCTCCAAAGACATCACCGACCTCGCCGGCAAACTGCTGCACAACCCGGAACGCATCGAAGTGACGCCGCCGAACACCACGGTCGAGCGCATCGAACAACGCGTGTTCCGCCTGCCGGCCAGCCACAAACGTGCGCTGCTGGCGCACCTGATCACCGCCGGCGCGTGGGAACAGGTGCTGGTCTTCACCCGCACCAAGCACGGCGCCAACCGTCTCGCTGAATACCTGGACAAACACGGCCTGCCGGCGGTGGCGATCCACGGTAACAAGAGCCAGAACGCCCGCACCAAGGCCCTGGCCGACTTCAAGGCCGGCGAAGTGCGCATTCTGGTTGCGACCGACATCGCCGCCCGTGGTCTGGACATCGACCAGTTGCCGCATGTGGTCAACTTCGAGCTGCCGAACGTCGATGAAGACTATGTGCACCGTATCGGTCGTACCGGCCGCGCCGGTCGTTCCGGCGAGGCGATCTCCTTGGTCGCGCCAGACGAAGAGAAGCTGCTGAAAAGCATCGAGCGCATGACCAAGCAGAAGATTGCCGACGGCGATCTGATGGGCTTCGACTCCAGCACCATCGAAGCCGAGAAGCCGGAAGCCCGCGAGCGTCCTGACATCCGCAACCCGCGCAATTCTCGTGGCCCACGTGGCGACGGCCCGAATGGCGGCGGCGGTGGCGGCGGTCGCAAGGACAAAGGCAAAGACAAGGGCAAGGAAAAGCCGGCCGGTGAACGTGGCGAGCGCCCTGCCCGTCAGCAGAAACCGCGCGAAGGCACGCCGAGCCGCGAACAGCGCCCGAGCCAGCCACCGCGTGCAGCGGCTGACCGTGCCCCGGACGAGTTCCTCGACGACGATATCGATAACTTCGGTAACCGCGTTGACTACGTGCCGAAGGCCGCTCCTGCCGGCGGCCGTGGCCGTCGTCCGGGCGCACCGGCGCAAGGCGCAGGCGCACCACGCGGTGGTCAGCCTCAGGGACGCCAGAACGGTCCGCGCAACAGCAACGGTTCGAGCACCGGCACGCCACCGGCCAAACGCAGCGGCCCGCGCAATGGCGCACCGCGTGACGGTCAGGGTCGTCGTGACGAATCCGCGCCGCGCAACCGCCGTCCGGCCCGTGACGATCAGCCACGCAGCGAACCGGCCGTGCAGAATCCGCGCAGCAACGGTCCGAAGATCATGCACAAGGAATCGAAAGCCGACCGCTTCCCGACGCCTGAGCAGCTCGATCAACTGCCAAGCCGCCCACGTGGCGAGAAACCAGCCTTGCTGACCCGCAATCGCTGAGTTTCAACCCGCCATGAAAAATGCCCCGACTCGAAAGAGCCGGGGCTTTTTTTTACCTCGATTATCTCTGCCACACCGCAATACCCCTGTGGGGGCGAGCCTGCTCGCGAAGGCGGCGGGTCAGTCAGCAATGATGTTGCCGGAATGACCGCTTTCGCGAGCAGGCTCGCTCCCACAGGGAATGTGTCGCAGGCAATAAAAAACGCCCCGGGCCTTTCGACCAAGGGCGTTTTATTGTGGCGAGCGAAAGTTATTTGACTTTCACACCTTCCAGCGAGATATCCAGATCTGCCGTTTGCGAGGTTGGGCCTGGGCCCTTGATCCCGAACTCGTTCAGATTGAGAGTGGTCTTGGCGTTGAAGCCAGCGCGCTCGCCGCCCCATGGATCCTTGCCTTCGCCGTTGAATGTGGCCTTGAAGGTCACAGGCTTGGTCACGCCGTGCAAGGTCAGGTCGCCGGTCACGTCAGCAGTCTTTTCACCGGTCGATTTAACGGCGGTGGAGACGAACTTGGCATCAGCAAACTTGCTCACGTCGAGGAAGTCTTTGCTGGCGATGTGCTTGTCACGTTCAGCATGGTTCGACCACAGGCTGGCAGTTTTCACATCCACAGAGATCTTGCTGGCTTCAGGCTTGGCCGAATCCCAAGAGAAAGTACCGTCGAAATCTTTGAAGGTACCGTGGATGAAGCTGTAACCCAGGTGGCTGATTTTCCAGTCAACGAAGGCGTGCTGGCCTTCCTTGTCGATTTTGTAGTCCGCAGCCATGGCCTGACCAGCCGAGAGCAGTGCAGAACCGATTGCCAGAGCGGCCAGAGTCTTTTTCAACATGCTTTCTTTTCCTTTGAGTCGAGGTTGAATTTCAGGCTTTGCGACCGAGCATTCGAGTGAGGGTCGCATCACGATCGATAAAGTGGTGCTTCAATGCTGCCAACGCATGGAGACCGGAAAAAATTACCAGTGCCCACGCCAGCCAGAGATGAATCACCCCAGCGGTATCTGCCTGATCCGGTAGTCCGGAGAGCAGAGCAGGGACTTCAAACAGGCCAAACACCGGGATCCCGACACCGTCTGCGGTGGAAATCAGGTAACCGGCAATCATCACAGCGAACAGCGCCAGATACAGAAATCCGTGGCCGAACTTGGCGCCGATACGGGTCATGCGGCTGTAGCTTTGCAGCGTTGGCGGCGGCGGGCTGATGAAACGCCACACCACCCGCAACACCATCACCGCGAGCAGCACCAGACCGATGCTCTTGTGCAGATCCGGCGCGTCTTTGCGCCAGGTGCTGTAGTAATCCAGCCCGACCATCCATAGACCCAGCGCAAACAGCCCGAAGACCGCCAGCGCCACGCCCCAGTGCATGAAGATGCTGACCCAACCATAGCGCGAAGAAGAGTTACGTAGCTGCATTGCCCAAATCCTGTGAGAACTGCGAACCAAGACTAGCGAGTTATCTATCGAATTAAAGCGGAAAATTTTGCTTTGAAATATCGAGAAATACGATCAAGAGTCTGCGAGCGGGGTGTTAAGGAAGGATTAAAGGCGATTCCTGCGTGGAGCGCTTGTACAAATGACGGGGGCTGCATTGACCATCGTCATCTCTGCACACGCAGACGGCGAAACTCGCCCCTGATAACTATGTACCGCTGATGCGCAATTCAAACCTGCTCGAATGATGCTTCTTTTCATTATTCAAACAGGCACGAAACATGGCTCTGCGATATACGCCCTTTCAAGCAAGTGGTTCTTCTGTACTGCCGCCCAATCAAACGATGTCTGCGGGCCAATTCCTGCAATCCGAGAACGGTCGATTTCGTCTGATGCTGCAAAGCGATGGAAATCTGGTCCTCAAAGACGGTGAGGGGGTTATCTGGATCGCCGACGCCAATCAACCTTACAGTGCAACTTTGCACCCGAAGAAGATGCGCGAGCCGCTGCAGTTTGTGATCAGCAACAGCGGCTTTCTTTATGACCCCTCCAGGCGACGATTATGGATCGCGGAAAGCACGCACAGCGCCGACAAGTCGCTTTGGTACAACACATACATGACTGTGCAGGACGATGGAAACCTGGTGATTTACGACCAGCGCACGGGCAGTCTGCGCTGGGCGCGTTTCGGTTTCATTCCCGGGCGCCTGCGCAAACCCAAGCAAAAGTGGCTGAGGAAACTGCCGAACGGGACAGAGTTCTTCAAGTGGGAGTTTTGACTGACCAGCCATTCATGACCGATCAGTTATGAAGTACTGCCGGCGGTTGCAGGCATTCGGCACTGTAGGGGTCTATGTAGCACTTGTGCGCCAGTTCAGAACCATAGCCGCCGGGGAAAAATTGCCCGTTGCTACATCCGGAAAGTGCAATCAAAACCAGTATCGCGATAAGCGTTTTCATAGCATGCCCCAAATTTTTTCCAGCATAAAATTGGCGCGCTGGCAGCCGCTATCACCTCATTCCGAGCATCTTGTGGGAAGGCTCCGGTACGCCGGTAAGTCCCGTAACCGGATGACGAAGGACTGAACCGCAGGGCAAAAAAAACGCGACCCGAGGGCCGCGTTTTCATGTGAACAAAGCCTTACTGCGCCTTGGTCTCGGTCGTTACAGCAGGCTTGGCCGCTGGCTTCTTCGCCGGTTCAGCTTTTTTCGCCGCCGGTTTGGCCGCCGGCTTTTTCGTTTCGGTTTTGGCCGCAGGCTTCTTCGCCGCTGGCTTGGCCGCTGCTTTTTTCGCCGGCTCGGCTTTCACCGGGGCCGCTGGTTTCGGTGCTTCCACCGGCGCTGGCGCAGGTGCCGGGGTCGGTGCAGGCGCTGGAGCGGCAGGAGCAGGTGCTGGCTCTGGCGCTTTCACAGGCTCTGGCTTCTTCTCGTCATCCGAACCGCCGAACAGGTTGCTGAAGAAGTTGCCCTTCTTCGCCGCTACCGCACCCGCCGCGCCTGCCGCAGCTGCAGCCGGAACCACTTTGGCCGGTTCGAACGACTTGCCTGCCGCCAGATCTTCAACCTGGCTGGCTGCGCGCTGGCCGGTGCGCAATGCGCCTTCCAGGGTGCCCGGGTACAAGGTATCGGTGTGTTCGCCGGCGAACGCTACGCGTTGCAGCGGACGTTCCCACAGGCGCCAGAACTTGCTGATCTGCCCCGGGCCGTAAGCCAGGTAGGCGCCGCCCATCGACGGGTCGGTGCTGTAGCGACGGATTTCATAACCGGTGAACGAGCCACGGGCCTGTGGATAAAAGGCGTGCAGGCGGATCAACACCTGATCGACCATCTGTTTGTCGCCGAACGCCTGCATCACGCGGGCATTGTCGCCGGACAGGTTGATCACCACGTTGGCGCCGCCCTTCAGCGCCGGTTCGATCCAGAGCATGCCTAAACCTGCGTTGCTGTAGATCTCGCCGGACATGCGCGATTTGCTTTCCCACACTGGCGTCTTGAACTTCAGCATGATCTGGTCGCGCCAGCCGTAGTTGGTGCCCTTGATCGCCGCCAGATGCTGAGCATCCAGCGCCGGGGTCAGGGCGATCTTGTTCAGTGCGCGCAACGGCACCGCCAGCACCACGTAGTCAGCCTGATAGCCGACGCTGCCAACTTTGACGGTCACGCCGTCCTTGTCTTGGTTGATGGCCGATACCGGCGAGTTGGTCTTGATGGTTTTGATCTGTTTGACGAACGCCTGCGCCAGCACTTGGCTGCCGCCGACCAGACGCGAAGCACGCAGGTCTCGGTCGGAAACGCCGCGATACACACGATTCTGCTGAGCGAAGTACAGCAGCGACAGACGCGAAGGTTCGTCGTAGTGGGTGCGGATGTCCTGGTTGATCAACTGACGCGCGGTGGCCGGCAGGTTCTGCTTGTCGAGCCAGCTCGATACGGTGATCTGGTCCAGCGCATGCAAAGTGGCGGTCGCCGCCGGATTCTGCGGGTCGTCGATCGAGCGCGCCAGATCGTCGAGGGTTTTCTGGTAGCGCTTGAGCGCATCGGCGGTGGCTGGCTGCTTGGTGGCCAGATCAGCGGCGGAGAAATAATCGCCGTCGATCAGATAACCCGGGGTACGGACGAATTCCGGCGCCGGCGTGGTGCCGAGCTTGAAGGTCGACACGTACTTGTTCAGCACCGGCTGAGTCTTGTCGTTGCCGATCCACTCGCTGGTGGCCATGCCCGAGCGGCCGCCCAGGCTCGGTTTGGCTTCCAGCAGGGTGACCTGCCAGCCTTTGTTCTGCAGTTCATAAGCGGCGGTCAGACCCGACAGGCCACCGCCAATCACGATTGCGGTTTTATCCTTGGCCAGCGCCGTAACGCTGAACAGCCCCAACATCACCAGCGCACAGGCGCGCAGCCAACCGACAGACATTCAGCGAACTCCGGAAAAACATGTGGGAAAAAGCAGTTTTGCGAGTCAGACGACTCAAAGAACCGCGAAGAATACGTTAGCCATCAAAACGCCGCCAGCGACGTCTATCGGCTCAGACAAAGTAGCTCAATCGACACAATGGGTTGTTCCCGCGCGATGCATTGCATAGGCTTGCGCGATTGTTCGCCCGCGCCAGACGCGAGCCGCCTCGAGGAGACTGTAAATGGGCCTGAATAACCAGTGGATGCAACGCGATCTTGCGGTGTTGTGGCATCCCTGCACCCAGATGAAAGACCACGAACAGCTGCCGCTGATCCCGATCAAGCGCGGCGAAGGCGTCTGGCTCGAAGACTTCGAAGGCAAGCGCTACCTCGACGCGGTCAGCTCGTGGTGGGTCAACGTGTTCGGCCACGCCAACCCGCGCATCAACCAGCGCATCAAGGATCAGGTCGATCAACTCGAACATGTGATTCTTGCCGGTTTCAGCCATCAGCCGGTGATCGAGCTGTCCGAGCGTCTGGTGAAAATGACCCCGCAAGGCTTGAATCGGGTGTTCTACGCCGATAACGGTTCGTCCTGCATCGAAGTCGCGCTGAAGATGAGTTTTCACTACTGGCTCAATCGCGGCCAGCCGAACAAGAAGCGCTTCGTCACCCTGACCAACAGCTACCACGGCGAAACCATGGCGGCGATGGCGGTCGGCGATGTGCCGCTGTTCACCGAGACCTACAAAGCCCTGTTGATGGACACCATCAAAGTGCCGAGCCCGGATTGCTATCTGCGCCCGCAAGGCATGAGCTGGGAGGAACACTCGCGCAACATGTTCGCCGCCATGGAACAGACGCTGGCGGAAAATCATGACAGCGTCGCGGCTGTGATCGTCGAGCCGTTGATTCAGGGCGCCGGCGGCATGCGCATGTATCACCCGGTTTATCTCAAGCTGCTGCGCGAGGCCTGCGACCGGTATGGCGTGCATCTGATCCACGATGAAATCGCGGTCGGCTTCGGCCGCACCGGGACGATGTTCGCCTGCGAACAGGCCGGCATCCGCCCGGACTTCCTCTGTCTGTCGAAAGCCCTCACCGGCGGCTATCTGCCGCTGGCGGCGTGCCTGACCACCGACGAGGTCTACAGCGCCTTCTACGACGACTACCCGACCCTGCGCGCCTTCCTGCATTCGCACAGCTACACCGGCAACCCGCTGGCCTGCGCTGCGGCACTGGCGACCCTGGATATCTTCGAGCAGGACAACGTCATCGAGAACAACCAGGCGCTGGCTCAGCGCATGGCCTCGGCGACCGCGCATCTGGTCGATCACCCGAACATCTCCGAAGTGCGCCAGACCGGCATGGTCCTGGCCATCGAGATGGTCAAGGATAAAGCCACGAAAGAGGCCTACCCTTGGCAGGAGCGTCGTGGCTTGAAGGTGTTCCAGCATGCGCTGGAGCGCGGTGCGTTGTTGCGGCCACTGGGCAGCGTGGTGTATTTCCTGCCGCCGTATGTGATCACCCCGGAGCAGATCGACTTCCTGGCCGAAGTGGCCAGTGAAGGTATTGATATCGCTACGCGTGACAGCGTCAGCGTGGCGGTGCCGAAAGACTTCCATCCGGGATTCCGCGACCCGGGCTAACCGTAATTTCTCGTTCCCACGCTCCGCGTGGGAATGCAGCCCGGGACGCTCCGCGTCCCAAAAGCGGACGCAGAGCGTCCGATGAGGCATTCCCACGCAGAGCGTGGGAACGATCTAATCTGAGAGACCCGAAATGAGACTGTCCCGCTTCTTTATCGACGCTCCGCTGAGCACTGGCGAACACGAACTGCCAGAGGCCCAGGCGCATTACATCAGCCGCGTGTTGCGCATGGCCGAAGGCGATGCGGTGCAGTTGTTCGACGGTTCCGGCCATGAATTTCGCGGGTCCTTGGTGGATGTCGGCAAGAAACGCGTGGTCGTACAAATCGACGAGCAATTCGCCGGGCAAATCGAATCGCCGCTGCAGATCCACCTCGGCCAGGGCCTGTCCCGGGGCGAGCGCATGGACTGGGCGATTCAGAAAGCCACTGAACTGGGCGTGACGCAAATCACCCCGATCTTCAGCGAACGCTGCGAAGTGCGGCTCAAGGACGAACGCGCCGACAAGCGCTTGCTGCACTGGCGTCAGGTAGCAATCAGTGCCTGCGAACAGTGCGGGCGTTCACGGGTGCCGGTGATTCATCCGCCGGTGTTGCTGGCGGACTGGCTCAAGCAGACTGAAGCCGAATTGAAACTGGTGCTGCATCCGGTGGCAGAGCCGCTGGTGAGTCATGCCAAACCGGCGACGCTGGCGTTTCTGATCGGACCGGAAGGTGGCCTGACGGACGGCGAAGTCGAGCAAGCCAAGGCCAACGGTTTCCACGCCGCCCGCCTCGGCCCACGCGTACTGCGTACCGAGACGGCACCGGTGGTGGCGCTGGCGGTAGCCCAGCAACTTTGGGGTGATTTCTAAACCTTTTTGCCGGACTGATCGTTCCCACGCTCTGCGTGGGAATGCAGCCCGGGACGCTCCGCGTCCCAAACAGCGTGACGCAGAGCGTCACAGGAGGCGTTACCACGCAGAGCGTGGGAACGATCAGTCAGCCGGGCTACAGCACGTAAAACAGAATCGCCACAAAGTGCAGCAAGCTCCCGGCAATCACGAACAGGTGCCAGATGCCATGGGCATGCCGCAGTCGGTGATCGAGGGCAAAAAAGATAATCCCCACCGTATACAACACCCCGCCCGATGCCAACCAGGCAAACCCCGCCGTGCCCAATGCAGCGATCAGCGGCTTGACCGCGACCATCACGATCCAGCCCATCACCGCGTAAATCACGATCGACAGAATCCGTGCCTCGGAGCGCGGTTTGATCTCTTGCAGGATGCCGATCAGCGCCAGCCCCCAGACAATTCCGAACAGCGTCCAGCCCCAAGGCCCGCGTAACGTCACCAGGCAGAACGGCGTGTAGCTGCCGGCGATCAACAGGTAGATCGAGAAATGATCGACCTTCTTCATGATCGCTTTCTTGCGCCCGCGCACGCTGTGGTAAACGGTCGAGGCGCTGTAGAGCACCAGCAAGGTGAAGGCGTAAATGGCTACGCTGACGATCTTCCACGGACTGCCGTCGAGGCTGGCAATCACCAGCATCCATACGCCGCCGATAAACGCGGCGATGGCTCCGACCAGATGGGTCCAGGCGTTGAGTTTTTCCCCGTGATACATGTGTCGCATACCTCGTAGTCACAACCGCAAGCGCGCAAGGCTCGGGCCTTGAGCGTAAAAGCGCAATGTTTCTGTTCAACCTCGCCTGCGCGGCGCGCGGGAATTGGGCACAATCGGCCGATACCAAAAAGAGTCTGCGCCATGCTGATCGACGAAGAATTGACCCTGAAAAAACTCGAGGTGTTCCTCGCCTTCATGCGCACCGGCAACCTCGCCCGCGCCGCCGCCGAATTGCAGACCAGCAACGTCAGCGTGCACCGTGCCATTCACTCTTTGGAAAACGCCCTGCGCTGCCCGCTGTTCAAACACGAAGGGCGCAATCTGACGCCACTGGAAAGCGCCTATGTGCTGGAAGAACGTGCGCAGAAGCTGATCAACGACGTCGTCGACAGCGTGCGCCTGACCCGCGAAGCAGCCGGATTCTCCGCCGAGCGCTTCAAGCTCGGCTCGCTGTATTCGCTGACGGTGAAAACCGTGCCACAGCTGATCATGGGCCTGAAAATCCGCCGCAGCGAACTCAACATCGACCTGATCCTCGGCTCGAACATCGACCTGCTCTACAAGCTGAAAAACATGGAAGTCGACGCGATTCTGGTGTCGCTGGACGACAGCATCAACGACCCCGATTGCGAACAGATTGCGCTGTTCTCCGACGACATCTTCCTCGCCACCCCGGCCGATTCAAAATTCGCTCAGCGCAGTGAAGTCGATCTGGCGGAAGTGCGTGATGAAACCTTCATCACCCTGACCCAAGGCTTCGCCACGCATCAGGACGGTGTGCGGGTGTTCAAGCAGGCAGGGTTCGAGCCGAAGGTGGCAATGCAGGTCAATGACATCTTCACCCTGCTGAGCATGGTCAGCTCGGGGGTGGGGTACGCCTTGTTGCCGGGGCGGATTGCGGCGGTGTACGAGAACCGGGTGAAGCTCATCCCGTTGCAGGAGAAGTACCGCTTGCAGCAGCACATTGGCGTGGTGTTTCTGAAGGCCAAGGAGCGGGATCCGAATCTGCTGGCGTTGCTGGCGGAGTGTCGGATGTATGCCAATCGCCAGGCCAGCTGATGATCGTTCCCACGCTCTGCGTGGGAACGATCAATGTCAGCTCGGTCAGCCCATCAACCCGCGCATCGCCAGAAACAGCAGCGAAGGCCCCAGCAGACACCCAAGCGCGGTGTAGAACGCCGCCGTCAGGCAACCATATGGCACCAGCTTCGGATCGGTGGCCGCCAAGCCGCCGGCAACGCCGCTGGAGGTGCCCATCAAGCCACCGAAAATCACCGCGCTGCGCGGATTGTTCAGGCCGATCATCGGCGCCACGAACGGTGTCATCACCATCACCAGAATCGCCTTGATCAGCCCCGCCGCAATCGACAGCGCCATCACCTCGGAAGTGGCACCAATCGCCGCGCCGGTCACCGGGCCGACAATGTAGGTCACCGCACCGGCGCCAATGGTGGTCAGGCTCACCGCATCGGTGTAGCCGAACGCCATCGCCACGCCGACGCCGGCGACGAACGAGGTGCCAACGCCGACAAACAGCGCCAGCACACCGACGAGTCCGGCGCGTTTGAGCTCATCGACACTGACGCCAAACGCCGTCGCCACAATCGCGAAATCCCGCAGCATCGCACCGCCGAGCAGGCCGATGCCGGACAAGAGGGGAATATCCACCACGCCTTTTTGCCCACCGGTGAGTGCGCCGCCGATATACGACAGCACCAGCCCAAGCAGAATCGCAATCGCCGAACCGTGCAGACGGCCCTTGGTGAAGGTATTGGACATCCAGTAGGACACCCACATGGTCAGGCCGACAATCAAAAAGCCGCTGATCAGACCGTAGCCGGTGATCACTTTCATCATTGATTCGTACATGGCGATCACCCCGCAGTCTTGGCAGGAGCAATCGGCGTTTCTTGCTTGTTGCCCATGCGCGTCAGCACCGGCACCAGGGCAAAAGCGATCACTACGGCGAGGGTGCCGGCAAGAATCGCCATCGGCCCGCCCTTCAGCGCACCGTAGACATTCTGCTGTGCGGCCATGGCGACCACGATGGGAATGTAGATCGCGCTCCAGAACTCCACGCCCTGCTCGGTCTTGCCCTTGAGCCAGCCGCTCTTATAGAGATAGCTGCCCAGGCCGATCAACAGCAGCATCGCAATGCCGACGCCACCGACGTTGGCCGGCACGCCGATCAGCTTGCCGAGCAATTCACCGACCCAGATACCGACCAGCGTGCAAAAGGCGAGAAACGCCACACCGTAAATAATCATTGTTGTAGTCCTCAAAGTGCATCGTCGAATGTTGTTTTTGTTGTTCGAAGCTTGAGTCGCGGCGGTTTTAGAGTTGGCGGCCACCCTCCTCGCGCAACAGCGCTTGCAGGGTATCGAGGCGGGCACTGTCGAAGGCAGTGACGGTGCCCTGCTCGAACACCCGGCGCGCCAGCCCGGTCAGCACCGCACCGGGCGGCAGTTCGATTTGTAGACGCACGCCGCGCTCGTAGGCGCTTTGCACGGTGCCGCGCCAGTCCACCACGCGGCACATGTTAAAAGCGAGGTCATCGCGCAGCGCTTCGACTTTGCTCACAGGCCGCGCGCGACTGCCGCTCAGATAAGCGATTTTCGGGTTCTTCAGTTCAACCTTGGCGAAGGCCTCGGCAAGCGCCTGCGCTGATTTTTCCAGCAATGGGCAATGCGACGGCACGCTCACCGCCAGCCGCTTCGCCACTCCGGCGCCGCGACTGCGCGCCAGTTCGGCCACCGCGTGCATGGCCTTGTCGCAGCCAGCGATGACCACTTGGTTATCGGCGTTGATATTGGCCAGATACACCGGCGAATCTTCGCTGTGCACTTGCGCCAGCAGCGTTTCGACGGTGGATAACTGCAAGCCGATGATCGCGGTCATGCCGTAGCCCTGTGGATAAGCCTGTTGCATCAGCTCACCGCGCAGACTGACCAGATGCAGCGCATCGCTGAAACTCAAGGCTCCCGCCACCACTGCTGCCGGGTAGGCGCCGATGGACAGGCCGGCGACGTAATCCGCAGTCAGTTCATCCTGCAATAACTGCCGCGAAGCAGCGACACCGGCGATCAGCAGGCACAGCTGAACCGCTCTGGTCGTGCGCAATGCCTCGGCTGAATCAAGCTGCAAAACATCTTCGCCCAGCACATCGCTGGCCTCGACCAGCGTTTCCCGAGGCAAACGCTGGAGCATGCCGGCTTGCTGCGCGCCCTGGCCGGGAAACACCAGCAGGCTGCTCACGCTGCCTGCTCCTGCGGGTTCCACGGATCGATCAACAATGCAGCCTGATGCGCATTTTTCAGCAGCACCCGGGCCGAACCGCTGGCCCATTCACGCAGCGCCACAGCGCCGAACGGCGTCTGCAATTGCATGTCGACCCGGCACACAGCCTGATCGAAAAGCTCCACGAGTTTGCACGCCTGATTGCGCGTGATCATCTGCGGCGCGCGCAGAATCAGATCGAGATCACTGGCCGCATGCATCGCTCTGAAACCGCTGGCCAATTCAAACCCGACACTGCCGCTGACACCCCAGACCCAACCGCAGTCATCGAGTATCGGCCGCAGTTGTTTGAGCGCCTGCATCACCGGCAGATCTCGCTCGCACTCAACCTGACAAAGGGCTTCAGGACTGACCCGACAGGCAATGGAATCCAGCGGCATAAACGTCGCCAGCCGCTGCTCGCGCAACACCCCACGAACGCCGACCGCGACCAAACCTTCCTCGCTCAAGGCCCGGCGCACCACCACCGGTTGCCCGGCCGCCAGCGCCGCGATCGCCCACGCCGGCGCATCCGCCGGCAACTGCGCTGGGGTCATGCCCCAGAGCAGATCGTGGGCCAGGGGCAGGTTCACCACTGCGCCCTCAGCAATTCGCGGACTTTGCTGGAGGCGGCACGATTGCTCGCACCAAGGCGCCCTTTCAAATCAGTGCTGGTCACATCGCTGATCGCTTGCTTCAGGCACTCAGTCACGCGCGTCAGATCTTCCTCTGTCGGCTGTTCAATCTGCTGCACCGAGAGGGTTTCCCAGAGCAGACCGAGGCTGGCGTAGCTGTCGATGTCATAGGCCATCGGCGGCACGCTGGCGGCGAGCGCTTCCAGTTCCTCGACACTGCGCAAGGTGACCCGCGCCGCCGAAGCCTTGCCCATCGCGTGCACCATCACACCCGGATCGCGCAAAGCAATCAGGCGATTGGCCTGATAACCGTGGGCGAGAAATGCACCCGACATGGCCTTGCCCACCAGCAGCGCAATCACCGGATGCCCGGCCAGACGCGCACGGGCATAACTGTCCGCTGCGCCGGCCAGGGCCTGATGAATGCCGAGGGCTTCTTCGCGGCGGCCATACGCCTGGCTCGGCACATCGACGATGGCGATGATCGGGCGCTTCTGTGCGCTGTCGCGGTCGGCGCTGATCGCGTCATCCACAGCCTTGGCCAGACCCCAGCCTTCGAGCAGACCGACCTCGCCATTGCGGGCGCGGGGAAAACGATTGTCCGGGTCGGCGACCACGGCGATAAACCTGCCGAGCTCAGCGTCGGCGACTTTCAACGACGGCGGCAAACCTTCGACGACACTGGCGCCAGCGCTGAGCGCATTGAACCAGTGCAAACCGCGCAATGAATAACCGCTCATGAGCGCTCTCCTTGATACAGATCGCGAACCACCGACGGTTCGATTTGCTTGCCCGTGTCCAGCTTGCCGAGGCGTTGCAGGAACCACTCGGCGCGTTGACTGCGCGGCTGTGCCGACAGGCCTTGCTGGAGCAGTTGGCCGACCTGCTGACGAATCTGCGCCACGTCATCGCCGACATAACGGTCCACCAGTCCGGTGTTGAAACGCTGTTCGCCGCCGGTCAGGCTCCAGATGAAGGGCCGGTCGCGGGAGTCGTATTCCTCGATCCCGGCTTCCTGCTCGATGACTTGCGGGCCGTTCAGGCCGAGACGTGCCTCCTGGGTCACCAGCAAATAACTGCACAGCGCCGCAGCAATCGACATGCCGCCGAAGCAACCGACACTGCCGGCGACCACGCCGACCACCGGTTGGTATTGCTGCAAATCGACAATCGCCGCGTGAATATCGGCAATCGCCGCCAGCCCTAGATTGGCTTCCTGCAAGCGCACGCCGCCAGTTTCCAGCAGCAACACGGCGCGGGTGGGGATGCCGTTGCGGTTGTCTTCAGCGGCCAGTTCCAGCGCACCGGCAATCTTCGCCCCGCCGACTTCGCCAAGGCTGCCGCCCTGAAACGCACCTTCAATCGCTGCGATGACCACCGGCAAACCGTCGAGGCGGCCCTTGGCGATGATCACGCCGTCGTCGGCTTGCGGCACTACGCCTTGGCGCTCAAGCCATGGCGACATGACCCGTTGAAACGGATCGAGCAGTTCGCGAAAGGTCCCGGCGTCGAGCAAGGCTTGCGCCCGCTGCCGCGCGCCGAGTTCGACGAAGCTGTGTTTGTTGAGCAACGCTGCGCTGTCAGTCATGGCCGATCTCCTCGAAACCCTGTTCCAGACGCAAGCGCACCACCCCCGGTGTCGCGCCGAAATCGTGGATATCGATGGCCATCGCCGGCGGCGTGGTGCCGTCGAACATCCGCGCAAACAGGTGTTGCCAGCGCTGTTGCGCGCCGTTGACCGAGGTCTGCACGTTGATCGTCAGTTTGCCGGCCAGACCCGGTTCGATCAGCACTTCCAGATCCCCCGAGCCGACACAACCAACCAGTGCACGCCCGAGTGGCGGCTGCCCGGCGGGGAATTCAAACGATAGGTTTTCCATCAAAACGCTCCCTGAGAGATGCCGTCGCGCTCGATACGATCAAGCAGCAGCGTGGCGGCGAGCAGGTCGGCGGCGCCACCGGGCGAGGCATTCAATGCGATGAGTTGTTGATCCAGTTCGTGCAGGCGCCGACGACCGCTGAGGCTGGCGCTGCCGCCGGCATCGAGCACCGCTTGCGCGCCGGCCTGCATGGCCTGCAGACCGGGCTCGCCGGCGCGGTAGAGCACGCAGGTGTCGGCCAGCTCGGTCATGATCGCCAGCAATGCATCGAGCCGGGCGTTCTGTTCGCCGTGGCCGTTGGCGCGACTTTTGTGCAGTTGCGGCAGGCCGCGTTGCAGCACGGACGGGAAGCCGAGTTGAGCTTCCTCGCGAGCACCGCGTGCGCCGTAACGCTGGGCAACTTGTGCGCCGTGGCTGAGTGGTGTCGGTGCGTAGCGGTCGTCGAGCAGTGCCAGGCGGGCGGCGCACAGGGCGATGGATTTCGGTTGCAGCGCGGCGGCCGTCACCAACAGTCCCAACGCCCAGATCGCGCCGCGATGGGTGTTGACGCCGTTGGTGGTCACGAGCATCGCTTGTTCGCCCTCGCGGCCGATGCGGCCAATCGCTTCGCGCAATGGCAAACCGACTTCGCCGATCTCCAGCGCCGCCTCGGCCATTTCCTTGAACGCTGGCCACAAGGCCAACGCCGACGCGTGCATCAGGCCCAGGTGCAGATCGGTGTGCGCGCCATTGCCGCGACGGTCGACCAGCGCCGGTTTCGGCGACAGATCCGCTTCGTCGATCAACGCGTCCACCGCCAGATCGGCCAAGCGGTCAGCCAGGGACAGCGGTTTCGCTTGCAGGTTGAATGCGTGCATTACCAGCTCCTGAATTTGGCGGGCGGGTTGTACAGGCCGCCGGACCACTCGACCAGATCGGCGATGCTTTTCGCCGCGAGCAATTCGCGGGTGGCGTCGGTGCGGCGGATGCCGAGGTCTTCGGGCAAGGCGATCAGGCCTTCGCGGCGCATGCGTTCGGTGTCTTTCGGATTGTGCCGCAGGCCGATGGCGGTAACCCCGGCGACCGCTGCGATCATCGCCTGGCGTTCTTCCAGCGAGCGCGCCTTGTACAGGTAGGCGATGCCTTCTTCGGTGAGCAGGTGGGTGACGTCGTCGCCGTAGATCATGATCGGCGCCAGCGGCATGCCGCTTTTCTTCGCCACCTCCACGGCGTCGAGGGTTTCGACGAAGGTCGCTTTGCCACCTTCCTGGAAGGTCTCGACCATTTGCACCACCAGTTTCTTGCCGCGTTCGAGCATCGGTTGCGGCCCATCGGCATGGCGCATGTCCAGCCACGCCGGAGTGCCGTGACGGCGGCCGCGCGGATCGTGGCCCATGTTCGGCGCACCACCGAAACCGGCGAGACGGCCCCGAGTCACCGTCGAGGAATGGCCGTCGCCGTCGACTTGCAACGTCGCGCCGATAAACAGATCCACCGCGTATTGCCCGGCGAGTTGGCAGACCATGCGGTTGGAGCGCAGCGAACCGTCGCGGCCAGTGAAGAACACATCCGGCCGAGCGGCGATGTAGTTTTCCATGCCCAGTTCGGTACCGAAGCAATGCACGCTCTCGACCCAGCCGCTTTCAATCGCCGGGATCAGCGTCGGGTGCGGATTGAGCGTCCAGTTGCGGCAGATCTTGCCTTTCAGGCCGAGGGATTCGCCGTAAGTCGGCAGGATCAGTTCGATGGCGGCGGTGTTGAAACCGATGCCATGGTTGAGCGACTGCACGTTGTGTTTTTCGTAGATCCCGCGAATCGCCATCATCGCCATCAGCACGTGCACAGGCTTGATGTGCCGTGGGTCGCGGGTGAACAGCGGCTCGATGTAGAACGGCTTGTCGGCGACCACGACGAAATCGACCCATGAAGCGGGAATGTCCACGCGCGGCAGCTCGCTGACGTCGTCGACCAATTGGTTGACCTGGACGATAACGATGCCGTCGCTGAACGCCGCCGGTTCGATCAGCGCCGGGGTGTCTTCGGTGCTCGGGCCGGTGTAGATGTTGCCGGCGCGGTCGGCCATGAAACCGGCCGAGAGCACGACGTTGGGGATCAGGTCCACGACGAGGCGGGCGTAGAGTTCGATGTACGTGTGAATGGCGCCGACTTCGAGCAGGCCATCTTCGAGCAACTGGCTGATGCGCAGGCTCTGGGTGCCGGCGAAGGAGAAATCGAGCTTGCGGGCGATGCCGCGTTCGAACAGATCAAGGTGCTCGGAGCGGCCGACGCTGGGCATGATCATGTGCAGATCGTGGAGCTTGGCCGGGTCGGCCTTGGCCAGTGAACGCGAGAGGAAATCTGCCTGCTTCTGGTTGTTGCCCTCCAGCACCACACGATCGCCGGGATGGATCAGCGCTTCGAGCGCGGCGACGATTTTGTCGCTGGGCAACACCGCACCATCGGCCAGCCCGCGTACCTTGTCGAGCCGGCGCTGCTTCTCGTCACGCCGCCGCGTCCAGCGCGAGTCGGGGGAAATTGTTGTTGTCATGCTCACTCCACGGGTTCGCTGTCGTGGAGCCAAGTTAGGCGTGTGTGATGAGGGCATCAATCAAGCTGGGTGGTGAATCATTACGCTGAGAGTAATGGTCACGATCGCTTTCGCGAGCAGGCTCGCTCCCACAGTCTGGACGCATTCCAATTGTGGGAGCGAGCCTGCTCGCGAAGAGGCCAGTCGCCTCAGCGCATTCGCTCAGTCGGTTGGCACCATTTTGTCCAGCACGCGATTCACCGCCATCTCCGCCACCATGACAATCTGCGCGATGCCCTGCAGGGTCTTGCGCTGTGAGCCGTCCACCGAGGCGGCGTGGTTGTGCAACATGACTGTCGCCGAACCAAGGGTTTCACAGGCGTCGGCCAGCAAGGACTCGGTGTCGGCTTCGGGGTTGGCCATGTACAGCGTATTGGGGATGTACGGCGGGGCCATGAAGTCAGCGGCGGGCGGGCCGAGGTAATGGTCGAGGGCACGCTCGGCGGCGTCGTGAAATTTCTTTGAGTCGGGGGATTGGTAGGGCGATGCCGGACTTGCTACCGGCGGATTGGGCGATGGTTTTTTCATCTTCAGGTTCCGGATAAAGCCGCAACCGCATCTCTGCTAAAAGAAGGGGTGGCAGCTGAACGCAGGTTAGCAGACCGGGGAACCTAAGGAAGCCGGCGCGCCGAAGCGCCCTGCGCACAGCCGCCATCAAGTGCAGACGTGAAGCCTGACTGACGGTGCTCGTGCAACCTCAGATTTACCACGGGCTGCTAAACCCGATCACTGGGAATCAGTGACCCGATCCAAGTTACGCAGCAAGCCCTGGGCGCACAAGCCGGCGGATTCTGGCGCAGGCGTAGGCAGCGGCGCAAGGATTTGTAGGCTGGTGCGGCGTAACACCGGGTGTCTTTAAACACCGGAAAAGATTGGTGTTTATTGAGCTACAGGAATTGAGGATCTACCTGTGGGATTGTGGTGATGCGACTGGCGCTTTCGCGAGCAGGCTCGCTCCCACAGAGGTTGCCCGGTGTACACACCTGTGGGAGCGAGCCTGCTCGCGAAGAGGCCATCCAAAACAGCGAAAGCCTTGGATCAGCGGGCCAATCCCGCATCCACCAGTAACTGCTCCAGCCCCAACAAATCCGGCACCTTCGCCACCTGCTCGCCCACCTGCACCGCCGCCTGTTCCAGCGCACACAACGGCACATCCACGTAACTCAACTGACTGTCCAGCTTGTACGACCGAGGAATCCCCTGCACCAACAGGGCGATGAATCTCAGCTCGGGCAAGCCGCCCAGCGCATTCAGAATGACGATCCGCGCCCGTTCGCCGATGACGATTTTCTGCCCGCAGGCCGATTCGAAACTGATCAACGGAATCTGCCGCTCGCGCCACGTTACCCGGCCCAGGTACCACGGCGGCGTGTCGAGATCGAAGGCGCTGGCCTGGTAGTCGATCAGCTCGGCGATGGCGACATTCGGCAGGATCAGGTTGCGATCGGCCAGCGGCAGCAGCAGCCCGGTGAGCTGGCTGGTGCGCGGGTTATGCCGGTGCTCATGCATGTTTCTTGCTCCACTGGGCGATGCTCTCCAGCAACACCGATTCCTGATACGGCTTGCCGAGGTAGTCGTTGACGCCGATGGCCATGGCGCGGTCGCGGTGTTTCTGCCCGGTGCGCGAGGTGATCATGATGATCGGCAAGTGACACAGGCGTTCGTCGGCGCGCACCTGGGTGGCGACCTCGAAGCCGTCCATGCGCGGCATTTCGATGTCGAGCAGCATCAGGTCGGGCGTGTGTTCTTCGAGGAGCAGCATCGCATCGACACCGTCCTTGGCGGTCAGCACGTTCATGCCGTGACGTTCGAGCAAACGGCTGGTGACCTTGCGCACCGTCACCGAGTCATCGACGACCATGATCAGCAGCGGCTTGTGCGGCTCGCTGTCGATCTCCGTGCGCGCCGGCTCTTGCGCCAGCCGCGCCTGCATCGCCCGGATCGGTGCGAGCAGATCCAGAATCAGCACCACCCGGCCGTCGCCGAGAATCGTCGCCCCCGACACGCCCTGCACCGCCGCGAACTGCGGGCCGAGGCTCTTGACCACGATCTCGCGGCTGCCGGCCATGGAATCGACCAGCACAGCAATATGGCGGTCGTTGCAATGCACCAGCAGCACCGGCAACGGCAGGTTCTGCCCGAGCAGTTTTGGCCGTGGCGCAGTCTTCAACAGCTCGCCGAGATAGCACAGCTCATAACGCTGGCCGCCGTATTGATAACTCGGTGGATCGTGACGGAAGTGTCCTTCCAGATCATTCGGCAACACACGCACGATGCCTTCGATGGTGTTCAGCGGAATCGCGTATTGATCCTCAGCGCACTGCACCATCAGCGCGCGGTTGACCGACACGGTGAACGGCAGGCGAATGCGGAAATGCACGCCCTGCCCCGGCACCGAATCGATGCTCATGCTGCCGCCCAGCTGACGCACTTCTTCGTGGACCACGTCCATGCCGACGCCACGCCCGGAAATCTGGGTGATCTTTTCCGCCGTGGAGAAACCCGGCTGGAGAATGAACTGCAACACGTCGCGGTCGCTGATCTCGGCGTCGGGCGCCAGCAGACCGCGCTTGATCGCCTTACGCCGCACGGCTTCCAGCGGCACCCCGGCGCCGTCATCGCGGATGTCGAAAACCATGTCGCCGCCCTCGCGGGACAGATCGAGGGTGATCTGCCCTTGCGCCGGCTTGCCCGCCGCCAGCCGCACCTCGGTGGATTCCAGGCCATGGTCGACGGCATTGCGCAGCATGTGTTCCAGCGGCGCGGCCATGCGCTCCAGCACGTTGCGATCCATCTCGCCATCAGCGTTGCCGACGACGAACGCGACATCCTTGCCCAGCTCTTCGGCGACCTGACGCACGATGCGTTTCAGACGCGGCACCATGCGCTCGAACGGCACCATGCGCGTGCGCATCAGGCCTTCCTGCAACTCGGTGTTGATCCGCCCCTGTTGCTGCAACAGGTTCTCCGCATCGTGATTGCGGCGGTCGAGGGTTTCCTTGAGGTCGAGCAGGTCCGAGGCGGATTCGAACAGCGCCCGCGACAGTTGCTGGAGCTGCGAATGGCGGTCCATTTCCAGCGGGTCGAAATCTTCGTAACCGAGGCGTTCGCCATCGACTTGTTGGCGGCTGAGAATGCGCCCCTGGGTTTCGGTGTCGAGGCGGCGCAACTGATCGCGCATACGCTCGATGGTGGTTTCCATCTCGTTGAGGGCAATCTGCGCATCGTTGACCTGCTGCTCTATCCGTCCACGAAAGATCGAGGTTTCCCCGGCCAGATTGACCAGTTCATCAAGCAGCTCGGACGAGACCTTGACCATGTCCGCGCCAGCATCGGCGCTCGGCGGCGCGGCCTCGGGCTTGATGACTGGAGCCGGCGCCGGCGGCGCTTCAACCTGCGCCGGATGGCTGAAATTCTGGATCGCGCTGATCAGCCGATCGGCCGGCGGGCACGGTTGCCCGGCGCGCACGCCATCAAGCATTTGCGCCAGCCGGTCATGGCCGCGCTGCACCAGCGCAAACAGTTCGGCGGACGGTTGCAGCGCACCGGTAGAAAGGCTTTCGTAGAGAAATTCCAGCTCATGGGCGAGGTCGCCGATCGGGCCGATTTCGACCATCCGCGCGCCGCCCTTGAGGGTGTGCAGATCGCGCAGCAGGGTTTCAATTTCCTGACGGTTGCCCGGCTCGGCCTGCCAGCGCAACAGCGCGGCGCCGGAGCTTTCGATGATGTCGAAACCTTCTTCGAGGAAGATTTCCAACAGTTCCGGATCATGCCCGGCGTTGTCGTGTTCGACCGCTGCGGGGGATGATTCGCTGGCGGCCTGGCCCTGACGCAACTGACGGATCGCGTCGATCAGATCCTGCGCCGGAGTCAGCGCTTGATGCGCTTGCAGTTGCTCCAGCATCAGCGCCAACCGCTCATGACTGCGCTGCAACAAACCTTCGAGCGCGGCGCTGTGGTTGTAGCGCCGATCGACCAGCCCTTCGTAGAGGTTTTCCAGTTCCTGGGCAAGGTCGCCGACGGCCTCGACCTCGGCCATGCGCGCGCCGCCCTTCAGCGTGTGCAAGTCGCGCTGCAATGACGACAGCGGCGCGGCGTTGTCCGGGTCCTTGCGCCAGCGCTGCAAGGCTTGCCCGGCGCTGTCGAGAATGTCCACCGCCTCTTCGAGGAAGATTTCGACGATCTCGTCGTCAGGCTCAAGGGCGGCAACCGATTGCTGCAATTGCGCGGTGGCGCTGCCCAGCTCGCGAATGTCCAGGGTGCGACTGCCGTCGCTGCGGATCAGGCCCATCGCCGCCGGGTCGAGGCCTTCGTCGAGCAGTTCCTGCAAGGCACGAATCCGCTCCGGTTGCGGGGTGATTTCCTGGCCGGCAGCGAGTTCGTCGAGCATGTTGATCAGCGCTTCGTGGGCCAGTTGCGCTTCGTGAAAAAACCGCTCGCTGACCGCCAGGCTGCTTTCTTCCACCGCGCCATACAGGTCGAGCAAGGCTTCGCAGAGGCCATCGACCGCCTGCAGATCGGCCAGATGCGCGCCTTCGCCCAGAGTGGTCAGTTCATCGAGCAAGGCGCTGAGTTCCTGGCGCTCGCCAGGGTGCTGCTGCCAGCGCTGCAAGAGGTTTTCGGCGTCGAGGAGGATGTCCATGCCCTGGGCGAGGAAGTTGTTGATCAGCTGCGGATCGCGCTTGAGGCGCAGGCCGCTGTCAGCGCCATCGGTGCTGGCTTGCAGGCGCTCGGCGAGCAGCGCCTCGGTGCGTTTGATCAGCGACTGCGCACCGACAATCGGCGCCAGCGGATCGTGTTTGAGCTGGCGCAGGCCGACGCGGAACAAGCCCTCGGCTTCGAGCAGCAGTTCGACCTCGTCCAGATCCAGCGGCAACTGATGCGCCTTGAACTCGCGGGCCAGTTGATCCAGCGAAGCCGCCAGTTCGGCCATCGGCAATACGCCGGCCATCGAGGCACTGCCCTTGAGCGTGTGCAGCGCCCGTTGCAGTTCGTCGCTGGCCGGCAACGGCACCTGTTCGGCGGCCTGATCGAGGAAACGGTTGAGGCTGGCGAGGTGGGTTTCGGCTTCTTTGCGGAAGATTTCCAGCAGCAGCGGATCAAGCGCGGCGACGTCGTCGGTGTCTTCGGCAGCCAGCGGCTCATCGCCTTTGGCCAACGCGTGGGCGCGGGCGGCGAGTTGGTCGACATCGTTGCGCTGGCGCTGACGCTGGGTGGCGAATTCGTTGATCAGCTCGGGCAGCAGCAACACGGTGTCGCCGAGCAATTGGCGCAGCACCGCGCCGGGCTCGACGCTTTGTTCGAGCACGCGGTTGAGCAGGTTTTCCACCGCCCAGGCCAGTTCGCCAAGGACCAACGCGCGGACCATGCGCCCACTGCCCTTCAAGGTGTGAAAGGCCCGGCGCAGTTCGGTCAGCGCGGCGCGGTCCTGGGGATTGGCGGTCCAGCGCGGCAGGTATTCGTGGAGGACCGCGAGGACTTCGTCGGTCTCTTCGAGGAACACTTCGCGCAGTTCATCGTCGACCGGTTCTTCATCGGCCGGCGGCGGCATCAGGCTGTCGGGGCTGTTGCGCGCCGGCGGGTTGAGCGCCGACAGCGGGCTGGCCAGCACTTCGGCCAGCGACTGCACGACGTCAGGGTCGTCGAGGGTTTGCAGATCCTGCATGAGCTGCGCTTCGCTGGGGCTGAGCACCTCATCGAGCACCGGCACCTGCGCTTCGCCGGGCTGCTCGTTGGCGAAGAAGCCGAGGCTGGCGAGGCTGTTTTGCGCGACATCGAGCAGATGCTCGGCGGGCGCCTGCGGGTCATCGCTCAGGCGTTCGAGGTAATACTCGAGGCTGCTGATCACATCGGCCAGATGATCGAGTTGTTCCCAGCCCGGTTCGTGGGCATCGAGCATCAAATGCTCGCGAATGAAACCGTTGCAGGCCTCGACCAGACTCGCTGCGCGGGCCAGCGGAATCATCGCCAGCGCGCCGCGCACCTGCGTCAGCAGTTCGGGCAGCGATTGCAGATGCTGGCGGTCCCAATCGGCGTCGATGTAATCGACGATCATGTCCTTGGCCTGTTGCAGGCAGATGCGCGCTTCCTTGATCACGATCTGATGGATCTGCGTCAGGTCGGTGGTCGGCAGGCGCGCGTCTTCGGCGCTTTGCGTCTCCACCGTGCCGACCATGCCGGCCAGCGTCGCTTCGACGTAGAGCAAGGCCCCGGCGACGTCCATGAGAATCGCGTCGTTCGGTTCGCGCTGGCCCTGAGCGAGGCTGAGCACCACCGCCAGTTGGTCGATGATGACCTTGCGCGGCTGGCCGAAACCCAGCACCGCGAGGGTGTCGGCGATCTGTCGCAGCGGCGCGAGCAGGCTGTCCAGATCCGAAGCGTGCTGGCGGTCACTGCGCACGAACAGATCGAGGCGCTCCTTGACCCGCACCAGCTCTTCGCACAGCGCCGCCAGCACCGAGCGCATGGCATCGCGGTCGGGGCCGGCGAGGCGCGCGCGTTCTTCATCGACCATCGCGCTGTCGGGCAACGCGTCGTCCAGGGAGTAGTGATCTTTCATGGTCAGCATCTGCCCGGTGGGATGTTCGGCTTTGGCAATATAGAACAACAGGCTTTTCAGCAGCTCGGCCGGCGCCGGTTGATTGAGCCCGACGATGCCCTGCTCGAGCAGGCGCTTGAGCTCTTGGTCGGCGTCCTTGAACAGGCTGCGCAGCGCCGGACTGTTGGCGATGACGCCCTCGCGCATGCCCTCGACCAATGCCGAGGCGATTTGCCACAAAGGGCTCAACGGCGCATCGCCGCTCAGTGCTTCGAGACGGCTGAAGACTTTGGCCAGATAGCCAAGGTGCGTCTGGTCGTCCTGTTCGCGCAGCAGACCGACCAGAGCCATTTGCAGCATCTGCCGCAGTTTGCGCAGCACGTTCGGCAGATCGGGCGGTTCCAGCGCGGCGAGTGCCTCGTCGCCGAGCGGCGCCAGCTCGGGCAGTGGCGGGCTGAACAGGCGGGTTTCCGCCAGCAGGCTTTCACCGCGAGCGCTACGCAGATCGTTGATCAGCGGCAACACCACCAGCGGCAGGTCGCGGCGGGCGCTCTGCACGCGGTCAAGGTAAAGCGGCAGTTGCCCCAGGGCTTGCAGCAGCAGGTGCAAGGCCTCGTCGCGGTGTGGCACGCGTTGATGTTGCAGGGCTTCGACCAGATGCTCCATTTCTTCGGCGAGCAACGCTGCGCCGTAGAACTCGACCATTTGCAGACTGCCGTGGACCTGATGAATGTACGCCAGGCACTCGTCCAGCCCGGGGAAGGCCTGCGGATCGTCGAGCACGGCCTCGATCGCCTGATGCGCCAGCTTCAGCGTTTCGGCAATTTCGCCCTTGACCCATTCCAGGGCCACGTAGTCGTGCCGATCACCCATAACCACTCCACTCACGCTTTATCTGTCGCCGCCGGCAAGGTGAAACCGGACACCGAACGGCGCAACTGACTGGCCATTTTCGCCAGGTTGCCGATGCTCTCGGCGGTGGCCGTGGACCCCGACGAAGTCTGCGAGGTGATCTGCTGGATCACGTTCATCGTCAGCGAGATCTGCCCGGCCGAAGACGTCTGCTGTTGCGCCGCGTTGGAAATGCTCTGGATCAGCGCCGCGAGGGTCTTGGACACGCCTTCGATTTCTTCCAGGGCCACACCGGCATCCTGCGCCAGTCGCGCGCCGCGCACCACTTCGGTGGTGGTCTGCTCCATGGAAATCACCGCTTCGTTGGTGTCGGCCTGAATCGCCCGCACCAGGGTTTCGATCTGCCGGGTCGCGGCGGACGAACGCTCAGCCAGGCGCTGC
This sequence comes from Pseudomonas sp. 67(2021), assembly GCF_017491835.1. Taxonomy (NCBI): domain Bacteria; kingdom Pseudomonadati; phylum Pseudomonadota; class Gammaproteobacteria; order Pseudomonadales; family Pseudomonadaceae; genus Pseudomonas; species Pseudomonas sp. 67(2021). Next base: position 223,965 of record NZ_JAFGYL010000001.1, read on the forward strand.
ACTTCGTCGGCGACCACGGCAAACCCGCGCCCGGCGTCGCCCGCCATCGATGCCTGGATCGCCGCGTTGAGGGCGAGGATGTTGGTCTGGTCGGCGATGTCATCGATCAGGCTGACGATGTCGCCGATTTCCTGAGAGGACTCGCCGAGGCGCTTGATGCGCTTGGCGGTGTCCTGAATCTGTTCGCGGATGTTGTCCATGCCGTGGATGGTGTTGTGCACCACCTCGTTGCCTTTGTTGGCGATTTCCACGGAACGCTCGGCCACCGCCGACGATTCGGCAGCGTTGGCCGAGACCTGATCGATGGACTCGGCCATGTCGCTGATCGCTGTCGAGGCTTCGGAAATCTGCTGGGCCTGTTGCTCCGAGGCCTGGGCCAGATGCATGGCGGTGGCCTGGGTTTCCTGCACGGCGGCGGCAACCTGGCCGGCGGTGAGGTTGATGGTGGCGACCAGATCGCGCAATTGGTCGACGGAATAGTTGATCGAGTCGGCGATGGTGCCGGTGAAGTCTTCGGTCACCGAAGCGGTCACGGTGAGGTCGCCATCGGCGAGGTCTTCGATTTCGTCGAGCAGGCGCATGATCGCGTTCTGGTTGCGCTCGTTCTTCTCGGCGGTTTCACGCAATTGGCGATTGGTTTCGCGGACCATGACCAGACCGATGAGGATGATCGAGGCCAGCGCCAGCAAGCCCAGCACATAGCCGCCAATGGTGTCGGTGTTGCGCCCGCCGGCCAGATGCTCGAATCCGGTGGCCAAGTGCGAGGCTTCGTCGAGCAGGGTTTGCGACAGGGTGAAGATGTTGCTCGCCGATTCGCGGACCTTGAACAGCTCTGGCGAGGTTTCGAGGATTTCGTCCACCGAGCCGGAAACGAACTGGAACAGCTCGGAGATTTCGCTCAAGCGCGCACGGGCGTCGCGGTCTTCGACCTGGCTGATTTTCAGCGCCGGGTTGCCCTGCAACATGCCGTTGAGCACCAGACCGAAACGCGCGGCATCACGACCAAACGCGTCGGCGGCCTGTTGCGAGTTTTCGTCACCGGCGAGCACGGTGTTGACTGCGCCAAGAATGCGTTCAGCCAGTAGCGATTGCCGTTGCGCCATTGCCACCTGCGCCGCCGGAGCGCCGCGCTGGAGGAGGATTTCCACGACTTTTTCGTATTCGATCTGCAACTGCGGCACGGTTTCGGCCAGCGTAGCGGCGACTTGATGCAGCGACAGCACGGTCTGTTCGCTGGTGAGGATCGCATCGGTGTTTTTCAACAGGCGCTCCCAGTCCATCTGCACCGCGCGCATTTCCGGGCGCACGGCGACGGGTGCCGGTGGCAGGCCGGTGTTCGGGTCACCCTTTTTCAGGTAACCCCAGCGCTGGGCGAAATCGTTGCGCGCATCGCTGAGCAGCTTGAACGCCGCAGCCTTGCCCGCCGCCGCTTCGGTGGCGTTCTTGGCGATGCGTTGCGAGAGCACGCGCAGTTCGCCGGCATGGCCGATGTACTGCTTGTCGTAGTTCGCCTGGGTATTGAGGTACGCGAAGTTGGCGAACAGCAGCATGATGAACACGATCAGTGCGATAAACAGCACGATGATCTGCGCGCGACTGCGCGATGCCTCTGCCGACTTGCCTGTTTTTGCTTTTGTCATCGGTCCTCGCCTTAACCCACACCTTTGAGGCCTGCTGCAATCCCTGTGGGAGGCAACCTCATGATGAAGAAATTTTGTGGCGAGGGGATTTATCCCCGATGGGTCGCGCAGCGGCCCCAAAAACCTGAGTACTATCGGCTACATCTCAAATACAGGTCTTGGGTCGGCTTCGCCAACCATCGGGGATAAATCCCCTCGCCACAGGTCTGTCTGACCACAATTTTCCTGATCACATGGCCCATTCCACCCAATGGGTTCTGTGTTGTTCCTGCTATAGAGCCACACCCATAAACACCGGAGACCTGGCCAGTGCAAACAGGCTGAACACCCGCCAGTTCTGTTCGCGGCGGAAATAGCCTTTGACGAATTCAGCCTTGGAGCCCTGGCGCTTGCTGATCGACAGCGGCTCGAAACTGCCCTGTTCGAAATGCTGCAAGCCGATGACTTCGTCGACCATTACCCCGGCGAACACGTCTTCATGCTCCACCACCAATACCCGCCGCTGTTTGCGCAACGGCGACAGTTCATGGCCGAAGAAGCCGCACAGGTCCATGATCGGCAGCAGCCGCCCGCGCAGGTTAGCCACACCCTTGACCCACGGCTTGACCCCGGGCAACTGGGTGAAGCGCGGCTCATGCAGGACTTCGCTGACTTCGCCCATCGGCGCCACATACCAATGCTCGCCGAGGCGAAAGCCGATGCCGCTCCAGCGATCCGCGCGCGCCGCTTGCGACGGCAGGTCTGCTGCCAGCAGGCGGCAGCGCTGGTCGATCTGCCAGAGCAGTTCGAACGCGGTCAGCGATTCGTTCATGATCGCGCGATCAGCCGTTGAGTACGTTGTTCAGGGTCTTGATCAGGGTGTCTTCGTCGACCGGTTTGGTCAGGTAATCCTTGGCGCCCTGGCGGGTGCCCCAGACCTTGTCGGTCTCCTGATCCTTGGTGGTGATGATGATCACCGGGATGTGCGCCGTGTCGGCATCCTTGGTCAACTGACGGGTCGCCTGAAAACCGTTGAGGCCGGGCATGACGATGTCCATCAGCACCGCGTCGGGTTTTTCCTGACGGGCCAGGGCCACGCCGTCGGCGCCGTTCTCGGCCTTGAGCACTTCATGGCCGTGCTTTTCGAGCATGCCGGTGAGTTTGTACATTTCAGTCGGCGAATCATCGACGATCAGGATACGTGCCATGGTCTTCCCCATTTTTCTGGTCGACTGCCGGCCCGCTGGCCGAGCGTCACTGTGCGTGTCTTACTGCGGCAAAACGGCGGCGAAGCCCGGAACATGGGCCTGGATCGCGTTGAGCAGTTCTTCTTTGCTGAACGGTTTGGTCAGAAATTGATCAGAGCCGACAATCCGCCCCTTGGCCTTGTCGAACAGACCGTCCCTGGACGACAGCATGATCACCGGCGTCGCCTTGAAGGCGCTGTTGTTCTTGATCAGGGCGCAGGTCTGATAACCGTCCAGACGCGGCATCATGATGTCGACAAAGATGATCCCGGGATGGTGGTCGGCGATCTTCGCCAGCGCATCGAAACCGTCGATGGCGGTGATCACTTCGCAACCGACATTCTTCAACAATGTTTCGGCGGTGCGGCGAATCGTTTTCGAGTCGTCGATCACCATGACCTTCAAGGCGCTGGACTGCTGTTCCATAAGAGGGTTCTACCGTCGCCTTTGCGAATCAAATTGTCCGTTTTGCTGTGAATAATGGCCTGAAACCCTTGAAACCCATGGGGCGGCGCGATCTGCCAGCCTTTTTAGCACAGTCTCCAGATGCAATCTATCGACGGGTTTTTCCTTGACCCCAAACCCGCCCGGCGCCACTCTGGCGGCACTTTTTCAATACCGATCCGGTAGCCAAATTTCGAGGAAAACCCAATGAGCGTTCGCGTCGGGATTGTCATGGACCCTATCGCCAGCATCTCCTATAAAAAGGATAGCTCGCTGGCCATGCTGCTGGCCGCGCAGAAGCGTGGCTGGGAACTGTTCTACATGGAACAGAAAGACCTGTATCAGGCCGAAGGCCAGGCGCGGGCGCGGATGAGCCCGCTGAAAGTCTTCGCCAACCCGGACAAATGGTTCGAACTGGACGCCGAACAGGACAAGCTGCTGAGCGACCTGGACGTGATCCTGATGCGCAAGGATCCGCCGTTCGACATGGAATTCGTCTATTCCACTTATCTGCTGGAACAGGCCGAAGCCGCTGGCGTGCTGGTGGTGAACAAGCCGCAGAGCCTGCGCGACTGCAATGAAAAGCTGTTCGCTACGCTGTTTCCGCAGTGCACGCCGCCGACCATCGTCAGCCGCCGCCCGGACGTATTGCGTCAGTTCGCCGACCATCACGGTGACGTGATCCTCAAGCCGCTGGACGGCATGGGCGGTTCGTCGATCTTCCGCCATACCGCCGGCCACCCGAACCTCTCGGTAATCCTCGAAACCCTGACCCTGCACGGCAAGCAGCAGATTATGATTCAGGGTTACCTGCCGGCGATCGTCGATGGCGACAAGCGCATCCTGATGATCGATGGCGAGCCGGTGGATTACTGCCTGGCGCGGATTCCGGCGCTGGGCGAAACCCGTGGCAACCTCGCCGCCGGTGGCCGTGGCGAAGCGCGTCCGCTGACCGAGAAGGATCGCTGGATCGCCGCCCAGGTCGGCCCGACCTTACGCGAGAAAGGCCTGCTGTTTGTCGGCCTCGACGTGATCGGCGAGCACCTGACCGAAATCAACGTCACCAGCCCGACCTGCATCCGCGAAATCGACAATGCGTTCGGCACTGATATCGGCGGGATGCTGATGGATGCTATCGAAAAGCAGCTGCAAGCTTCGAGCCGCAAGCCACAAGCTTGAAGCCGGCCCGCGTCAGCTTGAAGCTTGAAGCTTGAAGCTTGAAGCTTAAAGCTGCCCCTATGCAGCTTGTCGCTTGAAGCTCGTCGCTTGCAGCTAAAAACCAACATTGCGTTATCATGCCGGGCCCATGAAAACGCGATGTTGGTTTTTCTGTCATGACCCTCCCGTCCGATCTGCCCGCTGAACTCGCCCATCGTGGCGTGCGCCCGGCCGATCGCCTCGGTTTTACCCTGTTTCTCGCGGCGCTGATTCACCTGGCGCTGCTGCTCGGCGTCGGTTTCACCATGGTCGAGCCGCAGCAGATCAGCAAAACCCTGGAAATCACCCTGGCCACCTTCAAGGCCGAGAAGAAGCCGGAAAAGGCAGATTTTCTCGCTCAGGAAAACCAGGAAGGCAGCGGCACGCTGGACAAGAAAGCCCTGCCCAAGACCACCGAAGTCGCTCCGTTCCAGGACAATCAGGTCAAAAAGGTCACCCCGCCGCCCGCCGCCAAGCCAGTGGTGCAGGAAGCCGCCCCGAAGGCAGCGGTGACCACCGTTGCGCCGAAACTGAAAAAGGCGCCGACCAAGAAAGAAGAAAGCAAAACCGAAGTCAAACCGACCGTCGACGCGCCGGCGTTCGACAGCTCGCAGCTGTCCAGCGACATCGCCAGCCTCGAGGCGGAGCTGGCCAAGGAACAACAGCTGTACGCCAAGCGCCCGCGCATCCACCGCTTGAGCGCGGCCTCGACCATGCGCGACAAGGGCGCCTGGTACAAGGACGACTGGCGCAAGAAGGTCGAGCGCATCGGCAACCTCAACTACCCCGAAGAAGCACGACGCAAGCAGATCTACGGCAATTTGCGCCTGATGGTCTCGATCAATCGCGACGGCTCGCTGTATGAAGTGCTGGTGCTCGAATCCTCCGGCCAGCCGCTGCTCGATCAGGCGGCGCAGCGCATCGTCCGCCTGGCCGCGCCGTTTGCACCGTTTACCGGCGATCTGTCGGATATCGACCGCCTGGAAATCATCCGCACCTGGAAATTTGCCCGGGGCGACAAGCTCTCCAGCAACTAAGAGCAAAATCAAAAGATCGCAGCCTTCGGCAGCTCCTACAGTGGGCCTGCGTACACCCTGTAGGAGCTGCCGAAGGCTGCGATCTTTTAAAGCCTCAGCTTGTCAGTTCGCCCTTGCGACGCCACACTAGCGCTCATGAAAAACGTCAGCCCCAGCTACCTCAAGCATCACTTCCTGATCGCCATGCCACACATGGCCGACCCGAACTTTGCCCACACCTTGACCTACATCGTCGAGCACACGGCCAATGGCGCGATGGGGCTGGTGGTCAACAGGCCGCAAGACTTGAACCTGGCCGACATCCTCGAACAGCTGCGCCCGGACATCGAGCCGCCGGCGCGTTGCCAGGATGTGCCGATCTTCATCGGCGGGCCGGTGCAGACCGATCGCGGTTTTGTCCTGCACCCGGCGGGCCAGACCTTCCAGGCCACCGCGCAACTGGACGGCGACCTGGCCCTGTCGACTTCGCAGGACGTGCTGTTCGCCATCGCTGACGGCGTCGGCCCCGCGCAGAGCCTGATCACCCTCGGTTACGCCGGTTGGGAAGCCGGGCAACTGGAAGCCGAACTGGCCGACAACGCCTGGCTGACCTGCCCGTTCAACGCCGACATCCTCTTCAACACCCGCAGCGAATTGCGCCTGGAAGCGGCAGCGCGGCACTTGGGCATCGACCTCAATCTGCTCACCCGCCAGGCGGGTCACGCCTGATGGCCCTGCGCCTGATTCTCGGCTTCGACTACGGCACCAAACAGATCGGCGTCGCGGTCGGCCAGGTCATCACCGGCCAGGCCCGCGAGCTGTGCACCCTCAAAGCACAGAATGGCGTGCCGAACTGGGATCAGGTCGAAGCGCTGATAAAAGAATGGAAACCCGACGCCGTAGTGGTCGGCCTGCCGTTGAACATGGACGGCACGCCCAGCGAGATGTGCGTACGCGCGGAGAAATTCGCCCGCCGCCTCAACGGCCGCTACAACCTGCCCTTCTATACCCACGACGAACGCCTGACCACCTTCGAAGCCAAGGGCGAGCGACTGGTGCGTGGCGGGCAGAAAGGCAGTTACCGCGACAACCCGGTGGACGCCATCGCCGCCGCCCTGCTGCTGCAGGGCTGGCTCGATGAAAACACTGCATTGTTTGAATCCTGACAAGCGCTTCGGCGCTTTTCTTTTGGTTATAAACCGAGCTTCGTCCGGCAGGACGCAGCGCGGAATCACGAAGGAGCAACCATGAGCCTGCCCAATCCCGCCGATCTGATCAGCCAGATGGCGACCCGCCTCAAGGCGCACCTTGCCCAGCGTGACATCAGCGAACCGCGTTACATCGGCATCCGCACCGGCGGCATCTGGGTCGCGCAGGCGCTGCTCAAGGAACTGGCCAGCGATGCGCCACTGGGCACGCTGGATGTGTCCTTCTACCGCGACGACTTCAGCCAGAACGGCCTGCACCCGCAAGTGCGCCCGTCCGCCCTGCCCTTCGAGATCGAAGGCCAGCATCTGGTGCTGATCGACGACGTGCTGATGAGCGGTCGGACCATCCGCGCCGCCATGAATGAACTGTTCGATTATGGCCGTCCGGCCAGCGTCACCCTGGTCTGCCTGCTGGACCTGGACGCCGGTGAGCTGCCGATCCGCCCGAACGTGGTCGGCGCCACCCTGACCCTGGCCGGCAACCAGCGGGTCAAGTTGTCCGGCCCCGAGCCGCTGACGCTCGAACTGCAAGACGTCACCCTTTAATCCGCCCTATTGAGAGTCCCCCTCGCGATGACGCCTCTAGATACCAAGCGCCCGCTGCAGCTCAATGATCAGGGCCAGCTGCGCCACTTCCTCTCGCTCGACGGTTTGCACCGCGAGTTGCTGACGGAAATCCTCGACACTGCCGACTCGTTCCTTGAAGTCGGTGCCCGGGCGGTGAAGAAAGTCCCGTTGCTGCGCGGCAAGACCGTGTGCAACGTGTTCTTCGAAAACTCCACGCGCACCCGCACCACGTTTGAACTGGCGGCCCAACGGTTGTCGGCAGACGTGATCACCCTGAACGTGTCGACATCGTCGGCGAGCAAGGGTGAAACGCTGCTCGATACCCTGCGCAACCTTGAAGCGATGGCCGCCGACATGTTCGTCGTGCGCCACGGCGACTCGGGCGCGGCGCACTTCATCGCCGAGCATGTCTGCCCGCAGGTGGCGATCATCAACGGCGGCGACGGCCGGCATGCGCACCCGACCCAGGGCATGCTCGACATGCTCACCATCCGTCGGCACAAGGGCGGTTTCGAAAACCTCTCGGTGGCGATCGTCGGCGACATCCTGCATTCGCGGGTGGCGCGCTCGAACATGCTCGCGCTGAAGACCCTCGGCTGCCCGGACATCCGCGTGATCGCGCCGAAAACCCTGCTGCCGATCGGCATCGAGCAATACGGCGTCAAGGTCTACACCGACATGGCCGAAGGCCTGAAAGACGTCGACGTGGTGATCATGCTGCGTCTGCAACGTGAGCGCATGACCGGCGGCCTGCTGCCCAGCGAAGGCGAGTTCTATCGCCTGTTCGGCCTGACCACCGCACGTCTGGCCGGGGCCAAACCCGATTGCATCGTCATGCACCCGGGGCCGATCAACCGTGGCGTGGAGATCGAGTCGGCGGTGGCCGACGGCCCGCACTCGGTGATCCTCAATCAAGTGACCTACGGCATCGCGATTCGTATGGCCGTGCTGTCCATGGCCATGAGCGGGCAGACTGCGCAACGTCAATTCGAGCAGGAGAACGCCCAGTGAAGCTCAGCATTCTCGGCGCACGCGTCATCGATCCCAGCAGCGGCCTGGATCAAATCACCGACATCCACGTTGAAGCCTGCAAGATCGTCGCCCTCGGCGCCGCACCGGCCGGTTTCAGCGCAGTAGAAACCATCGATGCCCAAGGCCTGGTCGCCGCGCCTGGCCTGGTCGACCTCAACGTTGCCCTGCGCGAGCCGGGCTACAGCCGCAAAGGCTCGATCGTCAGCGAAACCCGCGCCGCTGCTGCCGGTGGCGTGACCAGCCTGTGCTGCCCGCCGAAGACCAAACCGGTGCTCGACACCTCCGCTGTGGCCGAACTGATCCTCGACCGCGCCCGCGAGGCTGGCAACACCAAAGTGTTCCCGATTGGCGCGCTGAGCAAAGGTCTGGACGGTGAGCAACTGGCCGAACTGGTCGCGCTGCGCGACGCCGGTTGCGTGGCGTTCGGCAACGGTCTGGAGAGCTTCCGCAACAGCCGCACCCTGTGCCGGGCGCTGGAATACGCGGCGACTTTCGACCTGACGGTGATCTTCAACTCGCAGGACCACGATCTGGCCGAGGGCGGTCTCGCTCACGAAGGCGCGGTCGCCAGTTTCCTAGGCCTGCCGGGCATCCCGGAAACCGCCGAAACCGTGGCGCTGGCTCGCGATCTGCTACTGGTCGAGCAGACCGGCGTGCGTGCGCACTTCAGCCAGTTGACCAGTGCTCGCGGTGTGGCGCTGATTGCTCAGGCGCAGGCCCGTGGCTTGAAGGTAACGGCGGATGTTGCGTTGTATCAGCTGATCCTGACTGACGAAGCGCTGATCGACTTCAACAGCCTTTATCACGTGCAACCGCCGCTGCGCACCCGTGCCGACCGCGATGGCCTGCGTGAGGCAGTGAAGTCCGGGGTGGTTTCGGCGATCTCCAGCCATCACCAGCCCCACGAGCGCGACGCCAAACTGGCACCGTTCGGCGCGACCGAGCCGGGCATTAGCAGTGTTGAGTTGCTGCTGCCGCTGGCGATGACGCTGGTCGAGGATGGTTTGCTCGACTTGCCGACGCTGCTGGCACGTCTCAGCGCAGGCCCGGCCGAAGCGCTGCGTCTGCCGGCGGGCAAACTGGCGGTAGGTGGTGCGGCGGATATCGTGCTGTTCGATCCGAAGGCATCGACGGTGGCTGGTGAGCACTGGCTGTCGAAGGGCGAGAACTGCCCGTTCATCGGCCACAGTCTGCCGGGCGTGGTGCGCTATACGCTGGTGGATGGGCGGATTACTCACCAGGCATGACTTGCTGCTGAGGGAGATTGTGGCGAGGGGATTTATCCCCGTTCGGCTGCGTAGCAGTCGCGAAGCCATTGCACGCGGTGGAACAAATCCACCGCGTTCTCGGATTCAGGACCGCTTCGCGGCCCAACGGGGATAAATCCCCTCGCCACTACTTACTGGAAGGCGCCGCGATTCTGCGCGTTGCGCACCGACACCTGATCGTTCAGGGTCCAGAAGTCATACAGCACACCAATAAAGAACAACCCGCCGGTCAGCAGATACAGCAGGCCGCTGATCCATTTGCCCTGATACATCCGGTGCACGCCGAACACACCGAGGAAAGTCAGCAGAATCCACGCGACGTTGTACTCGATCGGCCCGGCGGCAAAGCGCAGATCCGCTTCGCGATCCATCGCCGGGATCAGAAACAGGTCGATCAGCCAGCCAATCCCCAGCAAACCGAAGGTGAAGAACCAGATCGTCCCGGTCACCGGTTTGCCGTAATAAAAGCGGTGCGCGCCAGTGAATCCGAAAATCCACAGCAGGTAGCCGATGACTTTGCTGTGAGTGTCTTTTTCTTTCACGCGTGGGAGCTGATAGCTGTTCATTAAGACCTCATTGCACTCGATAGATAAATATTCTTCATTTCTTTGTGACTTTTTTACAGGTGGCCGACGTATGGCAAATGTTACCGTTGCTAGCGCGAAACCCTTGTAGAACCTGACTTCTGTCGGACAATTGCGTACTTTTTGAGCGTTTTTGGTTCCGTAGCCGGCGGAATGAATCGATGAACGGCCTCGGAACGGCAAAAAAAGCTGTTATAAAGTTGCGCGCTATCACTTATGAGCCACGCCTAATGCGACCATTTTTCAAGACATGGCTGACTATTTGCCTATTAATGCCACTGGCCGCCCACGCCACCAATCGTGAGCAACGTCTTCCTAACGTCAACGGCTTCACCCCAAAATCCCATGCTTCGGCTCCTTCGAGCAAAAGCAGCAAGAGCAAGACCACCACGCTGAACAGCAAGAGCCGCAGCAAGCTGGTGCCACCGATGGCGAGCAAGGAAAGCAGCAATGTGCTGAGCCGTGCGGTAAACGTCCTCGGTACACCTTATCGTTGGGGCGGCAGCAGCCCAAGTAAAGGCTTCGATTGCAGCGGTCTGGTGAAATATGCGTTCAACGACGCTACGTTCGACCTGCCACGCACCTCCAATGCCATGGCCAGCGGTCACGGCGAGAAAGTCGAGCGCAAGGATCTGAAGCCGGGCGATCTGATTTTCTTCAACATCAAGAGCCGTCGGGTCAATCACGTTGCCATCTACCTGGGCAACGACCGCTTCATCCACGCCCCGCGCCGGGGCAAAGCGGTGAGCATCGACACGCTGAACAAGCCGTACTGGGAAAAGCATTACGTCGTCGCCAAGCGCGTGTTGCCGAAAGAGCAACAGCAGCTGCGGGTAGTCCAGCGCTAACACCATACCGATCGTTCCCACGCTCCGCGTGGGAATGACTCAATGGACGCTCCGCGTCCGCTTCGGCAGGGACGCAGAGCGTCCCGGGCTGCATTCCCATGCAGAGCGTGGGAACGATCACTCCCTCAAAAGTTATCCGGGGTGCGCGCTTTCTCGCGTGCATGCTCGCGGCTGATCAAGCCCTTGGTGACCAGATCCTTCAGGCACATATCGAGTGTCTGCATGCCCAACGACCCACCGGTCTGAATCGCTGAATACATCTGCGCCACCTTGTCCTCGCGAATGAGGTTACGGATCGCCGATGTCCCGAGCATGATTTCATGCGCCGCCACCCGCCCGCCGCCGATCTTCTTGATCAACGTCTGCGACACCACCGCCAGCAACGACTCCGACAGCATCGAACGGACCATCGACTTCTCGTCGCCGGGAAACACGTCGACCACGCGGTCGATGGTCTTCGCCGCCGAGGTCGTGTGCAGCGTGCCGAACACCAGATGCCCGGTCTCAGCGGCGGTCAGCGCCAGGCGAATGGTTTCCAGATCGCGCATCTCGCCGACCAGAATCACGTCCGGGTCTTCACGCAGGGCCGAGCGCAGTGCAGTGGCGAAGCTGCGGGTATCTCGATGAACTTCGCGCTGATTGATCAGGCATTTGCGCGATTCATGGACGAACTCGATGGGGTCTTCGATGGTGAGAATGTGGTGATGGCGATGGGTGTTGAGGTAATCGATCATCGCCGCCAGCGTGGTCGACTTGCCGGAGCCGGTCGGCCCGGTGACCAGCACCAAACCGCGCGGCGCATCGGTGATCTTGCGGAAAACATCGCCCATGGCGAGGTCTTCCATGCTCAGCACTTTCGACGGGATGGTGCGGAACACCGCGCCGGCGCCACGGTTCTGGTTAAAGGCGTTGACCCGAAAGCGCGCCACGCCGGGTACATCGAAGGAAAAATCCGTTTCCAGATTTTTCTCGAATTCGATGCGCTGGGTGTCGTTCATGATGTCGTAGATCAGATCGTGCACTTGCTTGTGGTCCAGCGCCGGCAGATTGATCCGTCGCACGTCGCCATCGACACGAATCATCGGCGGCAGGCCGGCCGACAGGTGCAGGTCGGAAGCGCCCTGTTTGGCGCTGAAGGCCAGCAGTTCAGTGATATCCATAGCGTCCCTCAATTCCAGTAGAATGCCGCGAACCTACAGACCGCCGGCGCCTCTTGATGTCCACGATAGCAGACAACATCCTTCAGGTTAGTTCGCGCATCCAGGCAGCGGCGAAAGCTGCGCACCGCGACGAAAACAGCATCCATTTGCTCGCCGTGAGCAAGACCAAACCCGCCCAGGCCCTGCGGGAAGCCTATGCGGCGGGCCTGCGCGACTTCGGCGAAAACTACTTGCAGGAAGCCTTGGGCAAACAGCTGGAGCTGGCCGACCTGCCCTTGATCTGGCACTTCATCGGCCCCATTCAATCGAACAAGACTCGCGCGATTGCCGAGCATTTCGACTGGGTGCACTCCGTGGATCGTCTGAAAATTGCCCAACGCCTGTCCGAACAACGCCCGGCCGAACTGCCGCCACTGAACATCTGCATTCAGGTCAATGTCAGCGGCGAGGCGAGCAAATCCGGTTGCACCCCGGCCGATCTGCCAGCGCTGGCCGAGGCAATCAGCGCGCTGCCACGCTTGAAACTGCGCGGACTGATGGCGATTCCCGAGCCGACCGAGGAGCGCGCTGAACAGGACGCTGCCTTCGCCGCCGTACAGGCACTGCAGGCGAGCCTCGCTCTGCCGCTCGACACACTGTCCATGGGCATGAGCCACGACCTTGAGTCGGCCATCGCCCAAGGCGCCACCTGGGTGCGGATCGGTACCGCGCTGTTTGGCGCCAGAGATTATTCCCAGTCTTGAACGTTTCCAGATAAGGACCACACATGAGCAACACACGTATTGCGTTTATCGGTGCGGGCAACATGGCGGCCAGTCTGATTGGCGGCTTGCGCGCCAAAGGTCTGGAAGCGGCGCAGATCCGCGCCAGCGATCCGGGCGAAGACACCCGCGCCAAGGTCAGCGCCGAACACGGCATCGAAACCTTCGCTGACAACGCCCAGGCCATCGACGGCGTCGATGTCATCGTGCTGGCGGTCAAGCCACAGGCGATGAAAGCCGTGTGCGAGGCGATTCGCCCGAGCCTCAAGCCCAATCAACTGGTGGTGTCGATCGCCGCCGGCATCACCTGCGCGAGCATGACCGCGTGGCTCGGCGAACAGCCGATCGTGCGCTGCATGCCGAACACTCCGGCGCTGCTGCGTCAGGGTGTCAGCGGTCTGTACGCGACCAGCGAGGTGAGCGCCGAGCAGCGCCAGCAAGCCGAAGAGCTGCTGTCCGCCGTCGGCATTGCGCTGTGGCTGGAAGAAGAACAGCAACTGGACGCAGTCACCGCAGTGTCCGGCTCCGGCCCGGCGTACTTCTTCCTGCTGATCGAAGCGATGACCGCCGCCGGCGTCAAACTTGGCCTGCCAAAAGAGATCGCTGAGCAACTGACCGTGCAGACTGCTCTGGGCGCCGCGCACATGGCGGTATCCAGCGATGTCGACGCCGCCGAACTGCGTCGCCGCGTGACCTCGCCGAATGGCACCACGGAAGCTGCGATCAAATCATTCCAGGCTGGCGGCTTCGAAGCGCTGGTTGAAACCGCACTCGGCGCCGCCGCGCACCGCTCGGCCGAAATGGCCGAACAACTGGGCAAATAAAGGAGCCTTACATGATCGGATTGAACACCGCAGCGGTTTACGTGCTGCAAACCCTCGGCAGCCTGTACCTGCTGATCGTGCTGCTGCGCTTCGTCCTGCAACTGGTGCGGGCGAACTTCTACAACCCGCTGTGCCAGTTCGTGGTCAAGGCCACTCAGCCGCTGCTCAAGCCTTTGCGCCGGATCATCCCGAGCCTGTTCGGCCTCGACATGTCGTCGCTGGTGCTGGCGATTCTGGTGCAACTGCTGCTGATGGCGCTGACCCTGCTGCTGACCTACGGCACCACTGGCAACCCGCTGCAACTGGTGATCTGGTCGCTGATCGGCGTCACCGCGCTGTTCCTGAAGATCTTCTTCTTCGCCCTGATCATCAGCGTGATCCTGTCGTGGGTCGCACCGGGCAGCCACAATCCGGGCGCTGAACTGGTCAACCAGATCTGTGAACCGGCGCTGGCACCGTTCCGTCGTTTCCTGCCGAACCTCGGCGGCCTGGACCTGTCGCCGATCTTCGCCTTCCTTGCGCTGAAATTGATCGACATGCTGGTGATCAACAATCTGGCGGCGATGACGATGATGCCAGAGATTCTGCGTTTGCTGATGTAAGCCAGTGCGTTCGGTCTGACTGACCGAGTCGCCTTTTTCGCGAGCAGGCTCGCTCCCACATTGGGATGCATTTCAACTGTGGGAGCGAGCCTGCTCGCGAATGGCTGCACCTCGGTCCGAAGCGAAAACGCCGGACCTGATCGTTGCTTGCCGCTAACCCCCCCGGTCTTTAGACTTACGCCTCATTTCAACGAGAGCAGGGTCGATGCCAACTGCCTTTCCCGCCGATTCTGTTGGTCTGGTAACGCCGCAAACCGCGCATTTCAGCGAACCGCTGACGCTGGCCTGTGGCCGTTCGCTGGCCGCTTATGACCTGATTTATGAAACCTACGGCACGCTGAACGCCCAGGCGAGCAACGCCGTGCTGATCTGCCACGCGCTGTCCGGTCATCATCACGCCGCTGGTTATCACAGCGTCGACGACCGCAAGCCCGGTTGGTGGGACAGCTGCATCGGCCCCGGCAAGCCGATCGACACCAACAAGTTCTTTGTGGTCAGCCTGAACAACCTCGGTGGCTGCAACGGCTCCACCGGCCCGAGCAGTATCAACCCGGAAACCGGCAAGCCGTTCGGCGCCGATTTCCCGGTGCTCACCGTGGAAGACTGGGTGCACAGCCAAGCGCGTCTGGCTGACCTGCTCGGCATCCGCCAGTGGGCAGCGGTGATCGGCGGCAGCCTCGGCGGCATGCAGGCCCTGCAATGGACCATCACCTACCCGGATCGCGTGCGGCACTGCCTGGCGATCGCCTCGGCACCAAAACTGTCGGCGCAGAACATCGCCTTCAACGAAGTCGCGCGCCAGGCGATCCTCACCGATCCGGAATTCCACGGCGGTTCGTTCCAGGAAGCCGGCGTGATCCCCAAGCGCGGGCTGATGCTGGCGCGCATGGTCGGGCACATTACCTATCTGTCCGACGACTCCATGGGTGAGAAATTCGGCCGTGGCCTGAAGAGCGAAAAGCTCAACTACGACTTCCACAGCGTCGAGTTCCAGGTCGAAAGCTACTTGCGTTACCAGGGCGAAGAGTTCTCCGGGCGCTTCGATGCCAATACTTATCTGTTGATGACCAAAGCGCTGGATTACTTCGATCCGGCGGCGAACTTCGACGATGATCTGGCGAAAACCTTTGAAAACGCTACGGCCAAGTTCTGCGTGATGTCGTTCACCACCGACTGGCGCTTCTCCCCGGCTCGCTCGCGAGAACTGGTGGATGCGCTGATGGCCGCGCGCAAGGACGTCAGTTATCTGGAAATTGACGCACCGCAGGGCCACGACGCCTTTCTGATTCCGATCCCGCGTTACTTGCAGGCGTTCGGCAATTACATGAACCGCATTTCGTTGTGAGAAAGCCATGAGAGCTGATCTGGAAATCATCCAGGAATGGATCCCCGCCGGCAGCCGCGTCCTCGACCTGGGTTGCGGTGACGGCGAGCTGCTGACCTGGCTGCGCGACAACAAGAACGTCACCGGTTATGGCCTGGAAAACGACGCCGACAACATCGCCGAGTGCGTGGCCAAGGGCATCAACGTCATCGAGCAGGATCTGGACAAAGGCCTGGGCAATTTTGCCAGCAACAGTTTCGACATCGTCGTCATGACCCAGGCCCTGCAGGCGGTGCATTACCCGGACAGGATCCTCGACGAAATGCTCCGGGTCGGCCGTCAGTGCATCATCACCTTCCCCAACTTCGGCCACTGGCGCTGCCGCTGGTATCTGGCGAGCAAGGGCCGCATGCCGGTGTCCGAGTTTCTGCCGTACACCTGGTACAACACGCCGAACATCCACTTCTGCACCTTCGAGGATTTCGAAGAACTGTGCCGCGAACGTGATGCGAAGGTCATTGATCGGCTTGCCGTGGATCAACAGCACCGCCACGGGTGGGCCAGTAAGCTATGGCCTAATCTGTTAGGTGAAATCGGTATCTACCGCGTCAGCAGTCCGCAGTTGGCGGACCACCGAGTCGCGGTCTGAGCCTGGGCATTTGAAGGAGCACGAACATGAGTCGTCTAGCGTTGCTGTTACTCACCGCCTGCCTGAGCGCCAGTGCCATGGCGGCGGACGTCATCAAAGGTGAACGCAAGGAAACCTTCGGCGACATCACGGTACACTACAACACGTTCAACTCGACGTTCCTGCAACCGGACATCGCCAAGGCTGCCGAGCTGATCCGCAGCAAGAACCAGGGCGTGATCAACGTCTCGGTGGTCAAGGACGGCAAACCGCTGATCGCCAGCGTCACCGGCACGATCAAGGACCTGACCAGCAACAGCGTGGCGCTGAAATTCCGCCAGGTCACCGAGCAGGGCGCGATCTACTACATCGCCCAGTACCCGGTGCCGCAGCAGGAAACCCGCACCTTTGAAATCAAGGTGCAAAACGGCGACAAGATCAACACCATCAATTTCAACCAAGAACTCTTTCCCGGCGAATGATGAACATCAAGCAGCTCGTACTGGCCAGCCATAACGCCGGCAAACTCAAAGAACTCCAGGCCATGCTCGGCGACTCGGTGCAACTGCGCTCGATTGGCGAATGGAGCAAGGTCGAGCCGGAAGAAACCGGCCTGTCGTTCGTCGAGAACGCGATCCTCAAGGCCCGCAATGCCGCGCGCATTTCCGGGCTGCCGGCACTGGCCGACGATTCCGGGCTGGCAGTGGACTTCCTCGGCGGCGCACCGGGCATCTATTCGGCGCGTTACGCCGACGGCCAGGGCGACGCGGCGAACAACGCCAAACTGCTCGATGCGCTGAAGGACGTGCCGCAAGCTGAGCGCGGCGCGCAGTTCGTCTGCGTGCTGGCACTGGTGCGCCACGCCGATGATCCGCTGCCGATCCTCTGCGAAGGCCTGTGGCACGGGCGCATCCTCACCGCTGCCAGCGGCGAGCACGGCTTCGGTTATGACCCACTGTTCTGGGTGCCGGAGCGCGACTGCTCCAGCGCCGAACTGAGCCCGGCCGACAAAAACCAGATCAGCCACCGCGCCCGTGCAATGGATCTGCTGCGCCAGCGTCTGGGCTTGAAATGACCGACAGCCCCTCTGCGTCGTCGCTGATCATCGGCGGCGCCGCTTCTTCGCCTCGGGCGCCGCTGCCCACCCTGCCGCCCCTGGCGCTGTACATCCACATTCCGTGGTGTGTGCGCAAATGCCCGTACTGCGATTTCAACTCGCACACCGCCAGCCCGGTGCTGCCGGAGCAGGAATACGTCGACGCGCTGCTGGCCGATCTCGACCAGGATCTGCATGCGGTGTATGGCCGTGAGCTGACCTCGATTTTCTTTGGTGGCGGGACGCCGAGTCTGTTCAGCGCCGAAGCCCTCGGACGCTTGTTGCAGGGCGTCGAGCAACGCATCCCGTTCGCCGCCGACATCGAAATCACCCTTGAGGCCAATCCGGGCACCTTCGAGCAAGAGAAGTTTGTTGCTTATCGCAAGCTGGGGATCAATCGCCTGTCGATCGGCATCCAGAGTTTCCAGCAGGAAAAGCTAGAAGCCCTCGGCCGCATTCACAACGGTGACGAAGCCGTGCGTGCGGCGGGCATGGCCCGGCAGGCCGGGTTCGATAACTTCAATCTCGATCTCATGCACGGTTTGCCCGATCAGTCGCTGGACGATGCCTTGAGCGATCTGCGCCTGGCCATCGCGCTGAAGCCGACGCACATTTCCTGGTATCAACTGACGCTGGAGCCGAACACGGTGTTCTGGAACCAGCCGCCAGTGCTGCCGGAAGACGACACGCTGTGGGACATTCAGGAAGCCGGTCAGGCGCTGCTGGCCGAGCACGGTTACGCGCAATACGAAGTCTCGGCGTACGCCCAGGCCGGGCGACCGGCGCGGCACAACCTCAATTACTGGAGTTTCGGCGACTTCATCGGCATCGGCGCCGGCGCCCATGGCAAGCTGAGTCACCCGGACGGGCGCATCGTGCGCACATGGAAAACCCGGCTGCCGAAGGATTATCTGAACCCGGCGAAAAGCTTTCAGGCCGGCGAGAAATCCCTGAGCAATGACGAGATGCCGTTCGAGTTCCTGATGAACGCCCTGCGCCTGACTGCCGGGGTCGAATCGCGCCTGTATCCGGAGCGCACCGGCCTGTCGCTGGACACCCTCGCCGAAGGCCGGCGCGAGGCCGAACAAAGCGGCCTGTTGCAGGTCGAACCGTCACGCCTGGCGGCGACCGAACGCGGCCAGCTGTTCCTCAACGACTTGCTGCAACAATTTCTGAACTGACTTCAGCTCAAAGGGAAAACGCATGGATTTGATACTCGACCTGCTGGCCACCGTCTCCCGCTGGAGCCGCAGCAATCTCTCGGAAATCGCTCTGGCGCTGGTCGGTTGCCTGCTGGTGCTGTTCGGCGCTGACTTCAAAGGCTGGGTCGAACAACGCCTGGGCAGCATCGCCGGCGCCCTGCGCGTGCCCCTGATGGCCCTGCTCTGCCTGATCGGCAGCGGCGCCGCGCTGATCTACGCCACGCCGTGGGTGATCAAAGGCCTGAGCCAGTTCAACAACTACAGCCTGGCGCCGGTGCTGCTGGTGGTACTGGTGCTGATCGGCGTGGTTGCTGACCGCCGCTGACCCCGCAAACACCCCGAAACGAAATGTGGGAGCGAGCCTGCTCGCGAAGGCGTCATGACATCCAACATCATCGTTGATTGTCAGACCGCTTTCGCGAGCAGGCTCGCTCCCACAGTTGATTGCAATGAAAGGGAAGTTCATGAGTAAAAAACTACTGGATGAGACGAGCAAATTTCTCAGCTTCGTGTTGCGTCACCAGCCTCAAGCGATTGGTCTTACGCTGGATTCGGATGGCTGGGCAAATATCGACGCACTGATCAGCGGCGCGGCGCGTGATGGCAGACATTTAAGTCGTGAGCTGATTGAAAACGTCGTGACCAGCAGTGACAAGAAGCGTTTTACGATTTCCGCTGATGGCCACTGTATACGCGCTGTTCAAGGCCACTCGACGAAAAGCGTTGATCTGCAATTCGAGCAGAAACAGCCACCGCAAACGCTCTACCACGGAACAGCGACGCGTTTTCTCGACTCGATCCACGAACAAGGCTTGATTCCAGGACAACGCCATCAGGTGCATCTGTCCGATGAGATCGCCACCGCGTCGGCCGTGGGTCAACGCTACGGAACGCCAGTCGTTCTGAAGGTTGCCGCGAAGCAGATGGAAGAACAGGGCTTCAAGTTCTATCAGGCCGAAAATGGCGTCTGGTTGACAGAGCAGGTGCCCGCTCGATTTCTTGCCCCCCTGTAATCTCCTCATACACAAAATAATTGTGGGAGCGAGCCTGCTCGCGAAGGCGTCTTAACATCCAACATCATCGTTGATTGTCAGACCGCTTTCGCGAGCAGGCTCGCTCCCACAGTTTTTATTGCGTGATGCTTAAGCGATCTTTTCGAACTTCAGATCCCACACGCCATGGCCAAGGCGTTCGCCGCGGCGTTCGAACTTGGTGATCGGGCGTTCGGCCGGGCGCGGGACGCATTTGCCGTCTTCGGCGAGGTTGCGGTAGCCCGGGGCGACGCTCATCACTTCCAGCATGTACTCGGCGTACGGTTCCCAGTCGGTGGCCATGTGCAGAATGCCGCCGACCTTGAGCTTGCTGCGCACCAGTTCGGCGAACGAGGCCTGGACGATGCGGCGCTTGTGGTGGCGGCTCTTGTGCCACGGATCCGGGAAAAACAGCATCAGACGATCGAGGCTGTTGTCGGCGATGCAGCGGTTGAGCACTTCGATCGCGTCGCAATCGTAGACCCGCAGGTTGGTCAGCCCTTGGGTCAGCACGCCATTGAGCAGCGCGCCGACACCCGGGCGGTGCACTTCCACACCGATGAAATCCTGCTCTGGGGCAGCTGCGGCCATTTCCAGCAGCGAGTGGCCCATGCCGAAACCGATTTCCAGCGAGCGCGGCGCCGAGCGGCCGAACACCTGGTCGTAATCGACCGGCGCATCGGCCAGCGGCAGCACGTACAGCGGCGCGCCCTGGTCCAGGCCGCGTTGCTGGCCTTCGGTCATGCGCCCGGCGCGCATCACGAAGCTCTTGATGCGGCGGTGTTGGCGCTCGTCGCCTTCGTCCGGCTGGACAGGCGTGTCGTTCGATTCAGTCATCAATGGCTCTTACTTGATCAGACCATCCAGCGGCGAAGAGGCGCTGGCATAGAGTTTTTTCGGCATGCGGCCGGCGAGGTACGCCAGGCGACCGGCGACGATGGCGTGCTGCATGGCTTGGGCCATCATCACCGGTTGCTGGGCGTGGGCGATGGCCGAGTTCATCAGTACGGCGTCGCAACCCAGCTCCATGGCGATGGTCGCGTCGGAAGCGGTCCCGACACCGGCATCCACCAGCACCGGGATCTTGGCTTCTTCGAGGATGATCTGCAGGTTGTACGGATTGCAGATGCCCAGACCGGAGCCGATCAGACCGGCCAGCGGCATCACGGCGATGCAGCCGATTTCCGCCAACTGGCGAGCGATGATCGGGTCATCGCTGGTGTAGACCATCACGTCGAAGCCTTCCTTGACCAGGGTTTCGGCGGCCTTGAGGGTTTCGATCACGTTGGGGAACAGGGTTTTCTGGTCGGCCAGCACTTCCAGCTTCACCAGATTGTGGCCGTCGAGCAGCTCACGGGCCAGGCGGCAGGTGCGCACGGCTTCGATGGCGTCGTAGCAACCGGCAGTGTTCGGCAGGAAGGTGTAGCGATCCGGCGACAGCACTTCGAGCAGGTTCGGCTCGCCTTCGATCTGGCCCAGGTTGGTGCGGCGCACGGCGAAGGTGACGATCTCGGCACCCGAGGCTTCGATGGCCTGGCGGGTTTCTTCCATGTCACGGTACTTGCCGGTACCGACCAGCAAACGCGACTGGTAAGTACGACCGGCCAGCACAAAAGGCTTGTCGCTACGAACGATGCTCATGGGGAATCCTCTTTAAGGGTGAGGGTCTTGCAAAATTCTGTGCCCTTGCGGGCCGGGACAATCAGCCGCCGCCGATGGCGTGGACCACTTCGACGTTGTCGCCGTCGTTCAATGTGGTGTCGGCATGCTGGCTGCGCGGGACGATGTCCAGATTGAGCTCGACCGCCACCCGACGTCCGGCCAGATCCAGACGGGTGATCAGGCCCGCAACGGTTTCACCGTCGGGCAATTCAAAGGACTCGCCGTTCAACTGAATGCGCATGCACAACGCCGCCATCATTTTTAGGGGCTGGCATTCTAGCCCGATCATGACCTAAAGGTCAGTACCAAGCGTCAAGCGGTTGGCTGCAAGCGCCAGGCGGCGAGGCCGAGGCAAACCCAACCGATGAGAAACGCCAGGCCTCCGAACGGCGTGATGATGCCGAGTTTGCTGATGCCGGTCATGGTCAGCAGATACAGGCTGCCGGAGAACAACACAATGCCGACGGTGAAGGACAGGCCGGCCCAAGTAATCAGGCGCCCTTGAATCTGCGTGGCCAGCAGCGCAACGCCGAACAGCGCGAGTGCGTGCACCAGTTGGTAGGTGACGCCGGTGTGGAAAATCGTCAGGTATTCCGGCGTCAGACGGTTTTTCAGGCCGTGGGCGGCAAACGCACCGAGCGCAACACCGGTGAATCCGAAAAAAGCGGCCAGCATCAAAAAGCCACGCAGCATGGGGAACTCCAGTCAGACGCCATCGGCAGGGTCTGTATAATGGCCCGCTCCACGGGTTCGGCCAAGCCATCTCTATGCTGCGTTCAATTTTCCGTCGTCTCACGAAGGCTCTGCTCTGGTTCGCCGGCGGCAGCGTCTTGCTGGTGCTGGTGTTCCGCTTCGTGCCACCGCCGGGTACGGCGTTGATGGTCGAGCGCAAGGTCGAATCCTGGGTCGACGGCGAGCCGATTGACCTGCAGCGCACCTGGAAACCGTGGAACGAGATCTCCGATGACCTGAAAGTGGCGGTAATTGCTGGCGAAGACCAGAAATTCCCCGAGCACTGGGGCTTCGATCTGCGCGCGATTCAGGCCGCTCTGGCCCACAACGAACTGGGCGGTTCGATTCGCGGTGCCAGCACCTTGAGCCAGCAGGTGTCGAAAAATCTCTTTCTCTGGTCCGGCCGCAGCTATCTGCGCAAAGGCCTGGAGGCGTGGTTTACCGCGCTGATCGAGGTGTTCTGGCCCAAGCAGCGGATTCTTGAGGTGTACCTGAACAGCGTCGAGTGGGATGACGGCGTATTTGGCGCTGAAGCGGCGGCCCGCCACCACTTTGGCGTGAGCGCGAAGTCATTGTCGCGCCAGCAGGCGAGTTATCTGGCTGCCGTACTGCCCAATCCACGGGTGTGGAGCGCGAGTCATCCGACCGGTTATGTATCGCGACGTGCCGGGTGGATTCGGCAGCAGATGAGTCAGTTGGGCGGGGACAGTTATTTGCTCGGGCTGAACGATTCGCGGCGGGCGCCTTGGGCTGAATAACACCGAAATTCCAATGTGGGAGCGAGCCTGCTCGCGAAAGCGGTGTGTCAGCCTGTGTTGATGTGACTGATAAACCGCATTCGCGAGCAGGCTCGCTCCCACAGGGATTGGTGTTGAAACAGAAATGAAAACGCCCCGATCATCGCTGATCGGGGCGTTTTTTATTGCTGATGCGCCGCTTACGCGGCGATCGACAACTTGAGCTTGTTCATCGCGCTCTTTTCGAGCTGACGGATTCGCTCGGCCGACACGTTGTACTTCTGCGCCAGGTCGTGCAGCGTGGCTTTCTCTTCTGCCAGCCAGCGCTGGTAGAGGATGTCACGGCTGCGCTCGTCCAGCACTTCCAGTGCTTCGTGCAGGTTGGTGTTGGAGTTGTCGCTCCAGTCGGCATCTTCCAGTTGACGCGCCGGGTCGTACCGGTGGTCTTCCAGATAGTTGGCCGGCGACTGGAAAGCACTGTCGTCGTCGGCTTCGGCAGCCGGGTCGAAGGCCATGTCGTGGCCGGTCAGGCGGCTTTCCATCTCGCGCACTTCACGTGGTTCGACGCCGAGGCTTTCCGCCACACGGTGGACTTCCTCGTTGTTCAGCCACGCCAGACGCTTCTTCTGGCTGCGCAGGTTGAAGAACAGCTTGCGCTGGGCCTTGGTGGTCGCGACTTTCACAATGCGCCAGTTGCGCAGGATGAACTCGTGAATTTCCGCCTTGATCCAGTGCACGGCGAACGACACCAGACGCACACCCATTTCCGGGTTGAAGCGCTTGACGGCCTTCATCAGTCCGACGTTACCTTCCTGGATCAGGTCAGCCTGAGCCAGACCGTAGCCGGAATAGCTACGGGCAATGTGTACGACGAAACGCAGGTGGGCGAGCACCATCTGCCGAGCCGCCCCCAAATCCTGCTCATAGTAGAGACTCTCGGCCAGTTCACGCTCCTGCTCCGGCGTCAGCAATGGAATGCTGTTGACGGTGTGCACATAGGCTTCCAGGTTCGCACCCGGAACCAGCGCATACGCAGGTTGCAAAGAATTGGTCATACGAAAAAACCTCCCACTCACATACTCGTGCCTCTCGGCACTGCGAAAAATTGACCGGGAACTCAGGTACAAGTTCCCATAAAAACCGCAAGGTCAATCACGCGCAAAAAAGATTCTACTTCGGCGCCAGCTCCCTGAGATGACGTGCGACTGCAATCCATGCACCGATATAACCCAACAGCACCGCGCCAAGCAAGAGCGACAGACCGTCGGCCACTGGCACGCCGGCCAGGGCGAAATCACTGCCGTACAAACCGGCCAGTCCGACCACCGCATCGTTCAGCCAATTGAGGCCGAACGCCAATACGCCCCAGGACAACAGCCCTGCACCGAAGCCATACAACGCGCCCATATACAGGAAAGGGCGGCGCACATAACTGTCAGTGCCGCCGACGAGTTTAATCACTTCTATCTCGGTGCGGCGGTTTTCAATATGAAGACGAATGGTATTGCCTATCACCAAAAGTAATGCAGACACCAACAATACCGTCAGACCGAAGACAAAGCGGTCGCCAAGCTTGAGGATGGCGGCCAGACGCTCGACCCAGACTAGATCAAGTTGCGCCTGTTGTACCTTCGGCAGCTCGGAAAGTTTTTGTCTTAATGCTTCGAGTGTCGGCTTGTCGACTTCGTTCGGTGTCACCAGCACCACACCCGGCAACGGGTTGTCAGGCAGCTCACGCAGGGCTTCGCCCAGGCCGGACTGCTGCTGGAATTCTTCCAGCGCCTGATCGCGGCCGACATATTCGGCATCAGCGACGCCGGGCATGCCTTTGATCTGCTCACGCAGCGCTTCACCCTGCTCCGGGCTGGCGTCGAGTTGCAGGTACAGGGAAATCTGCGCCGCGCGCTGCCAGGAACCGCCAAGACGCTCAACGTTGTTGAGCAACAGCGACAGCCCCATCGGCAGACTCAACGCCACGGCCATCACCATGCAGGTGAAGAAGCTGCCGATCGGCTGCTTGCCGAGGCGGCGCAGGCTGTCGAGCAGGCTGGCGCGATGGCTTTCGATCCAGGCGCGAAACAGCGTGGCGAAGTCCGGGCCGTCGTCATCGTCGTGCTTTTTCTTTTTCTGCGGTTGCGGATCGGCGGCCTTCGGGGCCACGCGCTCGGAAACCTTCGGACTGCGTGTCGCACTCATACCCCGGCCTCCCCGTCGCCGATCAGGCGGCCGCGTTGCAGGGTCAGCATGCGATGACGCATGCGCGCGATCAGTGCCAGGTCGTGACTGGCGATCAGCACGCTGGTGCCCAAACGGTTGATGTCTTCGAACACGCCCATGATCTCCGCCGCCAGACGCGGGTCGAGGTTACCGGTCGGTTCGTCTGCCAGCAGCAAGGCCGGGCGATGGACGATGGCGCGGGCAATGCCGACGCGCTGTTGCTGACCGGTGGACAGATCGCCCGGGTACAGATCGGATTTGTCCGACAGTGCCACGCGTTCCAGCGCCGAATCGACGCGCTTGGCGATCTCGACCTTGGACAGGCCGAGGATCTGCAGCGGCAAGGCGACGTTGTTGAACACTGTACGATCGAACAGCAACTGGTGATTCTGGAACACCACGCCGATCTGTCGGCGCAGGAACGGAATCTGCGCGTTGCTGATGGTGCTCAGGTCCTGCCCGGCGAGCAGCAGTTTGCCGCTGGTCGGCCGTTCCATTGCCAGCAACAGGCGCAACAGCGTGGATTTACCGGCACCGGAGTGACCGGTGACAAACAAGAACTCGCCACGACGGACTCGAAAGCTCAGCTCATGCAAGCCGACGTGACCGTTCGGGTAGCGTTTACCGACCTGTTCGAAACGAATCATGAACGCTCCCGCTCGGCAAACAGTGCCTGGACAAAGGGTTCGGCTTCAAAGGTGCGCAAATCGTCGATGCCTTCACCGACGCCGATGTAGCGGATCGGCAGGCCGAATTGCTTGGCCAGGGCGAAAATCACCCCGCCCTTGGCGGTGCCGTCGAGCTTGGTCAGGGCCAGACCGGTCAGTTCGACGGTCTGGTTGAACTGCTTGGCCTGGTTGATGGCGTTCTGGCCGGTGCCGGCGTCGAGCACCAGCAGCACTTCGTGCGGGGCGTCGGCGTCGAGCTTGCCGATCACCCGGCGAACCTTTTTCAGCTCTTCCATCAGGTTGTCTTTGGTGTGCAGACGACCGGCGGTGTCAGCGATCAGCACGTCGATGCCACGGGCCTTGGCCGCTTGCACCGCGTCGAAGATCACCGAAGCGGAATCAGCGCCGGTGTGCTGGGCGATCACCGGAATCTTGTTGCGCTCGCCCCAGACCTGCAATTGCTCCACGGCCGCTGCACGGAAGGTGTCACCGGCCGCCAGCATGACTTTCTTGCCTTCCAGCTGCAGCTTCTTCGCCAGTTTGCCGATGGTGGTAGTTTTGCCGGCGCCGTTGACGCCAACCACCAGAATCACGAACGGCTTGTTCTGCGAGGCGATTTTCAGCGGCTGTTCAACCGGCTTGAGCATCGCGGCCAATTCGGCCTGCAAGGATTTGTACAAGGCGTCGGCGTCGGCCAGCTCCTTGCGTGCAACCTTCTGGGTCAGGCGCTGGATGATCTGCGTGGTGGCTTCGACGCCGACGTCGGCGGTGAGCAGACGGGTTTCGAGGTCGTCGAGCAGGTCATCGTCGATGGTCTTGCGCCCGAGGAACAGGCTGGCCATGCCCTCGCCGATGCTGGCACTGGTCTTCGACAGGCCTTGCTTGAGACGGGCGAAGAAGCCGGCTTTGGTTTCTTCGGTGCGCGGGGTTTCGACTGGCGCTTCTACAGGGACTTCGACCGGCACGACCGGAGCGACAACCGGCGCAGCGGCAATCGGTGCAGGCTCCGACGGCGGAACAACCGGGGCGGCGGGTTCAGAAATGATCGGCGCTGGCTCGGCAACCGGCTCAGGCACAGGCTGCGCAGCCACTTCGGCAACCGGCGCAGGAATCACTGGCGTCACATGCGGCGCTGCTTCTTCAACCAGCGCGACCGGTTCTTCTGCCACTGGCAAGGTCAGCCACGGCTCGGCGGCGGGCGTCAGCGGCAACTCGGCAGCGGCCGGCGTTTCGGGCTCGGCCTCAACCTCCGGTTGCAGCACCGGCTCGGCGATCGGCAGCACAATCGGCGCCGGCTCTTCTTCTATTACAGGTGCTGGCGCGGGGGCCGGCTCAGGAATCGCGGGCGGCTGTTCGACGACGGGTTCTTGCGGTTTCTTCCGCAGCCATCCGAACAGGCTTTTCTTCTCGCCAGCCGCAGCTGGGCTCTTCTTGTCGTCGTTGGAACCAAACATGGAGGACGGCTATCTCACGGTAGCGACGCGCCAACAGGGCGCCCCGGCAAATAAATATTCGATGCAGAACAGACTGTGTTTCACCCAGCTTGTTCACGCGCAACATTTTGTCGAGGCACCGAAGGCACCTCAAACTTCAATTAACACGAAGGACTGGAGCGGCATCGTCGGCGAAAACGCGCAGTACAGATGAAAAACTGCTGCTATCCGCGACAAACCCATACAGCCTGACCGGGTATCGAAACCTGATAGGCGTGGCCGCCAGTAAAACGGATCAGTATCCTAGCACCCTCTCGCCCGCTGACGCTAAGACCAAGCGGGCAGCCCAACAGGTTGAAAAACGAATGAATGCTCTTGCCCGCCGCGCTGCTGGCCTGCTGCTCAGCGCAGTCTGCCTGCCCCTTTCGGCCCTGGCGGCCGACCCGCAACCGACCCATGAATTCACCCTCGACAACGGCCTCAAGGTCGTCGTGCGCGAAGACCATCGTGCGCCGGTGGTCGTTTCGCAGATCTGGTACAAGGTCGGCTCCAGCTACGAGACTCCGGGCCAGACCGGTCTGTCCCACGCGCTCGAGCACATGATGTTCAAGGGCAGCGAAAAAGTCGGCCCCGGCGAAGCTTCGCTGATCCTGCGCGACCTTGGCGCCGAAGAGAACGCCTTTACCAGCGACGACTTCACTGCTTATTACCAGGTGCTGGCTCGCGATCGCCTCGGCGTGGCCTTCGAGCTGGAAGCCGACCGCATGGCCAACCTGCGCCTGCCGGCCGACGAGTTTGCCAAGGAAATCGAAGTCATCAAGGAAGAGCGCCGCCTGCGCACCGATGACAAGCCGATGTCCAAGGCTTACGAGCGCTACAAGGCCATGGCCTACCCGGCCAGCGGTTATCACACGCCGACCATCGGCTGGATGGCTGACCTCGACCGTATGAAAGTCGAGGAACTGCGCCACTGGTATCAATCCTGGTACGCGCCGAACAACGCCACGCTGGTGGTGGTCGGTGACGTCACTCCGGACGAAGTGAAAACCCTCGCCCAGCGTTATTTCGGCCCTATCGCCAAACGCGACGTGCCACCGGCGAAAAAACCGCTGGAATTGGCCGAGCCCGGCGAACGCCAGATCACCCTGCGCGTGCAGACCCAACTGCCGAGCCTGATGCTTGGCTTCAACGTGCCGAGCATTGCAACCGCTGAAGACAAACGCTCGGTCAACGCCTTGCGCCTGATCTCGGCGCTGCTCGACGGCGGCTACAGCGGACGCATCCCGGCGCAACTGGAACGCGGCGAAGAGCTGGTCTCCGGCGGCTCGTCGGACTATGACGCCTATACCCGTGGCGACAGCCTGTTCACCCTGTCGGCCACGCCAAATACGCAGAAGAAAAAGACCATCGCCCAGGCCGAAGCCGGCTTGTGGAAATTGCTTGAGCAACTGAAAACCACCGCGCCGTCTGCCGAAGAGCTGGAACGCGTCCGCGCTCAAGTCATCGCCGGCCTGGTCTACGAGCGTGACTCGATCACCAGCCAGGCCACCGCGATCGGTCAACTGGAAACGGTCGGCCTGTCGTGGAAGCTGATGGACACCGAACTGGCCGATCTGGAAAGCGTGACCCCGCAAGACATCCAGAACGCCGCGAAAAAGTATTTCACCCGCGAACGTCTCAGCGTCGCCCACGTCCTGCCAATGGAGACGACTCATGAGTGAGCGCAAAACCCCACGCCTGATGCTGCTTGGCCTGATTGCTGTCGCAGTGATCGGCTCGGCAGCGGTTTATTTGTCGCCAAGCGCTGACAGCAAGGCCAGCGAAGCACTGGATAACGCCAAGTCCAGCCAGAAACTGCAATCGCTGGCCGAACTCGACGGCAAGGCTCCGGCCAGCCGCAAGCTTGATGTGCAGACCTGGAACACTGCTGAAGGCGCGAAAGTGCTGTTTGTCGAAGCGCATGAGCTGCCGATGTTCGACATGCGCCTGATCTTCGCCGCTGGCAGCAGCCAGGATGGCAACGTCCCCGGCCTCGCCGTGCTGACCAACGCCATGCTCAACGAAGGCATTGCCGGCAAAGACGTCGGCGCCATCGCTCAAGGGTTTGAAGGCCTCGGCGCCGACTTCGGCAACGGTGCGTTCAAGGACATGGCGCTGGCTTCGCTGCGCAGTCTGAGCGCACCTGAGCAGCGTGAACCGGCGTTGAAGCTGTTCGCCGATGTGGTCGGCAAACCGACCTTCCCCGCCGACTCCTTCGCGCGCATCAAGAACCAGTTGCTCGCCGGTTTCGAATACCAGAAACAGAACCCCGGCAAACTCGCAAGCCTCGAGCTGATGAAGCGTCTGTACGGCGATCACCCATACGCGCATTCCAGCGATGGCAATGCCCAAAGCGTGCCGAAGATCACGGTCGAGCAATTGCGCGAGTTCCACGCCAAGGCCTACGCCGCCGGCAACGCTGTGATTGCACTGGTCGGCGACCTGTCGCGAGCCGAAGCCGAGGCGATCGCCAATCAGGTCTCCTCTGCCCTGCCGAAAGGCCCGGCACTGGCGAAAATCGCCGCACCGCAGGAACCGAAGGCCAGCGTCAACCACATCGAGTTTCCGTCGAAACAGACCAACCTGATGCTCGCGCAACTGGGCATCGATCGCGACGATCCGGATTACGCCGCGCTGTCGCTGGGCAACCAGATCCTCGGCGGCGGTGGTTTCGGTACGCGCCTGATGAGCGAAGTGCGCGAGAAGCGCGGCCTGACCTACGGCGTGTATTCGGCGTTCAGCCCGATGCAGGCCCGTGGGCCGTTCATGATCAATCTGCAGACCCGCGCCGAGATGAGCGAAGGCACCCTGAAACTGGTGCAGGACGTACTCGCCGACTACCTGAAAACCGGGCCGACACAGAAAGAACTCGACGATGCCAAGCGCGAACTGGCCGGCAGCTTCCCGCTGTCCACCGCGAGCAACGCCGACATCGTTGGCCAGCTCGGCGCGATGGGCTTCTATAATCTGCCGCTGAGCTATCTCGACGATTTCATGCGTCAGTCGCAGAGCCTGACCGTAGAGCAAGTCCGCGCTGCGCTGAACAAACACCTGAGCACGGAGAAAATGGTCATCGTCACCGCTGGCCCGACCGTGCCGCAAAAGCCGTTACCGGCCCCATCTGATAAACCTGCCGAGCAACCGCTCGGGGTTCCGGAGCATTAATGGCCACTCGAACACCGAAAAAACCTGTGCAAAACATGCACAACGGCGTGAACCAGCTGCGCATCATTGGCGGCCAGTGGCGCAGCCGCAAGCTGAGCTTCCCCGACGCACCGGGCCTGCGCCCGACCCCGGATCGCGTGCGTGAAACCCTGTTCAACTGGCTCGCGCCCTATGTCGAAGGGGCGAAAGTGCTCGACCCGTTCGCCGGCAGCGGCGCGCTGTTTCTCGAAGCGCTGTCCCGTGGCGCGGCCACGGCCCAGGCCCTGGACGCGAGCAACGTTGCAGTGTCCAGCCTGAAAGAACACCTCGGCACCCTGCGCTGCACCAACGGTCAGGTACAGACCGCCGACGCGCTGCGCTACCTGGAAACCCAGACCGCGACGCCGTTCGATCTGGTGTTCCTCGACCCACCGTTCAACCAGAACCTGTTGCCAGCGGTTTGTACCTTGCTGGAAGAGCGCCAATGGCTGGCGGCCGATTCGTGGATCTACACTGAAAGCGAAACAGCGCCATCGACGCTGGGCCTGCCGGGCAACTGGCGTCTGCATCGTGAACAGAAATCCGGTCGGGTTTTTTACGCGCTGTGGCAGCGCACGGCGGACATCGCCGGCTGACAAGGTCCCAAGCAACCTGCGGCGAGGGGGCGAGCTTCCTCGCCACAAGCCCATCGAGAATCATCGTGCCCCCTTCGCCAGAACGCTTCATCCCCGCCTTCGGCCTCGGCAATCCGCATCTGCAAACCCTGTGGGGGCCGCTGTGGCGCAAGACCGTGCACATCGAGCGCGAACGCGAACGCCTGTGGCTTGAGGACGGCGACTTCCTCGACCTCGACTGGCACGGCCCGCACAGCGCCGAGGCGCCGTTGGTCCTGGTGCTGCACGGTTTGACCGGCTCTTCCAATTCGCCCTATG
Organism: Pseudomonas sp. 67(2021); assembly: GCF_017491835.1. Taxonomy (NCBI): domain Bacteria; kingdom Pseudomonadati; phylum Pseudomonadota; class Gammaproteobacteria; order Pseudomonadales; family Pseudomonadaceae; genus Pseudomonas; species Pseudomonas sp. 67(2021). The sequence goes on from NZ_JAFGYL010000001.1 coordinate 255,187, forward strand.
TGGCGGGCATTCAAAAGGCCTTGGCCGAGCAGGGCTGGGCCAGCGTCGCGCTGAACTGGCGCGGTTGTTCCGGCGAGCCGAATCTGTTGCCGCGCAGCTACCACTCCGGCGCCAGCGAAGACCTTGCCGAAGCCATCCAGCACCTGCGCGCGAAACGACCGTTGGCGCCGTTGTACGCGGTCGGCTATTCGCTGGGCGGTAATGTGCTGCTTAAGCATCTGGGCGAAACCGGCAGCAACAGCGGTGTGCTCGGCGCGGTGGCGGTGTCGGTACCGTTCCGTCTCGATCAATGTGCCGATCGTATCGGCCAAGGATTTTCGCGGGTGTATCAGGCGCACTTCATGCGAGAGATGGTCGCCTACATCAGGAACAAGCAGCGTCAGTTCCAGCATGACGGGCGCGAAGACGGCCTGGCGAAACTGGCCGCGCTCGGCTCGCTGGAGAACATGCGTACGTTTTGGGATTTCGACGGCCGGGTTACCGCGCCGCTGCATGGCTTCAATGATGCCGAGGATTATTACCGCCGCGCCTCGAGCCGCTACTACCTCGGCGAGATCCGCACGCCGACGCTGATCATTCAGGCGGCGGACGATCCGTTCGTATTTCCCCACAGTCTGCCGCAAGCCGACGAGTTGTCAGCCTGCACCCGGTTCGAATTGCAGGCGCGTGGCGGTCATGTCGGTTTTGTCGACGGCTCGGTGCGCCGGCCCGGGTATTACCTGGAGCGGCGCATCCCGCAATGGCTGGCCGAGACCAGTGTGTGAACACCGCATATCCCCTGTAGGAGTGAGCCTGCTCGCGATCGCGGTGTGTCAGTCTGGAAATTCAATGCCTGACAGGACGCCTTCGCGAGCAGGCTCACTCCTACAGGAGATCGCTGAGTTTATTCGCCCGTGGCAATGCCGCGCGATGGCTCGTTGATCCATTCGCTCCACGATCCGGCATACAGCGCACCCAGCGGGTAGCCGGCCAGGCACAGTGCGAACAGGTTGTGACACGCCGTCACCCCGGAGCCGCAGTAGGCGACCAGTTCCGACGGTGAGCGATCACCCAGTTTCGCGGCAAAGCGCTGCTTGAGCTGCTCGGCCGGCAAAAACCGTCCATCACTGCCGAGGTTGTCGGTGAACGCCGCGCACTGCGCGCCGGGAATGTGTCCGGCGACCGGATCGATCGGTTCCACTTCGCCCTTGAAGCGCGGCAAGGCGCGGGCGTCGAGCAGGGTCAGGGTTGGCTGGCCGAGGCGCTGCTGCAATTGTTCGGCGCTGAGCAACAGGCTCATGTCCGGCTGACCGCTGAAGTTACCCGGCGTCACGCTCGGCGGGTCCAGGCTCAGCGGCAGGCCGGCGGCGTGCCAGGCTTTGAGCCCGCCATCGAGAATGAATACGCCGTCGCGCTTGCCCAGCCATGCCAGCAACCACCACGCCCGCGCCGCGTATGCACCCGGGCCGTCGTCATACAGAACCACATCGCTGTCGTTGCTGATGCCCCAGGCTTGCAGGCGTTCGATCAGCGCCGCCGGCTCGGGCAACGGATGACGCCCGGTCACGCCCTTCTCGACTTTACCGCTCAGATCACGTTCCAGATCGGCGAAACTCGCCCCGGCAATGTGCCCTTCGGCGTAGCTGCGCTGACCGTAATCCGGATCTTCGAGGGCAAAACGACAATCGAGAATCACCAGCCCCGGCTGCTCTTTGCGAGCGTCCAGTGCTTGTGGGCTGATCAACTGCGCAATCGACATAACGGGCTCCTGTGGAATTCGGCTGAACGGTTTATTTCACGTCTTCAAGGGCCTGCGCCAGCGGCACGTAGAACTCGTCGAACAATGCGTTGACTTCATCCCGCGCCTGATCGGTAACAAACCCTGCTTCCAGCACCAGCACCTGATACACGCCACGCTTCACGGCCTGTTCGCTGAGGTGGTTGGAGTTTTCCCGCGTGGTGCACAGAAAACGCACCCACGAGGTCAGGATGATCCACGCGTTGAGGGTCAGCGACTCGATCTGCACGCGATCCATTTTCAGGATGCCGGCGGCGACAAAACCTTCGTAGATTGCGGCCCCCTGGATCACGCAGCGCTGGGAGAAACGCCGATAACGCGCGGCCAGTTCCGCATCGCTGTCGAGCAGATGCTCAAGGTCACGATGCAGGAAACGGTAGCGCCACATGGCCGAGAGCAGTTCCTTGAGATAGAAACGCTTGTCCTCGACGGTCGCCGGGCGACCCTGGGGCGGGCGCAAAAAGCTGTCCACCAGGGCTTCGTACTCACTGAACAGCACGGCGATGATCGCCTGCTTGTTGGGGAAGTGGTAGTACAGGTTGCCCGGAGAAATCTCCATGTGCGCGGCGATGTGGTTGGTGCTGACGCTGCGCTCGCCCTGCTGATTGAACAGCTCCAGGCTGTTCTGAACGATGCGCTCGCTGGTTTTTATTCGTGGGGCCATGGCTTGAGCTTTAATTCAGAGTGCGTAGACGGCGCATCTTACGACCTAACCGGAAATGGATAAAACACTGACGTGCGCGGAAGTCGTTTGACTTTCTAGAGCTTAGACTCTAAAAAGTGCTCACTACAATAAAATCCGGAGCCCGCGATGACTGCCGACATTGCCTACCTGCAAACGCTGCAACAGCCTCTTGAAACCCTCGATCGGCAGTTCCAGGCACAACGGGCCGCGTACGCCGCCAACCCGATGCCACCGGCCGCGCAACGTCAGCAATGGCTCAAGGCTTTGCGCGATCTGCTCAGCGCTGAGCGGCAGGCATTGATCGACGCGATCAGCGCCGATTTCAGTCACCGCAGCGCCGACGAAACCCTGCTCGCCGAGCTGATGCCGAGCCTGCACGGCATTCACTACGCCAGTCGTCACCTGAAAAACTGGATGAAGCCCTCGCGACGCAAGGTTGGCATGGCGTTCCAGCCTGCTTCGGCGAAGGTGGTTTATCAGCCGCTGGGCGTGGTCGGCGTGATCGTGCCGTGGAACTACCCGCTGTATCTGGCCGTGGGGCCGATGGTCGGCGCCCTTGCTGCCGGCAACCGGGTGATGCTCAAGCTCAGCGAATCGACCCCGGCCACCGGACTGCTGCTCAAAGAACTGCTGGCGCGGATCTTTCCCGAAGACCTGGTTAGCGTGGTGCTGGGCGAAGCGGATGTCGGCGTGGCGTTCTCGCGTCTACCGTTCGATCATTTGCTGTTCACCGGTTCCACCAGCGTCGGCAAACACGTCATGCGCGCTGCGGCGGAAAACCTCACGCCGGTCACCCTGGAACTGGGCGGCAAGTCGCCGGCCATCGTCTCCAGAGACGTACCGCTCAAGGACGCCGCCGAACGCATCGCCTTCGGCAAGACCCTCAACGCCGGGCAGACCTGCGTCGCGCCTGACTATGTGCTGGTGCCGGAAGACCGCGTCGGCGCTTTCGTTGAGGCCTATCGCCAGGCTGTGAAAGGCTTCTACCCGACCCTGGCCGACAACGCCGACTACACCGCGATCATCAACGAACGCCAGTTGGCCCGACTGAACGGTTACGTCAGCGACGCGACCAGCAAGGGCGCGCTGCTGATCCCGCTGTTCGAACAAGGCCAGGGCCGACGCATGCCGCACAGCGTGCTGCTCAATGTCAGCGATGAAATGACCGTGATGCAGGACGAAATCTTCGGCCCGTTGCTGCCAATCGTGCCTTATCGCGATCTGGAGCAGGCATTCGCTTACATCAATCAGCGGCCTCGTCCTCTGGCTCTTTACTACTTTGGCTACGACAAACGCGAGCAGCATCGCGTACTGCACGAGACCCATTCCGGCGGTGTGTGCCTGAACGACACCTTGTTGCATGTGGCTCAGGACGACATGCCCTTCGGTGGCATCGGCCCCTCGGGCATGGGCCATTACCACGGCCACGAAGGTTTCCTGACCTTCAGCAAGGCCAAGGGTGTGCTGATCAAACAGCGCTTCAATGCGGCCCGGCTGATCTACCCGCCCTACGGCAGATCGATTCAGAAACTGATTCAGAAACTGTTCATTCGCTAAACGTTCGTCGACGCCGGGTAATAACAACAATGCACCCAAGCCTGACCGAAACACCCGCCCTGTCGCGCCGTGGCCTGCTGAAATTCAGCCTCGGCGCCACCGCGTTTCTCGCCACCGCCGGCCTTGGCGCCAGCCTCACTGGCTGCTCGTCGAGCGTCAGCGCCAACGGCTTTGTCGTTTTGCGCGACGGCGATCTGCTGTTCCTGCGCGCGCTGATCCCGGTGATGCTCGACGGCGCCGTTGCCACCGGGGAAATGCCCGCGGCGGTCGACGGCACGCTGAAGTCGCTGGACTACAGCCTCGATCACGTGTCGCCGGAAATGCTCAAGCTCACTCGGCAACTGTTCGACGTGCTGGGCATGGCCGTGACCCGTGGCCCGCTCACCGGCATCTGGGGCAGTTGGGAAAACGCCAGCCCTGAAGCGATGCGGCATTTCCTCGAACGCTGGGAGAACAGTTCACTGAGCTTGCTGCGCATGGGCCATAGCTCGTTGCAGCAAATGGTGATGATGGCCTGGTACACCCGCGCCGAATCCTGGGCGCATTGCGGTTATCCCGGGCCGCCTAAGGTCTGAAACCGGGGCGCGGCCTTCGCGAGCAGGCTCGCTCCCATATTTGAAATGCATGTCCCTGTGGGAGCGAGCCTGCTCGCGAAGGGGCCAGCCGCCACACACACCCGCATCCAGAATAATAAAGAGAACCTGACCGATGCCCGTACCCGATCCCTTCCGCGAAGGCCTCGCCCGAGGCTGGAAAACCTACAACGGCGCGCAACTGAGCGACGACCTCACCCTCGAAGCCGACGTGGCGATCATCGGCAGTGGCGCCGGCGGCGGCACCACGGCGGAGATCCTCAGCGCGGCCGGCTACAAAGTCCTGCTGATCGAAGAAGGCCCGCTGAAGACCAGTTCGGATTTCAAACTGCTCGAAGACGAGGCCTACAGCAGCCTCTATCAGGAAGGCATCGGGCGCATGAGCAAGGACGGCGCGATCACGATCCTGCAGGGCCGCGCGGTCGGCGGTACGACGCTGATCAACTGGACCTCGAGCTTCCGCACGCCCGAGCCGACCCTCGAACACTGGGCCAGCGAGCACAACGTCAAAGGCCATAGTCCGGCAGAGATGGCGCCGTGGTTCGAAAAAATGGAGCAGCGCCTCGGGGTCGCGCCGTGGATGGTGCCGCCCAATGCCAACAACGATGTGATCCGCAAAGGCTGCGAGCAACTCGGCTACAGCTGGCACGTGATCCCGCGCAACGTTCGCGGTTGCTGGAATCTCGGCTATTGCGGCATGGGCTGTCCGAGCAACGCCAAGCAATCGATGATGGTCACGACCATCCCGGCGACGCTGGAAAAGGGCGGCGAGCTGCTGTATCTCGCGCGGGTGGAGAAACTGCTGATCAGTGGCGACAAGGTTACCGGGCTGCATTGCGTGGCGATGGACGAGCGCTGCGTCGAGCCGACCGGGCGCAGCATCACCGTCAAGGCGCGGCATTACGTGCTGGCCGGCGGCGGCATCAACAGCCCGGCGCTGTTGCTGCGCTCCGACGCGCCGGATCCGCATGAGCGCGTGGGCAAGCGCACCTTTCTGCACCCGGTGAACATGTCCGCCGCGCGTTTCGCCGAGGTGGTCAATCCGTTCTACGGCGCGCCGCAGTCGATTTATTCCGACCATTTTCAATGGAAGGACGGCACCACCGGGCCGATGGCGTTCAAACTTGAAGTGCCACCGCTGCATCCGGCGCTGGCGGCCACGTTGCTGGGTGGTTTCGGCCGGGAGAACGCGCAACACATGGCCGACCTGCCGCACACCCACGCGATGCTGGCGCTGCTGCGCGATGGCTTCCATCCGGACAGCAGCGGTGGCTCGGTGGAGCTGCGCAGTGATGGCTCGCCAGTGCTCGACTATCAGGTTTCGCAGTACGCCTGGGACGGTTTGCGCCGGGCCTTTCACGTCATGGCCGAAATCCAGTTCGCCGGCGGCGCGCAATCGGTAATGCCGATGCACGCCGACGGCCGCTATGTGAAGACCCTGGCCGAGGCGCGCTCAATGATCGATGGACTGAGCCTGGAGCTGTACCGCACGCGACTCGGTAGCGCCCATGTGATGGGTGGTTGTGCGATGGGTGAAGATCCGCAAAGCGCAGTTGCCGACAGCCTCGGTCGCCATCATCAACTGCGCAATCTGTCGATTCACGACGGCTCGCTTTTTCCCACCAGCATCGGCGCCAACCCCCAGCTGTCGGTGTATGGCCTGACCGCGCAACTGGCGACAGCCTTGGCTGACCGACTGAAAAATCCATGAAAAAGCAGAGTATTCCTATCGTCTATAGTGCTTTCTTACCCAACAGGCGACTTGGCCGACCGGGAAGGCTGCGATACCATCCGACTCCCCAACGGACTCCCGCCAGGACGACGCGATGAACCGAGTGTTGTACCCAGGTACCTTCGACCCTATTACCAAGGGCCATGGCGATCTGGTCGAACGCGCCTCGCGCCTGTTCGATCACGTGATCATTGCGGTCGCCGCCAGCCCGAAAAAGAACCCGCTGTTCCCGCTGGAACAACGGGTCGAACTGGCTCGCGAGGTCACCAAACACCTGCCGAACGTGGAAGTGGTCGGTTTCTCGACGCTGCTCGCGCATTTCGCCAAAGAGCAGAACGCCAATGTGTTCCTGCGTGGTCTGCGCGCGGTGTCGGACTTCGAATACGAATTCCAGCTGGCCAACATGAACCGCCAACTGGCACCGGATGTGGAGAGCCTGTTTCTCACGCCGTCGGAGCGTTATTCGTTCATTTCCTCGACGCTGGTGCGGGAGATTGCCGCGCTGGGCGGCGATATCAGCAAGTTCGTCCACCCGGCTGTGGCCGACGCGCTGACCCTGCGCTTTAAAAAGTAGGAGCTGCCGCAGGCTGCGATCTTTGCTTTTGAAGATTGCAGTCTCGTGCCCTTGATCGCCCCCGCGTGCACTGCGCTCGCCAATGCGGCACAATTGCGCGCATTGATTTATAGCGCCCGGGCCTGCCGCCCCGGCTGGAGTTAGCATGTCCCTGATCATCACCGACGATTGCATCAACTGCGACGTCTGCGAACCCGAGTGCCCGAACGCCGCCATTTCCCAAGGCGAAGAGATCTACGTGATCGACCCGAACCTGTGCACCCAGTGCGTCGGCCACTACGACGAGCCGCAGTGCCAGCAGGTCTGCCCGGTGGATTGCATTCCACTGGACGAAGCCCATCCGGAGACTGAAGAACAGTTGATGGAGAAGTACCGCAAGATCACCGGCAAGGCCTGATCACTTCAGCGCCTGTACCGCCCTCTTCGCGAGCAGGCTCGCTCCCACATTTGCAATGCATTCCCCTGTGGGAGCGAGCCTGCTCGCGAATGGGCCATCAGCCACACCACTGAAACCCGATCAGCTCACTCGCGCTGCTCGAACCCCTCCCCTGTACACCCCAGACACCGCACAAACGCCGCTTTCGCCGGGTCGACCACCAGCGCCTGACCGGCATCGCCAACACCGCCGCCCAGTGCGGTAAACGGCAACGACACCACAAACGCTCCCGCACCGATCACCGTGGCCACCACCAGCAAGGGCCGGGCAATCAGCAGGTCGCCAAGCATGGCGTAGGCCGGGGGATTCTGGATGGTGTAACGCGGATCACCGCTGCCGGTTTCCGAGGCCTGAACGGCCAGGCTGGAACACAACAGCAGCGTGACGAAGAAGACTTGCAGGACTTTCATGGCACGATCCTTCGGGCTGAGCAGTAAGACTTCTCACTATAGACCGAAGGATTTTTTCAGGTCTGGCAGCGCGGGCAAAACACGCTGGCGCGCTGGCCCAGCTTCACTTCGCGCAGGCCGCTACCGCAGACCTTGCAATGCTGACCACCGCGGCCGTAGACAAACAGTTCCTGCTGGAAGTATCCCGGCTGACCGTCTCCGCCAATGAAGTCGCGCAATGTTGTGCCGCCTCGCTCGATGGCGGCGGCGAGGATGCGCTTGATCTCGATTGCCAGTTTCAAGTAACGCCCGCGGGAGATGCCCCCGGCTTCGCGGCGCGGATCGATGCCGGCGGCGAACAGCGCTTCGGTCGCGTAGATATTGCCGACCCCGACCACCACCGCGTTGTCCATGATGAACGGCTTGACCGCCATCGAGCGCCCGCGTGACAGCTTGAACAATCTTTCGCCATCGAACAGATCGGTCAGCGGCTCCGGCCCGAGGCGAATCAGCAGTTCGTGATTGAGCGGGTCGTTGCTCCACAGCATCGCACCGAAGCGTCGCGGATCGGTGTAGCGCAGGGCCAGTCCCGACTCCAGTTCAATGTCGACGTGCTCGTGCTTCAACGCCGGCAACCCGGCCTCGACCAGACGCAGATTGCCGGACATGCCCAAATGGCTGATCAGCGTGCCGATCTCGGCGTTGATCAACAGGTATTTGGCGCGCCGCTCGACCAGCACGATGCGCTGCCCGGACAGGCGCACATCGAGGTCTTCGGGGATCGGCCAGCGCAGGCGCCGGTCGCGGACGATGACCCGGCTGACCCGCTGGCCTTCCAGGTGCGGGGCGATCCCGCGACGGGTGGTTTCGACTTCCGGCAGTTCAGGCATGGTGTCCTCGGATCAATGCGCGCCGAGGTCGCGAATCGTTTGTTTGAGTGTTTCGAAGTCGTAGTCCGACAGACCGACGTAATCGAGCACCAGCGGGCCGACCGCGCTCCACTCGAAATCCTCGCTCTGGTTGCCCAGCACGCGATAAGAGGCGCAGATGTGCTCGGCCATTTTCAGAATCGCCAGCAAATTCTTCAGTTGGCTGTTCTTCGACGATTCGTCGCTGAAAATCGCCAGCGCGTTGTGGTGGTTGGCAATGGCGGCGCTGACATGCTCCGGCAGGCGCCAGGACTTGGCGGTGTAGTAACCGACCACAGCGTGGTTGGTGTTGAACACACGGTTTTCCGTATCGACCACGCGGCATTCCGGGCTGGCGCTGGCGTAGGCCTCTTCCAGCACGGTCATGTAATTGGGGAAACGCTGCAGCATCAATGGCACGCCGCAATCGTGGAACAGGCCCAACGCATAGGCTTCGTCACCGGCCTGGGTGCCGATGCGCTTGGCCAGGGTCAGGCAGGTCATCGCCACATCCTGCGCGGTGTCCCAGAAACGGTTGAGGGTGACGATGGTGTCGTCGTTCATCTCGCCCTTGATCGACTGCGCGTTGATCAGGTTGATGATCGAGCGGCTGCCCAACAGGTTTACCGCACGCTGGATCGAGGTGATCTTGTTGCTCAGGCCGTAATACGGCGAGTTGACGATTTTCAGCAGCGCGCCGGACAGACCGGGGTCCTGGGAGATCAGTTTGGCGATCACCTCCAGGTCCGGGTCGGGCATGTACTGCTCCATTTGCAGATCCACCATGATCTGCGGTTGCGCCGGCACACTGATGCCTTGCAGCGATTGTTGAATCTGTTCGGTGGTCAGCTCTTGGGACATAAGTACACACTCCGGGGCAGGCGGCGATTCTAACCGCTGAAACCGCAGGGCGACACACCGATGGGCACATCGCCGGAACTTTCATCTGTGCCCAGGCTTCGGAATCTGTAGGGCGCATCGGACCTCATCGGTCCGCTGCGAAGGCAAAATCTCCACAGACTCAGGAGCTTACCGATGGCAATTTCCCTCAATGGCAAACGCGTCGCTATTTTGGTTACCGATGGTTTCGAACAGGTCGAACTGACCGGCCCCAAGGATGCCCTGGAGCAGGCCGGCGTGCAGGTCGATATCCTTTCCGCCGAGGCTGGCACGGTGAAAGGCTGGAACCATGACAAACCGGCCGACGACTTCCCCGTCACCAACACTTTCCAGGCTGTGAGCGTCGATCAATACGATGCCGTGCTGCTGCCGGGCGGTGTGCAGAATTCCGACACCATCCGTATCGATCAGGATGCTCAGCATCTGGTCAAGACTGCCGCTTCGGCGGGCAAGCCGATTGCCGTGATCTGCCACGGCAGCTGGTTGCTGATCTCGGCAGGACTGGTCAATGGCAAGACCATGACCAGCTACAAAACGGTCAAGGACGATCTCGTCAATGCCGGGGTCAACTGGGTCGACCAGGAAGTGGTCAAGGACGGCAACCTGATCAGCAGCCGCCAGCCGGATGATGCGCCAGCGTTCAGTCAGGCCCTGATCGACGCACTGGCTGCATAAGAGCTGAAATCGCTTTCGCGAGCAGGCTCGCTCCCACAGGTGAATGCATTCCAAGTGTGGGAGCGAGCCTGCTCGCGAAGGGGCCATCCGCTTTTCATCGCAGGCCAGACCGGAGCACGCGTCAACACGCTATACTCCCGCTCTTTTTTCCGGAGCGACGTCATGTCCCTGCCTAGCCTGCGCCTCAAAGCCAACGCCGACCGTCGCCTGCGCAACGGCCACTTGTGGGTCTACAGCAACGAAATCGACGTGGCCGCCACGCCTCTGCATGGCTTCAAAGCCGGCGATCAGGCGGTGCTCGAAGCCGCTGGCGGCAAGCCGTTGGGCATCGTCGCCATGAGCCCGAACAACCTGATCTGCGCGCGCCTGCTGTCGCGCGACATCAAACTGGCCCTCGACAAGTCGCTGCTGGTGCATCGCCTGAACGTCGCGCTGTCGTTGCGCGAGCGTCTGTTCGACAAGCCGTTCTATCGTCTGGTCTACGGCGACTCCGACCTGCTGCCGGGTCTGGTGGTCGATCGCTTCGGCGACATCCTCGTGGTGCAGATCGCCTCGGCGACCATGGAAGCGCACAAAGACGACGTGATCGCCGCGTTGACCCAAGTGCTCAAGCCAAGCGGCATCCTGTTCAAGAACGATTCCGCCGCCCGCGACGCCGAAGGCCTCAACCGCTACGTCGAAACCGTATTCGGTCTGGTGCCGGAATGGGTCGCGCTGGAAGAGAACGGTGTGAAGTTCGAAGCGCCGGTCATCCAAGGGCAGAAAACCGGCTGGTTCTACGATCACCGCATGAACCGCGCGCGCCTGGCACCTTACGCCAAGGGCAAACGCGTACTTGATCTCTATAGCTACATCGGTGGCTGGGGCGTGCAGGCCGCTGCGTTCGGCGCCAGCGAAGTGTTCTGCGTCGACGCCTCTGCATTCGCCCTCGACGGCGTCGAGCGCAACGCCGCGCTGAACGGCTTCGCTGACAAGATGACCTGCATCGAAGGCGACGTCTTTGAAGCGCTGAAGGAACTGAAAGCCAGCGAAGAGCGCTTCGACGTGATCGTTGCCGATCCGCCGGCCTTCATCAAACGCAAGAAAGACATGAAGAACGGCGAAGGCGCCTACCGTCGTCTCAACGAGCAAGCCATGCGCCTGCTGACCAAGGACGGCATTCTGGTCAGTGCTTCGTGCTCCATGCACCTGCCGGAAGACGATCTGCAGAACATCCTGCTGACCAGCGCCCGTCATCTGGACCGCAACATCCAGATGCTCGAACGTGGCGGTCAGGGTCCGGATCATCCGGTGCATCCGGCCATCGCTGAAACCCGCTACATCAAAAGCATCACCTGCCGTCTGCTGCCCAACAGCTGATTGCGCTTGAACACCGGGGAGCCACTGAGCTCCCCGTTTTTTTGCGCCCCCCCGCCCGTTTTTTTCACACTCGACATGAGTGCCTTGCTCTCTTCCTACAACTTCTTTCTCGCCGCCTTGCAGGAAGTTTCGTCATGCCTGTAAAACATGGAAACTAAACCTACACAGTAAGTCTCCTGCAAAAGATCACTCCGACAAAATTACTGGAATATTCCTACCTAATATCCGCTTGCCAATATTCGATTACAAACTAATATGAAGTTGTCGCAACGAAGCGACTCCAACTACCAACGAACAAGGAGTTCACATCATGAAAACCATTTATCTCGAAACAGACAAACTCGCCAACCTGGCCTTTCTGGTTGCAGCCACCGGCCGCTAAGTAGCCTGGACGCTGGAGAGTGCCGGCACTCTGGCGTCCATCAGACTTTCCTGAGTGATCTGAACCCATGTATATCAATCCTTTTCTTTTTATATTGCCGCGCCCGCCCGGACAAGTAGTCTGGAACTACAAGAACCATACTCAACACGAACTTGATCTTGAATACTCCCATCGCCTCGCCAGCCTTATACACAACCCTGATATATTTGACCCCAACAACGTAATAGACAGTCAACTTCTGAACGCAGGCATTATAACAACTTCAAAAATAGACAGCCCGGATTGGGGCTGGGATGAACTATCGAAGATTTATCACATCGGCACACAAAATATACCTTGCGCACATACGCCTCGGAATATCCACGAGTGGTCCAGGCAATATCTGGCGCACTGCAGCGAAGTGCTGGCGAAGCCGGAACCTGCGAACACCCCGGCGCCGCGATCAGTGCAGCCCTTGATTACCCTGCCCGTACCAGGCGCCATTAATGATGACAGCCTGACTCAGGCCCTGATGAGGCGCAAAACCTGTCGTTCCTACACCGGTGCGGCGGTGACACTGAACGAGGTCGGCACGCTGCTCTATCTGACCCTCGGCTATCTTCCCCCGCGCGAAGATGCCCACGCCGATCCGGTCGCGCCGGGTCTCGAGGCCCGCCGGAGCTGCCCGTCCGGCGGCGGATTGAACGCCTGTGAGGGATTTGTCCTGGCGCAAAATGTCAGCGGGCTGGAACCCGGCATCTACGCCTACCACCCTGCCGAACACGCTCTGAGTCGGATCAATGCGCTGCCGGATCCGGAACTGGGCCAGTTGCTCGGCGGCCAGCACTTCATCAACAACCTGCCGCTGGGCGTGTTCATCACCGCCAGGTTTGATCGTCTCTGGTGGAAGTACGAACACTCGCGCGCCTATCGCATGGCATTCATCGAGGCCGGTCATCTATCGCAAACCTTTCAACTGGTAGCAACAACGCTGGGGCTGAACACCTGGCTGACCGGCGCATTTGCCGACGCACAGGTTGAAACCCTGCTCGGCATCGCGGGCAGCGCCGAGCAACCGCTGTTCTTTGTCGGTTGCGGCGAAAGCGATGGTCACGCCATGTGCCAGGAAATGCGTGATCTGCTCAGCGGAGCACAGTCATGATTCCCACGGCGATGGACGAGAGCGAAGCCCCGGTGTCATGGTCGCTGAAATTCACGCTTCCAGACTGGGAGAGCCGTGCATCGGTACGCAGCAGTACCCATGACTACCGGTTACCGGGCGATGTCGAGCAGCAATTGCAAACCCGCTACTGGTTCCCCCCGGCCTTCGTGCCCTATCTGGCGCATCCGGCCATCCAGGCCAAAGGGCGCGAAACCCTGCACCGCCTTACCGCCAATCATCTGGTGTATTTCCTCGACTACACCACCCTGCTCGAACACCGCATCGTCAACCGCGCCGTGGAAGTCATCGCGCACCGCGAACTGCCCATCTACATACCGCTGCCGATGAAACATGCGGCACTGCAGCTGTATACCGACGAGGGCTACCACGCGCTGTTTTCCAACCAGATTGCCGAGCAGATCGCTGCGTATTACAGCATCACCCGGCGTCCGGTCATTCCGAAGCGGATCAGCCGCATGAACGCCTTGATCGCGCGCACGCCGGAGAAAAACCGCGCTCTGGCCTGGTTCCTGCTGGGATTTGTCTCGGAAACGATCATTGCCCGCGAGTTGCTGGAGGTCTGTCGCGACACGCTGGTGTCCAGCGTGAACGACATGCTGCGTGATCACCTTGCCGACGAAGCCCGGCACAGCCGTTATTTCGCCGAAGCCTTCCATTACTTCTGGATTGCGATGAACAGTCGTCAGCGCCTGTTCGCCAGCAAGACCCTCGTGGAGATCATTTCCATTTTCTTCGAAGCAGATGAAAGCTGGCTGCAACAAAGCCTGCGTTCGGCCGGTATTGCCGAGATCGACGTGATGGAGATTGTCGGCAGCACGGTAACGGTGCAGGCCAACCGCGCCCGTGCACGCGCTGGCTGCAAACCTACTGTGGAGGCCCTGCACAAGGCCGGCTTCTTTGCATTGCCCCATAACCAGACACTCTTCGCCAAAGCAGGATTGATCGATGGATAAACACAGCCGTGCAACCACCCGCCGACAGCAGCGCGGAGCAATCAGCCTGTTGTTGGCGATGATCCTGCTTGGCGTGTTTCCGCTGGATGTGCTGCTGCCTTCCTTTCCGGCATTGGCAGCCCACTTTGGCCGATCGTCAAACGACATCGCGCTGTCGATCAGTCTGTTTGCCGTGGGCATCGCATTTGCCCAGTTATTGATCGGCCCGTTGTCCGATGTGATCGGGCGCAAAGGTCTGCTGCTTGCCGGCATGAGCGTGTCGCTGCTCGGCGCACTGGGCTGCGTGCTGAGCAATGACTACACGCTGTTCCTGATTTTCCGGGTGATGCAGGCGCTGGGATGTGGTTGCTTCGTGCTGTCCCAGGCACTGGTGCAGGATCTGTTCGAAGGCAACGAGCGTGATCGCCTGCGGATCCTGATGGTCACCGCCACGGGCATCTTCATTTCGGTATCACCATTGGCGGGCACGTTTCTGCAGGCCACGCTCGGCTGGCGCGGCAGCTTCTGGGTGTTCATCGCCCTGGCCGCCGTGGTTCTGGTGAAAACGTGGCGGCTGCTCGATAACAGCCGGCCCGTTCAGAATGGGCCACACGTGGGTTTCATAAAGCCCTACAGATTGGTGCTGAGCAATTTCGAATTCGTCGGCTGCTGGCTGATTTCTGCATTCGCTTTCGCCTGCCACTTTTCCTTCATTGTCATTTCCCCGCTGATCTTCATGGAGCAGCTGCAGATGGCACCTTACGATTTCGCCTTGATCCTGCTGATCTACGGCGCCGCCTATGTCTTTGGCGGCCTGTTCGCCAGCGTGCTGAATCGGCATATCAATGCGCAACAGCAGATTTTCACCGGGCTGAGTCTGATCCTGCTCTCGGGGCTGGTGATGCTCTATCTGGCGGCCAGTCATGATCTGTCAGCGGCGACGGTGCTGATTCCGATGCTGATCTGCACGGTAGGCACGACCATTTCACGCCCGCCGGCTACCTCCCGCGCCATGAGCCTGTTTGCCGAAAATGCCGGCGCATCGGCGTCTGCCGGCAGCACCATCATCTTTATCTGTGGCGGGCTGGTCAGCGCCTTGATCAGCCTCGGCCCGGCCAACCTGCAAGCGACGCTGGGCTACGGTTTCGTCCTGTTGAGCGGCATATCCCTGTTGCTCAACAGCGTGATTGGCCGTCGCGTCAGCAACCTGCGCAGCAACAGGTTGATGCCCGGAGGCGACCATTGACCCTGCCAGTCGTCATCCCGCGCACCGCATCAGCAAGTCAACGATGCTTTGCGCCATTCCCTCGCGACGCCAGCGGTGTAGAATCGCCTCATTCATCGCCATTCATCCCCGGCGGGTTTATGAGCTCAGGCTGAGACCAGCGGCGATCCCGCAACGTCATCGGCAGCTTCCGGACACACGGCCATTTTTCGGGTGTTTCAGAGGTCAACAGAAGCTCACTCCCCTTTAGTACGTGATTAGCCGCCCGGAGTGCTCCATGCCAGATTACCGCTCGAAAACATCCACCCACGGCCGCAACATGGCCGGCGCCCGCGCACTGTGGCGCGCCACCGGCATGAAAGATGACGACTTCAAGAAGCCGATCATTGCCATCGCCAACTCGTTTACCCAGTTCGTCCCGGGGCATGTGCACCTGAAGGACCTGGGTCAACTGGTCGCCCGCGAAATCGAACGCGCCGGTGGCGTGGCCAAGGAATTCAACACCATCGCTGTCGATGACGGCATCGCCATGGGCCACGACGGCATGCTGTATTCGCTGCCGAGCCGCGAGATCATCGCCGACTCCGTCGAGTACATGGTCAATGCCCACTGCGCCGACGCCATCGTGTGCATTTCCAACTGCGACAAGATCACACCGGGCATGCTGATGGCCGCGCTGCGCCTGAACATCCCGGTGATCTTCGTTTCCGGTGGCCCGATGGAAGCCGGCAAGACCAAACTCGCTTCCCACGGCCTCGACCTCGTCGACGCCATGGTAATCGCCGCCGACTCCAGCGCTTCTGACGAGAAAGTCGCCGAGTACGAGCGTAGCGCCTGTCCGACCTGTGGTTCGTGCTCCGGCATGTTCACCGCCAACTCGATGAACTGCCTGACCGAAGCACTGGGTCTGGCCTTGCCGGGCAACGGTTCGACCCTGGCCACCCACAGCGACCGCGAACAGCTGTTCCTCCAGGCCGGTCGCACCATCGTCGAGCTGTGCAAGCGTTACTACGGCGAGAACGATGACTCCGTGCTGCCGCGCAACATAGCCAACTTCAAGGCGTTCGAGAACGCGATGATGCTCGACATCGCCATGGGCGGTTCGACCAACACCATCCTGCACTTGCTCGCAGCTGCCCAGGAAGCCGAGATCGATTTCGACCTGCGCGACATCGACCGTCTCTCGCGCAGCGTGCCACAGCTGTGCAAAGTTGCACCGAACATCCAGAAGTACCACATGGAAGACGTGCACCGCGCCGGCGGCATTTTCAGCATCCTCGGTTCGCTGGCCCGTGGCGGCCTGCTGCACACCGACCTGCCGACCGTACACAGCCGCAGCATGGAAGAAGCCATCGCCAAGTGGGACATCACCCAGACCAGCGACGAAGCCGTGCATCACTTCTTCAAGGCTGGTCCGGCGGGCATTCCGACCCAGACCGCGTTCAGCCAGTCGACCCGTTGGGAAACCCTCGACGACGATCGTGAAAACGGCTGCATCCGCAGCTTCGAGCACGCCTATTCGAAAGAAGGCGGCCTCGCCGTGCTGTACGGCAACATCGCGCAGGACGGTTGCGTGGTGAAAACCGCCGGGGTCGATGAGTCGATCCACGTCTTCGAAGGCAACGCGAAAATCTTCGAAAGCCAGGACAGCGCCGTGCGCGGCATCCTCGCCGACGAAGTGAAGGAAGGCGACATCGTCATCATTCGCTACGAAGGCCCGAAAGGCGGCCCGGGCATGCAGGAAATGCTCTACCCGACGTCCTACCTGAAATCCAAAGGCCTGGGCAAAGCCTGCGCGCTGCTCACCGACGGGCGTTTCTCCGGCGGCACTTCCGGCCTGTCGATCGGCCACGCTTCGCCAGAGGCTGCGGCCGGTGGCGCGATCGGTCTGGTGCAGGATGGCGACAAGGTGCTGATCGACATTCCGAACCGCTCGATCAACCTGTTGGTCAGCGACGAAGAACTGGCGGCACGCCGCGCCGAGCAGGACAAGAAAGGCTGGAAACCGGTCGAGGTGCGCCCACGCAAGGTGACCACCGCCCTCAAGGCCTACGCCCTGCTGGCGACCAGTGCCGACAAGGGCGCTGTGCGTAACAAAGCGATGCTCGACGGGATTTGAGGCAGCTACAGCTGCAAGCTGCAAGCTGCAAGCTGCAAGCTGCAAGCTGCAAGCTGCAAGCAAAGGTGATCGTTCCCACGCTCTGCGTGGGAACGATCAAAAGCTTCAAGCTGCAAGCTTCAAGCAAGAGCCAAGTTGCTTTTTCTTGCCGCTTGTAGCTTGTAGCTTGCAGCTGCTTTTATTGAATTTCTTCCGGCTTGACGATCACCCAGTTCTTGTCCGCTGTCACCGGCAAGCCTTCCTTGGCCTGCGCCGCTGCGTGCTTGGCCATCATGCCGTTGATTTGCGTCATGTACTTGTCCTTGCGGTTGATCCACAAGTGAATGCCGCCCTTGGCCACGTCGACATCGTGGAACAGCATGTAACCGTCGCTCGTCGGGGTATCGCCGCCGACCAGTACCGGTTTTTTCCATTCATCGATGTAGGTGAGGATCGCCGCGTGCTTGCCGGCCATCCAGGTTGCCGGGGTCCACAGGTACGGCGTCAGCTCCAGGCCCAGGTTGGCCTTCTCGTCATATTTGCCGGCAGTGATCTGTTTGCGCGCAGTGGTCAGCTCGCCGGTCTTCTGATCCTTGAGCAGCAGTGAAACGCCAATGACGTTCTGCGGTTTGACGTTGTAGCCGTACTTGGGATCCGCCGCGACCATACGCACCAGTTCCTCTGAAGCGGCGGTCATCACGTAAACCTCGATGCCGTTCTCCATCAGCTTGTTATACAGCTCTTGCTGGCCAGTGAAGATCTTCGGCGGATTGACGTCGAGCTTCTTCACCACATCGCCTTCGTAATACGTCGCCGGCACCGGTTTGCCCGAAGCCATCAGCTCATCGACGTAGCCCTTGAGCTCCTTGAGTGTGAAGCCGGAGAACACCTGCGCCACCCACGGGTAGCAGACCATGTCGTCGACTTCGCAGAGCCGGTAGTAATAACTGAACAGGCTTTCCTTGTGCTCGGCGGTGTCCTTGAACGGCATCAGTTTCAGCGAGGGGTCGAGCTTGTCGCGGGTGATCAGGCCCTTGTTTTCCATGAACGGCAGCAAGGATTCTTCGAGGTCGTAGCGGTAACTGGTGTTGTCCATGTCGAACACCGCGTAATTACCCTTGTTGGCGTTGGCAGCGATCATCGCGTCCAGCGCCTTGGCCTGATCTGCCGGCCAATGCTTGAGGTCCGTGGCCAATGCCTGGCCGACGAGGCCAGCCGCCAGTGCTACAGCCAACAACGTGCGTGCAATTTTCATAGCGCTACTCCCCGATGCAAAGAGTTCGACGCTAACAAATCAGTGTGACAACCCTCGCCTGTCAGCGACCGCTTGCGTCCCCTGCGCGTCAGTTGCATTGCCGACAGCGACACGCGCTTATTCCAAAAACGACGGACGCCCTGCCATTTCGGTATTAAATCATTGCAAATCAAGCTGTTAGGCTTTCCGGTTCGCAGCAGCCCCGGACGGCTGTTGGCACAGTCTTTACTGGAGTTCTCATGAATCTACCGTTGATTCTCAACCTGCTGGTGTTCCTCGCCTTGCTCCTCGGTCTGGCGCAAACCCGCCACACCACTTGGAGCCTAGCGAAAAAAGTCCTGCTTGCACTGGTCCTCGGCGTGGCGTTCGGCGTTGCGCTGCACACGATTTACGGTGCCGGCAACCCGGTGCTGAAAGCCTCGATCGGCTGGTTCGATCTGGTCGGCAACGGTTACGTGCAGTTGCTGCAGATGATCGTGATCCCGCTGGTGTTTGCTTCGATCCTCAGCGCCGTGGCACGCCTGCACAACGCTTCGTCGCTGGGCAAAATCAGTTTCCTGACCATCGGCACGCTGCTGTTCACCACCGCCATCGCGGCGTTGATCGGCATCGGCCTGACCAACCTGTTCGGCCTCAGCGCTGAAGGTCTGGTCGCCGGCACCCAGGAAATGGCGCGCCTGCAAACCATTCAGAACGACTACGCCGGCAAGGTTGCCGACCTGAATGTGCCGCAATTGCTGCTGTCGTTCATTCCGCAGAACCCGTTCGCCGACCTGGCCCGGGCCAAGCCGACCTCGATCATCAGCGTAGTGATCTTCGCCGCGTTCCTTGGGGTTGCTGCGTTGCAGTTGCTCAAGGATGACGTGGAAAAAGGTCAGAAAGTGATCAACGCCATCGACACCCTGCAAGCCTGGGTGATGCGTCTAGTGCGTCTGGTGATGAAGCTGACCCCCTATGGCGTGCTGGCGCTGATGACCAAAGTGGTCGCCGGTTCCAACCTGCAGGACATCATCAAGCTCGGCAGTTTCGTCGTGGTCTCGTATATCGGCCTGGGCCTGATGTTCGTTGTGCACGGCGTGCTGGTGTCGGCCGCCGGGATCAACCCGCTGCGCTTCTTCCGCAAGATCTGGCCGGTGCTGACGTTTGCTTTCACCAGTCGCTCCAGCGCGGCGACCATCCCGCTGAGCATTGAAGCGCAGACCCGCCGCCTGGGTATTCCGTCGTCGGTCGCCAGTTTCGCTGCCTCGTTCGGTGCGACCATCGGCCAGAACGGTTGCGCAGGCCTGTACCCGGCGATGTTGGCCGTGATGGTCGCGCCAACGGTCGGCATCAACCCGCTGGATCCGCTGTGGATCGCGACGCTGGTGGCGATTGTCACGTTGAGTTCGGCCGGCGTGGCCGGAGTCGGTGGCGGCGCGACGTTCGCCGCCCTGATCGTGCTGCCGGCGATGGGCTTGCCGGTGTCACTGGTGGCGTTGCTGATTTCGGTCGAACCGCTGATCGATATGGGCCGCACGGCGTTGAACGTGAGTGGCTCGATTACCGCCGGGGCGATTACCAGTCAGGTCATGCAGCAGACGGATAAAGCGCTGCTGGATGCCGATGAACACGCGCAGCTAGTCAGCTGAAGCTGCAAGCTGCAAGCTGCAAGCTGCAAGCTGCAAGCCAAGAGCCAATCAGCTTTTACTTGCAGCTTGAGGCTTAAAGCTGCTTTTTCTCCCAGACTTCGAAGTTGTACGCGGGTTTATCTTCAACCGCCGGGTTTTCAACATTCGACACCAGCTTCCATTCGCTCAGATCAAACTTCGGAAACCACGCATCCCCTTCCGGGCTCAGCGCCACGCGGGTCAGGTACAGCCGATCGGCATGCGCCAGTCCCTGCGCATACAACTGCGCGCCGCCAATCAGCATCAGCTCATCAACGCCCTGGGCTTTCGCCCATTCCTCGGCGCGGGCCACGGCGGCTTCCAGCGACGGATAGACCTCGGCGCCTTCGAGCTGCAGATCGGTCTGGCGGCTGACCACGATGTTCAAGCGCCCCGGCAGCGGCCGGCCGAGCGAATCCCAGGTCTTTCGGCCCATGATGATCGGCTTGCCGAGCGTGGTCGCCTTGAAGTATTTGAAGTCCCCCGGCAGGTGCCAGGGCATGCTGTTGTCGACGCCGATCACGCGGTTTTCACCGAGGGCTGCGATCAGGCTTAGGGGCAGTGATTTAGTCATGCCGGCGAGGATACCAGAGCCGCGCTTACCCCGATAAGCGCCACAGCGGTTATGCTCAGCGCTCGATTTAGCGACGGGACGCCGCGTGACTGAACTGACTCCACTGCAAAACCTCTGGCTCACCGAAACCATCCGCCTGCGCGAAGAACACGCGGGGCCGCTGGATGACCTGGAAGCCAATCGTCTGGCCCGCGCCGCTGGCGGCGATCTGCCGAGCCGCATTGCGCGCCGGGCGCTATGGCTGGCCGAGCGTGACGGGCTGACCGCCGCGCTCAAGCACTGGCTGCAAGGCGCGCGTCTGGCGCTGGTGCTGTTGATGATTTTCGCCGTACTCAGCGGCGCCGGTCTGGCATTCGCCGCACTTGGCCAGACGCCGGTGAATGTGTTCTGGGCGCTGGGCAGTCTGCTCGGGATCAATCTGATTTTGCTGCTGAGCTGGGCGCTGGGTTTGATTTTCGCTGGCGAACACGGCGCCACCCTTGGGCGCTTGTGGCTGTGGCTCAGCGAAAAATTCGCCCGCGACGCCAAAGCCGCGCAACTGGCGCCGGCCCTGCTGTTGCTGCTGCAACGCAAGAAACTCAACCGCTGGGCACTCGGCGCGTTGGTCAATGGCCTGTGGCTGCTGGCAATGCTCAGCGCGCTGATTCTGCTGCTGACGCTGATGGCCACGCGGCGCTACGGCTTTGTCTGGGAAACCACGATCCTCGGTGCAGACACCTTTATCCATGTCACCCAGGCCCTTGGCTATCTGCCGGCGCTGCTCGGCTTCAACGTGCCGACCGAGGAAATGATCCGCGCCAGCGGCGCCGGCGCACTGAATATTGAAAGCGCGCGACAGGCCTGGGCGACCTGGCTGGTCGGCGTGCTGGTGGTCTACGGCGTGCTGCCGCGCCTGCTGCTCGCGCTGTTCTGCCTGTGGCGCTGGAACAGCGGCAAAGCCGCGCTGCGCCTGGATCTGAATTTGCCCGGCTACGCGCAACTGCGCGAAAGGCTGATGCCGACCAGCGAGCGCCTCGGCGTCAACGACCCGGAGCCGGCGCAACTGCATCGCGTCGAAAGCAACGTCGGCGAACTGGCCAGTGAAGGCGCGCTGCTGGTGGCGATCGAGTTGGACGAACAGCGTCCGTGGCCACCCGCGCTGCCGAAAAACGTCAGCAACGCGGGCATCCTCGATAGTCGCGAATCGCGGCACAAACTGCTCGAACAACTCAGTCGCTTCCCGCCGGCGCGGCTGGCCATCGCCTGCGATCCGCGACGCTCGCCGGATCGCGGCAGCCTCGCGCTGATCGCCGAACTCGCGCGCAACGCCGGCGCCACTCGCATCTGGCTGCTGCAAGCGCCGCCTGGCGAAGCGCTGGACGGGCAACGTCTGGGTGACTGGCACGCGGCGCTGCAACAACTGGACCTGCCGTTTGCCGATTGCGCGCCGATGAACTGGCTGGAGAGCGGACATGACTGATGCACGCAAGGCCCCGCTGAAACTCGCGGTGGTCGGCCACACCAACGTCGGCAAGACCTCGCTGCTGCGCACGCTGACCCGCGATGTCGGCTTCGGCGAAGTCTCGCATCGGCCGAGTACCACCCGGCATGTTGAAGGCGCGCGGTTGTCGGTGGACGGCGAGCCGTTGCTCGATCTGTACGACACGCCGGGGCTGGAAGATGCGATCGCCCTGCTGGATTTTCTCGAGCGTCTGGAACGCCCCGGCGAACGTCTCGACGGCCCGGCGCGGCTGGCGCGGTTTCTCGACGGCAGCGAGGCGCGCCAGCGTTTCGAGCAGGAGGCCAAGGTGCTGCGGCAATTGCTCGCTTCCGACGCTGGTCTGTATGTGATCGACGCCCGTGAACCGGTGCTGGCCAAGTATCGCGACGAGCTGGAAGTGCTCGCCAGTTGCGGCAAACCGCTGCTGCCGGTGCTGAATTTCGTCAGCAGCGCCAACCATCGTGAGCCGGATTGGCGCGAGGCGCTGGCGCGGTTGGGCCTGCATGCGCTGGTGCGCTTTGATAGCGTCGCGCCGCCCGAGGATGGCGAGCGGCGCTTGTACGAGAGCCTCGCCCTGCTATTGGAAAACGCCCGGCCGCAACTGGAGCGGTTGATCGCCGACCAGCAGGCGCAGCGCCTCGCCCGTCAGCAAAGCGCCGCACGCCTGATTGCCGAATTGCTGATCGACTGCGCCGCGTGCCGGCGCAGTGTGGTCAGCGAAGCCGAGCAGGAACAGCAGGCGATCAGCGAGCTGCGCAAAGCCGTACGCCAGCGTGAGCAGAAGTGCGTCGAGGCGTTGCTCAAGCTCTACGCGTTTCGCCCGCAGGACGCGGCGGCCAGCGACTTGCCGCTGCTCGACGGGCGTTGGGGCGATGATCTGTTCAACCCGGAAACCCTGAAGCAACTCGGCGTGCGCGTCGGCGGCGGCATTGCTGCCGGTGCAGCGGCCGGGGCTGGTGTGGATTTGCTGGTCGGCGGGATTACCCTCGGCGCAGCAGCATTGGCCGGCGCGATTGCCGGCGGTGCGCTGCAAACGGCGCGCAGTTATGGCAGTCGCCTGCTCGGCAAGATCAAAGGCCAGCGGGAATTGACGGTGGATGACGCCGTGCTGCGCCTGTTGGCGTTGCGCCAGCGCCAGTTGTTGCTGGCGCTCGATCAGCGCGGGCATGCGGCGATGGACAGCATTCAGGTGGCCACGCCTGTGGATAAAACCTGGCGCGAAGGCAAGTTGCCGGAAGCGCTGAACAAGGCGCGCGCGCATCCGCAGTGGTCGTCGCTCAATCCGCAGGCGAAGTTGAATCAGGCGGAAAGGCAGGAGCAGGTTGAGGCGTTGGCTGAAAATTTGTAGCGCTGACTCATTCGCGAGCAGGCTCGCTCCCACCCTGGAATGCGGATCCCTGTGGGAGCGAGCCTGCTCGCGAATGCAGCACCTCGGTGCACAGTCCTAAACAGCCAGCAGTCGCGCCGCTTTCGCTTTCAATCCAGCCAGATCCACCAGCGGCACCGCAACCTCCTTCGCCAACTCATCCCAGCGCCGCATGCGCAAACTCAGCGCACACAACGGATCAGCCTCGAACGCATCCGCCTCAGCCGCGCTCATCACACCGCCCTGATATTCCAGCGTCCTGCGACTCGCCTCACTCAACCGCGCGTAATAGCCCGGCTCGCGCAAGGTCAGATAGCGTTTGGCCTGGACGTGATATTCCACCAGTCGCGCCAGCCGCTCGCTGAAACCTGCCTCACGCAGATAATCGGCACCGAGCCGTTCATGGCTGACCACGCCATAACCGCCCATGTTTTCCGCGCCCTCGGCACACAAATGGCCGACGTCATGAAAAAACGCCGCCAGCACCACTTCATCGTCACAGCCTTCAGCCATGGCCAGTTCTGCGGCCTGGGACATGTGCTCGAGTTGCGACACCGGTTCGCCGATGTAATCGCTCGCGCCGAAGCGTTCATACAGGCCGAACACCCGGGCGATCACCTGTTCTTGATTCATGCTTGCTCCAGTAACTGCGCGATGTTGCGTTCGGCCAGCGCCGGGCCGACGCTCATGCCGACGCCGGTGTGCATCAGCGCCACGCTCAGGCCCGGTGCCGGGCGCAGGAAAGAAAACGGCCCTGGCCCCCGAGAACCATAGACGCCCTGCCAGCGTTCGACCACTTGCACCTTGCAGCCCAGCGTCTGCTCGGCGAGTTCGAGCATCCAGTTGTCAATCTGCTCGGCATTGAACGGTGACGCATCGCTGCCGTAATGATGCGAATCGCCAATGATCAGTTCGCCATACGGCGTCGGGCTGATCAGCAGGTGAATGCCGTTGGCGTGCAGGTGCGGTTGTTCACGGAGAATCTGCGCCTGCACCGCTGCGGCTTCCGGCAAATCGGCGAAAGCGCCGTAGTGCACGCAGCTCAGGCCGGTGAGCACGGCGTGTTGCAGATTGAGATCGACCTGCGGTTTGGCCCGCAGCATTTGCAGACGACAGATCTGCGGATTGAGCGCAGCAATCGGCTCGGCCAGTAGGGTCTGATAATCGTGGCCGGAGCAGACGATGATCTGCTTGCCGGTAAAACTGCCGGCGGTGCTGTGCAGACGCCCCGGTTCGACGTCGCGCACCAGCGTGGAAAAGTGAAACTCGACGCCGAGGTCACGGCGCAAGTAGTCGATCAGCGCGGGAATCGCTTCGCGTGAGTACAACTGCTGATCATCGATACCGTGCAGCGCGGCGCGGTGATGGCTGAACTGGCTGCCATACAAATCACGCAACGCCGCGCCGCGCAGCAGCTCGACGTTGTAGCCATGCTCGACCGCGCGGCCGGCGCAGAAGGCTTCGAGCAGGTGTTCTTCGGCCTCGTTACGGGCGAACAGGTATGAGCCGTTGCGCTTGACCTGCAGGCCGGCAAGTTGCGCCCAGTCGCCCCAGATCTCGCGGCTGGCCTTGGCCAGTTCGAGCATGATGCCGGGCGGCTGACCGGTCACCAGCGCCTGGCCGAAGTTGCGCACCGAAGCGCCAAGGGGCGTGGCGGTGCGTTCGAATACCGCGACTTTCAGGCCGCGTTTGGCAGCGGCATAGGCGTGGGACAGACCGAGAATGCCGGCGCCGATGATGAGCAGGTCTTTGGGTTGTGTCATGTAGAGGTGCTCTGAATGAGAAACCGCTTTCGCGAGCAGGCTCGCTCCCACAGGGGACAGCATTGCAACTGTGGGAGCGAGCCTGCTCGCGAAGGGGCCTTGTCAGTCGATAAAGATCTTACTTGGCGACAACTTTCTCGGACTTGCCGTCATACCGCTTGCGCCATTCAGCCAGGATCTCGTCGCGATTCTTCGAGGCCCAGGCAAAGTCGTTCTTGATCAGACGCTGCTCATAGTCGGCCGGCAATTCGGTCTGCGGCTTGGCTATCCCCGGCTGGGCGAGCACGGCGAAGTTCTCTTTGTACAGATCCATCGCCTCGGCGCTGGCGGAGAAGTCAGCGAGTTTCTTCGCTGCCTCTTCATGCGGCGTGCCTTTGATCACCGCTGTCGCTTCAATCTCCCAGCCCAGACCTTCCTTCGGCAGGATGATGTCCAGCGGCGCGCCCTGGCGTTTCAACTGTACGGCTGGATATTCAAAGGAAATCCCGATCGGAAACTCCCCCGCCGCCGCCAGCTTGCACGGCTTGGAACCGGAGTGGACGTACTGGCCGATGTTCTGGTGCAGGCCGTCCATATACGCCCAGCCCTGCTTCTCGCCGAAGGTTTGCAGCCAGGCGCTGACGTCGAGGAAACCAGTGCCGGACGACGCCGGGTTGGGCATGACGATCTTGCCCTTGTACTCAGGCTTGGTCAGATCCTGCCAACTGACCGGTTTGCTCAGCCCCTGCTTCTCGGCTTCGACAGTGTTGAAGCAAATGGTCGCGGCCCACACGTCCATGCCGACCCAGGCTGGCGGGTTGGCGGCGTCGCGGTAGTTCGCGCCGATCTTGCCGAGATCCTTCGGTGCATAGCTTTGCAGCATGCCTTGCTGATCGAGAATCGCCAGGCTCGACGCGGCAAGGCCCCACACCGCGTCGGCCTGCGGGCGGGCTTTTTCGGCGAGCAGTTTGGCGGTGATGATCCCGGTCGAATCGCGCACCCACTTGATTTCGACGTCCGGGTTGGCCTTTTCGAAAGCGTCCTTGTAGGACTTCAGCTGTTCGGCTTCGAGTGCGGTGTACACCGTCAACTCGGTTTTTGCCGCGAAGGCATTCAGGCTGAAAGTCGCGAGCACAGCAGCGGCCAGGGCCATAGGCTTGAACATGAGCGTTTTCCTGTAGATGAGTTGATCGGGTTTGCAATCAGTGACCGGGCGCGGTTTGCCGCCAGGCCTGGGAACGGCGCAACAGGCCGCGCGAAGCCCACGCCAGCAGCAGCGACACGCCGGCCGAAGTGAACAGAATCAGGGTCGACATTGCCGCCGCGCCGCCGACGTTGCCGGCATCGTCCATATTCAGCACCGCCACCGCCGCGAGGATGGTGTCGGGGCTGTAGAGGAAGATCGCGGCGGAAACCGTGGTCATTGCCGAGACGAACAGGTAGCGCACGATGTCCAGCAGCGCCGGCAAGCAGATCGGCACAGTCACGCGCAGGTAATGCCGGTACAGCGGCGACTTCAGCGACAGCGCCGCAGCCTCGAACTCACCATCGAGCTGGCGCAGCGCGGTGGTCGCGGTCATTTGTGCGGTGGTCAGGTAGTGCGCAATGGTGCAGACGATCAGCAGCGTCATCGTCCCGTAGAGCACGTGCAGCGGATTGCCGCTGAGGTTGAAGAAGAAGACGTAGCCCAGGCCCAGCACCAGCCCCGGCACCGCCATCGGCACGAAGCTGAGCATGCGCAAAGCCAGGTTCAAGCCGCGCTGGGTGCGGGTTTTCTCCATCAGATAGGCGCCAGTGAAAATCAGCACGCTGCCAATCAGCGCGGTGCCCAGCGCCATTTTCAGACTGTTGCCGTAGGCGAGCCAGCCACCGCCGGCGGTCTCGTTGAACTGATAGTGGTTGAGCGACAGCGACAGGTTGTACGGCCAGAACTTCACCAGCGACGAGAACACCGCCATGCCGAACACCAGCAGCAGCGCGGCGCAAATCAGCAAAACGATCGCCAGATAGCAGCCGTCGCGCATTTTCGACGGCAGCGGTTTGAACACTTGCGCGCGCCCGCTCATGGAATCGCCGTGACGCCGACGCAACCATGCATCGACACCGAAACTGAACAGCGCCGGCAGCAACAGCACCATACCGATCAACGCGCCGCGACCGAATTGCTGCTGGCCGACCACGGCTTTGTAGGCTTCCAGCGCCAACACTTGATAGTCGCCACCGACCACCACCGGCACACCGAAATCGGTGATGGTCAGGGTGAACACCAGACAGAACGCAGCGAATACCGCCTGGCGGGTCGCCGGCCAGGTGATGCTGCGAAACGCTTTGGCCGGACTGGCGCCCATGCTCGATGCGGCGTCGAACAGCCGCGCATCGGCCAGCGACAATGCCGAGAGCAAAATCATCAGCGCATGGGGGAAGGTGTAGATCACCTCGCCCAGCACAATGCCCCAGAACCCATAGATATTGTCCGAGAGCAGCCCACGCAACATGCCCTGATTGCCGAACAGATAGACCAGCGCAATTCCCGGCAGCATCGACGGCGCCATCAGTGGCAGCAGCGAGATTCCGCGCCAGATGCCTTTGCCCCGAATCAGCGTGCGTTGCAGCGCGTAGGCAAACAGGTAGGCCAGCGGTACGACAATGGCCGCAACGCTGAGGGACACTTTCAGGCTGTTGCCGAGCAGCCAGTGGAAATTGGCACTGGTCACCAATTCTTTCGCGGCGAGCCAGCCACCGCCCTGCCCGGCGTCATTGCTGAAGCCGCGCCAGAAGATCGCCAGCAACGGCAGCAGCACCGCGAGGCCGAGCAACACCAGCAGGAGGATTTTGCCGCCGAGCACGAACAGGCGATCGCCGATCTCGGCTTTCGAGGACTGTCGCACCTGCTTGTGCGGTAGCGGCAGCGCGAGGTTGCTGTTCATCAGGCGAACACCTGCAAACTGCGCGGCGGCAAGGCGACCATGATTTGCTGGGCGCCGAGGCGCGGCATGGCTTCTGGCGCGATTTCGGCGAGCAGTGCGTGGCCCGGCAATTGATCGAGTTCGAAGCTCATCCGGCAACGATTGCCGAGGAAAGTGATTTCGCGAACCTTGGCCGGAAACAGGTTCTCTTCGTGCACCAGCGGGTTGACGTTGATCGCCTCCGGGCGGCAAAACAGTCGACCCGAAGCGCCGTGTACGCTGCCCTCGGCCAAGCGCAGATTCATCCCGCCAACCTTGGCGTGACTGTCGCTGCTGCGCTGAAACGGCAGCCAGTTGCCCTGGCCGACAAACTCGGCCACGAACGGCGTGGCCGGGCGGTTGTAGATTTCCTGCGGGGTGGCGTACTGCTCGACGCGACCGTTGTTCATCACCGCGATGCGGTCGGCCATCAACATCGCTTCGTCCTGATTGTGCGTGACCATCAGCGTGGTGATGCCGAGGTTGCGTTGCAGCTGACGCAGCTCGGTGCACAGATGCTCGCGCACCCGCGCGTCGAGGGCCGACATCGGTTCGTCGAGCAACAGCAGCGACGGCGCCGGCGCCAATGCGCGAGCGAGCGCTACTCGCTGTTGCTGACCGCCGGACAATTGGCCTGGATACTTTTTCTCACTGCCGCTGAGGCCGACCAGTTCCAGCATCTGACCGACACGCCGGCGCACTTCATCGCGACCGCTGCCGACGAGGCCGTAGGCAATGTTCGCCTCGACCGTCAGATTGGGAAACAACGCGTAGGACTGGAACAGAATCCCGTAATCCCGCGCTTGCGGAGCAAGATGCGAGACATCGCGATCGCCCAGATACAACTCGCCGCTGTCCTGCTGCTCCAGCCCGGCAATGCAGCGCAACAATGTGGTCTTGCCACAGCCCGACGGGCCGAGCAGGCACACCAGTTCGCCGGCGGCGACATCGAGGGAGACGTTGTCCAGCGCAGTGAACGCACCGAAACGCTTGTGCACGCCGCGCACTTTCATCGGCGCGCCGGGGTTGGTCAGGGCAGTTGCGATGGCAGGATTCATGGACGGACCTCAGCAAACGAATGAGGCCAATCCTAGAGTTGTAATGCGTCCGTCATGTGGCAGCGAGGCAAAAACGGCTGATAGTGGTATTCAAGGATTTTGGTTCACTGCAGATCGTTCCCACGCTCTGCGTGGGAATGCCTCATCGGACGCTCCGCGTTCGGCTTTTGGGACGCAGAGCGTCCCGGGCTGCATTCCCACGCGGAGCGTGGGAACGATCATTAAGCGGGGGACATTTCCTGTGCGAGCCCCAAAAAGGCCGCCGGCAACCGCGCCCCCTTTCTTTCCTTCAGGCAATACAGATACTCCGGAATCTGCGGCGCATTCTCGATGGTCAGCACGCGCAATTGCGGATCATGCGGCACTTCCTGCCGGGCGATGATGCTGATGCCGATATTGCGCAGCACGGCTTCACGAATCGACTCACGGCTGCCGATCTCCAGCAACGGCCCGAAACTGACCCCGGCGCTGGCCAGCAACTCTTCGGTCAAGCGCCGCGTGGTCGAACCCGGCTCGCGCATCAACAACGTATGCCCGGCCAGTGCGTTCAGCGTCACATGTTCCTGCGCCGCCAACGGATGATTGCGATGCACCGCCAGCACCAGCGGATCGGTGCCGAGTACCCGGCGAATCAACCGTGCATCGTCGAGCAACTGCGACGATGCCGCGACATCCACGCGGTAATCCTCCAGCGCTTCGAGCACTTGCTGCGAATTGCCGATCTCCACCGACACTTCCACCTGCGGCAAACGCTCGCGGAAGGTTTTTACCAGATCGAGGATGTAATACGGCGCCGTCGCGGCAATACGCAACGTGCCCTGCACCTGACCGCTGTTGCGCAGGAAGAACTCGATGTCGGCCTCTTGCTGCAACAGGGTCTTGACCATCGGCAGCAGCCGCGCGCCTTCGTCACTGACGCTCAGTCGGCGCCCGCCACGGTAGAACAACTCCACCGAATACTGGCTTTCCAGGTTACGAATCTGCGTGGTCACGGTCGGTTGGCTGAGGCCGAGCTTTTTCGCCGCCAGCGTGATGCTGCCCAGGCGGGCGACCATGTAAAACGCTTTCAGCTCGGCACTCAGCACAACCATCCCTCACGTTTATTTGCGCAGCAGGCGCAAACCGTTGAACACCACCAGCAGGCTCACGCCCATATCGGCAAACACCGCCATCCACATGGTGGCGAGCCCGGCGAAGGTTACCGCAAGAAAGATCGCCTTGATCACCAGCGCCAGTGCGATGTTCTGTTTCAGGATGCTCGCGGTATTGCGCGACAGGCTGATGAACGCAGGAATCTTGCGCAGATCGTCGTCCATCAGGGCGACATCGGCGGTTTCGATCGCCGTGTCGGTGCCGGCGGCGGCCATGGCGAAACCGATCTCGGCACGGGCCAATGCCGGGGCATCGTTGATGCCGTCGCCGACCATGCCGACCCGGTGGCCCTGCTTGTACAGATCTTCGATGGCTTGCAGCTTGTCGGTCGGCAGCAAATCGCCGCGCGCCTCGTCGATGCCGACCTGGGCGGCAATCGCTTGCGCGGTGTGGACGTTGTCGCCGGTCAGCATAAGGGTTTTCACCCCGAGTTCATGCAACTGACGAATCGCTTCGCGGCTGGTTTCCTTGACCGTGTCGGCGACGGCGAACAGCGCCAAGGGGCCTGCGCTGTCGAGCAACAGCACCACGGATTTGCCCTGTTTCTCCAGCGCGAACAGCTTCTCTTCCAGTTGCGGCGAGCAAAGGCCCAATTCTTCAATCAGACGATGGTTGCCCAAGTGATAAGTCTGGCCGTTGATGTCGCCTTTGACGCCCCGCCCGCCCAGCGCGGCGAAGTTGTCCACAGGCAGTGCGGCGAAATCTTTATCCACAGCGGCGTTGGCGATGGCCAACGACACCGGGTGATCGGAGCGCCCGGCCAGCGCGGCAGCGATGGCCGGCGCGCTGGCATCGGCTGTCGGATCGAGCGACAGGTAATCGGTCTGCACCGGTTTGCCGTGGGTGATCGTGCCGGTCTTGTCCAGCGCCAGATAATCGAGCTTGAAACCGCCCTCCAGGTACACGCCGCCCTTGACCAGAATGCCCTTGCGCGCCGCCGCCGCGAGGCCGCTGACGATGGTCACCGGGGTGGAAATCACCAGTGCGCACGGACAGGCCACCACCAGCAGCACCAGCGCGCGGTAGATCCAGTCGAACCACGCCGCGCCCATGAACAACGGCGGGATGATCGCCACGGCCAAGGCGAAGACGAATACCGCCGGGGTGTAGATTTTCGAGAATTGGTCAACGAAACGCTGCGTCGGTGCCCGCGCGCCCTGGGCCTGTTCGACGGCGTGAATGATTCGCGCCAGGGTCGAGTTGTTCGCCGCAGCGGTCACCGTGTATTCCAGCGAGCCGGCCTGATTGATGGTGCCAGCGAAGACTTTGTCACCGACAGTTTTTTCCACCGGCAGGCTTTCACCGGTGATCGGTGCCTGATCAATGGTCGAGCTGCCGCTGACCACCGCGCCGTCCAGGGCGATGCGCTCGCCGGGTTTTACCCGCACGCGCGCGCCGAGATCGACGTTTTTCACCTCTTGTTCGCGCCAGTTGCCGTCAGCCTGCAATACCGTGGCTTGCTCGGGAGTCATTTGCATCAAACCACTGATCGCATTGCGCGCGCGGTCCAGCGAGCGTGCTTCGATCAGCTCGGCGACGGTGAAGAGGAACATCACCATCGCCGCTTCCGGCCACTGGCCGATGAGGATCGCGCCCGTCACGGCAATGCTCATCAGCGCATTGATGTTGAGGTTGCGGTTCTTCAGGGCAATCCAGCCCTTTTTATAGGTGCCGAGGCCGCCGCTGAGGATCGACACCAGCGCAACAATCGCCACCACCCAGTCGGGGGCAGCGCTGGTGAAGTGGATGACTTCGGCGCCCAGCGCGGTCAGGCCGGACAGCGCCAGTGGCCACCAGTGCTTTTTCACCGCAGCCGGGGCCGGCGCGTCGACACCCGCCTCGAGTGGCTCGGCGTGCATGCCGAGGGATTTGATCGCGTCGGTGATCGGCTCGGTGCCCGGCAGATTGTGGGTTACGCCAAGCACGCGGTTGATCAGGTTGAATTCCAGCTGCTGCACGCCGGCCAGTTTGCCGAGCTTGTTCTGGATCAGCGTCTGCTCGGTCGGGCAGTCCATCGCCTCGATGCGGAAGCTGCTCAGGCGCGCGTCGGCGCTGGTCTTTTCGCTCAATTGCACCCGCGCAGGTGCGGCGGCTTTTGACGAGCAGCAGGCATCGCCGCCATGCGCATGTTTATGCACGGGCTGCAATTTATGACTGTGATCGTGACCGTCGCCGGGCTTGTGGGTGTGCAGGGAATCGCTCATTGGTCGCGTCCATGAAGGTGCCTGTTGCCAAGTAAAGACCCTGTAGCCACTATAGGGTCAAGCACCCTTTTGGAGATGGCCGTCATGAAGATCGGCGAACTGGCGAAACTCACCGACTGTGCGGTGGAAACCATCCGCTACTACGAGCGCGAAAACCTCCTGCCGGAACCGGCGCGCAGCGACGGTAACTATCGCGTCTACACCCAGGCCCACGCCGAGCGCCTGACCTTCATCCGTAACTGCCGCACACTCGACATGACCCTCGAAGAAATCCGCAGCCTCCTCGCCCTGCGCGACAGCCCGCAGGATCAGTGCGAGAGCGTCAATGCGCTGATCGACGAACATATTCAGCACGTGAGGGCGCGAATTGATGGGTTATTGGCGTTGCAGACACAACTGCTCGACCTGCGCCAACGCTGTGGCGAAGGGCCGGAGGCGGATCAATGCGGGATCTTGCAGCGGCTGGAGGTGAGTGGCGGAGTTGTTGCGACCGAAGTCGAACACTCCCATGTGGGCCGCAGCCACGGCCACTGACGGGCGAAGCTCGTTCCCACGCTCCGCGTGGGAATGCCGCCATGGACGCTCCGCGTCCAAAGTGACGCAGAGCGTCACGGGATTCATTCCCACGCGGAGCGTGGGAACGATCAATGGTGACTAGACCGCCATCGGCGCAGTCATCGGCGGGTGGTGCTCGTAGCCTTCCAGCGAGAAATCGCTCGGTTCCACCAGTTCCAGCCATTCCGGCTGATACACACCGGTCTTGGCAAACTCCGGCACGCGGTCGGAGATTTTCAGTTTCGGCATGGCAAACGGCTCGCGCTTGAGCTGTTCGTTGAGCATGTCCAGGTGGTTTTCGTAGACGTGCGCATCGCCGATGAAATAGGTAAACCAGCGCGGCGTGTAACCGGTCAGGCGACCGATCAGGCTCAGCAGCGCGGCGCCTTCCGTGAGGTTGAACGGTGTGCCCAGGCCCAGATCGTTGGAGCGGATGTAGAGAGTCAGGGAGATTTCCTTGGTCTCGACGTTCGGGTGGAACTGGTACAGCAGATGGCATGGCGGCAGGGCCATTTCATCGAGCTGGGCGACGTTCCAGCCGTGGAACAGAATGCGGCGGCTGCCCGGATCCTTGATGATCGTGTCGACGCACTGGCGCACCTGATCGATCGCCTTGTACAGCACGACGTAGGCCTGGCCGTCTTCTTCGCCCTGAGCGATCTGCTTGTAGCCGTTGGCCAGGGTTTGTTCAATGGCGGCGGTGTTGCTCAGCGGGATCTGCTTGTACGCCGGCCATTTGCGCCATTGCACGCCGTAGATTTCACCGAGGTCGTCGTCGCCCTGACGGAACGGGTTGGCCAGCCATTGCGCGTTTTCGTTGGCGTTCTGGTCCCAGACCTTGCAGCCCAGCGCGCGGAATTCAGCGGCATTGTTCACGCCACGCAGAAAGCCGCACATCTCGCCGATGGCCGATTTGAAAGCCATTTTGCGCGTGGTGATCGCCGGGAAACCTTCCTGCAGATCGAAACGCAGCATCGCTCCCGGGAAACTGATGGTGTTGATACCGGTGCGGTTGGCCTGCTTGGTGCCGTTCTGAATGACGTGCGAGACCAGTTCGAGATATTGCTTCATGAGTTACCTGTGTCCTTGGAGCCCCGGCGTCGCGCGCCGGGGTTCGTAGTTTAAGCCGTCGGCGCGAGCGGCGCTGCCGGGGCGCGACGATAGGCCAGCCAGATCAGCAACAGCCCGCCGACAATCATCGGCACGCAGAGCACCTGGCCCATGGTCAGCCAGTTCCACGCCAGATAGCCCAGCTGTGCATCCGGCACGCGGACGAATTCGACGATGAAACGGAAGATGCCGTAGAACAGCGCGAACATGCCCGAGACCGCCATGGTCGGACGCGGTTTGCGCGAGAAGATCCACAGGATCAGGAACAGTGCCACGCCTTCGAGGGCGAACTGGTACAGCTGCGACGGGTGACGCGGCAACTGCGCCGGATCGCTGAACGGCGGGAACACCATCGCCCACGGCACGTCGGTGGCCTTGCCCCACAGCTCGGCGTTGATGAAGTTGCCGATGCGCCCGGCGCCCAGACCGATCGGCACCATCGGCGCGACGAAGTCCATCAACTGGAAGAACGACTTGCCATTGCGCTTGCCGAACCACAAGGCCGCGAGCATCACGCCGATGAATCCGCCGTGGAACGACATGCCGCCCTTCCACACTTCGAAAATCAGTGTCGGGTTGGCCAGGTACGCGCTCAGGTCATAGAACAGCACGTAACCCAGACGGCCGCCGACGATCACGCCCATCGATAGCCAGAACACCAGATCGGAGAGTTTCTCCTTGGTCCAGGTCGGGTCGAAGCGGTTGAGCCGGCGCGACGCCAACAGCCACGCGCCGCCGATGCCGATCAGGTACATCAGACCGTACCAGTGGATTTTCAGCGGACCGATGGCCAGGGCCACCGGGTCGATCTGCGGGTAAGGCAGCATTGCGACTCCTTGTTAGAGTTGAAAGCGAAATTCCCGGGCGACGCTGCCACCTCAGGATTAAGCCAGGATTGCCACGCGGTCAGAGCAGAAAGCTCAAACCCACGCAGAACAGCAAAGCGGCGAACAGCCTTTTCAGCAAGCGCGGCGACAACCTGTGTGCCAGACGCGCGCCGAGCCGGGCGAAGACCATGCTGGTCAGGGCGATGCCCAACAATGCCGGCAAATACACAAAACCGAGACTATGGGCCGGCAACAACGGATCGTGCCACCCCAGAATCATGAAACTTGCTGCACTGGCCAGAGCGATCGGCAAGCCACAGGCCGACGAGGTCGCCACCGCCTGCTGCATCGGCACGCTGCGCCAGGTCAGAAACGGCACGGTCAGCGAGCCGCCACCAATGCCGAAAATCGCCGAGGCCCAGCCAATCACCGTACCGGCGGCAGTCAGACCGAGTTTGCCCGGCACCGTTCGGCTGGCCTTGGGTTTGACGTCCAGCGCCAGTTGCACGGCGATCACCAGAGCGAACACGCCGATGATCTTTTGCAGGTTCGGCCCGGAGATGGCTTCTGCGGTCAGCGCACCGAAACCGGCACCGAGCAGAATGCCCACGGTCATCCAGCGAAAAATCGCCCAGCGCACCGCGCCACGGCGGTGATGTTCACGCACGGCGTTGACCGAGGTGAATATGATCGTCGCCAGC
Organism: Pseudomonas sp. 67(2021); assembly: GCF_017491835.1. Classification (NCBI taxonomy): domain Bacteria; kingdom Pseudomonadati; phylum Pseudomonadota; class Gammaproteobacteria; order Pseudomonadales; family Pseudomonadaceae; genus Pseudomonas; species Pseudomonas sp. 67(2021). The sequence goes on from NZ_JAFGYL010000001.1 coordinate 291,186, forward strand.
GACGTGCCCACCGCCAAATGCGTAAGAATCGACTGATCGAAGCCCTGCAAAGTGAAGCTGAACACCAGCACCGGGACGATGATGATCCCGCCGCCGACGCCAAACAGCCCGGCGAGCACGCCCGCACAGGCGCCGAGCGCCAGGTAGAGCAGAAATTCCATGACCGTCTCCAGCACGCATCGGCAAAACAGGAGCGGCATGTTAACGGATGCGCAGCCTTCTGCTCCACTGGCGATGGATGCACGGACGCCGGATGCGTAGAGTGGGCAAAAAACACACAAGGACCACCTTATGTGCCTGATCGTTTTCGCCTGGCGCCCGGGCCATGCCCAGCCGCTGATCGTCGCGGCCAACCGCGACGAATTCTACGCCCGCCCCAGCCTGCCATTGGCGCCGTGGCCCGAGGCGCCGCATGTGCATGCCGGGCGTGATCTTGAAGCTGGCGGCACGTGGCTGGGGATCGGCGCCAACGGACGCTTCGCCGCACTGACCAATATCCGCGATCCGCAACAGCCGCCGGCGACCAAATCCCGGGGCGAGCTGGTGGCGCGGTTTCTTGCTGGTGATCTGTCGATTGACGATTATTTGAGCGATGTGGTGGCTCGTGCCGCCGAATATGCCGGGTTCAATCTGCTGCTGGGCAATGCCCATGAGCTGTGGCACTTCAATGCACGAGCGTCAGAGCCGGTGATGTTGCAGTCTGGAGTTTATGGGTTATCCAACGCGGGGCTGGATACGCCGTGGCCGAAACTGCTCAAGGCCAGGGCGGCGTTGAGCGCGGTGCTGGACGATCCGCAGCCTGAGCGATTGCTGGCCTTGCTGAGCGATGCGCAGACCGCACCCGAGGCGGAGTTGCCGGATACCGGGGTAGGCATGGCGACGGAGTCGTTGTTGTCGAGCGTGTTTATTGCCAGCCAGAGTTATGGCACGCGAGCGAGTACAGCGTTGATCGTACAAGCGGACGGCACGCGGCGGATGGTGGAGCGCAGTTTTGGGCCGTATGGCGGGCATTTGGGCGAGGTGGAGGTTGTGGTTTAGCGGTGCCTGAACTGGCGCCTTCGCGAGCAGGCTCGCTCCCACATGGCTTTCGTGATCGATACGAATCCCTGTGGGAGCGAGCCTGCTCCGGGCGGCGTTCCGACGAAGAGGGCATCAGCCTTTTAGAGAGCCTTGGTCACCACCGGCGGATTCATCTTCGCCAACCCGAGATTCTTCAGCGCCAGTTGCAGCGAGCTGTGGATAACCTGCGGGTTATCGATCTTCATCAGTTCCGCCAGCATCTCCTGCGCCTTGCTCAGGTTCACCTGACGCAACATCCACTTCACCTTCGGCAGGTTGGTGGCGTTCATCGACAGGCTGTCGAAACCCATCGCCATCAACAGCACCGCCGCCGCCGGATCACCAGCCATCTCGCCGCAGATGCTCACCGGTTTGCCTTCGGCATGGGCGTCAGTGACGACGGTTTGCAGAGCTTGCAGCACCGCCGGGTGCAGATAGTCGTAGAGGTCGGCGACGCGCGGGTTATTGCGGTCGACCGCCAGCAGGTACTGGGTCAGGTCGTTGGAGCCGACGGAGAGGAAGTCGACCATCCGCGCCAGTTCCTTGGTCTGGTACACCGCTGCCGGGATTTCGATCATCACGCCGATCGGCGGCATCGGCACGTCGGTGCCTTCGTCGCGCACTTCGCCCCAGGCGCGATGGATCAGGTGCAGGGCTTCTTCGAGTTCGTGGGTGCCGGAGATCATCGGCAGCAGAATCCGCAGGTTGTTCAGGCCTTCGCTGGCCTTGAGCATCGCGCGGGTCTGCACGAGGAAGATTTCCGGGTGGTCGAGGGTGACGCGGATACCGCGCCAGCCGAGGAACGGGTTGTCTTCCTTGATCGGGAAGTACGACAGCGATTTGTCACCGCCGATGTCGAGGCTGCGCATGGTCACCGGTTGCGGGTGGAACGCGGCGAGCTGTTCGCGGTAGATCGCCAGCTGTTCCTTCTCGCTCGGGAAGCGCTGGTTGATCATGAACGGCACTTCGGTGCGGTACAGACCAACCCCTTCGGCGCCACGCTTCTGCGCCCGCGCCACATCGGCGAGCAGGCCGGTGTTGACCCACAGCGGCATGCGGTGGCCATCGAGGGTCACGCACGGCAGGTCGCGCAGGGTGTCGAGGCCCAGCGCCAGTTGTTTCTCTTCCTCGACGACTTCGGCGAACTGCTTGCGCAGTACTTCGCTCGGGTTGGTGTAGACCTCGCCACGGGTGCCGTCGACGATCATTTCGATGCCGTCGACCTTGGCGTACGGCAGATCGACCAGACCCATTACCGTCGGAATGCCCATGGCTCGGGCGAGAATCGCAACGTGGGAGTTACCTGAACCGAGCACCGAGACCAGACCGACCAGCGTGCCTTCCGGCACCTCGCCGAGCATCGCCGGCGTCAGTTCTTCGCTGACCAGAATGGTTTTTTCCGGGTAGACCAGGTTCTGCTGGCGCTCTTCCTGCAGATAGGCGAGCAGGCGGCGGCCAAGGTCTTTGACGTCCGAGGCGCGCTCGCGCAGGTAGGCGTCGTCCATCAGTTCGAAACGGTTGACGTGCTCAGTGACCACCTGACGCAGCGCGCCCTGAGCCCACTGCCCCGTCTTGATCACGGTGGTGATTTCGCTGCCCAGCGAGGCATCGTCGAGCATCATCAGGTAGACGTCGAACAACGCGCGTTCTTCCGGGCGCAGCTGGGTCGCGAGTTTGGCGGACAAGGCGCGCATGTCGGCGCGCACGCCTTCGATGGCAGTCTTGAACAGCGCCAGCTCAGCGTTGATGTCGGTGATGGTCTTGTCCGGCACCACGTCCAGGTCCGCCGGCGGCAGCATGACCACGGCGGTACCGACGGCAGCACCCGGCGAACCCGGCACGCCGACGAACTTGGCTTCCTGAATGCCCTTGCCCTGCCGGCCCAGACCACGGATCGAACCGGTGGCCTCGGCGTGGGCGATTACGCCGGCGAGCTGCGCGCTCATGGTCACGAGGAAGGCTTCTTCACCTTCGTCGAACTGGCGGCGTTCTTTCTGCTGGATGACCAACACGCCGACGACGCGGCGGTGGTGGATGATCGGTGCACCGAGGAACGAGGCGTAACGCTCTTCACCGGTTTCGGCGAAATAGCGATAGCGCGGGTGAACCGACGCGTTTTCCAGGTTCAGGGGTTCTTCACGCGTGCCGACCAGACCGACCAGACCCTCGTTGGGGGCCATGCTGACCTTGCCGATCGAGCGCTTGTTCAAGCCCTCGGTGGCCATCAGGACGAAGCGGTTGGTTTCCGGATCAAGCAGGTAGACCGAGCAGACCTGGCTGCCCATGGCCTCTTTGACGCGCAACACAATAATCCCCAACGCCGCCTTGAGATCCTTGGCGGAGTTAACTTCCTGGACGATCTTGCGCAGCGTATTGAGCATGGCTCGGGGTCGAACTCCGTCGTCAGTCGCGCGCTAAAAGGCGCGGGGCAAGCTCTTTGAGAGCGCGTCGATAAACCTCGCGCTTGAATGTCACCACCTGGCCCAACGGATACCAATAGCTGACCCAGCGCCAGCCATCGAACTCCGGTTTACCGGTCAGATCCATCCGCACCCGCTGCTCGTTGGAGATCAGGCGCAGGAGAAACCATTTCTGTTTCTGGCCGATGCACAGCGGTTGGCTGTGGGTACGCACCAGGCGTTGCGGCAAACGATAGCGCAACCAGCCTCGGGTACAGGCCAGTATTTCAACATCTTCACGTTCCAGGCCAACTTCTTCGTTCAGCTCGCGGTACAAGGCGTCTTCCGGCGTCTCCTCGGGGTTGATCCCCCCTTGCGGAAACTGCCAGGCGTCCTGATTGATACGGCGAGCCCATAGCACCTGGCCGGCGTCATTCGTCAGAATGATCCCGACATTGGGGCGGAAACCATCGGGGTCGATCACGGCAACAACCTCGCAAACGCATGTCGCCGCATTGTTCCACAAAGCTTGATGAGGCGGCAACGAAGGTTCCTACCTTATGTGCACTCTTGTGAAAAGACCGTATTCTTGTCGCCTTTTTACTGACTTTTCAGCGGGTAACTGCAATGCGCCTGGCTTTATTCGATTTGGACAACACCCTTCTGGGCGGCGACAGCGATCACGCCTGGGGCGATTATCTGTGCGAGCGCGGCTTCCTCGACCCGATCGCCTACAAGGCGCGCAACGACGAGTTCTATCAGGATTACCTGGCCGGCAAGCTCGACAACGCTGCCTACCTGAACTTCTGCCTGGAAATTCTCGGCCGCACCGAAATGGCCGTGCTCGACGCCTGGCACAGCGATTACATGCGCGACTGCATCGAGCCGATCGTGCTGCCCAAGGCACTGGAGCTGCTGAAAAAGCACCGCGATGCCGGCGACAAACTGGTGATCATCACCGCCACCAACCGTTTCGTCACCGCGCCGATCGCCGTGCGCCTGGGCGTGGAAACCCTGATTGCCACCGAATGCGAAATGGTCGACGGCCGCTACAGCGGGCGCAGCACCGACATTCCGTGTTTCCGTGAAGGCAAGGTCACGCGCCTCAATCGTTGGCTGGAAGAGACCGGGCATTCGCTTGAGGACAGCTATTTCTATAGCGATTCGATGAATGATCTGCCGTTGCTGGAGCAGGTGGCGAATCCGGTGGCGGTGGATCCTGATCCGAATCTGCGGGCCGAAGCCGAGAAGCGTGGCTGGCCGGTGATTTCGTTGCGCGGCTGAGATTGCTATCGCTGGCAAGCCAGCGATGGGGGTCAACTCGGTCTCAAGCCTTAAACCGGCTTGGCCCCCATCAACGCCGCTATGGTGACAAATCCGACGCCGCTGACAATCGCCAGGGCCAGATTGAACGTGCGATTGCCCACCCCGCTTGTCCACAGCCGATCCAGCCGGACCAGCAGCCAGACCGCGCTGAGCGTGGGCACGGCATAGATCACGCTGGAACCCAGAATCCACAATTGGCCCAATGGCCAGCCCACCAGGTGTACCAGCCACCAGCCGGTGAAAGGCATGCTGAGCATGCCGATCAGCATCAGACACCAGATGAACAGCCAGGGACGGCGCATCGTACTGGCCGGGCCTTCGCTGCGATTACGCCAGGTCAGGGCGGCGAGCCCCAGCCCGCTCGCGAGGATGACCACGGTCGCCGCGACGTGAAGGACTTTCAGGGTGGTCAGGGTTTCCATGTCGTTCTCTTCCGTAGATCCATGCCCATCAGCGTAGCCGCTCAGCCAAGAAACAGCTGATAGGCCGGGTTGTCGCTTTCATCCCAATACGGGTAGCCGATTTCCGCCAGTGCCGCCGGCACCAGATGACGTTCGTCATGGGGCACTTGCAGGCCGGCGACCACGCGGCCGTCCGCTGCGCCGTGGTTGCGGTAGTGGAACATCGAGATATTCCAGCGCCCGCCGAGCTTGTTGAGGAAGTTGAACAACGCGCCCGGACGCTCCGGGAATTCGAAACGCAGCACCACTTCATCGACCACCTGCGCGGCGCGGCCACCGACCATGTGGCGGATGTGCAGCTTGGCCAGTTCGTTGTCGGTCAGGTCGATGACCGGGAAACCCTGCTCGGTCAGGCTCGCCAGCAAGGCGCTGCGCGGATCGTTGTCCGGGTGAGTCTGCACGCCAACAAAGATGTGCGCTTCGCTGCCGGTGTTGTAGCGGTAATTGAATTCAGTGATCTGGCGCTTGCCGATGGCTTCGCAGAACGCCTTGAAGCTGCCGGCCTTTTCCGGAATGGTCACGGCGATGATCGCCTCGCGACCTTCGCCCAGTTCGGCGCGTTCGGCGACGTGGCGCAGGCGGTCGAAGTTGACGTTGGCACCGGAGTCGATGGCGACGAAAGTCTGGCCGCTGACGCCACGCTGCTCAACATACTTCTTGATCCCGGCCACGCCCAGCGCGCCGGCAGGCTCGGTGATCGAGCGGGTATCGTCGTAGATATCCTTGATTGCTGCGCAGATCTCGTCGGTGCTGACAGTAATCACTTCATCGACGTAATCCTTGCAGATCTCAAAGGTGTACTGGCCGATCTGCGCCACCGCCACGCCGTCGGCGAAGATGCCGACAGTCGGCAGAACCACGCGCTCGCCCGCTGCCATCGCGGCTTGCAGGCAGTTGGAATCGTCCGGTTCGACGCCAATCACCTTGATGTCCGGACGCAGGTATTTCACGTAGGCCGCGATACCGGCGATCAGGCCGCCACCGCCGACCGGGACGAAAATCGCATCCAGCGGCTGCGGGTGCTGACGCAGGATTTCCATCGCCACGGTGCCCTGCCCGGCGATGGTGTGCGGATCGTCGTACGGGTGGATGTAGACGTAGCCTTTTTCATCGACCAGTTTTAGCGAGTAGGCCAGCGCTTCCGGGAACGAGTCGCCGTGCAGCACCACTTTGCCGCCGCGCGAGCGCACGCCTTCGACCTTGATTTCCGGGGTGGTCTTGGGCATGACGATGGTGGCTTTGACGCCCAACACTTTCGCCGCCAGCGCCAGACCCTGCGCATGATTGCCCGCCGACGCGGTGACCACGCCACGAGCGCGCTCTTCGTCGCTGAGCTGGGTCAGCTTGTTGTAGGCGCCGCGAATCTTGAACGAGAACACCGGCTGTAAGTCTTCACGCTTGAGCCAGATGTCATTGCCCAGCCGCTCGGAGAGCTGGCGGGCGTTCTGCAGCGGGGTTTCTACGGCAACGTCATAAACGCGCGAGGTGAGGATCTTCTTGACGTACTGTTCGAGCATCGGAAAGCATCACTGGCGATTGGGCGGGACCAGCGAGTCTAACCCGCCTTTTGCCGAGGCGACCACACTAAACAGGTGGTTTTAAGGTCTGGAAACCCATTCTTGAGTGAGCACTGTCGTGGCGAGGGGATTTATCCCCGCTGGAGTGCGAAGCGCTCCCCTGCATTTTTTCAGTTACACCAGCGCTCCTGGGTTTACGACGACTGCGTCGCCGAACGGGGATAAATCCCCTCGCCACAGCTTGTTTCCCCCTCTACCACCGCGAGGCCTATAATGCCGGCCTTTCTGCCCAACCCTTGCCTGCTTCCGGAGCCCGCATGACCCAGGATCAACTCAAACAGGCCGTGGCCCAGGCCGCTGTCGACTTCATCCTGCCGAAACTCGACGACAAGAGCATCGTCGGCGTCGGCACCGGCTCCACCGCCAACTGCTTCATCGATGCACTGGCCCAGCACAAGGGCGCGTTCGATGGCGCCGTTGCCAGCTCCGAAGCCACCGCCGCGCGCCTCAAGGGCCATGGGATTCCGGTGTATGAGCTGAATACCGTCAGCGATCTGGAGTTCTACGTCGACGGCGCCGATGAAAGCGATGCGCACCTGAACCTGATCAAGGGCGGCGGCGCAGCCCTGACCCGCGAGAAGATTGTCGCCGCCGTGGCCAAGACCTTCATCTGCATCGCCGACGCCAGCAAACTGGTGCCGGTGCTCGGCGAGTTCCCGCTGCCGGTGGAAGTAATCCCGATGGCCCGCAGCCACGTAGCCCGCCAACTGGTCAAACTCGGTGGCGACCCGGTGTACCGCGAAGGCGTGTTGACCGACAACGGCAACATCATCCTCGATGTGTTCAACCTGCAGATCACCAACCCGGTGGAGCTGGAAGCGCAGATCAATGCCATCGTCGGCGTGGTCACTAACGGCCTGTTCGCCGCGCGCCCGGCGGATCTGTTGTTGCTGGGCACCAGTGAAGGCGTGAAAACTCTGAAGGCTGAGTAACAGACTGCCCGAATCATGGGCAGACAAATAAACCTGTGGGAGCGAGCCTGCTCGCGAAAGCGTCGGGTCAGTCAACATATTCAGAGACTGATCCACCGCCTTCGCGAGCAGGCTAGCTCCCACAGTGTTTTGTGGTGTTGGTCAGTTTTGTGTGGGCTTCTTGAAGACGTAAAACAGATTCGGCTCGCTCACCAGGTACAACGTGCCGTCATCATCCATCGCAATCCCTTCCGCCTGCGGCACGGTTTTCTGCAAACCCTGACGCCCGCCACTGATCGACATGGTGCTCAAGGGGCGCCCGTCGACATCCAGCTCGATAATCAACCGCGACTCGTCCGACAGTGCCAGCAAGTGCCCGCTGCGTTCGTCGTACTGCAGACTCGACAGATCACGCACGAACATCCCGGCATCGCGCTTGGGGTTGTTGATCACGTGCACCGCGTAGGTCTTGTCCGGTTTGAAGTGCGGAAAACCGTGGACCTCGTAGATCAGCATCGGGTCGCGTTCTTTGGCCACGAACAGCCGCTTGCCCACCGAGTCGTAAGCCAGCCCCTCGAAACCCTTGTTGCTGGCCATGTGCACGCCCAAGGTCATTTGCTCCGCATCTTCGGCATCGAGAAAAGTGGTGTCGGCCTCGAGATGAATCTTGATCAGGCGTTGCTGGCGCTCGTCGGTGATCACGTAGGTGTCGGCGCTGATGTACTCGACCGCTTCCGGATCGCCGAACCCGACCAGAGCGATGCGCCGCAAAATCTTGCCTTCCAGCGACAGTTCAATCAGTTCGGAATTCTTGTTGGTCACGGTGAACAGGCTTTTGCGCACCGGATCGTAGGTCAGCGCCGAGACGTCATCGTCGAGCCCCTCAATCGGCCGCGCCTCGATGGTCACCCGATATTGATCCAGGCCGATCGCCTCGCTGCTCAACGGTTGCCACAGCGTATGCAGGTTGAACCAGGCGCGCTCGAACAGGCGCAGGTATTGGCCGATCGCGAGCAACGCGATCAGGGCAATCATCAACAGGACAAGAATCAGCGGTTTGGGACGGGCAAGTCGACGCATTCAGGCAGGCTCGGGTTCAAGGCAGGCCGATGAAATATCACGCCTGTCTGAACTGAAGCTTAATGGCCACTTGCCTGCCACGACAACCGCACGATTCCGCGATTGTCGTACGGAAAATTACCGGTGTTTTTCGAAGCGGTAGAACAGGTTCGGTTCGCTGACCATGTACAACGTGCCGTCCTCGTCCATGGTCATGCCTTCGGCGCGGGGAATGGTGTCTTTCAGACCGTTGAAATTCCCAAGCAACGTCATGAAACTGACTTGCTCGCCCTTCTCGTCCAGTTCCAGCAAAAGGTGCGAATCGGCGGACAACACCAGCAGATGGCCAGTGCGTGGGTCGACCGCCAGCGCCGACAGGTTGCGAATATCGAGCTCGTCACTGGCCAGCTTCTGCTTGTCGCCGATCAGGGTCTGGCTGCCGTCGCTTTTCCAGGTGAACAGCGCCGGCGGGCGCTCTTCACCCAGCACAAGTTGACGGTTACGCGGATCCCAGGTGATGGCTTCGAAAGCTTTGTTCTGATCTTTCGACGGCCCGAGGTCGTATATCGGGAAGTCGCCAATGTTCAGCTCACGGGTACCGGCTTCGACCTTGACGATCGACAGCGTGTGTTGACGTTCATCAACAATCGCCAGCAGACCGTTTTCCATGACCGTCAGGCCTTCCGGGTTGCTCCAGCCCACCAGCGGCATCTTGCGCAGCACGTCGCCTTGCAACGTCAGCTCAGCCAGGAACGGATTTTTGCCCATGACCGCGAACAGGGTCTTGGTCTGCGGGTTATAGGCCAGATCCGAAGCTTCGTCCTTTTCCATGCCCGGCAGCGGCTTGGCATCGATCACCACCTGATAATCCGGCAGCCAGACACTCTCCTTCTGCTCTGCCTTGCTCTCGAAGCGCTCCAGCACCCACAGCACGCCGCGATCATCCCAATGCATGGCGAACGCCAGCCCATAGGCTGCGGCGATGACCAGCAACAGCCAGACATACCAGCGCAGGACGAAGCGGGAACGGGAGGGGGATTTCTGCTGAGTTGAAGATGCCATCGAGGGATGCGTTCCGTTAATTCAGGCCAAGGGTAATAGCACAAAGAGGCCGGCTGAGACGCCAGAATCGCGGGAATTATCCAGAGAGGATGTGAAAAAAACGGGAAATGGCGGGATTGCCGTGTGCATTTGCCAGCAGCAACACATTCAGATATGGAATGGCCCTTGTGGTGAGGGGATTTATCCCCGTTGGCGCGCGAAGCGCGCCCAAAAATCTTGGGCCTGCTGCGCAGTCCAACGGGGATAAATCCCCTCACCACAAAGCTCACCCCTGCAAGGGGTTCTGCGGTTAGCGCACGCTGCTGCTGAAGCTGCTCGCCCCCGGCAGTTCGAGGACGATTTCATCGCCGACGTTCAGCGGGCCGACGCCCACTGGTGTGCCGGTGAGGATCACGTCGCCGGCCTGCAGCGAGAAGCAGCCGGCCATGTGCTGGATCATCGGCACGATCGGGTTGAGCATCGCGCTGCTGTTGCCGTCCTGGCGCACTTCGCCGTTGATGGTCAGGCGGATGCCGATGTCGGTCAGGTCAGCGAAGGTGCTGCCGACCACGAACGGGGCGATCACCGCCGCGCCGTCGAACGACTTGGCGATTTCCCACGGCAGGCCCTTGGCTTTCAGTTCAGCCTGCTTGTCGCGCAGGGTCAGGTCCAGCGCCGGGGCGAAGCCGGAGATCGCATCGAGGACTTCTTCACGGCTTGGTTTGGTCGACAGCGGCTTGCCGATCAACACGGCGATTTCCGCTTCGTAGTGCACCGAACCACGCTCGGTCGGAATGCTGAACCCGCCTTCCAGCGGCACCACGCAACTGCCCGGCTTGATGAACAGCAGCGGCTCGGTCGGCACCGGATTGTCCAGTTCCTTGGCGTGCTCGGCGTAATTGCGGCCAATGCACACGACTTTCCCGATCGGGAAGTGAATGCGCGTGCCGTCGACGTACTGGTGCTGATAGCTCATTTACCGACTCCTGCCTTTATTGATTCAACAGAGATTACCGATCAAACCGGGAAAATCTTGCCCGGGTTCATGATGCCGTTCGGGTCGAACACTGCCTTGACCGCTTTCATGTACTCGATCTCGGCCGGCGAGCGGCTGTAGGTCAGGTAATCACGCTTGGTCATACCGACGCCGTGCTCGGCCGAGATCGAGCCGTTGTACTTCTCGACGGTTTCGAACACCCACTTGTTGACGGTGGCGCACTTGGCGAAGAACTCGTCCTTGCTCAGATTTTCCGGCTTGAGGATGTTCAGGTGCAGATTGCCGTCGCCAATGTGGCCGAACCAGACGATTTCGAAATCCGGGTAGTGCTCGCCAACGATCGCGTCGATTTCGCGCAGGAACGCCGGCACTTTCGAGACGGTAACCGAGATGTCGTTCTTGTACGGCGTCCAGTGGGAAATGGTTTCGGAGATGTACTCGCGCAGCTTCCACAGATTGTGCAGCTGGGTTTCGCTCTGGCTCATCACGCCGTCGAGCACCCAACCCTGTTCTACGCAGTGTTCGAAGGTCTCCAGCGCGCTGTTGGCCACTTCTTCGGTGGTCGCTTCGAATTCCAGCAGGGCGTAGAACGGGCACTCGGTCTCGAACGGCGCCGGCACGTCACCACGGCCCATGACCTTGGCCAGGGCCTTGTCGGAGAAGAATTCGAACGCCGTCAGGTCGAGTTTGCCCTGGAAGGCGTGCAGCACGGGCATGATCGAATCGAAATCGGCGGTGCCGAGGACCATCGCCGTGAGGTTTTTCGGCGCGCGATCGAGGCGCATGGTCGCTTCGACGACGAAACCGAGCGTACCTTCGGCGCCGATGAACAGCTGACGCAGGTCGTAACCGGTAGCGTTCTTGATCAGGTCCTTGTTCAGCTCGAGCACGTCGCCCTTGCCGGTGACGACTTTCATGCCGGCGACCCAGTTACGGGTCATGCCGTAGCGAATCACCTTGATCCCGCCGGCATTGGTGCCGATGTTGCCGCCAATCTGGCTGGAACCCGCCGAGGCAAAATCGACCGGGTAGTACAGGCCGTTTTCTTCGGCGACGTTTTGCAAATGCTCGGTAACCACGCCCGGCTGACACACGGCGGTGCGGTCGGTGAGGTTGACGTCGAGAATCTGATTCATGTAATCGAACGAGACCACCACTTCGCCATTGGCCGCGACTGCGGCGGCGGACAGCCCGGTGCGCCCGCCCGATGGCACCAGCGCAACCTTGTGGGTATTGGCCCAGCGCACCACGGCCTGCACCTGCTCGATGGTCTTGGGAAACACGATGGCACTCGGCGCCGGGGCGAAGTGCTTGGTCCAATCCTTGCCGTACGTATTCAGGGAGTCGGCGTCGGTCAGGACCTTGCCGGGCTCGACCAGGGTCTTCAGTTCATCAATCAGCGCAGGATTGGTCATCGACAGAACTCTCGAACAATTCATGGTCATCCTGAGAACGCTTCACGTCGCAGGAATGAGTGTTTAGCGGGGTGGCTATGCTAGCATACCGACCCCGCAGGACAGTGCCCAAGGCCAGATCCGCGGTGACGGCTTTGTTGCCGTGCGGGTCAGCTCCAGGCTGCTCCCTCCATGCCATTTTTCTCCGGGATACAGGTTTACGCAGATGAGCAAGACTTCTCTCGATAAGAGCAAGATCAAGTTCCTTCTTCTCGAAGGCGTCCACCAATCGGCTGTCGACGTCCTCAAGGCGGCGGGCTACACCAGCATCGAATACCTGACTGGTTCCTTGCCGGAAGCCCAGCTCAAGGAAAAGATCGCTGACGCTCACTTCATCGGCATCCGCTCGCGCACGCAACTGACCGAAGAGATCTTCGATCACGCGAAGAAACTGGTCGCGGTCGGCTGTTTCTGCATCGGCACCAACCAGGTTGACCTCAGTGCGGCCCGCGAGCGCGGTATTGCCGTGTTCAACGCGCCGTACTCCAACACCCGTTCCGTAGCCGAGCTGGTACTGGCCGAAGCGATCCTGCTGCTGCGCGGCATCCCTGAGAAGAATGCATCCTGCCACCGTGGCGGCTGGATCAAGTCCGCCGCCAACTCGTTCGAGATCCGTGGCAAGAAGCTGGGCATTGTCGGCTACGGCTCGATCGGCACGCAGTTGTCGGTGCTGGCTGAAGGCCTGGGCATGCAAGTGTTCTTCTATGACACCGTGACCAAGCTGCCACTGGGCAACGCTACGCAGGTCAACAACCTGCACGAGCTGCTGGGCATGTCCGACATCGTCACCCTGCACGTCCCGGAAACCGCGGCGACCCAGTGGATGATCGGCGAGAAGGAAATCCGCGCCATCAAAAAGGGCGGCATTCTGATCAACGCTGCACGCGGCACCGTGGTCGAACTCGACGCCCTGGCGGACGCGATCAAGGACAAGCACCTGATCGGCGCGGCCATCGACGTGTTCCCGGTGGAACCACGCTCCAACGACGAAGAGTTCGAAAGCCCGCTGCGTGGCCTCGACAACGTGATCCTGACCCCGCACATCGGTGGCTCGACCGCCGAAGCGCAAGCCAACATCGGTCTGGAAGTGGCGGAAAAACTGGTCAAGTACAGCGACAACGGTACTTCGGTGTCGTCGGTCAACTTCCCGGAAGTGGCCCTGCCGGCTCACCCTGGCAAGCACCGCCTGCTGCACATCCACGAGAACATCCCGGGTGTGATGAGCGAGATCAACAAGGTCTTCGCCGAAAACGGCATCAACATCTCCGGTCAGTTCCTGCAGACCAACGAGAAAGTCGGCTACGTGGTGATCGACGTAGACGCCGAATACTCGGAGCTGGCGCAAGAGAAGCTGCAACACGTCAACGGCACTATCCGTAGCCGTGTTCTCTTCTGAAGAAGCAGCGGCAAGCTTCAAGCTACTAGCGGCAAGTGAACAGCGCTTTTGCTTTACCTTGCCGCTTGCAGCTAGCCACTTGAAGCTGAATTAAAAAAGGGAGCCCCGCAGGGCTCCCTTTTTTTATTTCACGTTGACGGTGATTTTTTCCGAAACGATCGATGGGTCGAACGGCATGTGGCCGCTGTCGCCGAGGATCAATTGCAAGGTGTGTTTGCCCGGGGCCAGTTTGATCGTGGCTTCGGTCTGCGCCTTGCCGAAATGCATGTGATGGGCGTCAGTCGGGATCGGCGCGCCTTCGGCCGGCAGGTCGTCGACGTCGATCAGCAGGTGATGGTGGCCGGTGTTCTTGGTGGTGTCACCCGCCGGGGCCAGCGCGATGTTCTTGACGCCGAACTTGACCTTGAATTCCTGCGAGACGGTAGCGCCGTCCTCGGGAGAAACGATGAACACTTCAGCATCCTTCGGCGCCGGTGTCGCCGCACTGGCCAGCACCGAAACACCCATCAGCACACCGGCCAACGCTGCACGTGACAAAAAGCTTTTCATTTTCTTCTCCAGTTTTTCCGTAAAATCCGCACGGTCATGACAACTTCATGACCATTCGTTGTCGAAGGCACTCGACAACCATAGCAAAGCGAGCCTGAATCAGAGCGTCGCGATAATGATTTCAAAGGAGTGACCATGCGCCTGCTGCCTGGCCTGATCTGCCTGCTACCCCTTCTGAGCCCGCTGGCTCACGCCGAACTGATTGATGACGTCAACGACCGTGGCGAGCTGCGCATAGCCCTTGAGGCTAATACACCGCCCTTCAATTACAAGGAAGGCGACACCCTCACGGGGTTCGAGGTCGAGCTTGGGCAACTTCTGGCCCAGGAGCTGGATGTACGCGCCGACTTCATCGTCACCGACGAGGGCGACCTGCTCCAGGGCGTTGAAAGCGGCAAGTACGACGTCGCGCTCAACCACATAGCACTGACACCCGAACTCAAGGATCGTTTCGACTTCAGCGAGCCGTACGGCGAGGTTGATGGGCAATTGTTGGCGAAGAAGGACGAGACGCCGCGGCCGATGGTGCTGGTGCAGGCGTTGACCGAAGCGAAGCCGAAAGCGGCAGCGCCGGTGGAATTGGCGATACCGTTTCAGAAGGGTAATCCGGCGTTTCAGGCCAGCCTCAAGAGCGCGCTGGAACGGATCAAGGCGGATGGGCGGTTGGCGGCGTTGTCGAAGAAGTGGTTCACCGAACCGTAGGAGCTGCCGCAGGCTGCGATCTTTTGATGTTGATTCGAAAGATCAAAAGATCGCAGCCTCGTTTCACTCGTCAGCTCCTACAGTTGAATTGGTGCTGGCGCTTTAGTCGAGTCGGGCCAGGGCCTGCGCGGCTTGCGGCAGCTCAAGCTCACTGAAAACCCGAACCCCATGGCGCTTGAGCAACGCCGCCGTCACCCCCTCGCCACTGACTCTGACCCCACTGAACGTGCCGTCATACATCATCAGATTCCCGCAGGAAGGACTGTTGGCCTTGAGCACCGCCACCCGAATGCCGTGCTTTTGCACCAGCTCCAGCGCTTGCCGCGCGCCCTCGAGAAACTGCGCGCTGACATCTTCGCCATCAGTAGTGATGACTGCGGCAATGCCATCCAGCACCTCACCGCCCTGCCCGCCGGGAATCTCCGCCGCCGCCCTCGGCGTCGGCAATCCACCGGCCACCTCAGGACACAACGGCACCACGCGCCCTTCTTCGATCCACTGTTCAAGCAGATCAAACGGCCCGCTCGCGCCACCGTCATAGCGCACGCGATGGCCCAGCAGGCAGCGGCTGACCAGAATCTTTTCCATGCTCAGAACGGCTCGTTGCCACGGCGACGAAACCAGCCGGTCAGCGACAGGCGCTCGCGATGGGCCGGCAACACTTCGTGGGGCACTTCGCCGGAAAGAAACACCACCAGACAGCCGCCGGTAGGCTGCACGTCGTGCACGCGCTCATCGCCCAGGTACATGCGCAACTGGCCACCGTCCTCCGGCAGCCAGGCTTCGTTGAGGTAGATCACGGCCGAGACCATGCGCCGGTCATCATCGCGAAAGCGGTCGACGTGCTTGAGGTAAAACGCGCCGGGCGGGTACAGGGCGAAATGGCATTCGAAATCCTCAAGCCCCAGAAACAAGCCACGATTAAGTGCCTCGCGCAGACTGTCCATCAGATTCAGATAGCGGTCAGTGGCGTCGGCCTGACCCGGGTCGATCCATTGAATGTGATCGCCGCGAATACCCTCGCGAATCTCCGAAAACGGCCCGCGCCCGACCGCTGCCGGCGCCAGCTCACCTTCGGCTTCACGTTTACGGCACTCGGCCGCCAGCGCCCGGGTCAGATCGGCGGGCAGGAAGATGTTCTGCTGCGACCAGCCGTGTTCGGCCAGGTCGTCGACAATGCGTAACAGCAGCGGGTGTTCAGAGGATATCGGCATGGCGCGCATAGTATGCCGACGGCGATAAATCCGACAGAGCCACGCAGCGCCTTGCTACGAATTCTCGACAAGTACCGGCACCGCACGGACAATAGTCCGCTGCTGACAGGAGTCCCTATGCGCCGTTTGCTTTTTTCACTGTTGATGTTCTGCGTATCGCCCGCCTGGGCGGACGGCTTTGATCAGTTGTACAAGGTCGCCGGCTGGCCAGAACAACGCGCGCATTTCAACGATGCCCTGAGCGCCGCCCAGCAGCGCTATCAGAACAGCCTGCCGCCTGCGGTGTTTCAGGCGCTGGTCAACAACAGCAATCAACGCTTTGCCGCGCAGGCCATGGATCAGCGTGCCGAAGCGCAACTGCGGCAGAAACTCGCCGACCCGAAACCGGCGCTGACCTTCTTCCAGTCACCACTGGGCAAGAAAATCGTCGCCGCCGAATTGCTCGCAACCCGCCGCGATCAACTGGCAAAAAATGCTCAGGGCCTGCCGAAGATGCAGGCCAGCGACAGTCGCTTGCTGATCATCGGCCATCTCGCCCAGGCCCTGCCAGCCCGTGAGGCGGGCGCCGAGGTCAGCCTGGCGATTGCCGGCGTAGCGGCGGACAGCTTGAGTTCGATGATCCCGGGACTGCTCGGCGGTGGACAGGCACAGGGCATGTTGAACGGTCAGCGCCAGCGGCTGATGGATCAGATCGGTGCCGATCTGAACAACACGTTGCTTTACGTGTATCGCGATTTGTCGGATGAAGAGCTCGAAGAATTTGCGACGTTTGCCGAGTCGACCGAGGGCAAGGCTTACTACCAGGCGGCACTGGCGGCGATTCGGGCGGGGTTGGCGGTCGGCCAGTGATGTTCGTTACCTGAAAGATCGCATTCGCGAGCAGGCTCGCTCCCACAGTTGTAACGCATTCCCCTGTGGGAGCGAGCCTGCTCGCGAAGAGGCCCTCCCAGGCACTAGAGATTCCGCCCCCTGATCCGCTTGCTCAAGAATTCGAAATACTCCTCACGCATCTCCGCCGTTTCATTGGCCAGGTGATGCCGTGCCTCGGCCAGCAGCAGTATCTGCGGCCGGTCGAACTTCCATTTCAACACCTGCAGATTGTGCTGCCAGTCGACAGTCATGTCCGCCTGCCCCTGAATGATCAGCGGCCGTCGCGGACTTTTTTTCGCGTGCTCGACGCGGATGATCCAGCGCGACAGCGCGCCCACCCATTTCGTCGGCAGGCGTCTTGGCTGTAACGGATCGGCCTGCAGAAACGGCAGGAAATCCGGATCGTTGGAGTTCTCGCTAAAGCGTCGCACCACGCCGCGCACAAACGGCCGCAGCAGGTAATAACTCAGCTGCGACCAGCCCCACGCCCTTGGTCGCACCAACGGCGCGAGCAGAATCACCTGCCCCTGCGCCGGGCTGTTCTCGCCATGGTTGAGCAGGTGATCGACGACAATCGCGCCACCGGTGCTTTGCCCGCACAAATGCCAAGGCTGCGGCAGCGCGATCGAGTTCGCTTCAGCAAACAGCGCCTGCAACACGTCCTGGTATTCAGAGAAATCACGAATGCATGCCCGTGGCCCGCTCGACAGACCATGGCCCGGCAAGTCGCAGGCGATCACGGCAAAATCCTGATCCAGCGCCCACTCGATCACATGCCGGTACAGGCCGATGTGATCGTAGTAACCATGCAGCAGAAACAGCGTCGCCTTGACCTTCTCCGGCCACCAGCAATGGCTGACCAACTCGTAGCCATCGACTTCGAAACGACCCATGCCGCGCCAGACATCGCGCTCGGCGAAGTCGGTCTTGTAGAAGCGCTGATAAGCCTTCGCCTCATCCGATAACGGCTGCCACTCGGCCAATGGCTTGAGGCTCGCGCGTAAATGATCGGGGTCGAAAGTATCAGGCATGCGGGTATTCCAGAGCGGTAAACGGACTTTATCGGCCTGCGATATTCATCTGTCGGAGCAAGCATGGCAAGCTAGCCAACCTTTTCAGATTCCGAAATCATGCGTTCGCCCTACCGCACCGCACTGTTCGCCAGCCTGCTCGCGTTGATCTGCGCCGGGGTGCTGTGGGCGGCGTATGACTGGTTTCAGGGCCGCTATCTGCGCGCGTTCAGCGAACATACGGCGGTATTTTCCGGTGACCCGCTGCGCCTGCCGGACAACCTCGCCGGGCCGGGCAATATCCGCCTGGTGCACTTCTGGGACCCGGCCTGTCCGTGCAATGTCGGCAATCAACAGCACCTGAGCGAGATGGTCGAACAGTTCGGCGCGCGTGGCGTGGAGTTCTTCGCCGTACAAAAGCCCGGCAGCCACGGCCAGTTGCCCGCCACCCTCGCCAGCCTGAAAACCATCATCGTCCTGCCCGGCGCCGAACAGATCCCCGCCAGCCCCGCCGTAGCGATCTGGGATCGTAGCGGCAAACTCGCCTACTTCGGCCCGTACAGCGAAGGCCTGACCTGCAACTCCAGCAACAGCTTTATCGAACCGATTCTGCATGCGCTGACGGAAGATCGCCCGGTCAATGCCACGCACACGCTGGCGGTGGGTTGTTATTGCCCGTGGCCGGCGGACGCGAAGTAAGGCATTCCGGACTTTTCAAGGACAGCGCTGCACCGCACAGATGCTCTGTGCTAAATGTTTGCAGCCCGACGGGCGGCCTTCCCGCCTGCACAAGGAGTCACCATGAAGCGTGCGTTGATCGTCGTTGCCTTGCTCATCGTTGTCCTGCTCGGCGCCGCTGGCGGGTATATCTACAGCAAGCAGCCGACGCGCCAGGGCCAGGTCGAGTTGCGCAACCTGCAAGGCTCAGTGACCGTGCGCTATGACGAGCGCGGTGTGCCGCATATCCGCGCCGAGAACGAAACCGACCTCTATCGCGCCCTCGGTTATGTGCACGCGCAGGACCGCTTGTTCCAGATGGAAGCCATGCGCCGCCTCGCCCGGGGCGAGCTGGCCGAAGTGCTCGGGCCGAAACTGCTCGACACCGACAAACTGTTCCGCAGCCTGCGCATCCGCGAGCGTGCGGCCAGTTACGTCGCCAGCCTCGACAAGCAGTCGCCGGCGTGGAAGGGCCTGCAAGCCTATCTGGACGGCATCAACCAATATCAGGACAGCCACGCCGCGCCGATCGAGTTCGATGTGCTGGGCATCCCCAAGCGGCCGTTCACTGCCGAAGACAGCATCAGCGTCGCCGGTTACATGGCCTACAGCTTTGCCGCCGCGTTTCGCACCGAGCCGCTGCTGACCTACGTGCGCGATCAGCTCGGCGCCGATTACCTCAATGTCTTCGATCTGGACTGGCAGGCCAAAGGCGTTCTGGCCACCGATCACACCCGCCACGCACCGGCCCTCGCCGCCGGCGACTGGCAGGACCTCACCGCCCTCGCCCGCCTCAGCGAACAGGCGCTGCTCGACAACGGCCTGCCGCAGTTTGAGGGCAGCAACGCCTGGGTGATTGCCGGCAGCCGCAGCCGGAGTGGCAAGCCGTTGCTGGCCGGCGATCCGCATATCCGCTTCTCGGTGCCGTCGGTGTGGTACGAGGCGCAGTTGTCGGCGCCGGGTTTCGAGTTGTACGGCCATCATCAGGCACTGGTGCCGTTCGCGTTTCTGGGACACAACCTCGATTTCGGCTGGAGCCTGACCATGTTCCAGAACGACGATCTCGATCTGATCGCCGAGAAGGTCAACCCGGACAACCCCAATCAGGTCTGGTATCGCGGTCAGTGGACCGACATGCTCGTCAGCGAACAACAGATCAATGTAAAGGGTCAGGCCCCGGTGACTCTCATCTTGCGCCAGTCCCCGCACGGCCCCATCGTCAACGATGCCCTCGGCAGCGCCGCCGGCAAGACCCCGATCGCGATGTGGTGGGCCTTCCTCGAAACACCCAACCCGATCCTCGACGGTTTCTACCAGCTCAACCGCGCCGACACGTTGGCCAACGCCCGCGCGGCAGCGGCCAAGGTGCAGGCGCCGGGTCTGAATCTGGTGTACGCCAATGCCAAGGGCGATATCGCCTGGTGGGCCTCGGCCCTGCTGCCCAAACGTCCGGCCGGGGTGAAACCGGGCTTCATCCTCGACGGCAGCACGCCCGAGGCGGACAAGGACGGCTACTATCCGTTCAGCGCCAACCCGCAGGAAGAGAACCCGGCGCGCGGCTATATCGTCTCGGCCAACTTCCAGCCCGTGTCGCCGACCGGCATGGAGATTCCCGGTTACTACAACCTTGCCGATCGTGGTCAGCAGCTTGACCGTCAGCTCAGCGACAACCGGGTGAAGTGGAGCAACGAGGCCAACCAAAAACTGCAATTGGGCACGGCGACCGGTTACGGCCCGCGTCTGTTGGCGCCGCTGTTGCCGGTGTTGCGTGAGGTGGTCAGTGATCCGGCGCAGCTCAAACTGGTCGAGCAACTGGCGCAGTGGCCGGGCGA
The DNA here is from genome assembly GCF_017491835.1 of Pseudomonas sp. 67(2021). Taxonomy (NCBI): domain Bacteria; kingdom Pseudomonadati; phylum Pseudomonadota; class Gammaproteobacteria; order Pseudomonadales; family Pseudomonadaceae; genus Pseudomonas; species Pseudomonas sp. 67(2021). The sequence continues at coordinate 311,760 of NZ_JAFGYL010000001.1, forward strand.
CTATCCGCTGAATTCGATCAGCGCGACGCTGTTCAACCAGTTCCTCTACGACCTTGCCGATGCGGCGATGCGCGATGAGTTGGGCAATGACTTCTTCGAGACACTGCTGTCGACGCGGGTAATCGATTCGGCGCTGCCACGCTTGGCGGCCAAGGCGGATTCACCGTGGTGGGACAATCGCAGCACGCCGGCCAAAGAAACCCGCGCCGATGTCGTGCGCACGGCGTGGGCGGCAAGCATGGCGCATCTGAAACTGACCCTCGGCGATAACGTGGCCGGTTGGCAGTGGGGCGCGGCGCACACCCTGACCCACGGCCATCCGCTGGGGCAGCAGAAGCCGCTGGATCGCCTGTTCAACGTCGGCCCGTTCGCAGCGCCGGGCAGCCACGAAGTGCCGAACAACCTCTCGGCAAAAATCGGCCCGGCGCCATGGCCGGTGACCTATGGACCGTCGACCCGGCGTCTGGTGGATTTCGCCGATCCGGTGCATGGCCTGACGATCAACCCGGTCGGCCAAAGTGGCGTACCGCTGGACAGTCACTATGACGCGCAAGCCGAGGCGTATGTGGAGGGGATTTATGCGCAGGCGCATTTCAGCGAGGAAGAGGTGCTGGCGAATACGCGCAGTACGTTGAAGCTGCTGCCTGCGCGGGTTGCGCCATAAATCCCGGCTGGATTGACAGGCCCCTTCGCGAGCAGGCTCGCTCCCACAGGAGATTGCATTCCAAATGTGGGAGCGAGCCTGCTCGCGAAAGCGCTTTGTCAGCCGACATCCGAGTCGACTGACACTCCGTCTTCGCGAGCAGGCTCGCTCCCACATTTACAACCGGGTTGGCCGCAGGGTTGAGGCCAACCTGATATTGCTTAAGCCGATTGCGGTGCTGGCGCGCGGCGTGCGTCCGGTTGCTTCCACGAATCAGCCGCGCTTTCTTCGATGGCTTGCTGGATGGCTTTCTTGCGGGCTTCTTCGGCGCGGCGGCTGAAGAACCAGACGAGGAAGGTCACCAGCGACACCGCCAGCAGAATCAGACTGGCCACGGCGTTGATTTCCGGCTTTACGCCCAAGCGCACCGCCGAGAACACTTCCATCGGCAGGGTCGTCGAACCCGGGCCGGAGACGAAGCTTGCCAGCACCAGGTCATCCAGCGACAGCGCGAACGACATCATCCCGCCCGCCGCCAGCGATGGCGCGATCATCGGGATGGTGATCAGGAAGAACACCTTCCACGGCCGTGCACCCAAATCCATCGCCGCTTCTTCGATCGACAGGTCCAGCTCACGCAAGCGCGCCGACACCACCACCGCCACATACGCCGCGCAGAACGTAGTGTGCGCAATCCAGATGGTGACGATGCCGCGTTCCTGCGGCCAGCCGATCATCTGCGCCATGGCCACGAACAGCAGCAACAGCGACAGACCGGTGATCACTTCCGGCATCACCAGTGGCGCAGTCACCAGGCCGCCAAACAGCGTGCGGCCCTTGAAGTGGGTGATGCGCGTCAGCACGAACGCGGCCAGGGTACCCAATGCCACCGCAGCAACCGCGGTGTAGCAGGCGATTTCCAGCGAACGCAGCACCGAGCCCATCAGTTGCGAGTTGTCGAGCAGGCCGACGTACCACTTGATCGACCAGCCGCCCCACACCGTCACCAGTTTCGAGGCGTTGAACGAGTAGATCACCAGGATCAGCATCGGCAGATAGATGAACAGCAGACCCAGTACCAGCATCAGGCTGGAGAAACGGAAGCGCTTCATTCTTTACCCTCCATTTCCTTGGCCTGACTGCGGTTGAACAGGATGATCGGCACAATCAGGATCGCCAGCATCACCACCGCCAGGGCGGACGCCACCGGCCAGTCGCGGTTGTTGAAGAACTCTTGCCACAACACCTTACCGATCATCAGGGTTTCCGGGCCGCCGAGCAGTTCAGGGATCACGAACTCGCCGACCACCGGAATGAACACCAGCATGCAGCCGGCAATGATGCCGTTCTTGGACAGCGGAATGGTGATTTTCCAGAAGCTGTTGAAGGTGCTCGACCCCAGATCAGACGCGGCTTCCAGCAGACTCTGATCGTGTTTGACCAGGTTGGCGTAGAGCGGCAGGATCATGAACGGCAGGTACGAATAGACAATCCCGATGTACACCGCCAGGTTGGTATTGAGAATCTGCAGCGGCTCGTCGATCAGGCCCATGCTCATCAGGAAGCCGTTGAGCAGGCCGTTGTTGCTGAGGATGCCCATCCACGCGTAGACGCGGATCAGGATCGCCGTCCAGGTCGGCATCATGATCAGCAGCACCAGCACCGTTTGCAGCTCTTTGCGCGCGCTGGCGATGGCGTAGGCCATCGGGTAACCGATCAGCAGGCAGAGCACGGTGCTGATAAAAGCCATTTTCAGCGAGCCAAGATAGGCCGCGATGTACAGCTCGTCGTCACCGAGTAACGCGTAGTTGCCCAAGTTCAGCAGCACTTGCAGCTTCTGCTCGGCGTAGGTGTAGATCTCGGTGTAAGGCGGGATCGCCACGTCGGCTTCGGCGAAGCTGATCTTCAGGACGATGAAGAACGGCAGCATGAAGAACAGGAACAGCCAGATGAACGGCACCCCGATGACCATCTGCCGGCCATTGGGGATGATTCGGTTTATACGGCGTTTGAATTTGCGCATGTTCATGAGCGAAGCACCACGCCGCTATCGTCTTCCCACCACACGTAGACCTGATCGCCCCAGGTCGGACGCGCGCCGCGACGTTCGGCGTTGGCGACGAACGACTGCACCAGTTTGCCGCTCGGCAATTCGACGTAGAACACCGAGTGTCCGCCCAGATAAGCGATGTCGTGGACCTTGCCGCTCGACCAGTTGTACTCGCAGGTCGGCATGTCGGCGGTGACCAGCAGCTTCTCCGGACGAATCGCGTAGGTGACCGACTTGTCCTGCACCGAGGTGCTGATGCCGTGGCCGACGTAGATCTGCCGGTCGAGGTCCTTGCAGGTGATGGTCGCGTGGCCTTCGGCGTCGTCGATCACTTCGCCTTCGAAGATGTTGACGTTGCCGATGAATTCGCAGACCAGACGGCTGGTCGGGGTTTCGTAGATGTCGATCGGGCTACCAATCTGCGCGATCCAACCGAGGTGCATGATCGCGATGCGCTCGGCCATGGTCATGGCCTCTTCCTGGTCGTGGGTCACCATCACGCAGGTCACGCCGACGCGCTCGATGATTTCCACCAGTTCCAGTTGCATCTGCGAACGCAGTTTCTTGTCCAGTGCGCCCATCGGTTCGTCGAGCAGCAACAGCTTCGGCCGCTTGGCCAGCGAGCGGGCAAGGGCCACGCGCTGACGCTGACCGCCGGACAGTTGATGCGGCTTGCGCTTGGCGTACTGGCTCATCTGCACCAGCTTGAGCATCTCGGCCACGCGGGCGTCGATTTCAGCCTTGGGAATCTTGTCCTGCTGCAGGCCGAAGGCAATGTTCTGCGCCACGGTCATGTGCGGGAACAAGGCGTAGGACTGAAACATCATGTTGATCGGACGGTCGTACGGCGGCATGTCGGTGATGTCGACGCCGTCGAGGAAAATCCGCCCTTCCGTGGGCCGTTCGAAGCCTGCAAGCATCCGTAGCAAGGTGGATTTGCCCGATCCCGAACCGCCGAGCAGAGCAAAAATTTCGCCCTTCTTGATTTCCAGGGACACGTCGTCCACGGCAATCGTCTCGTCGAACTTCTTCGTGACCCGGTCGATTTTGACCAGCACCTGTTTTGGTGTCTGGTCGCCCTCGAGGGCTTTCTTGTAGGCGCCGGAGGCAACTGCCATTTACGAAACTCCCAACAGAAGCAGCAGTTCGCCCCGCAAGACGAACCCTGGATAGTTTGTGCGTTATTTGCCCGACTTGACCTTGGTCCAGCTACGGGTCATCAAACGCTGAATATTGGCTGGCAACTCGGTCGACACGTAGGTCTTGTCGAGGACTGCTTGCGGTGGGTAAACCGCTTCGTCGGTGCGAATGGATTGTTCCATCAGCTTGTCCGAACCCGGGTTGGGGTTGGCGTAACCGACGTAATCACTGACCTGGGCGATCACCTCAGGTTTCAGCAAATAGTTGATGAAGGCGTGGGCTTCCTTGACGTTGGACGAATCCTTGGGGATCGCCAGCATGTCGAACCACAGCGCGCCGCCCTCTTTCGGAATCGAATAGGCGATGTTGACGCCCTTCTTGGCTTCCTCGGCACGGTTCTTCGCCTGGAAAATGTCGCCGGAGAAACCGATGGCCACGCAGATGTCGCCGTTGGCCAGATCGCCGATGTACTTCGAGGAATGGAAATAGGTCACGTAGGGACGCACCGCGAGCAACTTGGCGGTGGCCTTTTCGTAGTCCTTGGTGTTGGTGCTGTTGGCGTTCAGGCCCAGGTAATTGAGCATCGTCGGCATCATTTCATCAGCCGAATCGAGGAACGCGACACCGCAGCTGTGCAGCTTCTTGATGTTTTCCGGCTCGAACAGCACGGCCCAGGAATCGATCTTGTCGATACCGAGCACGGCCTTGACCTTGTCGACGTTGTAGCCGATGCCGTTGGTGCCCCACAGATACGGCACGGCGTAGAGGTTGCCGGGGTCGTTCTGCTCCAGGCGCTTGAGCAGCACCGGGTCGAGGTTGGAATAATTCGGCAGCTGCGCCTTGTCGAGCTTCTGGAACGCGCCCGCCTTGATCTGCTTGCCAAGGAAGTGGTTCGACGGCACGACCACGTCGTAACCGGTGCGCCCGGCGAGCAGCTTGCCTTCCAGGGTTTCGTTGGAGTCGAAAACGTCGTAGACCGGTTTGATCCCGGTCTCTTTCTCGAAGTCGGCCAGGGTCGATTCGCCGATGTAATCGGACCAGTTATAAATATGCACCGTACCGGCGGCCTGGGCTCCGACAGCGATTGTCAGGCCGGCAGCGGCCAGCAGGGCTTTGCGCAAAGAAGAAAATACAGGCAAGTGGAGGTCCTCTAAATGGATTGGGCCCAAGTTGCCCCGCGCTGCATGACAGCCATGGCTGCCCGACAACAAAACCGGCGCGCAACTTACCCTCGAAAAACCGATCCAGCAAAACTTTCTGTCATTTAATTATCCGCTGGCCGCCGTCGCGACGACGACGGCCAGTGGTTGTGGCGACAAACCGGCTTATTTGCCCGATTTGATCTTGGTCCAGCTGCGGGTGATCAGACGCAGTGTGGCGGCGTCCAGATCGCTGATCGCATAGAGCTGTTTCTTCACTTCAGCCGAAGGATAGATGCTCGGGTCGCTGGTGATGTCCTTGTCCACCATAGGCGTCGCCGCCTTGTTGCCGTTCGGGAAACGCACGGCGTTGGTGATGCCGGCCATCACTTGCGGCTCCATCAGGTAGTTCATGAACTTGTAGGCGGCTTCGACGTTTTCGGCATCCTTGGGAATGGCGACCATGTCGTAGAAAGTACCGGCGCCTTCTTTCGGAATGGTGTAGGCCAGCTTGACCTTGTCACCGGCTTCCTGAGCGCGGGTCTTGGATTGCTCCAGGTCACCCGAGTAACCGACGGCGACGCAGATGTTGCCGTTGGCCAGGTCGGAGATGTACTTGGAAGAGTGGAAGTAGGCGACCGAAGGACGGATCTTCAGGAACAGGTCTTCGGCGGCTTTCAGATCAGCCTTGTCCTTGCTGTTGGTCGGCTTGCCCAGATAGTGCAATGCCGCCGGAATCATTTCGGTCGGGGCATCGAGGAAGCTCACGCCGCAGCTTTTGAGTTTCTCGATGTTTTCCGGCTTGAACACCACGTCCCACGAATCAATCTTGTCGATGCCCAGCGCAGCCTTGACCTTGGCCGGGTTGTAGCCGATGCCGATCGAGCCCCACATGTACGGGAAGGCGTGTTTGTTGCCCTGGTCGCTGGCATCGCCAACGGCCTTGAGCAGGTCTTCGTCGAGGTTTTTCCAGTTAGGCAGCTTGGACTTGTCCAGCTCCTGGTAAACGCCGGCCTTGATCTGCTTGGCGAGGAAATTGTTGGAAGGCACCACGATGTCGTAACCGGACTTGCCGGCCAGCAGCTTGGCTTCCAGGGTTTCGTTACTGTCGAAGACGTCGTAGACGACTTTGATCCCGGTGGCTTTTTCGAAGTTGGCCACGGTGTCCGGCGCGATGTAGTCGGACCAGTTGTAGACGTGCAGTACCTTGTCGTCCGCGTGCACCGCACCCGCCATCATGCCCGCCATGGACAGCGCGAGCAGAGTCTTGCCAGCTAGCTTTTTACCTAATGCCTTCATGCGTCATGCTCCAAATTTTTCTTTTTTGAACCACTTTGTTCAGCGGCCGAACCCGGACAACTGGAACCGCGGCTAGTCTGGCAAGATCCGAGGCGGTCTTTCAACAAAAGACCAGCCTTTCTGACAGCTTTGAGCGAGTGCGCCGCAGCTCCCCCGCCCAAAGCCTAGCACCTAGGCCTGTAGCGCACCGAGGGTCAGGTCCAGACACTTGCGTGCCTTTGTAACCAGCTCATCGATCTCCGCTTTGCTGATCACCAGCGGCGGCGCGATGATCATGGTGTCGCCGACTGCGCGCATGATTAGGCCGTTGTCGAAGCAGAACTGCCGGCAGATCATGCCCACACCCTTGCCTTCGTAACGCTTGCGCGTGGCCTTGTCCTGCACCAGCTCGATCGCCCCCAGCAGACCGACGCCGCGAACTTCACCCACCAACGGGTGATCGTTCAGCTCGCGCAGACGTTTCTGCAAATACGGTGCCGTTTCGTTGTGGGCGTTCTCGATAATTTTTTCGTCGCGCAGGATGCGGATGTTTTCCAGGCCCACAGCGGCTGCCACCGGGTGGCCGGAGTAAGTGAAGCCATGGTTGAAATCGCCGCCTTCATTGAGCACGGCCACCACCGAATCACGCACGATCAACCCGCCCATCGGGATGTAGCCGGAGGTCAGGCCCTTGGCGATGGTCATCATGTGCGGCTTGAGGTCGTAGAAATCGCTACCGAACCACTCACCGGTACGGCCGAAGCCGCAGATCACTTCGTCGGCAACAAAGAGGATGTCGTACTTGGCGAGGATTTCCTTGATGCGCGGCCAGTAGGTATCAGGCGGAATGATCACGCCGCCGGCACCCTGGATCGGCTCGGCAATAAAGGCACCGACGTTGTCGACGCCGACCTCGAGAATCTTTTCTTCGAGCTGATTGGCCGCCCAGATGCCGAACCCTTCCGGCGACATGTCACCGCCTTCGGCGAACCAGTACGGCTGGGCGATGTGGACAATGCCCGGAATCGGCAGGTCGCCCTGCTCGTGCATATAAGTCATGCCGCCGAGGCTGGCGCCGGCCACGGTAGAACCGTGGTAACCGTTCTTGCGGCTGATGATGACTTTCTTGTTCGGCTGGCCTTTGATCGCCCAGTAGTGGCGGACCATGCGCAACATGGTGTCGTTGCCTTCGGAGCCGGAGCCAGTGAAGAACACGTGGTTCATGCCTTCTGGCGCCACGTCGGCAATCGACTTGGCCAGTTCCAGTGCCGGCGGGTGTGCGGTCTGGAAGAACAGGTTGTAGTACGGCAGTTCGCGCATCTGTTTGGCGGCGGCATCGGCCAGCTCATCGCGACCGTAACCGATCGCCACGCACCAGAGGCCAGCCATGCCGTCGAGGATCTTGTTGCCTTCGCTGTCCCACAGATAAACGCCCTTGGCGTTGGTGATGATCCGCGGGCCCTTCTCTTTCAGTTGCTTGAAGTCGCTGAACGGGGCCAGGTGGTGATCGCTGCTCAGCGCTTGCCACTCACGGGTTTGCGGGTTGTTGCTGGTCATGCCAATTCTCCTTGTTATCGGTGAAGGCGCGACGGCTGGCCGCCGCGCCCGGCGTATCAGACGGCGAAGAGCAGGTACTCACGCTCCCAGGAACTGATCACGCGCTTGAAGTTTTCATGCTCGGCCCGCTTGACCGCGACGTAGCCGGCGATGAAGGTCTTGCCGAGGTACTTCTCGATGGTCGCGCTGTTTTCCATACGCTCCAGCGCGTCCTCGATGGTCAGCGGCAGGCGCAGGTTGCGGCGCTCGTATCCACGGCCGACCACAGGCGCGCTCGGATTCAGGCCCTCGACCATGCCGATGTAGCCGCAGAGCAGGCTCGCGGCGATCGCCAGGTACGGGTTGGCGTCGGCGCCCGGCAGGCGGTTTTCCACGCGGCGGTTCTGCGGGCCGGCATCCGGTACGCGTAGGCCGACGGTGCGGTTTTCTTCACCCCACTCGACGTTCACCGGTGCCGAAGTATCCGGGAGGAAGCGGCGGAACGAGTTGACGTTCGGTGCGAACAGCGGCAACAGCTCGGGGATCAATTTTTGCAGACCACCGATGTGGTGCAGGAACAACTGGCTCATGGTCCCGTCTTCGTTGGAGAAGACGTTCTTGCCGGTCTGAATGTCGATGATGCTCTGGTGCAGGTGCATGGCGCTGCCCGGCTCGCCGGTCATCGGCTTGGCCATGAATGTCGCTGCCACGTCGTGCTTGAGCGCGGCTTCGCGCATGGTGCGCTTGAACACCAGAATCTGATCGGCCAGCGACAGGGCGTCACCGTGACGGAAGTTGATTTCCATCTGCGCCGTGCCGTCCTCGTGGATCAGCGTGTCGAGGTCCAGCTCCTGCAATTCGCACCAGTCGTAGACGTCTTCGAACAGCGGGTCGAATTCGTTGGCCGCTTCAATGGAGAACGACTGCCGGCCGATTTCCGGACGGCCCGAGCGGCCGATCGGCGGCTGCAACGGATAGTCGGGGTCGTCGCTGCGCTTGGTCAGGTAGAACTCCATTTCCGGCGCCACGATCGGCTGCCAGCCCTTGTCGGCATACAGCTTCAAAACTTTCTTGAGGACGTTGCGCGGCGACAGCTCGATCGGGTTGCCTTGCTTGTCGTAGGTGTCGTGGATCACCTGCGCGGTCGGCTCTATGGCCCACGGCACCAGGTACACGGCGTTCTGGTCGGGGCGGCAGATCATGTCAATGTCGGCCGGGTCGAGCAGTTCGTAATAGATGTCGTCTTCGACGTAGTCGCCGGTCACGGTCTGCAGCAGCACGCTCTCCGGCAGACGCATGCCTTTCTCGGCGATGAACTTGTTGGTCGGCGAAATCTTGCCCCGGGTAATACCGGTCAAGTCGCCGATCATGCATTCGACTTCTGTGATCTTGCGGTCTTTCAACCAATCGGTGAGCTGGTCGAGGTTGTTACTCATAAATGCCTCTGGGCTGAGTCTCCTGACGCGATGTCAGGCAATTTTGACGCTTGCGGCGTCGCGTTAAAGGGGGCTTGCTCGCGCAGTGCCGGCTTACGCCTGGCACCGCGCATAGACAATGAAAGAGGAGCTTACCTGCCCTTGACGCTGGCGTTGCATTTCCCGTGCACTTTGCGAACGTGCAGAATCACAAGCATGACGCTGAGTGCGGCACGGGCTTTGGGAGGGAAAGAGTTCTATAGTGAAAGGAGACGCCATAAAGCGGATGCTGTGCTCGACGTCCAGAATATCGGACGCTGCCGTTTTGCCGGATGTTGGCGAGCGTGTCGTCAACAGGCTGCGCGCCTTGCTGGCTGCGCTACGGACGGATTGATCGCCACTGATGTGATGAGCATGCAGACCGGACTGTTGCGAGCAGTCGGTGATGCCGATTAACGGCAGGCGAGACATGAAGCACCCCGGTATTATTGCTGTTATGGGTTTGACCGGAGCTTAGCCTTGTTCATTTTTTTACACAACACCCCCGTAAAAAATACAACACGGCCTGCTCAAGCCCGCAGCTGAGCAACGTTCAAGGTTTGAAAAAACGCCCCAAAGTGCCCCATAAATGCCCTTCAAGCGCTTTTTCGGGGCAAAAAAGGCCTCGCTTGACTTCGGGAGGCCGTTCGGGTTGACTGAAACCAGAAAAGATCAATGATTGATATTTTTAACAACAAAGGTGTTGCATCATGTCGGTACCCCCGCGTGCCGTTCAGCTTAACGAAGCGAACGCGTTCCTTAAGGAACATCCTGAGGTTCTGTACGTTGACCTTCTGATTGCGGATATGAATGGTGTGGTGCGCGGCAAGCGCATCGAACGCACCAGCCTCCACAAGGTTTACGAGAAAGGCATCAACCTGCCGGCCTCTCTATTTGCTCTGGATATCAATGGCTCCACGGTGGAAAGCACCGGGCTGGGCCTGGACATCGGCGATGCCGATCGCATCTGCTATCCGATCCCCGATACCCTGTGCAACGAGCCATGGCAGAAGCGCCCGACCGCGCAGCTGTTGATGACCATGCACGAACTCGAAGGCGATCCGTTCTTCGCCGATCCCCGTGAAGTGCTGCGCCAGGTGGTGACCAAGTTCGACGAGCTCGGCCTGACCATCTGCGCCGCCTTCGAACTCGAGTTCTACCTGATCGACCAGGAAAACGTGAACGGCCGTCCGCAGCCGCCACGCTCGCCGATCTCCGGCAAACGCCCGCACTCGACGCAGGTCTACCTGATCGACGACCTCGACGAATACGTCGACTGCCTCCAGGACATTCTGGAAGGTGCCAAAGAGCAAGGCATCCCGGCCGATGCGATCGTCAAGGAAAGTGCCCCGGCGCAGTTCGAAGTGAACCTGCACCACGTCGCCGATCCGATCAAGGCCTGCGACTACGCCGTCCTGCTCAAGCGTCTGATCAAGAACATCGCCTACGACCATGAAATGGACACCACCTTCATGGCCAAGCCGTATCCGGGCCAGGCGGGCAATGGTCTGCACGTACACATTTCGATTCTGGACAAAGCCGGCAAAAACATTTTTGCCAGCGAGGATCCCGAGCAGAACGCCGCGCTGCGTCACGCGATCGGCGGTGTGCTCGAGACCCTGCCGGCGCAGATGGCTTTCCTCTGCCCGAACGTCAACTCCTACCGTCGCTTCGGCGCGCAGTTCTACGTACCGAACTCGCCGTGCTGGGGCCTGGACAACCGCACCGTGGCGATTCGCGTACCGACCGGCTCTGCCGATGCCGTCCGTATCGAGCACCGCGTGGCCGGCGCCGACGCCAACCCGTACCTGCTGATGGCTTCGGTACTGGCCGGCGTGCACCACGGCCTGGTCAACAAGATCGAACCGGGCGCGCCTGTCGAAGGCAACAGCTACGAGCAGAACGAACAGAGCCTGCCGAACAACTTGCGCGATGCCCTGCGCGAGCTGGACGACAGCGAGGTGATGGCCAAGTACATCGATCCGAAGTACATCGATATCTTCGTCGCCTGCAAGGAAAGCGAGCTGGAGGAGTTCGAACACTCCATCTCCGACCTTGAGTACAACTGGTATCTGCATACCGTTTAAATGGTTTGCAGCTTCAAAAAAACGCCGTTGGCTGATTCAGCCAGCGGCGTTTTTTTATGGCCGAACACAAAACCTGTGGCGAGGGGAATTATCCCCGTTGGGTTGCGAAGCAGCCCCAAATCCATCCCACTCGGTGCGTCAGGAATACCCGGCTCTCAGGGTTTACGACTGCTGCGCAGCCGAACGGGGCGGTGCGACGTTTCGCTAAATCCCCTCGCCACAGGGTACTGGCAGACAACACCTGAACCGCCTCGTACAATGCCCGCTGCCCCGCAGGAGACTTCCATGACGCGTCCCGCCACCGTCCGCAAACCCCGTGCCCGCAGTCAGGCGCGGATCGATTCGATCCTCGATGCCGCGCGCACGCTGCTGGCGGCCGAGGGCGTGGCCAGTCTGTCGATCTACAGCGTCGCCGAGCGCGCGCAGATTCCGCCCTCCTCCGTGTATCACTTCTTCGCCAGCGTACCGGCGCTGCTCGAAGCGCTGACCGCCGATGTCCACGCAGCCTTCCGCGCTTGCCTGCAAGCGCCGATCGATCACGATGCTTTGCGTGACTGGCGTGATCTGTCGCGACTGGTCGAACAGCGCATGCTGGAGATCTACGACCAGGATGCGGCCGCGCGGCAATTGATCCTGGCGCAACACGGCCTGACCGAAGTGACCCAGGCCGACCGCCAGCACGATCTGGAACTGGGCGACCTGATGCACAAGCTGTTCGACCAGCATTTCGAGTTGCCGAGGCTGCCGGACGATGTCGATGTGTTTGCCCTGGCGATGGAACTGGGCGACCGGGTCTATGCTCGTTCGGTGCAGCAGCACGGGCAGATCACCCCGCGCATGGCCGAGGAAGGGATGCGCGTGTTTGATGCCTATATCGGGTTGTATCTGCCGCCGTATCTACCCAAGCGCTGAGACATGATCGTTCCCACGCGCAGCAAAGGAATGCAGCCCGTGACGCTCCGCGTCACTGGACGCGGAGCGTCCCTAGAGGCATTCCCACGCGGAGCATGGGAACGATCGACAGGCACAAAAAACCCCGCAGGGCTCACACCCTCCGGGGTTGTTTTTTGTTCACCGGCTTACAACTTGGCGATCGATACCTCGGTGGATTTCACAAAGGCGATCACTTCGCTGCCGACCACCAGCTCCAGCTCTTTCACAGAGCGGGTAGTGATCACCGAAGTGACGATGCCCGAAGCGGTCTGCACGTCGATTTCCGACAGCACGTCGCCGAGGACGATTTCCTTGATCGAGCCTTTGAACTGGTTGCGCACGTTGATGGCTTTGATAGTCATGGCATTTCTCCTAGGATCGAAATGAGCTGCAAGCGGCAAGCTATAAGCTGCAAGTAAAAGCACCAGGCTTGTTCTTGCGGCTTGTAGCTTGAAGCTTGCAGCTGCTTCATTGCGCCCAACGCAGTTGCGTAGGCAGGGGTGAAACGGGTTCCGGCGCCGGCGGTTCGCCGGGCAGGGACAGAACACGGTTGAGCACTTCGGTTTCCAGTGCGGCGAGACGATGCGAGCCACGGACACGCGGGCGCGGCAGATCGACGTGCAGGTCGAGGCCGACTTCGCCGTCCTCGATCAGGATCACCCGATCGGCAATCGCCACCGCTTCGCTGACGTCGTGGGTCACCAGCAGCACGGTAAAACCGTGTTGCTGCCACAGCCGTTCGATCAGTTGCTGCATCTCGATGCGGGTCAGGGCATCCAGTGCGCCGAGCGGTTCGTCGAGCAGCAGCAGACGCGGCTGGTGGATCAGCGCCCGGGCTAGCGCCACGCGCTGCTTCTGGCCACCGGACAACGCCGCAGGCCACTCATTGGCGCGATCGGCCAGACCCACTGCGTCCAGTGCATCCAGCGCTTGTTGGCGCCAGTTGCCCTTGAGGCCGAGACCGACATTGTCGATGATCCTTTTCCACGGCAGCAGCCGCGCTTCCTGGAACATCAGCCGCGTATCGTCGCGCGCCTGGCTGAGCGGCGCGGAGCCGGCCAGCAGCTCGCCGCCAGTGGGTTGATCGAGGCCGGCGAGCAAGCGCAAGAACGTGCTCTTGCCACAACCGCTGCGCCCGACCACGGCGACAAACTGCCCCGCCGGAATGTGCAGATCGATGTCGCGCAGCACCTGCCGCGCGCCGAAGGTTTTCTGCAGGTTGCGCACCGCCAGTGGAATCCCGCGCAACAAGCGTGGAGGTTGTTGAGCGGTCATGCCGCACATCCCTTGGCAACCTGATAGGCCGGATGCCAGCGCAGCCACACACGCTCAAGTCCACGGGCAGCGAGGTCGGCGAGTTTGCCGAGCACCGCGTAAAGCAGGATCGCCAGCACCACCACGTCGGTCTGCAAGAACTCTCGAGCGTTCATCGCCAGATAGCCGATGCCGGAGCTGGCCGAGATGGTTTCAGCGACGATCAGCGTCAGCCACATGAAGCCCAAAGCGAAGCGCACGCCAACCAGAATCGACGGCAACGCACCCGGCAGAATCACCTGCCAGAACAGGCTGAAACCGCTCAGGCCATAACTGCGCGCCATCTCCACCAGCGCCGGGTCGACGTTGCGGATGCCGTGATACGTGTTCAGGTAAATCGGAAACAAGGTGCCCAGCGCCACCAGAAAAATCTTCGCTGACTCGTCGATCCCGAACCACAGGATCACCAGCGGAATCAGCGCCAGATGCGGCACGTTGCGGATCATCTGCACCGAGCTGTCGAGCAGGCGCTCGCCCCACTTCGACAGGCCGGTGATGAAACCCAGCACCAGACCAATGCTGCCGCCGATGGTAAAACCGAGTGCCGCGCGCCAGCCGCTGATCGCCAGGTGCGTCCAGATCTCGCCGCTGCGTACCAGACTGACGCCGGCTTCGATCACTGCCACCGGTGCCGGCAGAATCCGTGTCGATAACCAGCCCGCCGACACCGACAACTGCCACACCGCCAGCAGCAACACCGGCAACGCCCAAGGCGCGAGGCTGTGGATAAATTTGTTCATGGCCGCGCCTCAGCTCTGCGATGCGGCTTTGGGCAGGATGTCGTTGGCGACCATCTCGCCGAACGGGCTGACATAACCGGCGCTCTTCGGCAGTTCCGGGCGCTCGACGTCGAGGTGCGGGAACAGCAGCTCTGCCACGCGATACGATTCTTCGAGGTGTGGATAACCGGAGAAGATGAAGGTGTCGATGCCCAGATCCGCGTATTCCTTGACCCGCGCCGCCACAGTCGGGCCATCGCCGACCAGCGCGGTACCGGCACCGCCGCGCACCAGACCCACTCCGGCCCAGAGGTTCGGGCTGACTTCGAGGTTGTCGCGGCTGCCGCCGTGCAGCGCGGCCATGCGTTGCTGGCCGACCGAGTCGAAACGCGCCAGCGACGCCTGGGCACGCTGGATGGTGTCGTCGTCCAGATGCGAGATCAGCCGGTCCGCAGCCTGCCAGGCTTCGGCATTGGTTTCACGGACGATCACATGCAGACGAATGCCGAAGCGCACGGTACGGCCGAGTTTGGCGGCCTTGGCCCGGACTTGTGCGATCTTCTCGGCCACCGCGGCCGGCGGCTCGCCCCAGGTCAGCACCATCTCGACTTGCTCGGCGGCCAGATCCTGCGCCGCTTCGGAGGAGCCACCAAAATACAGCGGCGGACGCGGTTGCTGGATCGGCGGATAGAGCAGCTTCGCGCCCTTCACGCTGATGTGCTCGCCGTCGTAATCGACGGTTTCGCCTTCCAGCACTCGGCGCCAGATGCGGGTGAATTCCACCGAGGCCTGATAGCGTTCCTCATGGTTGAGGAACAGACCGTCGCCAGCCAGTTCTTCCGGGTCGCCACCAGTCACCAGATTGAACAGGGCACGCCCGCCGGACAAACGATCCAGCGTCGCTGCCTGGCGCGCCGCGACCGTCGGGGAAATGATCCCGGGGCGCAGGGCGACCAGAAACTTCAGGCGCTGGGTCACCGGAATCAACGAGGCTGCCACCAGCCACGAGTCTTCGCAGGAGCGCCCGGTGGGAATCAGCACCCCGCCAAAACCCAGACGATCCGCCGCTTGCGCGACCTGTTGCAGATAACCGTGATCAACCGCGCGGGCGCCTTCGGCGGTGCCAAGGTAATGGCCGTCGCCGTGGGTCGGCAGGAACCAGAAGATGTTGAGGCTCATGGAGTGGTCTCCTTGTGGATTCGAATTACTGGGCTTGGGAGCTTTGGGCCACAGCGGCCGGCGGGGTCCAGATCACATCCTTGATGCTCAACGGCTTGGGAATCAGCTTGAGCTGGAAGAACGTGTCGGCGATTTTCTGTTGCGCAGCGACCACTTCCGGGGTCAGGAACAGCGCACCGTAGCCCTGGCGTTTCACCGAGGTCAGGGTGATGTCCGCCGGCAGGCCAAGCAGTGGCGCGACCTGTTGCGTCACGTCTTCGGGATTGGCTTGCGACCATTCACCCACCGCGCGCACTTCTTCGACGAGGGTCTTGATCACCTCGGGATTTTTCTGCGCGTAAGGTTTGGTCGCGAGATAGAACTGGTGGTTGTCGACGATGCCTTTGCCGTCACGCAGGGTGTGCGCTTGCAGTTGTTTCTCGGCAGCGGCCTGATACGGATCCCAGATGACCCAGGCGTCGACACTGCCACGTTCGAACGCAGCGCGGGCATCGGCCGGAGGCAGGAACACGGTCTGAATATCGCTGTACTTGAGGCCGGCGTCTTCCAGTGCACGCACCAGCAGGTAGTGCACGTTGGAGCCTTTGTTCAGGGCGACTTTCTTGCCTTTGAGATCGGCCACCGATTTGATCGGCGAGTCTTTCGGTACGAGGATCGCTTCGCTGTTCGGCGCTGGCGGTTCATAGGCGACGTAGAGCAGATCCGCGCCAGCGGCTTGGGCGAAAACCGGCGGGGTTTCGCCGGTCACGCCGAAATCGATCGAGCCGACGTTGAGGCCTTCGAGCAGCTGCGGGCCGCCGGGAAACTCAGTCCATTGCACGTCGACGCCTTGCGCGGCGAGGCGTTTTTCCAGCGTGCCCTTGGCTTTGAGCAGCACCAGTGTGCCGTACTTCTGATAACCGATCCGCAATGTCTCGGCTTGAGCTTGGGTGATGGCGCCGAAGGTGACAGCCGCAGCAAACAGAGCGACCAGACCACGACGCAAAAATACAGTGCGCATAGCGCTCTCCTTTTTGCTGTTGGGTTGTGGCTGCACCTGCTTGCCCGTTGGCGGGCGAGTAAGGCCAGTACTTCAAATTTCGATGAGGCTTAAATGCTCCAGCGAGCACTCAACAAACGTTCGTTCAGCAGGCCTGGCTCCAGCGGTTTCGGCCGGCGCGCCATGGCGCCGATGAACTGGTCCAGGGCCTCGTGCAAGCGTTGCTCCAGGGCCGGCGCCAGTTGCGCGGCGGCACTGCCTTCGCCATAAGCGATCTGGCTGTCCTCGGCGAAAATGCCCTGAAGCATTTCCTGCGCTTTGAGTGCCGACAGCACAGGCTTGAGGGCGTAATCGACCACCAGCATGTGGGCGATGCTGCCGCCGGTAGCCATCGGCAAGACTACCTTGTGATTCAAGGCACGCTCCGGCAGCAGATCCAGCAGGGTCTTCAGCGCTCCGGAAAACGAGGCCTTGTACACCGGCGTGGCGATCAGCAGGCCATCGGCGTTTGCGATCTGTTGCAGCAGGTCGAGGACCTTCGGGCTGTCGAAGCGCGCGTGGAGCAGATCCTCGGCCGGGAAGTCCCGCACCTGATAACTCACCACTTCCACCCCTTGCTGTTGCAACCAGCGTTGCGAACGCTCCAGCAGCACCCCGGAACGGGAGCGCAGGCTGGGGCTGCCACCGAGTGAGACGACCAGCATTGCAGAGATTCCTTTAAGCGTTACAGGCGATTCGCAGGCTGCGATCTCGCTTCAATGGCAGTGACCTTACCAGCTGATTTATATATCCATAAATCATATTTATTCATTTGTTTATGCATTTAAGAGATATACCGCTGAGCAGAATCCAGGCGAAAAAAAAGGCCGTCGAAACGGCCGAAATTCCCCTGCGTTGTAGTCACACGAAGATCGTTCCCACGCTCTGCGTGGGAATGAATCCATGGACGCTCCGCGTCCACTGTGACGCGGAGCGTCACGGGCGGCATTCCCACGCGGAGCGTGGGAACGATCATTGGGAAGGTTATTTGTTCGGCTGCGGCGTCAGGCGCAGGTACGGCTTCACCGCGCGATAGCCTTTCGGGAAGCGCTGCTTTATCTCGTCCTCATCCTTGAGCGACGGCACGATCACCACCTCTTCACCATCCTGCCAGTTCGCCGGGGTGGCGACCTTGTAGTTGTCGGTGAGCTGCAGCGAATCGATCACCCGCAGGATCTCGTGAAAGTTGCGCCCGGTGCTCGCCGGATAGGTGATGGTCAGACGAATCTTCTTGTTCGGATCGATGACGAACAGTGAACGTACGGTCAGGGTGTCGTTGGCGTTCGGGTGGATCAGGTCGTAGAGATCGGAGACCTTGCGATCGGCATCGGCCAGGATCGGGAAATTGACGATAGTGTTCTGGGTTTCGTTGATGTCCTCGATCCACTTGTGGTGCGAGTCCACCGGGTCGACCGACAGCGCGATGGCTTTGACGCCGCGTTTGCTGAACTCATCCTTGAGCTTGGCGGTGAAACCCAGCTCGGTGGTGCACACCGGGGTGAAGTCCGCCGGATGGGAAAACAGCACGCCCCAGCTATCGCCCAGCCATTCGTGGAAACGAATCTTGCCGGCGCTGGAGTCTTGTTCGAAATCGGGGGCGATGTCGCCGAGTCTGAGGCTCATGGTGCTGCTCCTGATGAGGGATGGGAGACAACAACTGTAGCTCGGGATCAATCAGCGTGAAAAAGAATAAATAAATAGATATCTAGATGATTCGGGAATATTAAAGATCTGTTCATTGGACACCGGCCTGCATCGCGACGAACATCGGTTGCAAGGTTCGAGAAGGCCTTGAGTTGCAGCAAAGAGGGAAATCGAGAAGGGCTTACGGGGGTGAGCCTGACTCGAAACGCAAAAGCCCCGCCCGGCGCGATGACGGACGGGGCTTTTTTTGCTTCAGTTGCTCGGGCGCTATTACAGCAGCGGGATCGAGTAGCTGACGATCAGGCGGTTTTCGTCCTGCGAACGGGTGTTCGGCAGGTCGGTGCGCCATACAGCGTTTTTCCACATCAGGCCGACGTTCTTGAACGGGCCTTCCGGTACTACGTAACCGATGGTGAAGTCGCGTTCCCACTCGGAGCGGTTCGAAGCGCTCTCGCGACCGTTGGCGCCAACGGTGTCGATGCTGTCGCCTTTGAGGTAGACCACACCCGCCGTCAAGCCAGGTACGCCGACCTTGGCGAAGTCATAGGAGTAACGAGCCTGCCAGGTTTTCTCGCCGGCGCGGCCGAACTTCTGGATCTGCATGTCGGTAATGGTGTAGTTCGACGAACCGTCACCCTGGTTCAGCCAAGGGAAGTCGCTGCTGCCGTTGGAAACCTGGTAACCGCCACCGAAGGTGTGGCCGGCAACGGTGTACAGGAACAGGCCGCTGTACAGGTTGTTGTCGACTTCACCACGGCCGTTACGGAAACCGGTGTAGTTACCCGAGCTGTAGTAAGCCGAGTCAGTGCCGTTCTTGCCGTCGTCGGAGCTGTTGAAGTAACGCAGGTCAGATTTCAACACACCCGGGCCGATCGACCAGTTGTGTACCAGACCGAGGAAATGCTGCTTGTAGAAATCTTCCAGATTGCCGTAGTAGTACTGGGCGGTCAGGTCTTTGGTGATCTTGTAGTCGCCACCGGCGTAGATGAATTTGTTGCTGTCGCGGAAAGCCGTGCCACGGGAGTTGGCACCACCGATCGAGAGGTTTTCGTTGTTGCTGGAGTTACGACCTTTTACCGCTTCGATCTGACCACCGACCAGGGTCAGGTCCTTGATCTCGCCGGAAGTGATCTGACCGCCCTGCCAGGTTTGTGGCAGCAGGCGACCGTCGTTGGTGACGATTACCGGCAATTTTGGCTGCAGGGTGCCGAGCTTCAATTCAGTCTGGGAGATCTTGGCTTTGGCAGTCAGACCCAGGCTGGAGAAGTTGTCCACGGCTTTACCGTTGGACTCGCTCGGGAACACGGTGCCGCCGTAAGCGGTGCCGCTGTTGCCGTTGGTGCCGCCGCCCGAATCAAGACGGATGCCGAGCAGGCCGATGGCGTCGAGACCGAAACCTACGGTGCCTTGGGTGTAACCGGAGATGAAACGCAGATCGAAGCCTTGGCCCCACTCCTCGTTTTTGTTGGCGCCAGCGCCGTCACGGTTGTCAGTGTTGATATAGAAGTTACGCAGACCCAGAGTAGCCTTGCTGTCTTCTATGAAACCGGCGGCGCCTGCCTGCTGCGCCATAACCCCAACGGCCACAGCCAGGGCCAAGGTGGACTTGTTCATGTATCGCTCCTCTCGTTCTAATTCTTGTGTTCCTGGTTCGGGGTCGATTTGCCCTGAATCCTAAGATGCGCGATTAGCGCCAGACCGTGACTGCCAAGTCAATCGTAACCTTGTATGTCTACGACCATCGTCTAATCGCAAGTGATTGGGTCCCTGCAGCGTAAAGACTTCCTGATAATCCCAAAAAGAATTTATTCATTCTTTTTCATACCATTCGGGTATATGGCCCATTAATGGCCATCCACGCCAGGAAACAGCGTATCGGCGCCTAAGCTCATTCCTAAATGGTATTTGTTGACCTTTTTTTAGATCGATTAGCTTTGCCGTACTCCCAACACGGCAAATCCCATCGAAAAGGCGACGCATCATGGCGAAACGCGCACTATCAAGTCAATTTGTTACAGTTTGTGTGTCGGCACTGTTTTCTTTTTCCGCACATGCCGCCGGTCTGACGGTCGGCTACCAGACCGGGATCGATCCGAGCAAAGTGCCGCAGGCCGATGGTGTCTATGAAAAAACCATCGGCGAGAAGATCGACTGGCGTCGTTTCAACAGCGGCCCGGAAGTCGTCACTGCCATTGCTTCTGGCGACGTGCAGATCGGCAACCTTGGCTCAAGCCCACTGGCAGCAGCTGCTTCACGCAATCTGCCGATCGTGGCGTTTATCGTTTCGGCGCAGATTAATGCCGCCGAAGCCTTGGTGGTGCGCAACGGCAGCGGCATCGACAAACCGCAGGATCTGGTCGGCAAGACCATCGCCACGCCGTTCGTGTCGACCTCGCACTACAGTCTGCTTGGGGCGCTGAAGCACTGGGGCCTGAATACTTCGCAAGTCAAGGTGGTCAACCTGCAACCGGCGGAAATCGCCGCCGCGTGGAAGCGTGGCGACATTGACGGGGCGTTTGTCTGGTCGCCGGCGCTGGGCGAGATCCGCAAGACCGGCAAGACCCTGACCGACGCCGCCCAGGTCGGCCAGTGGGGTGCGCCGACCTTCGAGGTGTGGGTGGCGCGCAAAGACTTTGCCGAGAAGCATCCCGAGGTCGTGGCCAAGTTTGCCAAGGTCACCCTGGACTCGTTCGCTGATTACGCCGCACACAAAGACAGCTGGACGGCCGACTCGGTGCCTGTGCAGAAAATCGCCAAATTGACCGGTGCCAACGCAGCAGATGTGCCGGAACTGCTGGCCGGTTCGGCGTTCCCGGATGCCAAGGCGCAGCAAACCACGGAGCTGCTGGACGGCGGCACCGCCAAGGCCATTGCCGAAACGGCGAAATTCCTGAAGTAACAAGGCAAGGTCGAGACGGTGCTGCCTGATTATTCGCCGTACGTCAGCGCCAAATTCATCACTGACTGAATGCAGAACCCTGTGGTGAGGGTATTTATCCCCGCTGGGTCGCGTAGCGACCCCCTATGTTTTCACTTGGAAATGCTAGGGGACTGCTGCGCAGTCCAGCGGGGATAAATCCCCTCGCCACAGACCTCGCTGTTGTTCAGAGGGTCTTTTCGAAGATCTTCGAGTTGCGCTGATAGTTGTACAGCGACGCCCGTGCCGCTGGCAGGCGTTCCACGCTGCTCGGCTCGAATCCGCGCTCGCGGAACCAGTGCGCGGTGCGCGTGGTGAGTACGAACAGGGTTTTCAAACCCTGCGCCCGCGCGCGGGTTTCAATGCGTTCGAGCAATTCGTCGCCGCGTCCGCCATGGCGGTATTCCGGATTCACCGCCAGACACGCCAGTTCACCGGCATCGGAGTCGGCAATCTGATACAGCGCCGCACAGGCGATGATCATGCCTTCGCGCTCGACCACGCTGAACTGCTCGATCTCGCGCTCCAGCACTTCCCGCGAGCGGCGCACCAGAATGCCCTGCTCTTCCAGCGGACTGATCAGGTCGAGCAAACCGCCGACGTCTTCAATCGCCGCCTCGCGCACCAATTCGAATTGCTCCTGCGCCACCAGCGTACCGCCACCGTCACGGGTGAACAGCTCGGTCAGCAGTGCGCCGTCTTCGACGTAACTGACGATATGACTGCGCGCCACGCCGCCACGGCAGGCTTCGGCGGCGGCATCGAGCAACTCCGCTTGATAGTTGCTCATGCCCAGACGCTGCAAATGGGCCGGCACTTGTTGCGGACGCAGTTCGCGTACCAGCTTGCCGTTTTCGTCGATCAGGCCGAGCTCGGCGCCGAACAACAGCAGCTTGTCCGCGCCCAGATCAATCGCGGCGCGGGTGGCGACGTCTTCGCAGGCAAGGTTGAAGATTTCGCCGGTCGGCGAATAGCCCAGCGGCGACAGCAATACGATCGAGCGCTCATCGAGCAGGCGATTGATGCCCTTGCGGTCGACCCGACGCACTTCGCCGGTGTGGTGATAGTCGACACCTTCGAGCACACCGATCGGCCGCGCGGTGACGAGGTTGCCGCTGGCCACGCGCAGGCGCGAGCCCTGCATCGGCGACGAGGCCATGTCCATCGACAGGCGCGCTTCGATGGCGATGCGCAACTGGCCGACCGCGTCGATCACACATTCCAGCGTCGCGGCATCGGTGATGCGCATGCCGTGATGGTAATGCGGGGTCAGGCCACGGGCGGCGAGGCGGGTTTCGATCTGCGGGCGCGAGCCGTGCACCAGCACCAGACGCACGCCGAGGCTGTGCAGCAAGACCAGGTCGTGGACGATATTGCCGAAATTCGGATGCTCGACGCCGTCGCCGGGCAGCATGACGACGAAGGTGCAATCGCGGTGGGCATTGATGTAAGGGGACGCGTGGCGAAGCCAATTGACGTATTCGGGCATGAACCTGGGCCTGTAATAAAGAGCAGCCGAAAGAAGGGGCGAAACGAAAAACGCACAGCGGGCTGATGGTTATCGTCGGAACAGGCTTGGCGACACGCGCGCTCTCCTCATGAATACGGGTTGTGGTGCAGACAATTTACCGGGTTGATGCAAGACATTTAACCCTGTGGCAGCGAGCCTGCTCGCGAAAACGGTGGATCAGGTTCATCAATGGCGACTGACAAAACGCTTTCGCGAGCAGGCTCGCTCCCTCACAGGGCCATCATCGTTCGTCTGTCGTCAGGCAGTAATGTTCAATCAACTGCCGAATCAGATGCACGGTAGGCTGCAAACGTGACATTTCAAGGTACTCGCCGGGTTGATGCGCGCAGGCAATGTCGCCGGGGCCGAGGACGATGGTTTCGCAGCCGAGGCGCTGAAGATAAGGCGCTTCGGTGCCGAACGCTACTGCTTCGGCGCGATGGCCGGTGAGCTTTTCGGCGATGCGCACCAGTTCGGCATCCTCTGACTGTTCGAACGGCGGCACTTCCGGGAACAGCGGTCGGTAGTCGATCTTCACCTTGTGCCGCTCGGCCACCGGGTTGAGCTTGCGCAGGATTTCCGCACGCAGCAGGTTCGGGTCCATGCCCGGCAGCGGCCGCAGGTCGAACTCCAGCGAACACTGGCCGCAGATGCGATTGGGATTGTCGCCGCCATGAATGCAACCGAAGTTCATCGTCGGTTGCGGCACGCTGAATTGTGGATTGCTGAATTCGCGCTGCCACAACAGGCGCAAACCACGCAGTTCGCCGATGGCATCGTGCATCGCTTCAAGCGCGCTGTGGCCCAGACGCGGATCAGACGAGTGGCCGCTCTGCCCGAGAATGTCGATGCGCTCCATCATGATGCCTTTGTGCATGCGGATCGGCTTGAGCCCGGTCGGCTCGCCGATCACCGCCGCACGGCCCAACGGTTGCCCGGCCTCGGCCAGTGCGCGGGCGCCGGACATCGAGCTTTCTTCGTCGCAGGTGGCGAGGATCAGCAGCGGTTGCTTGAACGGCTGATCGAGCAGCGGCCGTACGGCTTCGATGATCAGCGCAAAAAAGCCCTTCATGTCGCAGCTGCCCAGTCCGACCCAGCGACCGTCGACTTCGGTGAGCTTCAGCGGGTCGGTCTGCCACAACGCGTCGTCGTACGGCACGGTGTCGCTGTGCCCGGCCAGCACCAGGCCGCCGGGGCCGCTGCCGAAACTGGCGAGCAGATTGAATTTGCCGGGGCTGACCTGCTGGATATCGCAGCTGAAACCCAGGTCACCAAGCCAGCCCGCCAGCAGATCGATGACGGCGCGGTTGGACTGGTCCAGGTTCGGTTGGGTACAGCTGACCGATGGCGCGGCAATCAGCGCGGCGAACTGGTCTTGCATGGACGGCAATGGCATCACTGACTCCAGGTCCCGGATTGAGGCCCACTATAGAACCATCCGGCGCGCGGAATAAACCGCCGCAGGGCGTAGGAAGTTTGACTCCTGTACACTGCACGGCCTTGGCAGCCACACATTCCCCCGGCTGCGCTCCCGATTCTGGATGTTCCGGCCATGCAAAAAGAAACTGAAATCAAACTCCGCGTCAGCCGCGAAACCCTCGCTGCCCTGCGCGAGCACCCGCTGCTGAAGAAACGCAACAAAAGTGGCTGGGAACGCCGTGAGTTGATGAACCAGTACTTCGACACCCCCGAGCGCGACCTCGCCCAGGCCAAAGTCGCCCTGCGCCTGCGCAAGGACGGTGACGAAGTGATTCAGACCCTCAAGACCCGTGGCCAAAGCGTCGCCGGCCTGTCCGAGCGTAACGAGTACGACTGGAAACTGGCGAAAGCCAAGCTCGACGTGAAGAAACTCGACGGCGAATGCTGGCCCGAGGCACTGGCCGAGCTGGACAAGAAAACCCTCAAGCCGATCTTCACCACCGATTTCGTCCGCGAGCGCGCCGAAATCGCCTGGGGCCGTGGCAAGACCAAAGTGGTCATCGAAGCCGCGCTGGACCTCGGTCACGTGGTGGTTGGCAAACAGAAGGAAGAAATCTGCGAGCTGGAACTGGAGCTGCGCGAAGGCGAGCCTGCCGCGTTGCTGGAACTGGCTGCCGAACTGGCCGAAACCCTGGCGCTGATGCCATGCGATATCAGCAAGGCCGAGCGCGGTTATCGTCTGCACGACGCCAACAGCTACTCGCTGAGCCTCCCGGCGCCGCAACTGACCAGCGAAACCCGTCTCGACGACGCCTTCGCCGCGCTGAGCTGGCATTTGCTCGGCAGCAGCCAGCGTCTGGCCGAACAATATCGCTTCAACGGCCACTGGCGCCTGTTGCAGGACTGGGTCGAGAACCTCGCGGAAATGCGCGCCCTGCTCAGCAGCCTCGGCCAGGCGGCGCCGCGTCAGTCGACCCACGATTTGCGCGTGACCCTCGATGCCTTGCTCGAAGACTGGCGCCCGTTGGTGCAGGTCGGCATCGAGGACGAAGACGTGCGCAAGGCCGCGCCTGAGCAGTTCCTCGAAGAGCTGGAAGACCCGCGCTGGGGCCAGTTCTCGCTGAACGCTTCACGCTGGCTGCTGGCCCGCACCTGGACTGCCGACCGCAACACCCGTGGCAACCGTCAGGGTGACGCGCAACTGCACAGCTGGTTGCCGCGTCTGCTGGGCGAAGAAGCCACTGCTCTGCAGCTGCAACGCTATCAGCAGCAGCCGGAAGATCTTGCTGAACAACTGCCGCGTATCGAACGCATTCAGGTCTGGTTGCACCAAGCGCGCAACGTGCTGGACATCCCGGAAATGGATCGCCTGTACGGTGAGCTGAACAAACTGGCGCAACTGGCCAACGAGCCGACCATCACCGACGAACTGCTCGATGCACGCAAGCATCAGGCGATTGCGGTGTACCAGAACCGCGCCTGGAAAATCCTGCTGCGCAGCTAAACACCTTCCCACCCGATCGTTCCCACGCTCTGCGTGGGAACGCCTCAATGGACGCTCTGCGTCCGCTTTGGGACGCAGAGCGTCCCGGGCTGCATTCCCACGCGGAGCGTGGGAACGATCAAGCGGGGACTGCTCCGCAGCCCAGCGGGGATAAATCCCCTCGCCACGAAGGCCATCCGCACTAGACCGGCAGGCTGGTGGTGGACTTGATCTCCGACAGCGCCACGATCGAATTCACTTCCTGTATCCCCGGCACCAGCGACAGCTTCTCGAAAAAGAACCGCTCGTACGCCTCGATATCCGCCGCGACAATGCGCAGCATGAAATCCACCGCGCCCATCAGCACATAACACTCCAGCACTTCCGGAAAGCCGCGAATCGCCTCGGTGAATTCGGTGAAGTTCGAACGCCCATGAGCGTTGAGTTTGATCTCGGCAAAAATCTGCGTGTTCAGGCCGATCTTCTTGCGATCCAGCAAGGTCACCTGGCCGCGAATGATGCCCTCCTCCTTCATCCGCTGAATCCGCCGCCAGCACGGCGATTGCGACAAGCCGACCTGCTCGGCGATCTGCGCGCTCGACAGCGAAGCGTCTTCCTGCAGCAAGGCGAGGATCTTGCGGTCGTAGGCGTCCAGCTCGCTGTGCATAAAAAATCCTCAAAGATCAGCTTTTACGAATCAACTCTTTCGATAAATCCGTTTAGGCGTCGATCATAGCCAAGAAATACCTCGCACCGAATGTAAAAATTTCTCCAGTGATTTTGGAGACTCGCCATGCCGCACCTTGAAGCCGTAAACAGCCCCGCCGCCCGCGCTGATGTCTGGAACGTCAACAACGCCCACTGCCTGGCGCAATACCAGATCCTCGCCGAGGCCGAGCCGGATCTGCTGGTGCGGGTGTTGAATCTGTTCGCTTTGCAGTTTCTGACCCCGGAGCAGGTCAAGGTCCAGCGCCAGGACGATCTGCTGTCGATCGATCTGCTCATGAGCGGCCTGAGTTGGCATCGGGCGCAAGTGATCGCGGAGAAACTGCGTAACCTGATCAGCGTCTGCGCAGTGGATCTGCACAACGCCGACGCGGCGTGGCAGGCGCCCGCCCAGGCTGCCGGCTGACAAATCCGGCAACGGCTTCGTCGGGTAGTGGCCCAACGGTCAGCGGGGCCACGACTATCCTTTTGCGCATGACGCTTAAAAAGGAAAGCCGCATGTCCGTTCAATTTGTCACTCAGGACCGCTGGCTGGACCTCAACGATGTATTACGGGAACTGGTCGCCCAAGGCTTCATCTGCCAGGACGCGGCGGAACAGGCGCTCAATGCCCGCCGTCGCCATGCTGCTCACGGGCAGATGCATCCGCTGGAATTCATCGCCAGCCAGCAACTCGACGACCTCAGCCGTCCGGGCAAACATCTGGATCTGGAAAGCCTGACCCTGTGGCTGGCGCAACAGGCCGGTCAGCCGTATTTGCGCATTGATTCGCTGAAAATCAATGTCGCGGCGATCACGCCGCTGATGTCCTATGCCTTCGCCCAGCGTCACAAGATTCTCGCCGTCGCCGTGGACCGCGACTCGGTCACCGTGGCCAGCGCTCAGCCCTACGTCAGCGGTTGGGAAGCTGACCTGACCCACGTATTGAAGCTGCCGATCAAACGGGTCGTGGCCAACCCGGTCGACATCCAACGCTTCAGCGTCGAGTTTTTCCGGCTGGCCAAATCGGTCAGCGGTGCCAGCAATGCCGACGCCCAAAGCGGCAACCTCGGCAACTTCGAACAACTGCTCAACCTCGGCGCCAGCGACCAGGAGCCGGACGCCAACGACGCGCACATCGTCAACATCGTCGACTGGCTGTTCCAGTACGCCTTCCAGCAGCGCGCCAGCGATATCCACATCGAACCGCGCCGCGAGCACGGCACCGTGCGCTTTCGCATCGACGGCGTGCTGCACAACGTCTATCAATTCCCGCCGCAGGTGACCATGGCGATCGTCAGCCGCCTGAAAAGCCTCGGCCGCATGAACGTCGCCGAAAAGCGCAAACCCCAGGATGGCCGGGTCAAGACCAAGACCCCGGACGGCGGCGAAGTGGAGCTGCGGCTGTCGACTTTGCCGACGGCGTTCGGCGAAAAAATGGTCATGCGGATTTTCGATCCGGAAGTGCTGCTGAAGAATTTCGACCAGTTGGGTTTCAGCGCCGACGACCTGCGCCGCTGGCAGGACATGACCCGCCAGCCAAATGGCATCATTCTGGTCACCGGGCCGACCGGTTCGGGCAAGACCACCACTCTGTACACCACGCTGAAAAAACTGGCGACGCCGGAGGTTAACCTCTGCACCATCGAAGACCCGATCGAAATGGTCGAGCCGGCTTTCAACCAGATGCAGGTGCAGCACAACATCGAACTGACCTTCGCCGCCGGGGTGCGCGCGCTGATGCGGCAGGACCCGGATATCATCATGATCGGCGAGATCCGCGATCTGGAAACTGCGGAAATGGCGATTCAGGCCGCGCTCACCGGGCACTTGGTCCTGTCGACGCTGCACACCAACGATGCGCCGAGCGCCATCAGCCGTTTGCTCGAACTCGGCGTGCCGCATTACCTGATCAAAGCGACCGTATTGGGCGTCATGGCACAGCGTCTGGTGCGCACTTTGTGCCCGCACTGCAAGGCGCCGCTGACGCTCGAAGATGAAGATTGGCAAACCCTGACCCGGCCCTGGCAAGCGCCGCTGCCGAGCAATGCGCAGCAGGCGATCGGCTGCCTGGAATGCCGCGACACCGGCTATCGCGGCCGCGCCGGCGTGTACGAAATCATGCAACTGAGCGACAGCCTCAAAGCGTTGATCACTCCGGATACCGACCTCACCGCGATCAGGCGTCAGGCCTTCAAGGAAGGCATGCGCAGCCTGCGCCTGTCCGGCGCGCAGAAAGTCGCGGCGGGGCTGACCACGGTGGAGGAAGTGCTGCGGGTGACACCGCAAAGTGAGTTGAAATAATTCAGCACGGAACTGGATCGGGGATCGGCTATCCAACGCCGTAGTCAATCCCAGGAGTCACCTCATCATGCGTCTCAAACTCGCTGTCGCCACCTTGGCCCTGCTGTCGCTTCCCGTTGGTTCGGCCATGGCGGACAGCTTTTGGCGTAACGTCATCTCCTCCGGTGCCACCACCGGCTCGACCTACCTGACCTTCAAGGATCACAAGCTGATCGTCGCCGCCCAGGACGACGCCGGCAGCTTCGTCGCCAGCGACGGCGGCATCCGTGGCCCGTACCTGGAAGCAGCGATGCAGAAAGTCCGCGCCGACAACCCTGGCCTGCAGGCTTCGGACATGGAACTGGCGAACGCGATTCTGGCGAAGAACGCCGTGGCTTCCGAGTAAGCCTCGCACCCTCAAAAATGCCGCTCGATCGAGCGGCATTTTTTTGCCCGGATTACCGCCTCACCACCATGCCTTGTGGGAGCGAGCCTGCTCGCGAAAGCGGTGAGCCAGTCACCGCAAATGCCGGCTGGACGATTGCTTTCGCGAGCAGGCTCGCTCCCACAGGGGCGGTGGTGGATTTAGAGATCAGCGGTAATCATCCACCGGCACACAGGCGCAATACAGATTGCGATCGCCATAAACGTTATCCACCCGATTCACCGCCGGCCAATATTTGTGCAAGCGTGTGTGCGCATCCGAGGTGATGGCCTGTTCGACACTGTAGGGTCGCTCCCAGACTCCAGTGACATCGGCCAAGGTATGCGGGGCGCGTTTGAGCGGGTTGTCTTCGCCCGGCCAGTTGCCCTTCTGCACTTCATTGATCTCGGCGCGAATGCTCAGCATCGCCGCGATGAAGCGGTCGAGCTCTGCCTTGGACTCGCTCTCGGTCGGCTCGACCATCAACGTCCCTGGCACCGGGAAGGACATGGTCGGCGCGTGGAAACCGTAATCCATCAGACGCTTGGCGACGTCCTCCTCGCTGATGCCGGTCTGCGCCTTGAATGGGCGCAGATCAAGAATGCATTCATGGGCCACGCGGCCATTGCGCCCGGTGTAGAGCACCGGGAACGCGCCGGATAAATGCTGCGCCAGATAATTCGCCGCCAGAATCGCCACCTCGCTGGCGTCCGCCAGTTGCGGGCCCATCATGGCGATGTACATCCAACTGATCGGCAAAATGCTCGCACTGCCCCACGGCGCTGCGCTGACTGCGCCGTTCTGTGCCAGCGGCCCGTCAATCGGCACCACCGGATGGTTGGCGACGAACGGCGCCAGATGCGCACGAACGCCGATCGGGCCCATGCCCGGCCCGCCGCCGCCATGGGGAATGCAGAAGGTCTTGTGCAGGTTCATGTGCGACACGTCGGCGCCGATGTCCGCCGGCCTGGCCAGGCCGACCTGGGCGTTGAGATTGGCGCCATCCATGTACACCTGGCCGCCATGCTGGTGGATCACTGCGCAGATGTCGCTGATGCCTTCCTCGTAAACCCCGTGGGTCGACGGATAGGTCGCCATCAGGCACGACAACTTATTCCCCGCCTCGGCGGCTTTCAGCTGCAGATCATCCAGATCGACATTGCCCGCCTCATCGCATTCGACAATCACCACACGCATCCCGGCCATCTGCGCCGAGGCCGGGTTGGTGCCGTGGGCCGACGATGGAATCAGACAGATGTCCCGAGCGCCCTCCCCCCGGCTCTCGTGATATTTACGGATCGCCAGAAGCCCGGCGTATTCGCCCTGGGCCCCGGAGTTGGGCTGCATACAGATCGCATCGAAACCGGTAATCGCACAGAGCCAACGCTCAAGCTCCTCGATCATCAGCGTGTAACCGACAGCCTGCTCCCTCGGCACGAACGGGTGCAGATGGGCGAACTGCGGCCAGGTGATCGGGATCATCTCGCTGGTGGCGTTGAGCTTCATCGTGCACGAGCCCAGCGGGATCATCGATTGGTTGAGTGCCAGATCCTTGTTTTCCAGCTGTTTGAGGTAACGCAGCATCTCGGTTTCGCTGTGGTGAGCGTTGAACACCGGATGTTGCAGGTACGGCGTACTGCGCTGGAGTTCGTCGGGAATTCCCGAGGCGATGTCCTGCGCATCAAGCGCATCAACGCTCAGGCCGTGATCGGCGCCGAGCAGCACATCGAACAGCTTCGCCACGGTGTGTTCATCACAGGTCTCGTCCAGACTCAGACCGACGCGGCCACGACCAAGAATACGCAGGTTGATCTGCGCTGCCTGAGCACTTTCGATGATCGCCGTTTGCGCACCGCCGACCTCCAGAGTCAGCGTGTCGAAGAACTGCCTGTTGAGCCGTTTGATGCCGTTGCGCTCGAGTCCCGCCGCGAGGATGCAGGTCAGGCGATGCACGCGCTGGGCGATACGCTTCAAACCCTCCGGGCCGTGATACACCGCATAACAACTGGCGATATTGGCCAGTAGCACCTGCGCGGTGCAGATGTTCGAATTGGCTTTCTCGCGGCGGATATGTTGCTCGCGGGTTTGCAGGGCCATGCGCAGCGCGACGTTGCCGCGAGCATCTTTCGACACACCGATGATCCGCCCCGGAATCGCTCGTTTGTATTCCTCGCGGCTGGCGAAGAACGCCGCGTGCGGGCCGCCATAACCCATCGGCACACCGAAACGCTGGGACGAACCGAACACCACATCGGCACCCAACTCGCCCGGCGGCGTCAGCACCAGCAGGCTGAGCAAATCGGTGGCGACGCAGGCCAGGGCCTGTTGTGCGTGCAGGTGGTTGACCAAGGGTTTGAGATCGCGGATTTCGCCGTGGGTGTCGGGGTATTGCAACAGCGCGCCGAACACCTCGTGCTGCGCCAGGTTATCCACCGCGTCGACGATCAGCTCGAAGCCGAAACCTTCGGCGCGGGTCTGTACCACGGAGAGGGTTTGCGGATGGCAATTTTCATCCACAAAAAACAGATTGCTCTTGGACTTCGCCACGCGCTTGGCCAAAGCCATGGCTTCGGCCGCTGCGGTAGCCTCATCGAGCAGCGAGGCGTTGGCCAGTTCCAGGCCGG
Organism: Pseudomonas sp. 67(2021); assembly: GCF_017491835.1. NCBI lineage: Bacteria > Pseudomonadati > Pseudomonadota > Gammaproteobacteria > Pseudomonadales > Pseudomonadaceae > Pseudomonas > Pseudomonas sp. 67(2021). The sequence continues at coordinate 343,259 of NZ_JAFGYL010000001.1, forward strand.
TAAGGTCGATGGTCAGTTGCTGAAAATTCAGCAGGGCTTCGAGCCGGCCTTGGGCGATCTCTGGTTGGTATGGGGTGTACGCGGTGTACCAACCGGGATTTTCCAGCACGTTGCGCAGGATCACGGTTGGCGTGACCGTGCCGTGATAGCCCATGCCGATCAGGCTGGTGAACAGCTGATTCTGCTCGGCATAACCGCGTAATTTCGCCAGCGCAGCCTGTTCGTTGAGGGCCGGCGGCAGATCCAGTGCGCGATTGAAGCGAATGCCCGGCGGCACGGTCTGCTCGATCAGCTCGGCGCGACTGCCCAGGCCAAGGCTGTCGAGCATCGCTTGCTGCTCGGCGGCATCCGGGCCGAGGTGGCGGCGCAGAAAGGCTTCGGGATCGCGTAACTGGCTCAGGGACGGCGACTGGGACATGACGGGCTCTCCTGGCTGGCGCTTGGCGTCAATCGACACGGTCAAACCAGCATAGCAGGCGAGTTTTCAAGATCACGCCGCCCCTGTGGGAGCGAGCCTGCTCGCGAAAGCGGTGTTTCAGAAACCTTGGCATTGACTGATATGGCGCTTTCGCGAGCAGGCTCACTCCCACAAAGGGATATTCGTCGCCCATAAAAAAGCCCCGACGAATCGGGGCTTTGGGGCGCGCCGGCAAGTTACTCGCCGATGGCAGCCTTGTAAGCCGCCGCATCCAGCAGCTTGTCCAGCTCGGCCTTGTCGCTTGGCTTGAGCTTGAAGATCCACGCGACGTACGGGTCGGAGTTCAGCAGTTCGGGCGAGCCGCTCAGGTCTTCGTTGATCGCGATGACCTCACCGCTGACCGGGGCGTAGATGTCGGAGGCGGCTTTCACCGACTCGACCACGCCGGATTGATCACCGGCGGCGAACACCTTGCCGACTTCGGTCAGTTCGACGAACACCACGTCGCCCAGCGCTTCCTGCGCGTGATCGCTGATGCCCACAGTGACGGTGCCGTCGGCTTCCAAACGCGCCCATTCATGACTTTCGGCAAAACGCAGTTCGGCAGGGATATCGCTCATCTTCGGTTCCTCGGAAATTGGTCAGCGGTCATACCCGCCAGAAAAGGTTAGATCAAGGTTTTGCCATGGCGTACGAAGGTAGGTTTGACCACCCGTACCGGGTACCACTTGCCACGGATTTCCACTTCGGCACGGTCGGCGGTTGCCATCGGTACACGCGCCAGGGCAATCGATTTGCTCAGCGTAGGAGAGAAACTACCACTGGTGATCTCCCCTTCGCCAACATCGGCGATGCGAACCACCTGGTGAGCACGCAAAACCCCGCGTTCTTCCAGTACCAGACCGACCAGTTTGTGCGCCACACCGGCGGCTTTTTCCGCCTCCAGCGCCGCGCGGCCGATGAACTGCCGCGAGGCCGGCTCCCAGGCGATGCTCCAGGCCATGTTCGAGGCCAGCGGTGAAACGTCCTGATGAATGTCCTGACCGTACAGGTTCATCCCAGCCTCGACCCGCAAGGTGTCACGGGCACCGAGGCCAATCGGCGAAATGCCGGCGCCGACGAGGTCGTTGAAGAAACCCGGCGCCTGATTCGCGGGCAGGCAGATTTCCAGGCCATCCTCGCCGGTGTAACCGGTACGCGCGATGAACCAGTCGCCGTCGATGGCGCCTTCGAAAGGTTTGAGTTGCTGGATCAGCGTGGCACGGGACTGGGTGACCAGTTCGGCAATCTTGTGCCGGGCCTGCGGGCCCTGGATGGCGAGCATCGCCAGCTCGGCGCGCTCGTGCAGTTGCACGTCGTAGGCGCCGAGCTGGGCGTTCATCCAGGCCAGATCCTGATCGCGGGTCGAGGCGTTGAACACCAGCCGGTACGCGTCGTCGAGGCGATAGACGATCATGTCGTCGACGATGCCGCCGCGCTCATTGAGCATGGTGCTGTACAACGCCCGGCCGGGGCGGTGCAGACGTTCGACGTCGTTGGCCAGCAGATGCTGGAGCCAAGCCTTGGCCTGGGCGCCGGTGACATCGATCACGGTCATATGGGAAACATCGAACACCCCGCAATCGCGGCGCACTTCGTGGTGCTCCTCGACCTGCGAGCCGTAATGCAATGGCATGTCCCAACCGCCAAAATCGACCATCTTCGCGCCGAGCGCGAGGTGCAGGTCATACAGAGGCGTACGCTGTCCCATGGGTTTCTCCTTCCGGGCGTGGCGAGGGTGCGGACCGCCGCTATACGGCGGAAAGCCTTGATGAATAAGGCTTTCAGCCGATTCCAGCGCACGGGTCTGTCAGACGAACCGCACCGAATGCCGCGCATTGTAGCCGCATGATGTAGGACTGACGACTACGGGGGCGTTCTCAATTGGTTTCCCCACCGCGTTGTCGCCTAAAAGCGAGCCAGGCAAGGCGCAGGCCGCTGGGAATGGTATTCCCTTTTCAAGGCCTGCAACGCAGGCTGGCTCGCTTTTAGGCACAACCCGGAGGGCCGGGCCTGCTGTTGTGCAGGGCTGCGTTGCTCGAAGCTTATTTGGAACAACCAAACCACGCTTCTCGCGTCTTGCCCTGCACAACAGCAGGCCCGGCGCGGTGGGGAAACCAATCGAGAACGCCCCCTAGTTTCGGTGCGCCGAACGTCGAATCAATCCGATCACCGGCAACAGGCCAACCAGCACCAGCGTCAATGCCGGCAATGAGGCGCGCGCCCATTCGCCTTCACTGGTCATTTCAAAGATGCGCACCGCCAGCGTGTCCCAGCCAAACGGGCGCATCAGCAGGGTCGCGGGCATTTCCTTGAGCACATCGACGAACACCAGCAACGCCGCGCTCAAGGTGCCGGGCAGCAACAGCGGCAGATACACTTTGAAAAACAGTCGCGGCCCACTGACACCCAGGCTACGTGCCGCTTCAGGCAAAGATGGCCGTATACGCGCCAGACTGCTTTCCAGCGGCCCGTAGGCGACGGCAATGAAGCGCACCAGATAAGCCATCAGCAACGCCGCGAGGCTGCCGAGCAGCAACGGTTTGCCGGCACCACCGAGCCAGGCGGAGAGCGGAATCACCAGTTCGCGATCCAGATAACTGAAGGCGAGCATGATCGACACCGCCAGCACCGAACCGGGCAAGGCGTAGCCGAGATTGGCCAGACCGACCCCGGAGTTGATGGCTGGGGTCGGCGCCAGACGCCGGGCAAACGCCAGCAACAGCGCAACGCTGACGGTGATCAGCGCGGCCATCGCCCCCAGATACAGCGTGTGCAGGATCAGCCCGGCGTAGCGTTCATCCAGATCGAAGCGCCCACGCTGCCAGAACCAGACGATTAGTTGCAGCACCGGGATAACGAAGGCGCAGGCGAATACCAATGCACACCAGCCCGTCGCCGCGAACGCTTTGAGCCCGCGCAGGTGATACAGCGCTTTCACCCGTGGCCGCTCATTGCTTGCCCGATTCGCCCCGCGTGCCCGGCGCTCGCCGTACAGCACCAGCATCACTACCAGCAGCAACAGACTGGCCAGTTGCGCAGCGCTAGGCAGGCTGAAGAAGCCGTACCAGGTTTTGTAGATGGCCGTGGTGAAGGTGTCGAAATTGAACACTGAGACCGCACCAAAATCGGCCAGGGTTTCCATCAGCGCCAGCGCCACGCCCGCGCCGATCGCCGGACGCGCCATCGGCAGCGCAACCCGCCAGAACGCCTGCCACGGCGACTGCCCGAGCACCCGCGCCGCTTCCATCAGGCCTTTGCCCTGAGCCAGGAATGCGGTGCGCGCCAGCAGATAAACGTAGGGATAAAAAACCAGCACCAGCACCACGATCACCCCGCCGGTGGAACGCACCCGTGGCAGGCGCAGGCCGCTGCCGAACCATTCGCGCAACAGGGACTGCACGGGGCCGGCGAAATCCAGCAGGCCGACGAAAACGAACGCCAGTACATACGCTGGAATGGCGAAGGGCAGCATCAGCGCCCAGTCGAGCCAGCGCCGACCGGGGAATTCACAGAGACTGGTCAGCCACGCGAGGCTGACACCCAGCAGGGTAACGCCGACACCGACGCCGAGGATCAGCGTCAGGGTATTGCCGAGCAGACGCGGCATCTGGGTTTGCCACAGGTGCGACCAGATCTGCTGATCGATGGTCTGCCACGACAGCAGCAGCACGCTCAGCGGCAACAACACCAGCGCGGCGATGGCGAAGACGATGGGGTACCAGCGGCGTTGGGCGGGGTGGGCCAAGGAAACAATCTCGTTCAAATGATTGTGCCCACGCTCTGCGTGGGCACACATCCTGTGACGCTCCGCGTCACGCTTTCAGCGGCACGACGCAGAGCGTCGAGGGCTGCATTCCCACGCGGAGCGTGGGAACGATCGACAGTTACACGAAACGCTTCAATTCCACCCCGCCCGATCCATCATCCGGATCGCCTCGGCCTGACGCTTGCCCGCCACCTCAACCGGCAAGGTATCGGCGACAAACTTGCCCCACGCCGCCACTTCTTCCGAAGGCGCCACCGCCGGGTTGGCCGGGAATTCCTGGTTCACGTCAGCAAAAATCTTCTGCGCCTCAGGCGTGGTCATCCATTCGACCAGGGCCTTGGCCGCTTCCGGGTGCGGTGCATGTTTGGTCAGGCCGATGCCCGACAGATTCACATGCACACCGCGATCGGCCTGATTCGGCCAGAACAGCTTCACCGGCAATTCAGGCTTCTGCTTGTGCAGGCGACCGTAGTAGTAGGTGTTGACGATGCCAACGTCGCACTGCCCGGCGTTGATCGCTTCCAGCACTGCAACGTCATCGGAGAACACGTCAGTGGACAGGTTGTTGACCCAGCCCTTGAGGATTTTCTCGGTCTTCTCGGCGCCGTGGACTTCGATCATGGTCGCGGTCAGCGACTGGTTGTAGACCTTCTTCGCCGTGCGCAGGCACAGGCGGCCTTCCCAATTCTTGTCGGCCAGCGCTTCATAGGTGGTCAGTTCGCCCGGCTTCACCCGCTCGGTGGAGTAGGCGATGGTCCGCGCGCGCAGGCTCAGGCCGGTCCAGGCGTGGGTGGACGAGCGATATTGCGCTGGAATGTTGGTGTCGATGGTTTTCGAGGTGAATGGCTGGAGGATGCCCATCTGCTCGGCCTGCCACAGGTTGCCGGCATCGACGGTGAGCAGCAGATCGGCTGTGGCGTTTTCACCTTCGGCCTTGATGCGCTGCATCAGCGGCGCTTCCTTGTCGGTGATGAACTTGATCTTCACCCCGGTCTTGGCGGTGTAGGCATCGAATACCGGTTTGATCAGCTCATCGATACGCGACGAGTAAACCACCACCTCATCGGCGGCCTGGGCAGTGGTGCTGCCGATCAGGGTCAAGGCCAGTGCGGTCAGAAGACGCTTGGGTGCCAACATGGGAGTGGTCTCACGGTCGGGAAAGGTGGGCCAAATGATAAGGACTCACATTTACCACCACAATCGAACACTGGGGGAAGGCGTTACCAGATGTTGCACGACTCAAAACTGCGGTAAGTGGGCGGACGCTTTCGCGAGCAGGCTCGCTCCCATATTGGAATGCATCTCAACTGTGGGAGCCTGCTCGCGAAGGGGCCATCAGCCTCAATGAGGCGGTCAGGGCTTTGCCAGAGCTGGAAGATCCCCGGTCAACCCCAGCGCCTCGCGCACAAACAACGCCTTCGCCTCGGGCATCTGCTCGACCAGCTTCAACCCGGCATTGCGCAACCAGCGCAGCGGCAGCGGGTCGGCCTGGAACAACCGCTCGAAGCCTTCCATCGCCGCCATCAGCGCCAGATTGTGTGGCATGCGCCGACGCTCGTAGCGGCTCAGCACCTTCACGTCTGCCAGGCGCTCACCGCGCTCATGCGCTTGCAGCAACACTTCCGCCAGCACCGCCGCATCGAGGAAACCAAGGTTCACACCCTGCCCGGCCAAGGGGTGAATGGTGTGCGCCGCATCACCGATCAAGACCAGGCCCTCAGCGACGTAGCGCTTGGCGTGACGCTGACGCAACGGCACGCACAGACGCGGGTCGGCGCTGATGACTTCACCGAGGCGCCCCTCGAAGGCTCGCTCCAGCTCAGCGCAAAACGCAGTCTCTTCCAGCGCCATCAAGCGCTCGGCTTCAGCCGGTGTGGTCGACCAGACGATCGAGCACCAGTCCTGCTGACCGTCACGCTCCAGTGGCAAAAACGCCAGCGGCCCGTGATCGGTAAAGCGCTGCCAGGCGGTTTTGCGGTGCGGCTGGCTGCAGCGCACGCTGGTGACGATGGCGTGATGCAGATAATCCCACTCGCGGGTCGCCACGCCGGTCAGACGGCGCACCGCTGAATTGGCGCCGTCCGCCGCGATCACCAGCGGCGCGCGCAAGGTGCGGCCATCGGCCAGGGTCAGCAGCCAGTCGTCGCCGGAGCGACGCATCTGCTCCAGCCGCGCATTGGCCAGCATGCCCAGGTCGCAATCATGCAAACGCTCGAGCAGCGCATCCTGGACCACGCGGTTTTCGACGATGTGGCCGAGCACATCGGCATGTACGCTGCTCGCCGAGAAATGAATCTGCCCGGTGCCGCTGCCGTCCCAGACGTGCATGTCGGTGTACGGGCTGCTGCGCCGCTGGGCGATGCCGTCCCAGACGCCGAGGCGTTCGAGAATGCGCTGGCTCGCCGCCGACAACGCGCTGACGCGCGGTTCGAACGCCGCTTCGGCATCGAACGGCTTCACGCTCAACGGGCTACCGTCGAGCAACAGCACTTCCAGCCCACTGTCCTGTAGCGCCAGCGCCAGGGCGCTGCCGACCATTCCGGCTCCGACAATCAGCAGATCTGCGCGCATTTCCATGCTTTAGGCCTGTCTCGCTTGCGGCTTGAGCCGCACGTAAAGGGTTTTACCGACCCGCGCCACAAGGTTGCCGGCGCCGTCATGAATGTCGACCTGCAACTGCGGCAGGTATTTATCGCCGTTGGCGGTCTGCCGGCGGATCTCGTCGAGCAGGGTCTGGTCGATGTTGAACCGGGCGAACACCAGGCCTTTGCCCGGCGCAATGAAATCGATGTCGGCGGCCTTGTCCCAGACGGTGTACTTCGGACCGAGGTTTTCCATGAGCATCAACATGAAGAACGGGTCGACCATCGAATACAGACTGCCGCCAAACTGGGTGCCGACATAGTTGCGGTTGTACCAGCCCAACCCCATGGACACCTGCACATCGCGAAAGTCGTCACTGATGTGGCGCACCCGCACACCCGCGCCGAGATACGGCGGGTAAAAGGTCATTACCCAGCGCATCAATCGTGCCTTGCCGAATGTGTTGCTCAGCCACTCAAGCATCCGGACGGGTTCCCAGGCCCATCGCCTGCCGGGCGAACCAGCGTTTGGCTGGCGGCAGCAGGTCGAGGCCGAGCAGGCCGAGATTGCGCCCCAGCGACACCAGCGGCTGGGTGCTGCCGAACAGGCGCGTGACCTGATCGGAGAAGCCCACCGTCAGGTCCTGATCGAGGCGCTGCCGTTCGCGATAGGCCTGCAACGTGGCGAAGTCGCCCAGCGGCTTGTCGCTGGCCAGCAGCGCGGCAGCCAAGGCGTCGGCGTCACGCAGCGACAGGTTGAAGCCCTGGCCGGCGATCGGGTGCAGGCTGTGTGCGGCGTTGCCGAGCACGGCCAGATGCGAACGCACCTGTTCTTCAGCTTCGATCAGTGACAGCGGATAAAGATGCCGTGCGCCGACCTGTTTCAAAGTGCCGAGGCGGTAACCGAACACACCTTGCAGCGCGCTGAGAAAATCACGCTCGGTCAACTCGGTCAGACGCTGCGCGTCCATGCCCAGACGGGTCCACACCAGTGCGCAGCGATTGTCCGGCAACGGCAGCAGGGCCATCGGCCCCTCATCGGTAAAGCGCTCGAAGGCCATGCCGTTGTGCGCTTCACTCGGGGTGATGTTGGCAATCAGCGCGCTCTGGTTGTACGGGCGCGTGCGCACGTTGATGCCCAACTGTTCGCGCAACCCGGAGCGGCCGCCATCGGCGAGCACCGCGAGGTCGCATTCAAGGGTGGTTTCATCGTTGAGGGTCAGGCGATAGCCATCGGCCAACGGCTCCATGCGCATGACTTCCGCCGGGCAGCGCCACGTGATCACGTCTTTGTCGAGGTGCTGCCACAGGCACTGGCCGAGCCAGGCGTTTTCCACCACGTAACCGAGCGCTGGCACACCCTCTTCCATCGCCGACAAGCGCGCGGTGGAGAAGCGGCCACGGTCGGAGACGTGAATCTGTTTGATCGGCTCGGCGCGGCGGGAAATTTCCTGCCACACGCCCAGGCGCTGATAAATCTGCCGCGAGCCGAACGAAAGGGCTGAGGAGCGGGCGTCGTAGCTCGGTTGCCAGCTGTCGCCGGGGGCGAACGGTTCGATCAGGACGATCTTCCAGCCCTGCGCCTTGGCCCCGGCCTGCAACGCCAACGCCAGACTGGCGCCGACCAGACCGCCACCGATGATTGCCAGATTGACTCGACTCATGCTGCGTGTGTCCTTGCTTGTGCCATCAGCGCTTCGATCTCGGCGACGGTTTTCGGCACGCCGCTGGTGAGGATTTCACAACCGGATCGGGTCACGACCACGTCATCCTCGATACGCACGCCAATACCGCGCCATTTCTTCGCCACGTTCTGATTGTCCGCGGCGATGTAGATGCCCGGCTCCACGGTCAGCGCCATGCCGACCTCCAGCACACGCCATTCGCCGCCGACCTTGTACTCGCCAACGTCATGCACATCCATGCCCAGCCAGTGGCCGGCGCGGTGCATATAAAAAGCCTTGTAGGCTTCGCTGGCGATCAACTCGTCAACCTCGCCCTGCAACAAGCCAAGCTTGACCAGACCTGCGGTGATCACCCGCACCGTGGCTTCGTGCGCCTGGTTCCAGTGCTTATTGGGGGCGATCTCGGCGAACGCCGCTTCCTGCGAAGCCAGCACCAACTCGTAGATCGCTTTCTGCTCCGGCGAAAACTTGCCGTTGACCGGCCACGTGCGGGTGATGTCGCTGGCGTAGCAGTCGATCTCGCAACCGGCGTCGATCAACACCAGATCGCCGTCCTTGAGCAACGCGTCATTCTGCTGGTAATGCAGGATGCAGCTGTTGCGCCCGGCGGCGACGATCGAACCGTAGGCCGGCATCTTCGCCCCGCCCTTGCGGAATTCGTAATCCAGTTCGGCTTCGAGGCTGTATTCATACAGCCCCGGACGACTGGCCTGCATCGCGCGGATATGCGCCTGCGCCGAAATCCGCGCGGCTTCGCGCATCACCTTCACTTCTGCCGCCGATTTATACAGGCGCATGTCGTGCAGCAGATGATCCAGGGCAACGAATTCATTCGGCGGCTGCGCGCCGAGGTGCGCCTTGGAGCGGATCACGTTGATCCAGTCCATCAGGTGCCGATCAAATTCGGGGTTGCTGCCCATCGCCGAATACACCCGGTCGCGGCCTTCGATCAGGCCCGGGAGAATGTCGTCGATGTCGGTAATCGGAAAAGCATCGTCGGCGCCATATTCGCGGATCGCGCCTTCCTGCCCTGCGCGCAGGCCATCCCACAATTCGCGTTCGGCGTTGCGTTCACGACAGAACAGGATGTACTCGCCGTGCTCGCGACCAGGCATCAGAACGATGACGGCTTGTGGCTCGGGAAAACCGCTGAGGTACTGGAAGTCGCTGTCCTGACGGTAGACGTGCTCGACGTCGCGGTTGCGGATGGCCACCGCGGCGGCGGGCAGGATCGCGATGCTGTTGGGTTCCATCTGCGCCATCAGGGCCTTGCGGCGACGGCTGTATTCCGCTTTGGGGATATGGGTCATGGGCAGATGGCTTTCCCTGGCACGCGATTAATGCAGCGACGGCTTGGCGGCTGGCGGCACATCGGCTTTTTTGGTTTCCGAGAACAGCAGCAACGGCGCGACGCGCAGGTATTCCATGACTTCCATGTAGTCGGATTCGCCGTCTTCGGATTCTTCCAGCGCGTCCTGCACCTGGGAAATGGCGGCCAGATCCTGCAGCACTTCGGTGGCTTCGGTGCTGAGCATGCTGCTGTCGCGGCAGTTCAGGCCGAAACCGCTGAGGAAGCCCTGGCACCACTCGCCCAGTGCGGCAGCGCGGTCCGCCAGCGGTGCATCGTCGGTCGGCAGCAGCAGAACGACGGTGACGTCGTCGCCGGTCAGCTCGCCTTTGACCATCTCCTGCAGGCCGATCAGGGCGTTGCGGACGTTGTCCTGGATCTCGCCTTCGAGCAGTTCGGCGGCGTCGATCAGCCAGCCTTCGTGATCGAAGCCGGCCCCGGCGCAACTGCGCCCGAGCAGCACGCCGTGCAGTTCGGCAGGCGAGACGTTGTGGCCGCTGGCAGTCAGCAGGGTGGCAAAGGCTTGGTACGGGGAATTCGCAATGGTCATGGGCAGCTAGGCGCCAGACGGCGCTATGTCTAGAATGAAGGCCTTGTATCCTACATCGACAGCCCCGCCAAGACCATTAAAGGCTGTCCGCCAGTCACCACCCATCAGACGAACACGTGGACCCAATGGAAGACACCGACCTGCAAGCGCTGATGGCCAGACTCGAACTGCTGATTGGCCGAGTCGAGCAACTTAAGAGTCAAAACGCACTCTTACTAGCTCAGGAAAAAACCTGGCGCGAGGAACGCGCTCACCTCATTGAAAAAAACGAAATCGCCCGGCGTAAGGTCGAATCGATGATTTCGCGCCTCAAGGCCCTGGAGCAAGACTCATGAGTTCAAGCAATAGCGTTACCGTGCAGATCCTCGACAAAGAGTATTCGATCATCTGCCCGCCGGAGGAACGCAGCAATCTGGTCAGCGCCGCCCGCTACCTGGATGGCAAGATGCGCGAGATCCGCAGCAGCGGCAAAGTCATCGGCGCCGACCGCATTGCCGTGATGGCCGCGCTGAACATCACCCACGACCTGTTGCACAAAGAAGAGCGCCCGGACATCCAGGCCAGCGGTTCGACCCGCGAACAGGTACGCGACTTGCTCGATCGTGTCGATCTGGTCCTGGCCGACGATCAGAACACCGCCAAGGGCTGATTCGACTGACAGCTTGAGGTATACTCGCGGCACTCCCTGGGGTGCTTGCCAGTTGACGATGTCCCGGAGCCGATTCGCACTACCCTGGAAGTTGCACGTTGGGCTGGTGTGCATGTCCGCTAGACGGAAAGCCTTAAAGTCTACTGCTTCTTCCACCTTGAACTTTCGGGTTCAAGGGCTGAGTTGACAGCGGTTCATCCGGGGAGCCTGATTCGAATCCGATGTCGGTGTATGCCGACATCGGATTTTTTATGCGTACGTTTTTGCATCCACCTGCCGAAGCCGAACCATGACCGAACCCGCGCTGCTGCCCCGCCCGCAACTCCGCCGCCTGCTGCGCAAGGCGCGCCGCGCACTGACGCCGGGCGAACAACGGCAGGCTGCCAAAGGCCTGTTCCGGCAATTGGCGCAAGACCCGCACTTTCGCCGGGCGAAACATATCTCCCTGTACTTGCCCACCGACGGTGAAATCGATCCGCGCCTGCTCCTGCGCGAAGCCCAGCGTCGTGGCAAGGCGACTTATCTGCCGGTACTCAGCGCGTGGCCACGAACGAAAATGGTCTTCCAGCGCATCCGCCCCGGCGAAAAGCTCACACCCAATCGCTTCCGCATCCTCGAGCCCCGGGCCAATCTGGCTCGGCAACGCAAGGTCTGGGCGCTGGATCTGGTGCTGTTGCCACTGGTGGGGTTTGATGATGTCGGCGGGCGCCTGGGCATGGGCGGCGGGTTTTATGATCGCAGCCTCGCCTATCTGGCCCGGCGCAAGAACTGGCGCAAGCCGACGCTGCTGGGCCTGGCCCACGAGTGTCAGAAGGTCGAGCGTTTGGCGCAGGCGAGCTGGGATGTGCCGTTACAAGGCACGGTCACCGACAAGGCGTGGTATTTCGCAGAGTAGACGCCGCATGGAACAGCGGCGTCGAAGAGACAGGTTCAGCGTTTGAAAGCGGTCGACTGTTGCACCTGTTGCGCCACTTCAATCGGCGCGTCGGTCTTGTTCGCCCACAGGCTCTGCGCGTAACCGGTGGTTACCACGCCCAGGCCAAACAAAATTACCAAAGTCCATAGCAAATCCGGTTTGCGTTTCATCGATTGCCCCCCTCAAGGCACATCATCACGATGACAGCAGCGGTTTCCGTTCGTAGGCCGTGCAGCAGCGTCAAGCTTTAAAGGCCGGCATTTTGCGGCAACGTGAACCTGTGCGCAAACGCTGACGTCAACCGACTGTCGGTTTGTCATAAAATTGCCCGACAACCTGCCCAATGACCGCTTCAGGAGCACACGACATGGCCTACTGGCTGATGAAATCAGAGCCCGACGAACTCTCGATCAAGGGCCTGGAAAAGCTCGGCAAGGCGCGCTGGGACGGGGTTCGCAACTATCAGGCGCGCAATTTCCTGCGGGCGATGGCGGTCGGTGACGAATTCTTTTTCTACCATTCCAGCTGCCCGGAACCGGGGATTGCCGGGATTGGCAAAATTATCGAAGCAGCGTATCCCGATCCGACGGCGCTGGAGCCCGACAGTCACTACTTCGATCCGAAAGCTACGCCGGAGAAAAATGCCTGGAGCGCGATTGATGTCGAGCATGTCGAGACGTTCGAGCGGGTGTTGAAGCTGGATTATTTGAAGAAGCAGACGGCGCTGGCGGAGCTGCCGCTGGTGCAGAAGGGCTCGCGGTTGTCGGTGATGCCGGTGACGGCGGAGCAGTGGGCGGCAGTCATCGCGCTCAAACCCTGATTCATTTTTGCCTGATAAATAGCTTTCGCGAGCAGGCTCGCTCCCACAGGAACATGCAGTCGAATGTGGGAGCGAGCCTGCTCGCGAAGAGGCCTGCCCGGACAGCGAATGACTTACTGAATGATCAGGTTGTTGAACAACAGATCTTCAACAACAGGCTTGCCGGTCTCGTCATTCATCACTTGCTGGGTCTGCTTCAACGCTTCCTGACGCAGCTTTTCCTTGCCCTCGATGCTGCCCATCGCCTCGGTCGACTGCTGAGTGAACAACGCCACCAGCTGATTGCGGATCAACGGCTCGTTGGCCTTGACCAGTTTGGTCGCCTCCTCACCAGTCACACGCAATGCCACATCGGCCTTGTAGACCTTGAGCTTCGGCGTGCCGTCGAGGCCGTAATTGCCGACGAACGGCGGGCTCAGGGTGATGTAATTGACTTTCGGCGCCTCGCCTTCTTTGGCTTCTTCGGCCAGTGCTGCCACAGGCAGAGACAGGGCCAGCAACAACATGATCCACGCTTTCACAATTCGCTCCTTATCCGGTTTGCGGCCTAGCATAACGACCCGCCGCGCAAGCACAAGCTTATGGCTGACTATCAGGGCCGGGCATGCTCGTTGACCCGTTGATTCACACACCTACACTTATCGGCCATCACTCCCAAAGGAATAGCCCTGATGAAAGCCGTGCTGTGCAAAGCCTTCGGCCCTGCCGAATCGCTGGTGCTGGAAGACGTCGCCAGTCCCGCCCTGAAAAAGAATGAAATCCTGCTGGACGTGCACGCCGCCGGGGTCAACTTCCCGGACACGCTGATCATCGAGGGCAAGTACCAGTTCAAACCGCCCTTCCCGTTTTCGCCAGGCGGTGAAGCGGCGGGCGTGGTGCGCGAAGTCGGGGAAAAGGTCAGCCATCTGAAAGTCGGCGACCGGGTCATGGCGTTGACCGGTTGGGGCAGTTTTGCCGAGCAGGTGGCGGTGCCGGGCTACAACGTGTTGCCGATTCCGCCGTCGATGGATTTCAACATTGCCGCTGCATTCAGCATGACCTATGGCACGTCGATGCACGCGCTCAAACAACGCGCCAACCTGCAACCGGGCGAAACCCTGCTGGTGCTCGGCGCGTCGGGCGGCGTCGGCCTCGCCGCTGTGGAGATCGGCAAAGCCATGGGCGCCCGGGTGATCGCCGCCGCCAGCAGCGCCGAGAAACTCGCGGTGGCCAAGGCTGCCGGCGCCGATGAACTGATCAACTACAGCGAAGCCAGCCTCAAGGACGAGATCAAACGCCTCACCGACGGCCAGGGCGCCGACGTGATCTACGACCCGGTCGGCGGCGACCTGTTCGACCAGGCCATCCGCGCCATCGCCTGGAACGGCCGCCTGCTGGTGGTCGGCTTCGCCAGCGGACGCATCCCGGAACTGCCGGTCAACCTCGCCCTGCTCAAAGGCGCGGCGGTGCTCGGCGTGTTCTGGGGCTCCTTTGCCCAGCGCCAACCCCAGGACAACGCAGCAAACTTCCAGCAGCTGTTCGCCTGGTTTGCCGAGGGCAAACTCAAACCGCTGGTGTCGCAGGTGTATCCGCTGAGCAATGCGGCGCAGGCGATCGATGATCTCGGCCAGCGCAAGGCTGTGGGCAAGGTTGTCGTTCAGGTTCGTTAAAACATGGAGCGATCCGGAGCAACCATCCGGATCGCTTTAACGCTCAGATCCGCCTCGCCAATACGTTAAACCGCAGAAACCCACCCGAGCCACCATCCCCTCAGCGCCGCCTTCTTATCTCAGAGCGACATGTTCATAAAGGAACGCTCATCTGCCCAAATTTCCGCTGTTTTGCCGACGTGAAGCGATGCTATTTTCGGTAACGAAACTGTAACATTCGCATCCGCAGTCAAAACAAGAAAACTGGAGCTCTTGAATGTTTGCTTTCTTTCGTCCTGCCGCACATCAGGCTCCATTGCCTGAAGAAAAAATAGACAGCACCTACCGCCGCCTGCGCTGGCAGATCTTCGCCGGTATCTTTATCGGCTACGCCGGTTACTACCTGCTGCGCAAGAACTTCTCCCTGGCCATGCCGTACCTGATCGATGAAGGCTACAGCCGTGGCGACCTTGGTCTGGCGATGTCGGCGATCGCCATTGCTTACGGTCTGTCGAAGTTCCTCATGGGCCTGGTGTCCGACCGTTCCAACCCGCGCTTCTTCCTGCCGTTCGGTCTGCTGGTCTCGGCCGGGGTGATGTTAATTTTCGGTTTCGCGCCGTGGGCAACGTCCAGCGTGACGATGATGTTCATTCTCCTGTTCATCAACGGCTGGGCGCAGGGCATGGGCTGGCCGCCGAGCGGGCGGACCATGGTGCACTGGTGGTCGCAGAAGGAACGCGGCGGCGTGGTCTCGGTGTGGAACGTGGCGCATAACGTCGGCGGCGGTCTGATCGGCCCGCTGTTCCTGATCGGCATGGGCCTGTTCAACGACTGGCACGCGGCTTTTTACGTCCCGGCAGCAGTCGCACTGGGCGTAGCGGTGTTCGCCTTCATCACCATGCGTGACACCCCGCAATCGGTCGGCCTGCCGCCGATCGAGCAGTACAAGAACGACTATCCGGAAGGCTACGACGCCAGCCACGAAGACGAATTCAGCGCCAAGGAAATCTTCGTCAAATACGTGCTGCGCAACAAAATGCTCTGGTACATCGCTCTGGCCAATGTCTTCGTCTACTTGCTGCGCTACGGCGTGCTGGACTGGGCGCCGACGTACCTGAAGGAAGCTAAGGGCTTCACCGTGGATAAGACCTCGTGGGCCTATTTCTTCTACGAGTGGGCGGGCATTCCGGGCACGCTGCTGTGCGGCTGGATGTCGGACAAGATCTTCCGTGGCAACCGTGGCCTGACCGGCATGGTGTTCATGGCCCTGGTGACTGTTGCGACTCTGGTGTACTGGCTGAATCCGGCCGGCAATCCGATGGTCGATATGATCGCCCTGTTGTCGATCGGCTTCCTGATCTACGGCCCGGTGATGCTGATCGGCCTGCAAGCGCTGGAACTGGCGCCGAAGAAAGCCGCCGGTACTGCAGCGGGCTTCACCGGTCTGTTCGGTTATCTGGGGGGTTCGGTCGCGGCCAGTGCGGCGATGGGCTACACCGTTGACCACTTCGGCTGGGATGGCGGTTTCGTGCTGCTGGTCGGCGCTTGCCTGCTGGCGATGGCCTTCCTTGCGCCAACGCTGTGGCACAAGCAAGTCGCCAGTCAGAGCCGTGAAGCGGTCGCCTGATCGCTGTGTGATTTACAGCGCTTGAGCCGCGCCTCCAGATTGCGGTCTGGCATGGCGTGGCTGCGCAGGGCGTGCGCGGTCTGCTCGACATAATCGCGAGTGGTGCCGTAACGCCCGCTGGCGCTGGCGAACACCTGGCTGAGCACATGATCCGGCAAGTTGCCGGCATAGCTCGGCAGGTGACGCTCCAGAACGAAGCCCAAGGCCTGCACTTGAGTGCCATCTTCGAGCCGGCAATTGAGCCAGTGCGGTCGATACGACGGAAACGGCATCTCACGTTTCCACAGCGCATACAGCGCGGTATCGAGATTGTCTTCCGGCAAGCGGTAGGCAAAGCCACTGCATGAACCGCCACGATCCAGACCGAACACCAGGCCGGGCATTTCCGGCGTACCCCGATGCTCGTGGGACCACAGGTACAAGCCGCGATGGTAGCCATGCACGCGACCGCGCATGCGCTCGACTGCCGTGCATTCCGGGCGCCAGATCAGCGAACCATACGCGAACAGCCACACCGGCCCGCCCTTGTGGCGCGCCATGGTCGATTGCATGGAAGCGAGAAGTTGTTCGTGCGTCAGCTGCGGCCCAAGATCGAGCCGCGGAGGGTAAGCCAGGTTCAGAATTGCGTTTTCAATGGCGCTCATGGCGAATAGCGTTCAGCTCCCCGCGGGTGAAGAATTACTTAATAGAACGCACCGCTGTAACAATAAGGCACATATGTTTTAAGGCAAATTAAATGCCACTGATTAATTGCCTGATTGATATATAACCTAGCGGCATTTACTAATCAAAGTAAATACCGATCGGCTATATACCAAGTTATAAGTATCAGGAGCGTGGCGCGTAGGCGAAGACGTCGGCGCGCATCTGATGCGCATCCATGCCCGCCTCGACCAGCGCATCCAGCGTGCCGTAGACCATCGCCGGCGAACCGCTGGCATAGACGTGCAGCGGCTTCAGATCGGGGAAATCCTCACAAACCGCCCCGTGCAACATCCCGCAGCGCCCTTCCCAGCCGCACTGGTCGCTGACCACTTTGTGCAGGAACAGATTGGGCAGCTTCAGCCATTCGTCCCAGTGCTCGATCTGATAGAAATCTTCCGGGCGGCGCACGCCCCAGTACAGATGCACCGGATGCTTGAAGCCTTCAGCGCGGCAATGTTCGATCAAGGCGTGAATCTGGCCCATGCCGGTGCCGGCGGCGATCAGCACCAGCGGGCCATCGGGCAGCTCCGCAAGGTGAGTGTCGCCAAAGGGTAGCTCGACACGCACCAGCGGGTTGCGTTGCAGCTGCTCGATCAGGCTTAACGCACTGGTTTCGCGCGCCAGCACATGGATTTCCAGATCACGTCCGCCGTGGGGTGCCGAAGCCATGGAGAACGCCGATTTCTCACCGTTCTCACGCTCGATCATCAAGTACTGCCCGGCGTGGTAACGCGGCGGCTTGCCTGCTGGTGCCCGCAGACGCACGCGCCAGGTGTCGCCGCCGACCTCGCGGCACTCGATGACCTGACACGATAGGCTGCGCACCGGCAATTCACCCAGTGCGAGCACGCCATCCCACAACAGCACGCAGTCTTCCAGCGGTGCGGCGATGCAGGTGTAGAACTCGCCATGATCGTGGACTTTGCCGGCCTGCTCGACGCGGCCCTCCACCAGCAGCGCTGCACACACGTGGCAATTGCCGTTGCGGCAGCTTTGCGGGCAGTCATAGCCCAGGCGCCGCGCACCGTCGAGAATCCGCTCACCGGGCTGTATCTCGAGCACTGCTCCGGAAGGCTGCAGGGTTACACGCATCAATCTATTCCTAACTGGTTCCAGATGGCATCGATCCGTTGGGTGACGGCGTCGTCCTTGACGATCACGCGGCCCCACTCGCGGGTGGTTTCGCCCGGCCACTTGTGGGTGGCATCCAGGCCCATTTTCGAGCCCAGGCCGGAAATCGGCGAGGCGAAGTCGAGGTAGTCGATCGGCGTGTTGTCGATCATCACCGTATCGCGCTTGGGGTCCATGCGCGTGGTGATGGCCCAGATCACGTCGTTCCAGTCGCGGGCGTTGATATCGTCGTCAGTGACGATAACGAACTTGG
Source organism: Pseudomonas sp. 67(2021) (assembly GCF_017491835.1). Lineage (NCBI taxonomy): Bacteria > Pseudomonadati > Pseudomonadota > Gammaproteobacteria > Pseudomonadales > Pseudomonadaceae > Pseudomonas > Pseudomonas sp. 67(2021). The sequence goes on from NZ_JAFGYL010000001.1 coordinate 361,379, forward strand.
TGTACATGAACTGTCGCAAAAACGACCAGACGCCGAGCATCACGCGCTTGGCATGCCCCGGATACGACTTCTTCATCGTCACCACGGCCATGCGGTACGAGCAGCCTTCCGGCGGCAGGTAGAAGTCGGTGATTTCCGGGAATTGCTTCTGCAGGATCGGCACGAACACTTCGTTCAGCGCCACGCCGAGAATCGCCGGCTCATCCGGCGGACGGCCGGTGTAAGTGCTGTGATAGATCGGCTTGATCCGGTGGGTGATGCGCTCGACGGTGAACACCGGAAAGCTGTCGACTTCGTTGTAGTAACCGGTGTGGTCGCCATACGGACCTTCGTCGGCCATTTCGCCGGGATGGATCACGCCTTCAAGAATGATTTCGGCGGTGGCCGGCACTTGCAGATCGTTGCCACGGCACTTGACCAGTTCCGTGCGATTGCCGCGCAAGAGCCCTGCGAAAGCATATTCGGAGAGGCTGTCAGGTACCGGCGTCACGGCACCGAGAATCGTTGCCGGATCGGCGCCAAGGGCCACGGACACCGGGAACGGCTGGCCCGGATGCTTCTCGCACCACTCGCGGAAGTCGAGAGCACCGCCACGATGGCTGAGCCAGCGCATGATCACCTTGTTGCGGCCGATCACTTGCTGACGGTAGATACCGAGGTTCTGGCGTTCCTTGTTCGGGCCTTTGGTGACCGTCAGTCCCCAAGTGATCAGTGGGCCGACGTCGCCGGGCCAGCAGGTCTGCACCGGCAACATCGCCAGATCGACGTCGTCGCCTTCGATGACCACTTCCTGACACACCGCGTCTTTGACCACTTTCGGCGCCATCGAAATGATTTTGCGGAAGATCGGCAGTTTCGACCACGCGTCCTTCAAGCCCTTCGGCGGCTCCGGCTCCTTGAGGAAGGCCAGCAGCTTGCCGATTTCGCGCAGTTCGCTGACCGACTCGGCGCCCATGCCCATGGCCACGCGCTCGGGGGTGCCGAACAGGTTGCCGAGCACCGGAATGTCGTAACCGGTGGGCTTCTCGAACAACAATGCCGGGCCTTTGGCCCGCAGCGTGCGGTCGCACACCTCAGTCATCTCCAGCACCGGAGAGACGGGAATCTGGATGCGTTTCAACTCTCCGCGCTGCTCAAGCTGCTGCACGAAATCCCGAAGATCCTTGAATTTCATTGACGATGGCACCCTCAAAATAGGCGTACATCCTACCTGCTCTGACGGGCAAACAGCAGCCCGTCAGAGTCCGACAGTACTCAATGCCGATTTTTGCCCAGCAATACCGGAGCAAAAAGCGGGCTCAGTCTGGCGCTGCCAATGTCCGAGAGATGGTCCTCATCCTTGTACTGCGAGTGGCCGTTGACCTCGATGCTGCAGACCCCGTCAGCACACATCATCGGCGTCGGATCGATAACGTGAACACCCGGATCGGCTTCGCTCATGGACGTGAACAAGCTGGCGAGAAAATGCTGGCGCGCCAGGTGTTCCTCTAGCGGACGACCCAGTCCCTCGGCGGAACGGCCGACTCTTGCCAGACTGGTCAGGCGGTTAATGGTGCCCTTGCGTTGCAGCGGCACCTCCTTGAACAGCCAGACCTGGACGCCGGCTGCGCGCAAGGCGGCCACCCGCGCGCGCAACGCGGCGGCCATGCGTTGCTCAGCCTGGGCGGTATCGTCATGGGCGTTGAGCAAAACCTTCTTGTCGCCATCCTCGCGACCATAGACGTAAAGACTCCAATTGGACGCCAATACCACGTCCTTGATGCCAAGGCTGAGCACTTTGTCCATGGTCTGCTGATTGAAGTCCTTGCACCGCTGGCGCGGCTCGTCGCTGAGGATCGGCGGACAGGCGCTCATACTGAACAGCCACACCGAACGACCGTCGCGGCGGGCATTGGCCTCGATGGCCGGCATCAACGCAGCAGCATGGCTGTCACCCCAGAACGCCTGGGTCGGCGGCGCGTCCTGTTCGCCGCCGACCAGACAGGCCTTGTCGATCGATTTGTCTTGCGTCACCATCATGCATTTCATTTGCCCGGCGCGCCACTCGCGGGCCTGGGCATATTCCAGAGCCTTGCCGCTCAGGCGCCCGGGGATACCGTCGGCCGAGCGAATCGCTGAACCGACCGCGACCAGTACAGCAATCGCCACCACTGCCCCCGCCAGTATCGATTTACGTTCGCCCAGCAAACGCTTTTCCCGAAATGGCAATTCGACGTAGCGCAGGCTCAGCCACGCCAGGGCTAGCGCCAGCGCAATCCAGGCGAGCGCCTCCAGCGGCTGGATACCGTCGATGGAAATGGCGTTGGCGTACACGTAAATCGGCCAGTGCCACAGGTACAGCGAATAGGACAGCAGGCCGATCCAGACCAGCGGCCGCAGACTCAACAGTCGCGCGGCCCAGCTCGGGCCCTGAGCGCCTGACCAGATCAGTGCAGTGGTGCCCAATACCGGCAGCAACGCCGCCCATCCAGGAAACACTGTTGAGCGGTCAAACGTGAATACGGCGACCAGCACCGCCGCCAGACCGGCAATGCCGACCATCTGGTACAGCCACGGTCGTACGGCCTGTCTCGGCGCAGGCATTACCGCGAGCATCGCCCCGCACAACAATTCCCAGGCACGCGTCGGCAAGGCAAAAAAAGTGAATTCCGGCTTGTGCTCAATCCAGGCGATGTTCAGGCCAAAGGAAATCAGCAGCAATCCCAGCAACATCCAGCGCCAGTGTCTGAAATAGCGAACCAGCACCGCCATCAGTAACGGGAAGAAAATGTAGTACTGCTCTTCAACCGCCAGCGACCAGGTGTGCAATAACGGCTTCAGATCGGAGGCCGGCTGAAAGTAGCCGTCCTCGCGCATGAAAAGAATATTGGAGATGAACAGCGACTGATAACGCACCGTTCGGCCAAGTTCGGAAAAATCCTTCGCCGTCAGCAGCAGCCAACCCAGCGCCAGTGTCACCAGCATGACCACCGTCAAGGCAGGAATGATGCGGCGGGCACGGCGCGCCCAGAAATCGACAAAGCTGAACCGCTTGGCGCTGATTTCACGAAACAGGATCGAGGTGATCAGGAATCCGGATATGACGAAGAAAACATCCACGCCGACGAAGCCGCCGCTGAATGTATTGAATCCGAAATGAAACAGCACGACGGGAAGTACCGCCAGTGCCCGTAAGCCGTCAATATCACGGCGATTGCCAAACGTGTGCATTAAAAACCTTACCTGTTCTGGGTACAGAATCCCTTGAAGGCGCGACGTTAGCAGCCGCGCAAATTTCAATCCAGATACAAATAAATCGCGGACAAAAAAAAGCGCCCCTCGCGGAGCGCTCCTTTTATCAGCTGCGTACTATTTACGTTTCATCGACAAGAAGAACTCGTCGTTGGTCTTGGTCGTTTTCAGCTTGTCGACCAGGAACTCGATGGCGGCGACTTCGTCCATCGGGTGCAGCAGCTTGCGCAGAATCCACATGCGCTGCAGTTCGTCGTCGGCGGTCAGCAACTCTTCGCGGCGGGTGCCGGAGCGGTTGATGTTGATGGCCGGGAACACACGCTTCTCGGCGATCTTGCGATCCAGAGGCAGTTCCATGTTGCCGGTACCCTTGAACTCTTCGTAGATCACTTCGTCCATCTTCGAGCCGGTTTCAACCAGCGCGGTGGCGATAATGGTCAGCGAGCCGCCTTCTTCGATGTTACGCGCGGCACCGAAGAAGCGTTTTGGCTTCTCGAGGGCGTGGGCATCGACACCACCGGTCAATACCTTGCCGGAGCTCGGGATCACGGTGTTGTAGGCACGGGCCAGACGAGTGATGGAGTCGAGCAGGATCACCACGTCTTTCTTGTGTTCGACCAGGCGCTTGGCCTTCTCGATCACCATTTCAGCAACCTGCACGTGACGGGTCGGCGGCTCGTCGAAGGTCGAGGCAACCACTTCGCCGCGCACGGTGCGCTGCATTTCGGTCACTTCTTCCGGACGCTCGTCGATCAACAGCACGATCAGGTGAACTTCAGGATTGTTACGGGCGATGTTCGCTGCGATGTTCTGCAGCATGATCGTTTTACCGGCTTTCGGCGGTGCGACGATCAGGCCACGCTGGCCTTTGCCGATCGGTGCGCACAGGTCGATCACGCGACCGGTCAAGTCTTCGGTGGAACCGTTACCGGCTTCCATCTTCATGCGCACGGTCGGGAACAGCGGCGTCAGGTTCTCGAAGAGAATCTTGTTTTTCGCGTTCTCCGGACGATCGAAGTTGATCGTGTCGACCTTGAGCAGGGCGAAATACCGCTCGCCTTCCTTCGGAGGGCGGATCTTGCCAACGATGGTGTCACCGGTGCGCAAGTTGAAGCGGCGGATCTGGCTCGGCGAGACGTAGATGTCGTCAGGGCCGGCGAGGTAGGAAGCGTCTGCGGAGCGCAGGAAGCCGAAGCCGTCCTGGAGAATCTCCAGCACGCCATCACCGGAGATTTCCTCGCCGCTTTTCGCGTGCTTTTTCAGCAGGGAGAAAATCACGTCCTGCTTGCGCGAACGGGCCATATTTTCTATGCCCATCTGTTCGGCCAATTCGAGCAGTTCGGTAATCGGCTTTTGCTTGAGTTCAGTCAGATTCATATAGGAATGACGTAATCATTTATGGAGGGGGGGAAATTAAGCTTTTGGCTTAATGAGGCCGCGCCGCGGAGAAGGCGACAGGATCGCGAACTAATTCGAAAAGGAGTGCGTCGGCGACGGCTAGCAGGGGGCATTGGAGAAACCAGTGCGGGGCCGAATGTACCACCTGAGTTTCGGAGCGTCTAGCCCTGAACATGCAAAAAGCCCCGCGATTTGCGGGGCTTTTTTTCAGCGTTTTACTGCGACGCTCAGATGTTGGCGTCGAGGAAAGCCGCCAGCTGCGACTTCGACAGTGCGCCGACCTTGGTCGCTTCAACGTTGCCGTTCTTGAACAGCATCAGCGTCGGGATACCACGCACGCCATGCTTGGCCGGGGTTTCCTGGTTTTCGTCGATGTTCAGTTTGGCGACGGTCAGCTTGCCTTTGTAAGTCTCGGCAATCTCGTCCAGAACCGGTGCGATCATTTTGCAAGGGCCGCACCATTCAGCCCAGTAGTCGACCAGGACAGCGCCTTCGGCCTTGAGTACGTCGGCTTCGAAGCTAGCGTCGCTAACGTGTTTGATCAGATCGCTGCTCATGGAATTCTCCAGGTTGTAAGCAAAAAAACGTGGCCCATCATAGCCGCCCTTCCCTTGTTCAGGAAGCCGCAGATGATTGAGTGTTGCTATGGCCCTTGATGAGTTTGGGTATAGCTCAAGTCACGCCGTGGCGGGAGCGATGAAGGCGATTCCGGTACGCAGGGCGGCGTTGCGTACATGTTCCTGCATGGCTTTTTGCGCTGCTCCCGACGCACGGCGGGCCAGGGCACGGAGGATCTTGCGGTGTTCCTGCCAGGTTTCCATGGCGCGTTCGGCGCGGATGAACGGCAGTTTCTGGCTCTCGAGGAAAATCTCGGCGCTGGCGGTGAGGATGCTCAGCATCGCCTGATTGCCGCTGGCGAGGAGGATGCGCCGGTGAAATTCGAAGTCGAGTTTCGCCGCTGCCTCAAAGTCGCCGAGCTTCAATTGCTCGCGCATGGCCGCAACGTTGTCTTCCAGCGCATCCAGATCGAACGTGCTCAACGTCACCGCCGCCAACCCTGCTGCAAACCCTTCGAGCGCATAGCGCAATTGAAAGATATCCAGCGGCGATGCCTGCGCCGCAAACGACCAGCCTGGCGCGTTGTCGCCGCGCGACAATTCGACCGGCGACTGCACGAACACGCCTTTGCCCGGCTGAATGCTGACCACGCCCAGTGCACTGAGCGACGATAGCGCTTCACGCAACGATGCCCGGCTGACGCCCAGTTGCAGCGCCAGATCCCGTTGCGACGGCAACGCATCGCCAGCGCCGAAGCCCTGTTCGGTGATCAGTTTGCGGATCGCTTGCAGCGCCACTTCGGGTACGGCGCGGGAGATCGAATTCATGATGTGCGGACGCGTCAGGGCCAAGGTGCGGCTAGTTGTAAAGCTATTCGTCGAGTCCGGCAAGTCGTGCCCCAGCGGGGTTCGGCGCGTGCAGCCGATGCGCCATCGCAGTGCGAAAACCGAGGTGACTGTTCAGACCAGTAAGACCGAACGAAGCCGCTGCTGCCGCGGCCTGCCGGGGCGAAATCCGCCTGTTGGCACGGCCCATGCTCTGTCCGATCGCAGCAACCACTTCCCGCCGATCCGGAGATTGTCCATGACCCAGCGTTACAGCGCCCTCCTCGCTTCTCTGTTTGCCGGCCTGCTGCTGTGCCAGGCCCCCGCTCACGCCGACGGTCTGGACGACGTGGTCAAACGCGGCACGCTGAAAGTTGCCGTGCCCCAGGACTTCCCGCCGTTCGGCTCGGTCGGCCCGGACATGAAGCCGCGCGGCCTGGATATCGACACGGCAAAGCTGCTCGCCGACCAACTCAAGGTCAAACTCGAACTGACCCCGGTCAACAGCACCAACCGCATCCCGTTCCTCACCACCGGCAAAGTCGATCTGGTGATTTCCAGCCTCGGCAAAAACCCCGAGCGCGAGAAGGTCATCGACTTTTCCCGCGCCTATGCGCCGTTCTACCTCGCCGTGTTCGGTCCGCCAGACGCTGCGATCACCAGCCTCGACGACCTCAAGGGCAAGACCATCAGCGTCACCCGTGGCGCCATCGAAGACATCGAGCTGAGCAAAGTCGCTCCCGAAGGCGTGACCATCAAGCGTTTCGAAGACAACAACTCGACCATCGCCGCTTATCTGGCAGGGCAAGTCGATCTGATCGCCAGCGGCAACGTGGTGATGGTGGCCATCAGCGAGAAGAACCCCAAGCGCGTGCCGGCGCTGAAGGTGAAGCTCAAGGATTCGCCGGTCTACGTCGGTGTGAACAAGAACGAAGCGGCGCTGCTGACCAAGGTCAACGACATCCTCAACACCGCCAAGGCTGACGGCGCACTGGAAAAGAACTCGCAGACCTGGCTGAAAGAGCCGCTGCCGGCCGATCTCTGATCGACTGCGCGGGAGACCTTCATGGCTTATCAGTTCGATTTTATGCCGGTGGTAGAAAACACCGACCTGCTGCTGCGCGGCGCGCTGTTCACGCTGGAGCTGACCGCCATCGGCGCGCTGCTCGGGGTCGGCGTCGGGATTGTCGGCGCGCTGGTGCGGGCGTGGCAGATTCGCCCGTTTTCGGCGATCTTCGGCGTCTACGTCGAGTTGATCCGCAACACGCCGTTTCTGGTGCAACTGTTCTTCATCTTCTTCGGTTTGCCGTCGCTTGGCGTGCAGATTTCCGAGTGGCAAGCGGCGGTGCTGGCGATGGTGATCAACCTCGGTGCCTATTCGACCGAGATCATCCGCGCCGGCATTCAAGCGATTCCGCGCGGGCAACTGGAAGCGGCTGCGGCACTGGCGATGACGCGCTTCGAAGCGTTCCGCCACGTCGTCCTGCTGCCGGCGCTGGGCAAGGTCTGGCCGGCACTGAGCAGCCAGATCATCATCGTCATGCTCGGTTCGGCGGTGTGTTCGCAGATCGCCACGGAAGAATTGAGCTTCGCCGCCAACTTCATTCAGTCACGCAACTTCCGCGCCTTTGAAACCTACGCGCTGACCACCCTGATCTACCTGTGCATGGCGCTGCTGATCCGCCAGTTGCTCAACTGGTTCGGCCGGCGGTTCATTGCGAGGAGCAGCCAATGAGCGATTTCACTTTCTGGGACATCCTGCGCAACCTGCTCACCGGCCTGCAATGGACGCTGGCGCTGTCGCTGGTGGCATTCATCGGCGGCGGCCTCGTCGGCCTGCTGATTCTGGTGATGCGCATCTCCAAGAACACGCTGCCCAGCAGCATCGCCCGCACCTGGATCGAGCTGTTTCAGGGCACGCCACTGTTGATGCAGCTGTTTCTGGTGTTCTTCGGTGTGGCGCTGGCCGGGATCGAGATTTCGCCGTGGATGGCCGCCGCGATCGCTTTGACCTTGTTCACCAGCGCCTATCTGGCGGAGATCTGGCGCGGTTGCGTCGAGGCTATTCCCCACGGTCAGTGGGAAGCTTCGTCGAGCCTGGCGCTCAATCCGCTGGAGCAGTTGCGCTACGTGATCCTGCCGCAAGCGCTGCGCATCGCCGTGGCGCCGACCGTGGGCTTCTCGGTGCAAGTGGTCAAAGGCACAGCGGTGACCTCGATCATCGGCTTCACCGAACTGACCAAGACCGGCGGCATGCTCGCCAACGCCACGTTCGAACCGTTCATGGTCTACGGCCTCGTCGCCCTCGGCTACTTCCTGCTCTGCTACCCCTTGTCCCTCAGTGCGCGCTACCTGGAAAGGAGACTGCATGCCTCTGCTTAGAATTTCCGCCCTGCATAAATATTACGGCGATCACCACGTACTCAAAGGCATCGACCTCAGCGTCGAGGAAGGCCAGGTCGTGGCGATCATCGGCCGCAGCGGCTCGGGCAAATCGACTCTGTTGCGCACACTCAATGGTCTGGAGTCGATCAACGACGGTGTGATCGAAGTCGACGGCGAATACCTCGACGCCGCCCGCGCTGATCTGCGCAGCCTGCGACAGAAGGTCGGCATGGTCTTCCAGCAGTTCAACCTGTTCCCGCACCTGACCGTCGGGGAGAACGTCATGCTCGCGCCACAAGTGGTGCAGAAAGTACCCAAGGCCAAGGCTGCCGAACTGGCGCGGGAAATGCTCGAGCGAGTCGGGCTCGGGGAGAAATTCGATGCCTTTCCAGATCGCCTGTCCGGCGGGCAGCAACAGCGGGTGGCGATCGCCCGGGCCTTGGCGATGTCGCCGAAGGTGCTGCTGTGCGATGAAATCACTTCGGCACTGGACCCGGAACTGGTCAATGAAGTGCTCAGCGTGGTGCGGCAGTTGGCCAAGGAAGGCATGACGCTGATCATGGTCACCCACGAGATGCGCTTTGCCCGAGAGGTGGGCGACAAACTGGTGTTCATGCACCATGGCAAGGTGCATGAGGTGGGCGATCCGAAGGTGTTGTTTGCCAATCCGCAGACGGCCGAGCTGGCGAACTTTATTGGCACGGTGGAAGCGACAGCCTGAAGCAGCCTCATCCTGATCGTTCCCACGCTCCGCGTCGGAATGCCTCGCCGGACGCTCTGCGTCCGCTTTTGGGACGCGGAGCGTCCCGGGGTGCATTCCCACGCAGAGCGCAGGAACGATCAGGTTTGAACCATGCGCGTTGGCGCCAGCGTTTGATCGTGGCACGATGTCGGGGTTATCGACCGAGACCCCCTGACCATGCCGCAATCCCAAGCCAAGAATCTGTCCCTGATCGCCGCAATCGACCTGGGCTCCAACAGCTTTCACATGGTCGTGGCCAAGGCCCAGAACGGCGAAATCCGCATTCTCGAGCGCCTCGGCGAGAAGGTGCAACTGGCCGCCGGCATCGACGATGCGCGCCAGCTCAACGAAGAATCGATGCAGCGCGGCCTCGATTGCCTCAAGCGCTTTGCCCAACTGATCAACGGTATGCCGCTCGGTGCCGTGCGCATCGTCGGCACCAACGCCCTGCGTGAAGCGCGCAACCGTGGCGAATTCATCCGCCGCGCCGAGGAAATCCTCGGCCACACGGTTGAAGTCATCTCCGGCCGTGAAGAAGCGCGCCTGATCTATCTCGGCGTTTCGCACACACTCGCCGACACCCCAGGCAAACGTTTGGTCGCCGACATCGGCGGCGGCAGTACCGAATTCATCATCGGCCAGCGCTTCGAGCCGTTGCTGCGCGAAAGCCTGCAAATGGGCTGCGTGAGTTTCACCCAGCGCTACTTCAAGGACGGCAAGATCACCCCGGCCCGCTACGCCCAGGCTTACACGGCGGCGCGCCTGGAGATCATGAGCATCGAGCACGCCCTGCATCGCCTGACCTGGGATGAAGCCATCGGCTCCTCCGGTACGATTCGCGCTATCGGCCTGGCCCTGAAGGCTGGCGGCCACGGCAGCGGTGAGGTCAACGCCGAAGGCCTGGCGTGGCTCAAGCGCAAACTGTTCAAGCTGGGCGACGCCGACAAGATCGATTTCGAAGGCATCAAGCCTGACCGCCGCGCGATCTTCCCGGCGGGCCTGGCGATTCTCGAAGCGATCTTCGACGCCCTCGAACTGCAACGCATGGATCATTGTGAAGGCGCGCTGCGTGAAGGCGTGCTCTACGACCTGCTCGGCCGCCATCATCACGAAGACGTGCGCGAACGCACCCTGACCTCGCTGATGGAGCGCTATCACGTCGATCTGGAACAGGCGGCGCGGGTCGAGCGCAAGGCCCTGCACGCCTTCGATCAGGTCGCCGTCGACTGGGAGCTGGATGACGGCATCTGGCGCGAACTGCTCGGCTGGGCGGCGAAAGTACACGAAGTCGGCCTCGACATCGCGCACTATCACTACCACAAGCACGGGGCCTACCTGATCGAGCACTCCGATCTGGCCGGCTTCTCCCGCGAGGATCAGCAGATGCTCGCGCTATTGGTGCGCGGGCACCGGCGCAATATTCCCAAGGACAAGTTCGCCGAATTCGGCGATGACGGCATCAAACTGATTCGCCTGTGCGTGCTGCTGCGGTTCGCCATTCTGTTCCATCACATTCGCGGAACCCAGGCGATGCCGCAGGTGGCGCTGCATGCCAATGGCGACCATCTCGATGTGGAATTCCCGGAGAACTGGCTGGATGAAAATCAGCTGACCCAGGCGGATTTCGGGCTTGAGGCGGACTGGTTGACGCGGGTGGGGATTGTTCTCACGGTGCATTGACACTGATTGTGGCGAGGGGATTTATCCCCGCTGGCCTGCGCAGCAGGCCCGATTTTGACTCAAGGGGTCGCTTCGCGCCCAACGGGGATAAATCCCCTCGCCACAGGTCGGAATCAGTGTAGGTACAAAAAAGGCGATCCCGAGGGATCGCCTTTTTATTGGGCTGAAGGTCAGCTGCTCACCGGCAATATCGGGCTGCCCAACCGCTCCAGCAACGTCGCCTGCGCACTGCGCGGGTTCTGGTTGCCGGTTGGCGTGTTGCGAATGTAGCGGCCGTCCGACTGCAGGCTCCAGCTGTGGGTGTTGTCGGTCAGGTACAGCTCCAGCTCCTTCTTGACGCGGGTCAGCAGCTTCTTGCCTTCCACCGGGAAGCAGGTCTCGACGCGCTTGTCGAGGTTGCGCTCCATCCAGTCGGCGCTGGAAAGGAACATCTGCTCGTCGCCGCCGTTGAGGAAGTAGAACACCCGCGTGTGCTCGAGGAAGCGGCCGATGATCGAGCGCACATGAATGTTGTGCGAGACCCCGGCGATGCCCGGACGCAGGCAGCACATGCCGCGCACCACCAGATCGATGCGCACGCCGGACTGGCTGGCCTTGTACAGCGCGCGGATGATCTTCGGATCGGTCAGCGAGTTGAACTTGGCGATGATGTGCGCTGGTTTGCCTTCGAGGGCGAACTGGGTTTCGCGGGCAATCATGTCGAGCATGCCCTTCTTCAGGGTGAACGGCGCATGCAGCAGCTTTTTCATGCGCAGCGTCTTGCCCATGCCGATCAACTGGCTGAACAGTTTGCCGACGTCTTCGCACAAGGCGTCGTCGGAGGTCAGCAGGCTGTAGTCGGTGTAAAGCTTGGCGTTACCGGCGTGGTAGTTACCCGTGCCAAGGTGCGCATAACGGACGATCTCGCCAGCCTCACGGCGCAGGATCAGCATCATCTTGGCGTGGGTCTTGAAGCCGACCACGCCGTAGATCACCACCGCACCGGCCGCTTGCAGACGGCTGGCCAGTTGCAGGTTGGATTCCTCGTCAAAGCGCGCACGCAGCTCGATCACCGCGGTGACTTCCTTGCCGTTACGCGCGGCGTCGACCAGCGCATCGACGATCTCGGAGTTGGCGCCGGAGCGGTACAGGGTTTGCCGTACGGCTAAAACATGCGGGTCTTTCGCGGCCTGACGCAGCAGGTCGACCACCGGGGTGAACGACTCGAACGGGTGCAGCAGGAGGATGTCCTGCTTGCTGACCACACTGAAGATGTTTTCGCTGTTTTGCAGCAGTTTCGGGATCTGCGGGGTGAACGGCGTGTATTGCAGCTCCGGATGGCTGTCCAGACCGGTGATGCTGAACAGGCGCGTCAGGTTGACCGGGCCGTTGACCTGATACAGCTCGGTCTCGCTCAGGTTGAACTGCTTGAGCAGATAGTCCGAGAGGTGTTTCGGGCAAGTGTCGGCGACTTCCAGACGCACCGCGTCACCGTAGCGCCGCGAGAACAACTCGCCACGCAGAGCGCGGGCCAGGTCTTCGACGTCTTCGGAATCGAGCGCCAGGTCGGCATTTCGGGTCAGACGGAACTGGTAGCAGCCTTTGACCTTCATGCCCTGGAACAGGTCATCGGCGTGGGCGTGGATCATCGACGACAGGAACACATAGTTGTCGCCGGCGCCGCCGACTTCTTCCGGCACCTTGATGATCCGAGGCAGCAGACGCGGTGCCGGAATGATCGCCAGACCGGAGTCGCGACCGAAGGCGTCGATACCTTCGAGCTCGACGATGAAGTTCAGGCTCTTGTTCACCAGCAACGGGAACGGGTGCGTCGGGTCGAGGCCGATCGGGGTGATGATCGGCGCGATCTCGTCGCGGAAATAGCGGCGGACCCAGGTCTTGAGCTTGGTCGTCCAGTTGCGCCGACGGATGAAGCGCACCTGATGCTTTTCCAGCTCCGGCAGGAGGATGTCGTTGAGGATCGCGTACTGGCGGTCAACGTGACCGTGAACCAGTTCGCTGATCCGCGCCAGCGCCTGATGCGGCTGCAAGCCGTCAGCGCCGGCCTGTTCGCGGGCGAAGGTGATCTGCTTTTTCAGCCCGGCGACGCGGATCTCGAAGAATTCGTCGAGGTTGCTGGAGAAGATCAGCAGGAACTTCAGACGCTCCAGCAACGGGTAGGACTCGTCCAGCGCCTGTTCCAGCACGCGGATGTTGAACTGCAATTGCGAAAGCTCGCGGTGGATGTACAGGCTGCTGTCATCCAGGCCGGGAATGGCGATCGCCGGTACCGCCACAGCGGTTTCGGCAACCGGCGCGGGTGGCGCAGGCTCCAGTTCCGGCGGGGTTTCGGTGATTTGCTCGACCACCGGCTGAGCTTCTTTTACGGCAACTTCAGTGAGTCCTTCAGTATTCATGGAATGTTCCTGGGAGGGCTATTTCTGCTCTCGTAACAATTGAGCGGCACGAACGGCAAAGTAAGTCAGGATGCCATCTGCACCGGCACGTTTAAAGGCGGTCAGTGACTCGAGGATCACCGCTTCGCTCAACCAGCCATTCTGGATAGCGGCCATGTGCATGGCGTATTCGCCACTGACCTGATAGACGAAGGTCGGCACCTTGAAGGCATCTTTGACGCGAAAAAGAATGTCCAGGTAGGGCATGCCCGGCTTGACCATGACCATGTCCGCACCTTCGGACAAGTCGGCACCGACTTCGTGCAGCGCTTCGTCGCTGTTGGCCGGGTCCATCTGATAAGAAGCCTTGTTGGCCTTGCCGAGGTTCGACGCCGAACCCACAGCATCGCGGAAAGGCCCGTAGTAGGCGCTGGCATACTTGGCCGAGTAGGCCATGATGCGCACGTTGACGTGGCCGGCAATTTCCAGCGCCTCACGAATCGCCTGGATGCGGCCGTCCATCATGTCCGACGGCGCCACCACCTGCGCGCCGGCGTCGGCGTGGGACAGCGCCTGACGCACCAGCGCATCGACAGTGATGTCGTTCTGCACGTAGCCGTCTTCGTCGAGAATGCCGTCCTGACCGTGGGTGGTGAACGGGTCCAGCGCGACGTCAGTGATCACGCCCAGCTCCGGGAAACGCTCGCGCAGGGCGCGAGTGGCGCGCTGGGCGATGCCTTCAGGGTTCCAGGCTTCGGCGGCATCGAGGGATTTCAGCTCAGGCGGGGTGACCGGGAACAGCGCCAGCGCCGGAATGCCCAGCTCGACCCATTTCGCCGCTTCTTCAAGCAGCAGATCAATGGTCAGTCGCTCGACGCCCGGCATCGAGGCCACGGCTTCGCGGCGGTTTTCACCGTCGAGCACGAACACCGGCAGGATCAGGTCATCGACCGTCAATACGTTTTCACGCACCAGGCGCCGCGAAAAATCATCACGACGATTGCGGCGCAGACGAGTGGCAGGGAACAGACGATTGGCGGGGGTAAAGCTCACGGCAGACTCCTGAGCCCGGGCAAACGGGCGAGCGTGACAGTTATAGACGGCCATTATGACTAACAGATGACAGTTATGTGTGCTCTGTGACAGGTAGCCGCAATCCATTGTCGATGTAGGAAATGTTCACGTCGAGACACATTTGGACACTTTCATGAATGTGCCCGAAGGGTTAGGCTGCGCGTTCATTTCGCCAGCACCCAGACAATGCTCCAACAATTTCTGCACGACTTTGGCTACTTTGCCTTGTTTCTCGGCACGTTCTTCGAAGGCGAAACCATTCTGGTGCTCGCAGGCTTCCTTGCGTTCCGTGGATACATGGACATCAACCTGGTGGTAGTCGTGGCGTTCTTCGGCAGTTATGCCGGTGATCAGCTGTGGTACTTCCTGGGGCGCAAGCACGGGCGCAAATTGCTCGCGCGCAAGCCGCGCTGGCAGATGATGGGCGACCGTGCGCTGGAGCACATCCGCAAACATCCGGACATCTGGGTCCTGAGCTTCCGCTTCGTTTATGGCCTGCGCACGGTGATGCCGGTGGCGATCGGCCTGTCCGGTTATCCACCGGGACGTTACTTGCTGCTCAACGGCATCGGCGCGGCGATCTGGGCCACCGCCCTGGCTGCGGCGGCTTACCACTTCGGCGCAGTGCTGGAAGGCATGCTCGGCAGCATCAAGAAGTACGAGCTGTGGGTGCTCGGCGCCTTGCTGATCCTCGGCCTGGGCCTGTGGCTGCGGCGCCGCTTCAAGAATGCGCAACTGGCGAAGAAAATCTATCAGGACGAGCTGCTCGCCAAGGCCGCCGAGGCAGAGCAGTTGCGATTGGCCGAAACGCCCCCTCCTGCCGGGCCGAAAACGCCAGCCGAATAAGCCATTCGCTGGCGACTGCCATGCGCAGCCCAGGCAAATAATGAACACCCCGCCGCCGTTGCGATCCATTGAGAGAGCGCTCTGCCCCCGCGCGCGTCAGCCATGCCCCTATGGCCACGCGCGACGATTTGAGGGACATTGAGCGCCATGAATCTGGAGAGAAGCCCATGAGCAAAAAAGTTGCAGTGATCCTGTCCGGCAGTGGCGTGTACGACGGCGCCGAAATCCAGGAAAGTGTCATCACCCTGCTGCGCCTCGACCAGCGCGGCGCACAGGTGCAGTGCTTCGCGCCGAACATCGCGCAATTGCATGTGATCAACCACCTGACCGGCGAAGAAATGCCGGAATCGCGCAACGTGCTGGTGGAATCGGCGCGCATTGCCCGGGGCAACGTCAAGGATATCCGCGACGCCGACGTCGAAGACTTCGATGCGCTGATCGTGCCCGGCGGTTTCGGCGCGGCGAAGAACCTGTCGAACTTCGCCATCGAAGGCGCCGGCTGCACCGTGCAACCCGAAGTGCTGGCCCTGGCCGAAGCATTTGCCGAAGCGGGCAAACCGGTCGGGCTGATCTGCATCTCCCCGGCGCTGGCGGCGAAAATCTATGGCCCGGGCGTGACCTGCACCATCGGCAACGACGCCGACACCGCTGCGGCGATGAACAAGATGGGCGCCACCCACGAAGAGTGCGCCGTCACCGAAATCGTCGAAGACAAGGCGCGCAAACTGGTCACCACCCCGGCGTACATGCTGGCGCAGACCATCAGTGAAGCGGCTTCGGGGATCAACAAACTGGTCGACCGCGTGCTCGAACTGACTCACGAAAACGACGCTTGAAATCAAAAGATCGCAGCCTTCGGCAGCTCCTACAGGTTCCGTGTCGCGCCGTGATATTGCGGCATACACCGCCCCGGTAGGAGCTGCCGCAGGCTGCGATCTTTTCAGGGCTTGCGGGTGAGCCGGGTCAGAATCCGGTCCAGCGCATTGGCAAACGCCTGCTTCTCACGCTCGCCAAAGGGTGCCGGGCCGCCGCTCATCTGGCCCTGCTCCCTGAGATCGGTGAACAGATTACGCACCGCCAGACGCTCACCCATGTTCTGCGCATCGAACTCCTTGCCGCGCGGATCCAGCGCCGCCACGCCCTTCTTCACCAGCCGATCGGCCAGCGGAATATCGCTGCAGATCACCAACTCGCCCGGCACCGCATGCTCGACCAGATAATCATCCGCCGCATCCGGCCCGCTCGGCACCACAATCAATTTGACGATGGCCAGCCCCGGCTTGACCTGCGGCTGCCCGGCCACCAGCACCACTTCGAACTGGCGCTTTAACGCGAACTTCACCACCAGATCCTTCGCCGCCCGCGGACAGGCGTCGGCATCGATCCATACACGCATGTTCTTGCCTCCAAAAAATTCGCGAGCAGGCTCGCTCCCACAGGATACATACCGAACCTGTGGGAGCGAGCCTGCTCGCGAATATGAGCGCAGCGAATGCCTTTATGCAGCCGAAACCCGACGTTTCTCCGCCACCCAACTGCGCCCATACAGCACAGCAATCGCCACAATCGCCACCACCTGCGCGGTCAGCGAATAGGCATCGGCATGGATTCCCAGCCAGTCGAATTCAAAGAACGCCACCGGCCGTGTGCCGAAGATCCCGGCTTCCTGCAAGGCCTTGACGCCATGCCCGGCAAACACCACCGACAACGCGCACAACAGCGCGGCGTTGATGCTGAAGAACAGCGTCAGCGGCAGTTTCGCCGAGCCGCGCAGAATCACCCACGCCAGACCGACCAGCAGCACCAGCGCCGTCGCACCGCCAGCCAGCACGGCGTTGTGCCCGGCAGGCCCGGCCTGCAGCCACAGGGTTTCGTAGAACAGGATCACTTCAAACAACTCGCGATAGACCGAGAAGAACGCCAGGATCGCAAAACCGAAACGACCACCGCCGCCGACCAGGCTGCTCTTGATGTAATCCTGCCAGGCCGCCGCGTGACGGCGGTCATGCATCCACACGCCGAGCCACAACACCATGACGCTGGCAAACAGCGCGGTGGCGCCTTCCAGCAACTCACGCTGCGAACCGCTGACGTCGATCACATACGCCGCCAGCGCCCAGGTGCCCAAGCCCGCCAGCAAGGCCAGGCCCCAGCCAACGTTGACACTGCGAACGGCCGATTGCTGACCGGTGTTGCGCAAGAAGGCGAGGATCGCCGCCAGCACCAGAATCGCTTCCAGGCCTTCGCGCAGCAGAATCAGCAGGCCGGAGATGTAGCTCAGCGACCAGCTCAGGCCGTCACTGCCCAGCAGGCCGGCGGATTCCTTGAGCTTGGCCTTGGCCGCATCCAGACGCTGCTCGGCCTGTTCGACCGGCAGACCGTCCTGCAGCGACTGCCGGTAAGCCATCAGCGATTTTTCGGTGTCCTTGCGCACGTTGGCATCGACGTTGTCCAGCGAGCTTTCGACCAGTTCGAAGCCTTCCAGATACGCCGCTACCGACAGGTCATAGGCCTGATCATGTTCCCCGGCGCGGTAGGCCGCGAGGCTCTTGTCCAGCGTGGCGGCGGTGTAATCAAGCAACTGTGCCGGCCCGCGTTTGACCTGCGGTGGTTGCGCGCGCTGAGCCCGGAACGTTGCCGCGACCTCTGCGCCCTCGGCAGCCTGCACCTCGGCCGGGGTCTGCCGGGCCAGGTCGGCGATGTTGTAGACCTTGTCGGACTTGGCGGCCGCCGCATCGGCACTGAAGCCAGCGATGTAGGTGGCCAGATCCCAGCGCTGGCGATCATCGAGCTGATCGGCAAACGCCGGCATGTCGGTGCCTTCGACACCTTGGCCAAGGGTGCTGTAGATCGCGTACAGGCTCAGGTGATCCATGCGCGCAGCGTCGCGCAGGTTGGCTGGCGCGGGAGTCAGACCTAGGCCGGCCGGGCCGTCGCCAGCGCCAGTGTCGCCGTGGCACACCGAGCAGTTCTGCGCATACAACGGCGCGCCGCGTGTCGGGTCCGGGGTGATGATCGGTGCCTGACTGACTTCATAAGCCACCGCCAGTTTCGCCCCCAGCTGTCGGGCCTGACGGGCGACATCAGCGCCGTCCTGCTTCGCAGTGATGGCGGCGTGCAAAGATTCGACGCCCTGTTCCAGCGCGGCTTTTTCCGGTTTGGCCGGTAATGCAGTGATCAAGCCTTGCAGAACCCGGGTGAATTCCAGCTGCTCGCGGTATTCGCCATCGTCGATGACTTTGCCTGCCGCGACCGTTGGCGGATAATCGGCACTGATGTAATCGAGCAGGTGCAACGCTTGCGGCGCGCCTTCCACGGTATCGGCCAGCAGCGGCAGGCTGCTCAGGGACAATAACGGGAACAGCAGCCAGGCCAGCAATCGGGACGAGGCAGTCATGAACGAATCTCGAATGGAAATGCGAAGTTACATATTGTTCACTTCGAAGACATTTCTCTCAAGCTTTGTCGGCGTTTCGCTTTGATTGGCAGGAAATACCCGGCAGACGGCATCAGCGTTTGTCGCCGAGTATTGCCGCACTGCCCGCTGCCGATTGAGCCTCGACAGGTTCGATCAAGATCGCAGCCATTTGCCATCATCCACTTTATACTGCCCGCCCCAGAGCATTTGCGCGCAAGGAATCAACCTCAATGCGGAGTCTTCCGTTCGTTTTGCTGCTTTGCGTTGCTGTTCAGTTGAGCGGTTGTGCCGCCTATCGCAACTACGATCTTGAAATGCAGCAGACCACCGAGCAAATGACCCGGGGCAATCTGACCGGGGCTCTGGCACTGGTGGAAATGAACAACCCGTGGGAAGACAAGGATCTGCTGTATTACCTGGAAAAAGGCGCGATCCTCAGCGCTGGCAGTGCCCTGCCCGACAGCCAGGACGCCTGGCGCAATGCCGACCGGATGATCTTCCAGCGCGAGGAAGCCAACCCGTCCGGCGCGATGAAATTACTGGCGCGTTTCGGTGATGAAATGGGCACGATGCTGGTCAACGACAAGCTGCGGCGCTATGAAGGCTACGATTACGAAAAGGTCATGTTGACTACGCAAATGGCCTTGAACCAGCTATCCGTCAATGACTTTGCCGGCGCCCGCGCAGACATCAGGAAAACCCACGAACGCGAAGCATTGATCGCCCGCCAGCGTGAAAAGCAATACGAAGCGGCCGAGGAACAGGCAAAAGCTCAGGGCAAGATTCCCCATTACAAAGAACTGGAAGGCTACCCGGTCGCCTTGCTTGATGCGCCGCAGGTCGTTGAGCTGAAAAACGGCTATCAGAGTGCGTTCAGCCACTATCTGGCCGGATTCACCTATGAAGCCCTCGGCGAACGCGCCCTCGCGGCGGCCGGTTATCGTCAGGCGATCGAACTGCGGCCGGACATGCCCTTGCTGCAAAAGGCCCTGCGCAATCTCGACAAACCGCCAGCGAACGCCGATGAAAGCGATGTGTTGCTGATTATCCAGAGTGGCCTGGCCCCGGCTCGCAGCTCAGTGCAAGTGCCGATCCCGGTTCGTCTGAACGAAACGCTGGTCATCATTGCGCCCATTTCATTCCCGGTGATGGTGCCGGACGCGGTCATGCCCAACTTCAGCCATATCACCGTAGACGGTCGCAAACAGCCGTTGGTAGTGATCAACAGCGTGACTGACATGTCCATGCGCACACTGCGCGACGACATGCCGCAAATCATCTCGCGGGCGATGTTCCGCGCCAACATGGCCGCCATCGGTCAAGCGCAGGAAAACGAGCGCAACCCGGCTAAAGCCTCGTTGGTCGTCACTCAGCATGATCCGTTCGAAGAAGCCGACACCCGCACATGGCGAGCGTTGCCGGACAAGACGCTGGTCGCCCGCCTGCGCTTGAAGAAAGGCCTGCATACCTTCCGTTTTGCGCCTGCGTCCATCGACCACCCTTTTGAAATGCGCGTCGACCAGGACCGCCAGATTCTGCACCTGCGGGTATTCCGGGATCAGGTCTATACCGTCGGATCAGCCTTTGTACCGAATCAAAAACCCGGGTCGGATAAACCCGCTTCTGCGGAGAAGTGATGGCACCGCATCTGAAAATGCACCCAAAAAGCTATTACATAGCCATCACCCCACGTTTATAATGCCGCGCCCTCGCCCAACGAGCCGGCATCAAAAGCTCCTCACGCATGAGGAATTGGCAGGAGGCCAGCGCCGCCGTCGATAGGTCACACCAGCCCGACCAGCACACGCGGCTGCAAGTTTTGTTACTCAGGGAAGAAGTACCCATGGCATTCCGCGCTTCCATGCTGCTCGCGCTCAGCGCTGTCACGCTGTTGTCCGGCTGCGCAGCGTTTCGCAACTACGATTCCGAACTGGCCCAGACCAATCAGCAACTGGCATCCGGCAACGTCGACGCCGCGCTGACCCTGCTGGAAAAGAACAACACCGGCACCGACAAAGACCTGCTCTATTACTTCGAGAAAGGTGAACTGCTGCGCGCCAAGGGCGACCTGTCGGGCAGCCAGAACGCCTGGGGCAATGCCGATCAGGTGGTCGGTCAGTGGGAAGACGCAGTCAAGCTCGACTCGGCCAAGTACCTGGCACAGTTCGGCAGCTTCATCGTCAACGACAAGGTGCGTCGCTACGAAGGCTATGACTACGAAAAAGTCATGCTGACCACGCAGATGGCCCTGAACCTGTTGGCGGTCAACGATTTCGATGGCGCCCGCACGGCGATCAAAAAGACCCACGAACGTGAAGCGGTGATCGCCGACCTGCGCGACAAGGAATACCTCAAGAGCGAAGAAGAGGCCGAGAAAGAAGGCATCAAGACCCAGTACAAGGATTTGCAGGGTTATCCGGTGGCCAGCCTCGACGCGCCGGAAGTGGTCGGCCTGAAGAACAGCTACCAGAGTGCGTTCAGCCATTACCTGGCCGGTTTCGTTTACGAAGCTTTGGGCGAGAAGGATCTGGCCGCGCCGGGTTATCGCAAGGCTGCCGAACTGCGCCCGAACACGCCGCTGCTCGAGCAGGCGCTGGTCAATCTCGACAAGCCTTCCAAATCCGATGACAGCGACATTCTCATCGTCGTGCAGAGCGGTCTGGCCCCGGCCCGCGACTCGATTCGCGTGCCGCTGCCGCTGCCGATTTCCAACAACGTGGTGATCACTCCGCTGTCGTTCCCGATCATCAAACCGGACACCTCCACCGCGCCGTTTGCGCAGATCGGTGTCGACGGCAAGCAAGTCGACCTGACCGCGCTGAACAGCACCACCGCCATGTCCCGCCGCGCTCTGCGCGATGACATGCCGGGGATCATCGTGCGCACCACCGTGCGCGCAATCACCAAAGGCGTGGCGCAAAAGCAGATCAACGAAACCAACCCGCTGGCCGGTCTCGCCGTGGGGATTTCTTCAGCGGTGCTCGAAGGTGCCGATACCCGTACATGGCGCACCCTGCCGGACAACACCCAAGTGGTGCGTCTGCGCCTGAAAAAAGGTGAGCATCAGGTTACCCTGCCGAGCGCCGTCGGCGGCTCGGTGGTCAAGGTCACTGTCGACCAGCGCTACCAAGTGATCAGCCTGCGTGCCGTGGGCAACCAGGTATTCGCTGGCGGCATCGCTGCTCACGTAATGCCGAGCGCTGCCGCGACCAACGTCGCCAGCCTCAAACAACCTTGAGAACGGAGTCTTTGCAATGCGCTTGAAGATCATCGCCGTCGCCGCCCTCGCCTTGCTGGCAGGCTGCGCCACCCCGCCACCGCCGGAGCCGGGCAGCGCCGCGAGCAAAGTCGTGGCCATGGGCCCGCAGAAACACATCGTCGTCGGCGCCATGCGCGTGGCTCGTGAAAACGGCTTCATGACCGTCAACGTGCAGTTGAGCAACACCCTCAACAGCAACAAGATTTTCTACTACCGCTTCGCCTGGCTTGGCGCCGAAGGTTTCCCGGTTGCCGAAGAAGAAGTGTGGAAGAGCCAGATGATGTACGGCGCCCAGACCAGCTTCATTCAGGCCATCGCGCCGACCCCGAAAGCCGTGGATTTCCGTCTGGAAATCAAGACGCCGTAAACCCGCCACCCTATTTCTGATTGAGAGAGCTTTCTCATGTTTGCACGCTTTTCCTGCATCGCCGTCATCGCCCTGCTCGCCTCCGGTTGCGCCAACACCTCGCCGACCCTGGGCAGCAAGAACATCAGCTACGGCGACACCAAAGCGGTTGAAACCGTGACCAACGAATTCGGTTCGACCGACCTGCAAATGATCGCCGAGTCGATGACCCGCTCGCTGGCCCAGTCCGGCATCCTGCAGGGTCGTCCGGTAGTTCAGGTCTACGACGTGAAGAACAAGACCAGCGAGTACATCGACACCCGCGAAATCACCACCAGCATCAAGACTCAGCTGATGAAGACCGGTGTTGCGCGCTTCGCCAGCGACAACAATGCGATGCAGAGCCAGGTTGACCAGCTCAAGCTGCAAAACCAGAGCGGTCTGTACAAGAAAAGCACCGTGGCCAAGACCGGCAACATGGTTGCCGCCAAGTACCGCATCGAAGGCTCGATCAGCTCGATCGTCAAGCGCAGCAGCGACTACAAGGATGTCTTCTACAAATTCAGCCTGCAGTTGATCGACGTCGAAAGCGGTCTGGCCGAGTGGATGGACGAAAAAGAGATCCGCAAAACCACGGAGCGTTGATCGATGCGCACATGGATTGGCATGATGGCCCTGGCTTGCGCCTTCAGCGCGCAGGCGGCCCCGAAAGTGGCGGTGACGGATCTGGCGTATCAGGAGCGCGTGGAGCAATACATCCACATCGTTTCGGCGCAGAGCAATCACCGCGAGAGTTACTACAGCGCCAGCGGTTCTTCGAGCTACAACGAGATCGAAGCGACCACCAGCTACATCGAACAGGGCGAGTTGCGCAAATTCACCGGCGACATCAAGGGTGAAATCCTGCGTACCGGCATGTTCCAGCTGGTGCAGGGCACGCCGTATACCGCCTCATCCAAAGGCGATGTGTATGACGTGATCAGGCGCATCAAGGCCGGCAACTTCAAAGGCGCCGACTACGTGCTGTTCGGCACCGTGTCCGATATCGACTTCACCCAGGACATCAACGAGCTGGCGCACACCGACAGCTACTCGGCGGTACTGGGCCTGACGCTGGTGGCGGATTTCAGCCTGATCAACACCAAGACCTACGAGATCACCTCGGCCTTCACGGCGATGGGTGAAGCGCAGGACACCAAACTGGTTAACCATCGCGACATCAAGATCTCGCTGAACCGTCCGCGGGTGGTGCGTGAGGTGTCCAAGGCCTTGGGCGAAGACGTGGCCGGGCAACTGAGCATGCAGCTCGGTGGTGGTGACGGTTATGAGCAACCGCGTGAGGCGCCGCAGCGCAACAATCTGCCGCGTGATACGGCGCCGGTGATTTTACGCTGAGCCGGATCTGAGGACTTTTGTGGCGAAGGGCTCTGTGGCGAGGGGATTTATCCCCGTTGGGTCGCGAAGCGGCC
Source organism: Pseudomonas sp. 67(2021) (assembly GCF_017491835.1). Taxonomy (NCBI): domain Bacteria; kingdom Pseudomonadati; phylum Pseudomonadota; class Gammaproteobacteria; order Pseudomonadales; family Pseudomonadaceae; genus Pseudomonas; species Pseudomonas sp. 67(2021). The sequence continues at coordinate 384,984 of NZ_JAFGYL010000001.1, forward strand.
CTCGCTATTGATTCAAGAAAAGCTCGCTTGCCCCGATGTCTCGGTAGAAATGAAAAAGGCGACCTCTTGAGGTCGCCTTTTTTCTGCCCGAGCGGTTTACGCCGCCGCTTTGCGCAATGTCGCCATGAACGCCGCCGCGCCAATGAACAATCCGGCAAAGGTGCGGTTCATGCGCTTCTGCTGCTTGGGCGTGCGCAACAGGCGCAGCACCTTCGACGCCAGTCCGGTGTAGCCGGCCATGACAATCAGGTCGACGAACACCATGGTCACGCCGATCACCAGATACTGAATCAGCAGCGGCGCATGGGGATTGATGAACTGAGGCAATACCGCGAGCATGAACACCAACGCCTTGGGGTTGCTGATGTTCACCAGAAAGCCGCGAAACACCAGGGCCAGTGGCTTGCCGATCGGCCGCACTGCAGCGTCATCACTCATGTCCATGGGCAGCGCGCGCCATTGCTTGATCGCCAGATAAACCAGATAGGCAACGCCGAACCATTTGATCGCATGGAATGCTGTGGCCGAAGCGGTGAGCACAGCGCCAACCCCCGCTCCGACAATCGCGATCTGCACCGCCAGCCCGATCTGCAGGCCCAGCGCGTTCCAGTAGCCGCGCCAGAACCCGTACTGCAGGCCGCTGGACATCGACGCGATGGCGCCCGCGCCCGGGGACAGGCTGATCACCCAGCAGGCGGCAAAAAATGCCAGCCATGTTTGAAGCTCCATCGCACACCTCGGCTGATGCTTGTGACAAATGCCTAAGCTAATGCGGCTTCGTGTGGATGACTACCGATTTCTTGCTGAATGTTGCAGGTGCGGCTGACGGCCCCTTCGCGAGCAGGCTCGCTCCCACAGGGACGCGCATTGCAAATGTGGGAGCGAAAGCGTCCGAACAGACGACGTAGAAATTACTTCTCAAACCCGCTGGAAGGAAACACATCCGTCCCGCGCCAACGCCGCACCGATCGCTGGAAGAACAGGCTGTTCGGCACCTGCACCATGGCGCTGCCGGTACCGAGTTCTTCGGCCTCGACCAGCGTGGTGTAGAGCAGATTGATTGCGATCACCCGGCCTTTGACGCCAGGCTTGTCGGTGGTGTCGACCAGTTCGACCACGTCGCCGAGGCGGAACGGCCCGACGGTGAAGATCAGTATTGCGCAGAGCAGGTTCGACAGCACGCTCCACATGGCGAAGAACGCCACCGCCGCCACTGCGACAAATCCCGACAGCGCAGTCCACAGCACCGTGGCCGAAACGCCGAGGCGCTCGAGCACGAAGAGCAGCGCGCTGCCCATGATCAACCAGCGCAACACGCCACGCAGCGGCATCAGCAACTGCGGTGGGAACGGATAGCGCTCACCGAGGCGAGTCAGGCCTTTGGCAACGAAACGCTGGGTCAGGTAACCGGCCAGCAGAATCAGCAGAATCTGCGCGGTGAACCACAACGGTTCGACCCACACCGCCGCAAAGGGCAGCTTGAAGGCTTCCATCAGGACAACGCCTCCAGCTCCGCCTGCATGCTTTCCAGGGTTTCCAGGGCTTCCATCCAGGCTTCTTCCAGCTCGGCTTCACGCACCTTCAACTTGGCCTGTTCGGCGAGCAGATCACGCAATTCATTCTTACGCGCCGGCTCGTAGACATCGCTGTCACCGAGGCTGGCATCGACCTTGGCCAGTTTCTCGTGCAGCTTGCCCAGCTCGGCTTCAAGCTTGTCAGCCTCGCGCTTGTGCGGCGCCAGTTGCTGACGCAACGCTGCCGCCGCTTGGCGCTGAGCTTTCTTGTCGGTCTTGTCCGGGTTGACCGGCGTGTTGCTGACCGGCGCATTGCGCTGACGGTATTCCACCAGCCAGCGTGCGTAGTCTTCGAGATCGCCGTCGAACTCTTCGACCTTGCCGTCGGCCACCAGATAGAAGTTGTCGGTGGTGCTCTTGAGCAAGTGCCGATCGTGAGAGACCACCAGCACCGCACCGCTGAATTCCTGCAGGGCCATGGTCAGCGCCAGACGCATTTCCAGGTCGAGGTGGTTGGTCGGTTCGTCGAGCAGCAACAGGTTCGGCCGCTCCCAGGCGATCAGCGCGAGGGCCAGACGGGCCTTCTCGCCACCGGAGAAATTCAGCACCGGCTCATCGATGCGTGCGCCCCGGAAGTCGAAGCCGCCGAGGAAGTCGCGCAGGGTCTGCTCGCGCTCACCCGGCGCCAGACGCTGCAAATGCAACAACGGGCTGGCCTTGGAGTCGAGCGAGTCGAGCTGATGCTGAGCGAAGTAGCCGACCACGGTGTTTTCGCCACGGGTCAGGCGCCCGGCCAGCGGTTCGAGCTCGCCGGCGAGGTTCTTGATCAGCGTCGATTTACCCGCACCGTTCGGCCCAAGCAGACCGATCCGCGCACCCGGGGTCAGTTGCAGCTTGACCTTCTCGAGGATGGTCTTGTCGCCATAACCCAGGCGCGCATCGGACAGGTCGATCAGTGGGCTGGAGATCTTGGTCGACTCGCGGAAGACGAAGTCGAACGGCGAATCGACGTGGGCCGCCGACAATTCTTCCATGCGCTCCAGCGCCTTGATCCGGCTCTGCGCCTGACGGGCCTTGGTCGCTTGCGCCTTGAAGCGGGCGATGTAGCTTTCCATGTGCGCACGCTGCGCCTGCTGCTTCTCGTAGGCTTGTTGCTGCTGGGCCAGACGCTCGGCGCGGGCGCGTTCGAACGCGGTGTATCCGCCGCGGTAGAGGGTCAGTTTGCGCTGATCGACATGGGCGACGTGATCGACCACTTCGTCGAGGAAATCCCGGTCGTGGGAAATCAGCAGCAAGGTGCCCGGATAACTCTTCAGCCACTCTTCGAGCCAGATGATCGCGTCGAGATCCAAGTGGTTGGTCGGTTCGTCGAGCAGCAGCAGATCCGACGGGCACATCAGTGCCTGCGCCAGATTCAGACGCATCCGCCAGCCACCGGAGAAATCGCCTACTTGACGATCCATCTGCTCATTGGTGAACCCAAGACCGGCGAGCAGCTTGCGCGCCCGCGCATCGGCGGTGTAGCCGTCGGCGCTGTCGAGTTCGGCGTGCAGGCGCGCCAGTGCGGTGCCGTCATGGGCCTCTTCGGCAGCGGCAAGCTCGCGTTGCACCTCGCGCAGACGCAGGTCGCCATCGAGCACATAATCGACCGCCAGGCGCTCGAGGGTGTCGACCTCCTGACGCATGTGCGCGATGCGCCAGTCGGCCGGCAGCAGGCAGTCGCCCGAATCCGGGTGCAACTCGCCGCGCAGCAACGCGAACAGGCTGGATTTGCCGGCACCGTTGGCGCCGATAAGGCCGGCTTTGTGGCCGGCGTGCAGGGTCAGCTCGGCGTCTTCTAGCAGACGTTGCGGGCCACGCTGTAAAGTCAGGTTCTGAAGTCGGATCATAATGGCGGCGGAGTCTACCAGCTTCGCTCACAACTGGCGCGAGTAGCACGATGTCCTCTGACCTGTGGAGCTTTGCCCTTGATGTCTATGCCCGGCCGGGCGTGGAAGATGCCTGCCTGCAATTGCAAACGGCGGGCGCCAATGTCTGCCTGTTGCTCTGCGGTTTGTGGCTGGAGCAGCGCGCGGTGACCTGCGATGAACCGCGCGTACGTCTGCTCAAGGCCTTGACCGCGCCGTGGGATATCGAAGTGGTGCAGCCGCTGCGAACCCTGCGCATGCAATGGAAAGCGCGGGCCGTCGACGATGCGGTGGTGGCCGGCATGCGCGAGCAGATCAAATCACTGGAGCTTGAAGCTGAGCGCACCTTGCTGTCACGGCTCGAAGGTGTGGCGCAGGAGTGGACGCGCAACGATGCAGGTTCGGTGACCTGGCTGGAAGACCTGGCTGGCAATGCCGCCAGCCTGAACCGCGGCGCGCTGCAAGTGCTGCGCGTCGCGGCAACCGGCACTTAGGAAGCGCTGGTCGGGGTGCTGCTGACGTTCGACGAAGCGGCTGGCGCTGGCGTAGTCGAAGGGGTCGAGTGAGTGGCGGACGACGGTGCCGAGGCAGCTGGGGCAGCCGGGGTCGCCACAGGTGCAGGCTTGGCTGCTGGAGCGGCAGCCGGTTTGGTCGCGGCTGGCTTGGCAGCTGCAGGCTTTTTCACCGCTGGTTTTGCGGCTGGCTTGGCGGCCGGCTTTGCAGCAGCGGTCGCAGGCTTGGCAGCAGCGGGTTTCGCAGCTGGCTTGGCGGCCGGTTTCGCAGCGGTTTTTGCCGCAGGTTTTGCTGCCGATGTTGCGGCTGGTTTGGCAGCCGGTTTTACCGCCACTTTCGCAGCAGGTTTGGCGGCGGCCGGCTTGGCCGCAGTCTTGGCAGCAGGCTTCGCAGCGGCAGTCTTGGCAGCAGGTTTTGCTGCTGGTTTCGCTGCTGCTTTGGCAGCAGGTTTGGCGGCTGCGGTTTTCGCCGGTGCAGCTTTGCTCGCGGCCGGTTTTGCAGCGGCTTTGGCAGGGGTGGCTTTCACTGCTGGCTTGGCTGCAGCAGGTTTGGCTGCGGTGGTTTTAGCCGCCGGTTTTGCCGCGCTCGCCGCCGGCTTCTTCGCTGCAGTTTTCGCCGCTGGTTTGGCAGCCGCTTTCACTGGCGCCTTGGCCGCTGGTTTGGCGGCGGTTTTCGCAACAGCAGGTTTCGCCGCAGCGGTCTTCGCCGGGGCTTTGCTTGCAGCAGGCTTGGCAACAACTTTCTTCGCTGGTGCTGCTGCGGGTTTGGCCGAGCGCGACGACAGAACTTTGCCCACTGCTTCCTGAACGCGGCCAACACCCTGGGCCAGTTTCAGGCTTTCCTGGGCATCGCGCTTGAGTTGCAAAATGTAGCTGCGGGTTTCGGACTGACGATCTTTCAAAGCGTCGAGCAGGTCTTCGAGTTCTTTCACGGCAGCCTTGGCTTTGTTCTGTGCCTTGGCTTTGCCGGCGGTGGCGGCGTCCTGCAATTTGGTGCGCGATTTATGCAGTTTTTCCTGCGCCTTGCCGCGTTGCTTTTCCAGCTTGGCGAGCAGTTTTTCAGCATCAGCCAAGGCTTGCGAGCAAGCGTTTTCCAAATGCTCGAGCAGGCTGCCCGACAACTGTTGGAGTAAGTGCAACGGAGTATTTACAGGCTTCTTGGTGGCCGACATGGTTTACCTCCTGGCTGACGTGAGTGCGGCTCATACTAGACCTCTGCTGATACCGCCGCTAGGGCATGTTGACAGTATCTGCACCGTTGCGTTGCACCGAAGCCGAAATGTTGTGCACGCGGGAAAAAGCAGTTCACCGATGCAGACGTTTGCACTGGCATAATCCCCCGCATCCCAGGTCGGAGAGTGCCCATGTCGCGCTACTTTATTTTGTCCCTCTGCGTGTTTTTTTCGACGGCGTATGCCGATGAAAAAAACACAGCGAACGATGCTCATGATCTGGCTTACAGCCTCGGTGCCAGCCTCGGCGAACGGCTGCGCCAAGAGGTGCCGCAGTTGCAGATCCAGGCGCTGATCGAAGGTCTGCAACAGGCGTATCAGGGCAAGCCGCTGGCGCTGAGTGAAGCGCGTATCGAACAGATTCTGGCCGACCACGAATCGCGCAATGCCGAGCAGGCATCACGGCAATCGAGCGATGCGGCGATGGAAAACGAGCAACGCTTTCTCAGTGCGGAAAAAGCCAAACCGGGGGTGAAGGAACTGGCCGACGGCATCCTTCTGACTGAACTGGTTCCGGGCACTGGCGCCAAGGCCGGCCCGGACGGCAAAGTGCAGGTGCTGTATGTCGGCAAGCTGCCGGATGGCACCGTGTTCGATCAGAACACCCAGCCGCAATGGTTCAACCTCGACAGCGTGATCGCCGGTTGGCGCACCGCCTTGCAGAACATGCCGGTGGGGGCGAAATGGCGGCTGGTGATTCCATCGGATCAAGCCTATGGCGCCGACGGTGCCGGCGACCTGATCGCGCCGTTCACGCCTCTGGTTTTCGAAGTGGAATTGCGTGGCGCGACGAGCTGATCAGGCATAAAAAAACGGTGCGCTTTCGGGCGCACCGTTTTTTCATGAAGGACGTGGATCAGGCCTGAACCGGATCTTCTGCCTTGTGTGCCGTGTGCAGCACTTCGATCAGGCAGTCTTCAAGTTCGAAGCGCTCATGCAGCAAGCCGCCCAATTCCTTGAATTTCTCCGCAACGCATTTGCCTTCATCGCACAGGTCGTTGAACGCGAGCAGCTTCTCGGTAATGACGTCGATGCGCGGGTAGATGGTCTCGGCGAGTTCCAGACCGCGCTTGTCGTTGAACGCCTTGGCTTCGCCAGTCAGCTGTTCATAGATTTCGAAGTGCCCCGCCGATACGTAATCGACCAGCACGCCGCAGAATTCCTGCAAAGGCTTGCGGCTCTCGGACAGCGACTCAGGCTGCGCACCGAGCTTGTCGTAGGCGCCGATCAGCTCTTCACGCTCCTGCAACCAGCGGTCGATCAGCAGATGAACCCCACCCCAACGTTCCTGAGCATTCTGACAACTTTCGAGCATGGCGATCTCTCTTCCCTTGTGGGTCATGCTGCTCTACACCCGCGCCCCTGTTCTGATTTGACTGGAGGACGATCGGGCAGAGCGTCATCGAGCAACATAAATCCAATGACACGTGCCGGCCAGATTATGCCCGCACGCCTATGGCTTCAAGGTACGCAGGAGATAAAGTTCATACAAGTGTTTAATCCCTGACCAGCTGGTGGTGCGACGCTTCGTCGCTGACCGGTCGTTGCAGAGCGCTCCAGATCAGACGCAACAACTGATAAACCGCAAGGATGGACACGCCGACAAAAAACAGCAGGCTCCATTCCGGGATGCTCAAATCGAACAGTGTCCAGGAGATGTCCGCACAATCGGCGCCGCCGTTGAACATCCGTTGCAAGGCGCAGATCCACGGCAGGTCGCTGAACAGCGACTCCACGGTTGGCGAGCATTTGACCAGTTGCAGCATCGAGTCACTCTGGATCAACACCTGCCGCCACGCAGCGGTGGTTCCCCCCAGACTGGCGCCGAGTGCAAACAGCCAGTACCACCATAAGCCAACGCGCCGGGGGCCATGCACCGCCGCCACGCCGCAGCCGATGCACAGCAATGTGAGGAACAATCGCTGCACCAGGCACAGACTGCAAGGCGTCAGTCCGACCGCATATTCGAGGTAATAGGAAGCTCCCAGAGCAAAGGCCCCCGCAATGAAAGCCATGAAGAACAAGGAGCGTGAGCAGGCCAACGACATGGCTTTTCCGTAACAGTAGAGACAGACGGTTACGGTAGAGGAAAGCGTGTCAGCCTTTCAAGGCAAGGGCCTGCCGACAGTTCACCGCAGGTGTAGGGAAAACCCGACAGGCTCGATAGGAAACGGTGAAGAGCTCTGTAGGACTTTGTCTCTAGAGCGCAAAGAAGGGGAATTTTCGGACAGCGAAGTTCACGAGGGAGCAACCTCCCTCGCCATTCAGACCTTCGCCGCAACCGGCAAAGGCGCCGCGAGCAGGCGTTCATCCAGCAGCCCCAGACCTTCCTGGAACAACTGATTGCTGCGCTCGGTATCGCCAAGCTGTGCAAGCAGACGGGCCAACTCCGCACAGGTCTCCGGATTGCGCTGCACGCGCAGACTGCTTTCCAGATAGTCGCGAGCTTTGCCCCACAGACTGGTTTGCAGACACAACCGCCCGAGGGTCAGCAGCAGACTCGGATCGGCCGGATGCTCCTTGAGCCAGCCTTCGGCAATCTGCAACTGACGCGCAGGATCACTGCCACGAACCAGACCATAAAGCCGCGCCAGATGACTGTCGTACTTGCGTTTGAGCGCTGTGCGCAGCACTTCTTCGGCTTCGACCTGAGCGCCCAACTGGCGCAGTTGCTCGGCATAGGCCAGTACCAAAGGTGCTTCCTGACGCTGCGCCGAAGTCAGCTGTTCCCACGCCCGCTTGAGCGATTGCAGACCCACCGTACCGTCTTCTTCGCGATGCGCTGCCAAGGACAGATTCTCACCCCAGGCGCGACGTTCGAGCTCGGCCAGTTCTGCCGGCGGCAGGACCTTGTCCTTGCGCAACTCAGGCAGCAGACGAATCACCGCCGGCCATTCGCCACGCTGCTGATGCAGACGTTGCAATTGACGCAATGTCTGCGCGCTGCGCGGATGCCGTTCATGCATTGCCTGCAAGGTCACCAGCGCACCGTCGGTGTCGCCACGATCGGTCTGCAATTGTGCGTGACTCAGGGCGATCGCCAATTCGGCTTGCGGCTGACGCTCCAGCGCACGTTCGAGCAAACGATCACTTTCTTCGTACTGACCTTGCTCGTTCGCCGCACGGGCGGCGCCGAGGTAATACAGCAGTGGCTGGCGCTCGGCTTCCGCTGCGCGGGTCAAATGCCGCTGCGCGCTGGCCCAGCGACCTTCAGCCAGATCCAGTTGGCCGTGTTCGATCGCCACTTGCACCCGGCGGCTGCGATTGCGCCGCGACCACGGATTGACCACGCCGGTGGAGGTCATCACCAGCTCGACCAGTACCTTGATGCCCCAGAACAGCAGCCACAGCACCGCGATCACCGCGAGTGTCGCCCACAGGCTCGATTCGTAGCGGAAGCTCTTGTACGCCACCAGCACGTAACCGGAATGCTCGGCAATCGCCAGGCCCAGCGCTGCCGTCGCGGCGATGACCAGAAACACGATTACATAGAGGCGCTTCATGGGGTCGCCTCCTGCGCAGCATTGGCGGCAGGCTTGGCGAACGGTTTCACCGATTCCTCGGCATTGACGTTACGTCGCTCCAGATATCCCTGCACCGCACTCAAGGTGCCGGCCAGATCCGGCGTCTTGACGGTGACCGGTTCCTTGCTCAGCTCGGCGACCTGTTCCAGCATGACTTTGCTTTGCGGATTGTCCGGGTTGAAATTGCCTTTGAGCACATCGCGTGCCTCGGCCAGCGCCTGGGTGTACACCGCCGCCTGACCGTTGAGCGCGGCCCACTGCGCCTGCTCCAGCGCCAGGCTCAGGGCCAGGCGCACCTGGCTCAGGCTCTGTCCGGCCAGCAGCGGTTTGACGTTTTTGTCAGCATTGAAATCGATGCGGATATAGCGCGACACCTTGTCCCACCACTGCGCCCAGCGACTGGCGCCATCGCCATCGTTGGTCAGGCCCAGCAGCGATTCGCCGCGATCCTTGTACTCCGGCGCAAGCTCCGTGAGGTCGATAACCTGATCGCGCAGCGCGCCAAGGCGCAGGAACAGCCCGGTGCGATCCGGCTGTTCGGTGCTGCGCAAGGCGACCAGGGTTTTCGCCACTTGCTCGCGCGCGGCGAAGGAGCCCGGATCGTTCTGTTCACGGAGAATCTCATCGGCGCCTTGCACCAATGCCTGGGCGCTGCTGACGTCCTGCAACGCTGAAAGGCGCAGACTGGCCAGACGCAGCAAGTGTTCGGCCTCGGCCAGACGCCAGTCCTTGCGGCTGGCGCCAAGGACGGTTTCCAGACGTTGATTGAGGCGCTGTTGATCGCCCTGCAGTTGCGTGACCAGACGCTGGCGCTCGGCGAGTTCGTCCGCACCGGGCAACTGTGCAAGACGCTCGGTCAGACGCTGTTCGTTGAGCTTCAGACTTTGCGCCTGATCGTTCAAAGCCTGCACCTGACTCGACTGTTGCTGCGTGTTGTTCTGCAGGTGGCGCACCTGCCAGACACCCCAGCCGCCGATGGCGACACCGGCGGCGCCGAGCAGCAGGGCGACAATCGCCAGTCCATTGCCTCGGCGCGGCTCTTGGGCCGGTGGTGGAGTTTCAACCTGGGCATCGAGCGCAGGCTGGACGTCATCTTTTGGCAAGGCTGTTTCGCTCACGTATCCATCCTTTGCATTAGAAAACGGCACGGGACATTCCCGTAACGCCGTCAGCAAAGCCGCGGCACTTGCGCCGCGGCAATCCACAACTGTTTGAGCCCCGGCGGCACGTGCCAGCTCGGCGACCCTCGGGCTTGGAACAAACAACGGCAACTGCGCGATCTTCGGCCAAGCATCGCCGGCCATCTGCCGCAGGTGCTCGAAACCCTGTCCACTGCTGACCACCAGCCCGTTCAAGCGTTCCGCTTCGATCCGCCGTGGCAGCTCGTTTGGCGGGTAGGCTGGCAGGTCGCGGCGATACAACTCCAGATACTCGACACTAGCACCAAGCGCGCGCAGGCGCTCGGCGAGCAGTTCACGACCGCCCTCGCCGCGCAGGATCATCACCTGCGCGCCGGACTGGTCGAGCGCCTCGCGCAGACGCGGCAATTGCAGCAGGGCTTCACTGTCATCGCCGTCAGCCGGGAAGCTGACATCGAGCCCGTGTTCGCGAAGAATGCCTGCGGTCGCCGCACCGACGCTGAACCACGGCATGCTCAATGGCGCCGTGCCTTCGGACTTGAGCAGATCCACCGCAATCCGCGCCGCCGGTTTGCTGACCACAATCACTGCGCTACAGGCGGGCAATCGCGAAATCGCCTGGCGAATAGTGTCAGAGAGCGGCAGCGGAACAATGTCCAGAAGCGGCAGACAACTGCTGAAAATCCCGTGCCCGGCCAGCTGTTCGGCCAGCGCCGCGCAGTCGTCTGCCGGGCGCGTCAGCAGCAGGCGCCAGGCTGTCACTCGTGACCCGCCTCGCCGTAGACAGCTTTGAGAATGTCGTCAGCGCCTTGCTTGAGCAAGTCTTCAGCGACCTGCACGCCCAAGGTCTCGGCGTCCGCGCGCGGCGCGCGGGCTTCGGCGCTGAGCAGCTTGCCACCACTCGGCTCGCCGACCAGACCGCGCAACCACAACTGCCCGCCTTCAAGCACGGCGTAGCAGGCGATCGGCACTTGGCAGCCGCCGTTCAAATGTTTGTTGAGGGCGCGTTCGGCGTTCACCCGCGAAGCGGTATCGGCGTGATGCAAAGGCGCGAGCAAGGCGTGAATTTCGTGGTCGGCGCTGCGGCATTCGATGCCGACCGCGCCCTGGCCACCGGCCGGCAGGCTGTCATCGACACTGATCGCCGATGTGATGCGCTCCTCGAAACCCAGGCGGATCAGACCGGCCGCGGCGAGGATGATCGCGTCGTACTCGCCGGCGTCGAGTTTGGCCAGACGGGTGTTGACGTTGCCGCGCAGGAAACGGATCTGCAAGTCGGGACGCCGCGCCAGCAATTGCGTTTGCCGACGCAGGCTCGAGGTGCCGACGATGGCCCCGGCAGGCAGCGCTTCAAGACTGGTGTAGGTGTTGGAGACGAAAGCATCGCGCGGGTCTTCACGCTCACAGATGCAGAACAGACCCAGGCCTTGCGGGAAGTCCATCGGCACGTCTTTCATCGAATGCACGGCGATATCGGCCTGGTTTTCCAGCAGCGCAGTTTCCAGTTCCTTGACGAACAGACCCTTGCCGCCGATTTTCGACAATGGCGAGTCGAGCAGCTTGTCACCGCGACTGACCATGGGCACCAGCGTCACCAGCAGGCCCGGGTGGGCCGCCTCGAGACGGGCTTTGACGTATTCGGCCTGCCAGAGGGCCAGCGCACTTTTACGGGTGGCGATGCGGATTTCGCGAGGGGACATGGAACAATCCGTACTGAATAGATACGGCGGATAATAACAGCTCAGTCAATTTCACTTTGACCTGAATCAGAACCGGCGCGGCCTCCCTGGCCTGCCATGCCGGATAAAAGAACACGAAAAGGCCGGTGAGGACCAGGTCAAAGCCCCTGCATCATCTTGCGCACACCGGCAACATGCCGCCGGCTGACAATCAGTGCATCGCCATTGAGGCCTTTGAGGAACAACTGGAAATGTCCCAGTGGCGTGCGTTGCAAGCGCTCGATGCGGTCGCGAGCGACCAGCGCGTTGCGGTGGATACGCACAAAGCGTTCGCCGAATTCGTCTTCAAGGGCTTTGAGGGGTTCGTCGAGCAGCACCTCGCCGGCTTCGTGACGCAGGGTCACGTACTTGTGGTCGGCGATGAAGTAGACCACCTGATCCAGCGGAATCAGCTCGATGCCTTTACGGGTCCGTGCGCTGATGTGGCTGCGTGGGCCGTTGCCACTTTCGGCAGCGGGACGGGTCAGGGCCGAGAGTTGCGCCCGGTTGGGACGTTCAGCCCGCTTCAGGGCTTCATTCAAGTGTTCGGTTCGCACAGGTTTCACCACATAGCCCACGGCGCTGGCCTGCAGGGCTTCCACGGCAAATTCATCGGGACTGGTGCAAAACACCACGGCCGGCGGCGTCTCTCGTTCGCACAGTCGGGCAGCAACCTGCAGGCCATCGAGGCCCGGCATGCGGATATCTAGCAGCACGATATCCGGCTTGTGGCTGTCGATCAGCGCTAACGCCTCCTCGCCATTCGTGGCACTGGGCTCCAGGACTGTGTAACCCTCGAGCTCGCTCACCATACGGCTTAGGCGCTCGCGAGCCAGGGGTTCGTCATCAACGATCAGGACATTCATATTGCGCTGGATTCCTGCGTGAGTCTCGCACAAGGATAGCGTAGACAGGTGTAGTGACCTCCGTCACCGCGATCCACGCTAAGACTAGCCCGAGCGCCAAAAAGTGCCGTACGTCGGCCAGCAATATTTGCCAGCGTCCGGGTCGTACCGCTCGGAGCCCAGTGTTTTCTGCGTTTCTCACGGTGGGTGACCGTTGTACAACTCACCCGCCCCCTCTTCTTATAGCCAGTGGCCGGACCTTTGCATGATCCGCATTCGCACCGACCCTTATGTCCACTGTAGACGTTCGTCGGAACGATATTGCTCAATCAAAAAATATCCTTTTGTAAATTCCTTGCAGACCGCGCCGGACATGCCTGACACATCCGCGAAAAAACCTATCGACCGGTGTCAGCGACAGGATTGGCAACCCTGTTATTATCCGCGCCAGCGTTTCACGCCATTTCTTCAAGCCGATACGAGCGAATTCATGAGCACTGACAAGACCAATCAGTCCTGGGGCGGCCGCTTCAGTGAACCCGTCGACGCCTTCGTCGCCCGCTTCACCGCCTCCGTCACTTTCGACCAGCGCCTGTATCGCCACGACATCATGGGCTCGATCGCCCACGCCACCATGCTGGCCAAGGTCGGCGTGCTGACCGATGCCGAGCGCGACAGCATCATCGATGGCCTGAAGACCATTCAGGGCGAAATCGAGGCCGGCCAGTTCGACTGGCGCGTCGACCTCGAAGACGTGCACATGAACATCGAAGCACGCCTGACCGACCGCATCGGCGTCACCGGTAAAAAGCTCCACACCGGGCGCAGCCGCAACGACCAGGTCGCCACCGATATCCGCCTGTGGCTGCGCGATGAAATCGACCTGATCCTCGCCGAGGTCACCCGCCTGCAAAAAGGCCTGCTGGAGCAGGCCGAACGTGAAGCGGCGAGCATCATGCCCGGCTTCACCCACCTGCAGACCGCACAGCCAGTGACTTTCGGGCATCACATGCTGGCCTGGTTCGAAATGCTCAGCCGCGACTACGAGCGTCTGGTCGACTGCCGCAAGCGCACTAACCGCATGCCGCTGGGCAGCGCCGCGCTGGCCGGCACCACTTACCCGATCGACCGCGAATACACCGCGCAACTGCTCGGCTTCGACGCCGTCGGCGGCAACTCGCTGGACAACGTTTCCGATCGCGACTTCGCCATCGAATTCTGCTCGGCCGCAAGCATCGCGATGATGCACCTGTCGCGCTTCTCCGAAGAGCTGGTGCTGTGGACCAGCGCGCAGTTCCAGTTCATCGATCTGCCGGACCGTTTCTGCACCGGCAGCTCGATCATGCCGCAAAAGAAAAACCCCGACGTGCCCGAGCTGGTGCGCGGCAAGACCGGCCGTGTGTTCGGCGCGCTGATGGGCCTGCTGACCCTGATGAAAGGCCAGCCACTGGCCTACAACAAGGACAATCAGGAAGACAAGGAGCCGCTGTTCGACGCCGCCGACACCCTGCGCGATTCGCTGCGCGCGTTTGCCGACATGATCCCGGCGATCAAGCCGAAACACGCGATCATGCGTGAAGCGGCACTGCGCGGTTTCTCCACCGCGACCGACCTGGCGGATTATCTGGTGCGCCGTGGCCTGCCGTTCCGCGACTGCCATGAAATCGTTGGCCACGCGGTGAAATACGGCGTCGACACGGGTAAGGATCTGGCCGAGATGAGCCTGGAAGAACTGCGTCAGTTCAGCGATCAGATCGAGCAGGACGTGTTTGCCGTGCTGACCCTGGAAGGCTCGGTGAATGCCCGCGACCATATCGGCGGGACTGCGCCGGCGCAGGTCAGGGCTGCGGTGGCGCGCGGTCAGGCCCTAATCGCCAGCCGCTAAAAGCCAAGAGCTTCGCGAGCAGGCTCGCTCCCACAGGGATTCTGGATGTTCACAAAATTTGTGTTCACCACCGGCTCAATGTGGGAGCGAGCCTGCTCGCGAAGGCATCCTTCAGAGCGCTACAAAATTCACTTCTTGGCAGCAATCATCGCCAAAAACGCCGGCATCGCCGCGTCCTTGTCCGCCGCGATCTTCTGCACATGCGGATTCTGCTCAAGCCGCTCCAGCAGCGCTTTCGCCTGCGGCATCTCGGCCAGCAGATCAATCCCGAACAGCTTCTGCCCGACCGCACAGGCCAGCGGCACGCTGTAGAGGAAATACAAATCGGCAATGCTCAGGCTGTCACCCGCCACGTACGGGGCGAACTTGCCATGACGGCCCAGCGCCGCGAAGCCCAGCAGCAGCTCGGTCCGGGTCTTCTCTTTGATCGCCTCCGGCAACGTCATACCGAAAAACGCCTCGCCATAGCAGGCACGCCCCGGCAACTCGATGTACAACTCGATCTCCTTGGCAATTGCCAATACCTGCGCGCGCTCGAACGGGTCGCTGGGCAGGAGTGGCGTGCCCTTTTGTGCTTGTTCGAGGTATTCGAGGATGATCGCGGTTTCGTTGATATAGCCGGCGTCGACACCCAGCACCGGGACCTTGCCGCGCGGACTGATTGCCAGTGACTCCGGGGTCTGCGTCGGATAGAAAGTTACCTCTTCGAAGGGCAGGCCTTTTTCCAGCAGTGCCAGTTTGACCATGTTGTAGTAGTTGCTGACAGCGAATCCGTAGAGCTTGAACATCACAGAGCCTCCAGGCCGTGCGGGGTGGGCAGTGCCTGTTTATAGATCGCCGCGGCGTTTCCCGCCAGCAGCATCACGCCGCTGAATGCGGGTAAACTGGCGCCTTTCCCTGAGGAGCCTGCCATGAGCGAGCCGACAGATATCGTCAACGATGACGACGAAGAAGCATTCACCGAAGCGACCCTGATCGAAGCCATCGAGAACCAGATTGAAAGCGACAACCCGCCGGCGGCGAAGGCGACGTTGAACAAGCTGACTTTGGTCGGTATGGACCGTGAGGAGATCCTCAATTTGATGGCCCATGTGCTGGCTTTCGAAATTGACGCGATGCTCGATGAAGATCGCCCGTTCGACACCCAGTGGTACGAAGCGGCACTGCGCGCTTTGCCAGAGCTGCCACCGGAAAAGCAGTAACCACATCATTCCTGTGGGAGCGAGCAGGCTCGCTCCCACAAGGTTTGTTACGCATCCATCCAGCCATCTGCTGCCGCCCGACTACACTGGAATTCGCCTCAAGACAAAATCCCCTGATCCGAGCACTGGACATGCTGCACCAGCGGGTTCACCTTAGAGGCGCTGTCGTCCAATTCCTAGAAAGTCTGGAGTCCTTATGTCGCTTACCCCTGAGTTGGTTGCCGAACTGGAAGTCCTTGCACTCTTCAACCTGGACAGTTCCCAGGAAGGTCTGAAAATTCATCAGACCGCTGCCCCGAAACACATCGCTGCTGCCCAGCGCCTCTTTGAAAAAGAACTCACCGACCAGCCCGATGGCGGTTATCTGACCAGCCTCGGTCGCGATGCCGCGCAAAACGTGCAGACCGTACTGACGATTTTGAAAGAACAGGAAACCGCCTGATTTCTCTGACTTTGCCCACGGGAACTCCTGCCACGGGATTTCCGCGGGCCCGCCCGATCGCTGTCGATAAAAAACTGACGTCAAAAAACAAATTCAGCTTAAACGTCCTGCCGCGCAGCGGCTAAACTGCGGCCATTCCGAGACCCTCTACGTCCGAGCCTGCAAGCCGGTTTGAGCTGACATGACCCGCACCCACGAAATCCGCCCCGACCTGGACGAAGGCATCGACCGCAAGGTACTCAGCCAACTGCGCGCACGTTTTCTCAAACTCAATGAAGGCCGCCTCGGCCGCGCTCTCGAAGGCTTGTCGACGCGCCAGCAAAGCGTGTTGACGCTGTTGCCGCTGTTCTTTCACGTCAATCATCCGTTGCTGCCCGGCTATGTCTCGGGCAGTACGCCGGCGGGGCTTTCGAATTATGAGCCGGACGCCAATGCGCTGACTGAGGCGCAGCGCCTGACTCGCTCGTTCTCTTACAGGCCGCGCCATGGCAGTAACCCGCCGCGACCGATCCACGGCCTGTTCCTGATGGGCAGCCTCGGCACGCTGGCCCAGGCCGATCAGAGCGATATGGACGTGTGGGTCTGCCATGGGCCGGATCTGAGCGAAAGCGAGCTCGCCGAGCTGAGCAAGAAGTGCCAATTGCTGGAAGCCTGGGCTGCAAGCCAGGGTGCCGAAGCGCATTTCTTCCTGATCGACCCGGCGCGCTTCGTCAAAGGCGAACGCGATTCCCAGCTCAGTTCGGACAACTGCGGCAGCACCCAGCACTATCTGCTACTCGACGAGTTTTATCGCACGGCGATCTGGCTGGCCGGGCGCACGCCGATCTGGTGGCTGGTGCCGGTCTATGAAGAAACGGCCTACGACGCTTACACCCACACCCTGCTGTCCAAACGCTTTATTCGCGCCGACGAAACCCTCGATCTCGGGCCGATGGCGACCATTCCGCCCGGGGAATTCATCGGTGCCGGATTGTGGCAGTTGTTCAAAGGCATCGAGTCGCCCTACAAGTCGGTGCTCAAACTGCTGCTGACCGAGGTGTACGCCAGCGAACACCCGCACGTGCAGTGCCTGAGCCTACGCTTCAAGAAAGCCGTGTTCGCCAATCAGCTCGATCTTGATGAACTGGACCCGTACATGGTCGTGTACCGCCGTATCGAGGAATACCTGCTCGCACGCAACGAACCGGAGCGTCTTGAACTGGTGCGCCGCGCGCTGTATCTGAAGGTCAACCGCAAGCTCACCGGCAACAGCCGCAGCCAGGGCTGGCAACGCACACTGCTCGAACGCCTGGCTGGCGAGTGGCACTGGGATCAGCGGCAACTGGCTCTGCTCGACAGCCGCAGTCAGTGGAAAGTCCGCCAGGTCAGCGCCGAGCGCCGCGCGCTGGTCAATGAACTCAACTACAGCTATCGCTTTCTGACTCAGTTCGCCCGCAGCGAACAGACTGTCAGCCTGATCAACAAGCGCGACCTCAATGTCCTCGGCCGGCGCCTGTACGCAGCGTTCGAGCGCAAGGCCGACAAGGTCGAGTTCATCAATCCAGGCATCGCCCCGGACCTGGCCGAAGACACCCTGACCCTGGTGCAGTCGCCGAACAAAAAGGAGCCGGGGCAGACCCAGTGGGGCTTGTACAACGGCAGCCTGACGGCACTGGAGTGGGAACACTTCGCGCCGATCAAGCGCAGTCGCGAGCTGCTTGAACTGCTGACCTGGTGCCACCGCAACGGCGTGATCGACAGCAGCACACGTCTGGCCCTGCATCCGGGCACCAGCGACTTGAGCGAGTTCGAGCTGTTCAACCTGCTCGGCAGCCTGCAGCAGTGCATCGCCCTGCCCTTGCCCACCGTTGCCGAAGAGCCATTGCTACGTGCCGCTGTGCCCAGCGAAGTGCTGCTGCTGATCAACGTCGGCGTCGACCCGCTCAAGCATCACCGTGATCTGAACATCCTGATGACCACCGAACGCACCGACTCGCTGAGCTATGCCGGTGTGCGCGAGAACCTGGTGCTGACCCTCGATCAGGTCACGCTCAACAGCTGGAACGAAGTGCTGGTCAATCGTTTCGACGGCCCGCATGCACTGCTCGATTGCCTGCGCGATTATCTCAACAACCTGCCGCGCGGCTCGGTGCAGCCGTCGCTGAAAGTGCGCTGTTTCTGCCACAACCGCGCGCAATTCATTGCCCGTCGCGTCGAAGAAATCGTCGACACCGCGCAGACCCTGTTGCTCAGTGACTTGAATCACCGCTACCTGATTCAGGTGCAGCAGCACTACCACGTGCTGGAGCTGGTGCCAGGTCAGGTCAACCATGTCGCCCTCGCCACCCTGCCGGCACTGCTCGATTATCTGGGCGAAGAACTACCGCGCTACAGCCCGCTGCACCTCGACCCGATGGCGTTGGAAGATCACGATCTGGCGCTGATCCTGCCGATGGGTCAGCCGGAGTGCATTCAGGTGTTTTATCGCATCAGCGAGCAGCAGGCCGAGCTGTACGTGCTGGATGAATTCAATGCGCTGTGGCAACAGCAGCTTCCGTACCATGACGAGCAGAGTCTGCTGGTACCGCTGCAGCGTTTTCTGCAATCGATCCAGTATCGGCGGGAAGCGCAATTGCCGATGGACAGTGGCCCTGCCGGCAGCCCCCAGACTTTGTATTACCAGCTGTTGCCGTCAGGCCCGGGGCGCTCGCGCAGGGTCGAAACCCGGCCGGCACCGCAGACCCCGGTGAACAAACCGTTCTATGACGTACAGGCGATCATCGGCAAAGCCGCGCCCGGCGAAGTGCAGGTCACCCTGTATTGCAATCAGCGCGAATTCAGCGAGCTGGAGCATGGCGACCAGTTGTTCAGCGTGGTCGCCCGAGAGATCGTCGAGCAGCGCCGCGAGACCGAACGCTATCGCTGCTACATCACCGACCTCGACCTCTCGGGGTTGCTCGGTGACGGGCACAGTTCAAGCAATCTGTATCTGCGCTACAAGGCGGACCTGGAGCGCTCGTTGAATGAAGCGCTCGAACAGGTTTGAAGCGGGGAGTTATTCGGGAAAGGCGCCGCCGTTGACCGGTTGCGATTCCACTTCCAGCAAGGTCAGTTTCAGCGACTTGCCACCCGGGGCCGGCCAATCGATGTGCTGACCGACCTTCAGACCCAGCAGCGCACTGCCGACCGGCGCCAGAATGGAAATCTTGCCTTCATCGGCGTTGGCGTCCTTGGGATAGACCAGCGTCAGGTGGTAATCCTTGCCACTGCCTTCTTCGCGGCAATGCACACGGGAATTCATGGTCACGACATCGGCGGGCACTTCATCGTGGCCGACCACGGTATCGGCGCGGTCCAGTTCGGTTTGCAGCGCAATCACGCCCGGCGCAGCCTGGTCTTTCTCGCTCAGACTGTCGATCAGGCGCTCCAGACGTTGCACGTCCAGACGGGTAAGGGTGATGGAAGGTGCGGTCATGATCCAGGCAGACTCCTTTCTTCTGCACAAAAAAAGCAAAACCCCGCCAAAAAAGACGGGGTTTTCACCGTGCCTCGGTGGTTTGAGGCGTTCGCGGACACTATCACAGCTCAAAAAATATACAAGTCACGCCCTTTTTTGCCTGGGTGAAACCCTTGTGGCGAGGGGATTTATCCCCGTTCGGCTGCGCAGCAGCCGTATAGATTTTGAGGCCGCTACGCGACCCAACGGGGATAAATCCCCTCGCCACGATATCAACAGGCTTGGGATTTTCGTGCGGCAGCCTGCTGGCAAATCACCCGGCGCCGTTGATCATCGGCCGAGCGCCATTCGCGAATGTCTTCGACGTGACGCGCGCAGCCGAGACAGACTTTCTGTTCGTTCAATCGACATACGCCCGTGCACGGCGAAGGCACCGCCGGGCTGACGTTGCTGTAAAGCGGCTTCGGCGGGCGAACAGGCGCGGCATCCGTCACGAATCACAGACCTTCGAAATCGAATTCGGCGCCAGCCTGCTGCTTGACGAGGCGCTGAAGCATTTCGCCCAATTGCTCTTCGCTCTTGTCGCACATCCAGCGCTCGCTTTCTTCGTCATAGTCGAAGTGGAAACCACCGGACACGGCCGCCAGCCACAGCTGACGCAATGGCTCCTGGCGGCTGAAGATCAGCTGCGAGCCGTTTTCGAATTTGACCGTCAGCACCCCGGCCGAGCTTTCCAGATCGATGTCCAGATCGCTTTCGTCAAATATGTCTTCCAGTTTTTCCTGGGTTTCATCGACCAGATCGTGGAAACGGGCTTCGGACAAACTCATTGCGGCAACCTCAAAAATGTCTGATCAGGCTCAAGCGCCGAAAGATACGGACGCTGCCGACCGATTGCAAAGATTAACGACCAAGCACCTGTCGGCCCATCCAGCACCGCCCCCGTGGGAGCGAGCCTGCTCGCGAAAGCGGTGTGTCAGGCAACGAGCCTGTTGGATTTGCCGACGCCTTCGCGAGCAGGCTCGCTCCCACAGGGATGATGCGCATCACAGGAGCCCCGCCGGACGGGAACCCCCTCGCATAGGCAAGCTGCCGGGTGGCCGGTATACTCCGGCGCAATTAACGCATTTTCAAGGATTTCGCCATGAAGCGCCTGATCTCTTCCCTTGCTGCGCTCGTCGCGGTTGCCTGCCTGGTTTCGGCCTGTGGTCAAAAAGGCCCGCTGTACCTGCCCGATGACGACCAGGACCCGGCCGAACAAGCCCAGTCTTCGCAGAAGCAGCCATCCAAGGCTCACAAGCACGACGTTTACTAAGGGATCGCCATGGACGCTTTTAACTACCGTGGCGGGGAGCTGTTCGCGGAAGGTGTGGCGCTGTCCGCCATCGCCGACCGCTTCGGCACGCCCACCTATGTCTACTCGCGCGCCCACATCGAAGCGCAATATCTGGCCTACGCCGATGCGCTGGCCGGCATGCCGCATCTGGTCTGCTTCGCGGTCAAAGCCAACTCCAACCTCGGTGTACTGAATGTCCTGGCCCGTCTCGGCGCCGGTTTCGACATCGTTTCCCGTGGTGAGCTGGAACGTGTACTGGCCGCTGGTGGCAGCGCCGACAAGATCGTTTTCTCCGGCGTCGGCAAGACCCGTGACGACATGCGCCGCGCCCTCGAAGTCGGCGTGCACTGCTTCAACGTCGAATCCACCGACGAGCTCGAGCGCCTGCAAGTAGTCGCCGCCGAGCTGGGTGTTCGCGCCCCGGTTTCGCTGCGCGTGAACCCGGACGTCGATGCCGGCACCCATCCGTACATTTCCACCGGTCTGAAAGAGAACAAGTTCGGCATCGCCATTGCCGATGCCGAAGACGTGTACGTGCGCGCCGCGCATCTGCCGAACCTGGAAGTAGTCGGTGTCGACTGCCACATCGGTTCGCAACTGACCACCCTGCCGCCGTTCATTGATGCACTCGATCGCCTGCTGGATCTGGTCGACCGCTTGGGCGATTGCGGCATTCACCTGCGCCACATCGATCTCGGTGGCGGCTTGGGCGTGCGTTATCGCGATGAGGAGCCGCCGCTGGCTGCCGACTACGTCAAAGCCGTGCGCGAGCGTCTCGACGGGCGTGATCTGGCGCTGGTGTTCGAACCGGGTCGCTTCATCGTTGCCAATGGCGGCGTGTTGCTGACGCAGGTCGAATACCTCAAGCACACCGAGCACAAGGATTTCGCCATCGTCGACGCGGCGATGAACGACCTGATCCGCCCGGCGCTGTATCAGGCGTGGATGGACGTCACCGCGGTGAAACCGCGCGACAGCGCTGCACGCAAGTACGACATCGTCGGCCCGATATGCGAAACCGGCGACTTCCTCGCCAAGGACCGCGAGCTGGCGCTGGAAGAAGGCGACTTGCTGGCAGTGCATTCGGCTGGCGCCTACGGTTTTGTCATGAGTTCCAACTACAACACCCGTGGCCGTGCTGCCGAGGTGCTGGTGGATGGTGATCAGGTTTTTGAAGTGCGTCGCCGCGAAACCGTGGCCGAGCTGTTTGCCGGCGAAAGCCTGCTGCCGGAGTAACCCATGCTGCTGCGTTTTACCAAAATGCACGGCCTGGGCAACGACTTCATGGTCCTCGACCTGGTCAGCCAGCACGCGCACATTCAGCCCAAACACGCCAAGCAATGGGGCGACCGCCACACCGGGATCGGTTTCGACCAGTTGCTGATCGTCGAAGCGCCGAGCAACCCGGATGTGGATTTCCGCTACCGGATCTTCAACTCCGACGGTTCGGAAGTGGAGCAGTGCGGCAACGGTGCGCGCTGCTTCGCCCGCTTCGTGCTCGACAAGCGTCTGACTGCCAAGCGGCAGATCCGCGTCGAGACCAAGGGCGGCATCATCGAGCTGGACGTGCGTAACGACGGCCAGATCGGCGTGAACATGGGCGCGCCGCGGCTGGTGCCGGCGGACATTCCATTCCAGGCACCAGCCCAGGCCAGCAGCTATCAGCTGGATGTCGATGGCACCACGGTCGAACTGGCCGCCGTGTCGATGGGCAATCCCCATGCGGTCATTCGCGTGGACGACATCAACAGCGCACCGGTGCATGAACTGGGGCCGAAGATCGAGCACCATCCGCGCTTTCCGGCGCGGGTCAATGTCGGCTTCCTTCAGGTCATCGACCGCCATCGCGCGCAACTGCGTGTTTGGGAACGCGGCGCCGGGGAAACCCAGGCCTGCGGCACCGGCGCCTGTGCGGCGGCGGTGGCAGCCATCAGTCAGGGGTGGATGGATTCGCCGCTGTTGATCGACCTGCCCGGCGGGCGTCTGTCCATCGAGTGGGCCGGCCCGGGCGAACCGGTGTTGATGACCGGTCCGGCAGTGCGTGTATACGAAGGACAAGTGCGTCTTTGAGCGAGCAGAAATCATGACCGACAAGCCACAGGTACCCGCCCGACCAGTCGACGAATCAGCGTCCGAGAGCCTCGAGGCAGCCGCGGTTGCCGCCTACCTGGAGGCTCATCCGGACTTCTTCGTCGAGCACGAAGAGCTGCTGCCGTCGTTGCGCATCCCGCACCGACGTGGCGACACCGTGTCGCTGGTCGAGCGGCAGATGACCATCCTGCGCGACCGCAATATCGAGATGCGCCATCGCCTTTCGCATCTGATGGACGTGGCCCGCGACAACGATCGCCTGTTCGAAAAAACCCGCCGCCTGATTCTCGCGCTGATGGATGCATCGACCCTGGAAGACGTGGTCATCAGCGTTGAGGACAGCCTGCGTCAAGATTTCCAGGTGCCCTTCGTCAGCCTGATCCTGCTCGGCGACAACCCGGCCCCGGTCGGCCGCTGGGTTACCCACGCCGATGCGCAAACCGCGATCGGCGGCCTGCTCACCGAAGGCAAAAGCGTCAGCGGCAGCCTGCGTGAACATGAGCTGGACTTCCTCTTTGGCGAAGAACAGCGCCAGCAGATCGGCTCGACCGCCGTGGTTGCCGTCAGCCATCAGGGCATTCACGGCATTCTGGCCATCGCCAGCCGTGACCCGCAGCACTACAAGAGCTCGGTCGGCACCCTGTTCCTCAGTTACATCGCCGAGGTCATGGGCCGTGTGCTGCCACGGGTCAACAGCTCGCTGCGCTCGGTACGCTGACCATGGAACGACAACTGGACGCTTACTGCGAACATCTGCGCAGTGAGCGACAGGTGTCGCCGCACACCCTGTCGGCTTATCGCCGCGACCTCGATAAAGTCCTCGGCTGGTGCATCAAGCAGAACATCGGCAGTTGGGCCGCGCTGGACATCCAGCGTCTGCGCAGCCTGATCGCCCGGTTGCATGCGCAAGGCCAGTCCTCGCGCAGCCTCGCCCGCCTGCTCTCAGCGGTGCGCGGGCTCTATCACTACTTGAACCGCGAAGGTCTGTGCGACCACGACCCGGCCACCGGCCTGGCCCCGCCGAAAGGCGAACGGCGCCTGCCGAAAACCCTTGATACCGACCGCGCATTGCAGCTGCTGGAAGGTGCGGTCGAGGACGATTTTCTCGCCCGGCGCGATCAGGCGATTCTCGAGCTGTTCTATTCCTCTGGCCTGCGCCTGTCCGAGCTGACCGGGCTCAATCTCGATCAACTCGACCTCGCCGACGGCATGGTTCAGGTGCTCGGCAAGGGCAGCAAGACCCGGCTGTTGCCGGTTGGCACCAAGGCCCGCGAAGCCCTTGAACACTGGTTGCCGCTGCGCGCCATGACCAACCCGGCGGACGATGCGGTATTTGTCAGCCAGCAAGGTCGGCGTCTCGGCCCCCGGGCGATTCAGGTGCGGGTCAAACTGGCTGGCGAGCGCGAGCTGGGGCAGAACCTGCATCCGCACATGCTGCGGCACTCGTTCGCCAGCCATTTGCTCGAGTCTTCACAGGATCTGCGCGCGGTGCAGGAATTGCTCGGCCACTCCGATATCAAAACCACGCAGATCTATACCCACCTCGACTTCCAGCATCTGGCGGCGGTCTACGACAGCGCCCATCCCCGGGCCAAACGCATGAAAGGCGATGATTCATGAGCATTCAGTTGATCACCTTCGACCTCGACGACACTTTGTGGGATACCGCGCCAGTGATCGCCAGCGCCGAAACCGTGTTGCGCGAATGGCTGAGCGAGCATGCGTCGAACCTGGGCGCGGTGCCGGTGGAGCATTTGTGGTCGATTCGCGAGCGAGTGCTGGCGGGCGAACCGGGTCTCAAACACCGCATCAGCGCGCTGCGCCGACGTGTGCTGTTCCATGCGCTGGAGGAAGCCGGGTACGCCCACGGCGAGGCGTCGGAGCTGGCTGACAAGGCTTTTGAAGTGTTCCTGCATGCGCGGCATCAGATCGAAGTGTTCCCGGAAGTCGAGCCGCTGCTGGAGCTGCTCGCCAATCACTATGCCCTCGGCGTCGTCACCAATGGCAACGCCGATGTACGCCGGTTGGGGCTGGCGGATTACTTCAAATTTGCCTTGTGCGCCGAAGACATCGGCATCGCCAAGCCGGATGCACGGCTGTTTCATGAAGCCCTGCAACGCGGGGGCGTGAGTGCCGAAGCAGCGGTGCATGTCGGCGATCATCCCGGCGATGACATTGCTGGCGCTCAGCAGGCAGGCTTGCGCGCGGTGTGGTTCAACCCGACGGGCAAGGGCTGGGAAGCGGAGCGCTTGCCTGATGCGGAAATTCGCAGCCTGACAGAATTGCCCGCCGTCCTCTCCCGCTGGAATGCTTCCTCGAACTGATCTACAGCCCTGTGGGAGCGAGCCTGCTCGCGAATGCGGTGTGTCATCCAACATGTATGTCGGCTGACATGCCCCCTTCGCCAGCAGGCTCGCTCCCACAGGGGACTGCATTTGTTTTCAACGCATCTATTCCAGGCATGAAAAAGCCCGCAGCGACGGCGGGCTTTTTCAGCAAGCGAGCGACGCGCCTCAGATAGGACGGCTGCCGTACTTGTTGTCCGGCTTCTTGGGCGGATCGGCGACCACGTTGGCCTCCACTTCCTGCACCTTGCCGCCGCGCGCAAGGAATTCTTCCATGGCCTTGGCCAGGGCGTCACGCTCCTTGTTCTTGGCTTCGATGCTCGGCAACTCGTCGACCGAGACCGCAGCCTTGGCTTTGCCTTTGGCAGCCGGGGCCGGCGTGTCGTCACCGCCATCGTCTTCGGCAACGTCTTCCGCTGCCGCTTCCAGGCCTTCCTCGGCCTCGTCTTCGTCGCCTACTTCGAGGTCGTCGTTTTCCAGATCATCGTCGCTCATGTTCTACCTCATGACTTGCCAAAAGCAGATTAGTTATAGACCAGCTTTGGCGGCTGTCGAAGCCGCCGTTGAAAAATCTTCTGCCGCTGCCCGGCAGCGGCTCATGCCTGTTCACCGTGCAAGGTGGCGAGGACTTTACGGGCACCGCCATGATCACGGTGCTCGCCCAGATAGATCCCTTGCCAGGTACCCAGTGCCAGCCGCCCTGCCGCAACCGGCAGACTGATCTGGCAACCGAGCACGCTGGCCTTGAAGTGCGCCGGGAGATCATCCGGGCCTTCGTCGTTGTGCTCGTAGCCGTCTGTTCCTTGTGGGATCAGACGATTGAAAAATCGTTCGAAGTCGCGACGAACTGCCGGATCGGCGTTCTCGTTGATGGTCAACGACGCCGACGTGTGCTGCAGCCACAAATGCAACAGACCGACCCGACAGGCCTTGAGTTCAGGCAAGCCTGCGAGCAACTCGTCCGTCACCAGATGAAAGCCCCGGGGCCTTGCCCGCAGGGTTATCAGAGTCTGTTGCCACATACAGTTCTCCGCTCGTTCGGGGCGCATTCTAGCGTGCTCTGAAAAAAAACAAAGGCCCTAATATTCCTGCAGCGATGTAAGCGATTGCCCGCAGAAAAAGCCTCGTCGTAAAGACGACCAAAGCCGTAAGAAAAATCCTTTCCGCCGCTCCCTGAATGACAAATCCCGGACAAAAAAATGCCCGGCGAACCGGGCAATTTTTTTATCGCGCGTACTTACAGGTTGTAGCCGCGTTCGTTGTGTTGTGCCAGATCGAGGCCGACCGACTCTTCTTCCTCGGTTACGCGCAGACCCATGACGGCGTCCAGCACCTTGAGGATGATGAAGGTGACGATCGCGGTGTAGATCACCGTGAAGCCGACGCCTTTGATCTGGATCCAGACCTGCGCGCCGATGTCAGTCACGGTGCCGAAGCCGCCCAGTGCCGGTGCGGCAAACACACCGGTGAGGATCGCGCCGAGGATACCGCCGATGCCGTGCACGCCGAAGGCGTCCAGGGAATCGTCATAGCCGAGTTTGCGTTTCAGGGTGGTGGCGCAGAAGAAGCACACCACGCCTGCGGCCAGACCGATCACCAGTGCACCCATCGGGCCCACGGTGCCAGCGGCCGGAGTGATCGCGACCAGACCGGCGACCACACCCGAAGCGATGCCCAGTGCGCTTGGCTTGCCGTGGGTGACCCACTCGGCAAACATCCAGCCCAGTGCGGCAGCGGCAGTGGCGATCTGGGTAACCAGCATGGCCATACCGGCAGTGCCGTTGGCAGCCGCAGCGGAACCGGCGTTGAAGCCGAACCAGCCGACCCACAGCATCGCCGCGCCCATCAGCGTGTAGCCGAGATTGTGCGGAGCCATTGGTGTGGTCGGGAAGCCTTTGCGCTTGCCCAGCACCAGGCACGCGACCAGACCGGCGATACCGGCGTTGATGTGCACCACGGTGCCGCCAGCGAAGTCGAGCACGCCCCAGTCCCACATCAGGCCGCCGTTACCGGACCAGACCATGTGCGCGATCGGTGCATAAACCAGAGTGAACCAGATGCCCATGAAAATCAGCATCGCGGAGAACTTCATACGCTCGGCGAACGCACCGACGATCAGCGCCGGGGTGATGATCGCGAAGGTCATCTGGAAGGTGATGAACACCGCCTCAGGGAACAGCGCCGCCGGGCCGGTGATGCTCGAAGGCGTGACACCAGCGAGGAACGCCTTGCCCATGCCGCCGAAGAACGAATTGAAGTTAACGACGCCCTGTTCCATGCCGGTGGTGTCGAAGGCAATGCTGTAGCCATAAATGACCCACAGGATGCTGATCAGGCCGGTAATGGCGAAGCACTGCATCAGCACGGAAAGAATGTTTTTCGAGCGAACCATACCGCCGTAGAACAGCGCCAGGCCGGGAATGGTCATGAACAGCACGAGCGCTGTCGAGGTGAGCATCCAGGCGGTGTCGCCGGAATTGAGGACTGGCGCTGCCACTTCGTCTGCCGCCATGGCGATGCCGGGCATTACGATGGACAACAGGGCGCCTAGCCCTGCGAATTTACGCAGAGTCATATTGTTTTCTCCTGGGGCGTTGGGTTTGTGGCGGCGCTTAGATCGCGTCGGTATCGGTTTCGCCGGTACGGATGCGGATCGCCTGTTCCAGATTGACCACGAAGATCTTGCCGTCACCGATCTTGCCGGTGTTGGCCGCTTTGGTTATCGCCTCGATAACCCGATCCAGATCCTTGTCGTCGATGGCCACGTCGATTTTCACCTTGGGCAGAAAATCGACCACATATTCCGCGCCGCGATACAGCTCGGTGTGACCCTTCTGCCGGCCGAAGCCTTTGACTTCAGTGACGGTAATGCCCTGCACGCCGATTTCGGACAGCGACTCGCGCACGTCGTCCAACTTGAACGGCTTGATGATGGCAGTGACTAGCTTCATGAAACTCTCTCCCGAATTGGTGGACTTGCCCCAGGAAAACAAACCCGTCTCAAGTCTAAGCGCAGTGCCTGGCTTTGTAACGCATCGTTGACGCCAGCTAACCGCATCAGACGAAACTCCCCGCTTCGTCTGCCGCACTGCATTCGTCACAGCGACTGCATCAGTGCATGGGTCGAGGGTGACTAAGCAGAAACCTTGCCAGCTCGGCAAAAACCCTGCATTTCAATCGCTTGGCCCCCGTTGCACGCGCTCGGGCAGAAAAGCTTTTGCCGATACGCACAACAACGGTGCGCCACCGTCCGTCCCCCTGCGCGAAAAGCGTGCATCCGTGCAACGGGATTGACTATAGACACTGCGTGATACACTGCCGGCCATTGTTTCCAGGACATTTCCCATGCTCGCGCCCAAAGACTTCCTCGACGCCCTGAGCGGCACCGCCTCCCGCCTGTTCAGCGGCGATACCTCGCTGCCGAAAGCCGAAATCGAAAGCCAGTTCAAAATGCTGCTGCAAAGTGCCTTCAGCAAACTCGATCTGGTCAGCCGGGAAGAGTTTGATAGTCAGATGGTGGTGTTGGCTCGCACGCGCGCCCGCCTCGAAAGCCTCGAAGCCAAAGTCGTCGAGATGGAAGCGAAACTGACACCGCCCGCGGAATAATTCGCGTCCCCTGTAGGAACTGCCGAAGGCTGCGATCTTTTGATCTTCAGCCCTTCAACCAACCCCGCAACGTCCTACAACCTTTATGACCGCCGTCCGATTGCGCCAAAAAGCCCAGGTTTCTAAGCTCATCTGATGCTGAATGTTCAGCAGCGGGTTTGGCGACCCGGGCAGGGCCATGGTGGAAAAGGGCTTCGCGGATGCTGCAATCGCTATAAGCCCGCATGCCGGAGCTGGGCCCTGCGCAAATCGTAAGTCGATTGGAGATTCATCCAGAACTCAGGCGTAGTGTTGAGATGAGTGGCAAGGCTGATTGCCAGATCGGCGCAGATCCTGAGCTGGCATTTCACAAGCTTTTCGATCTCACTTTCGGGCCAGTTCGTGGGCATGGCCAGATCCCATGACAATCATGCCCAACGGCTCCATGAACTCCTTATTCAGAACCTCGCCCGGATGAATCGGGCGCATACCATTGCGGTTCATTTTTCGCCTCCAGAGGCTGCGTTGAGTGACCAAACTGGAGCATCCGACTCCGCGATACCAGACCGTCGAAACCTTTCGCCGGCGTCCTACATCTATTAGGGCATAGTCCTACAAACATCAGCGTCTGCGCCCAGTTACGCAGCCCTTACGCATGTCATTACATTGGCAAACGAAATACGCCCATCAAGATGGAGGTATCTGAAGGATAAGAAGAGGAAGGAAAAGCTATTGCAGATTGTTGATTTGCACCTCGAAGCACTCCGTTTGGCTGAAAATATGTCAGCCAACCAACGGCGATTTATTGAAGTTGCTGTTACATGTGGGCCAGCGCTTGAGCCAAGCGGCGCGCTGGCCGGTAGAAGCCCAATAAGATCGAATCAAGCATCCCGGCACGTGAGGTGTTTATGAAGCAGAAGAAGCAGAAAACCCAACCGGCACGGGTTTCCAAACCAGGTACCGGGGCACTCGGTTTGCCGGACAGAGTTTCAGCCAGCCAGCGGCATTTTCTGAAAGTAGCCGCGACCTATGGCAAGGAAATGGAGCCCGATGGTTGGCTCGCCGGTGGTGGAACCTGAGTACCGCAAAAATGACCGCCTGACAGGCGGTTTTTTTATGCCTGAGGATTAGTGCCTTCAGCAACATCCAGTGAAAGTTCGCCCTTAAAACTGTCCGACCAACGCTCTCTCCCCAGACTACCCTTCAAAAACCCGCAGGAAGCGGCTCCCCGATTCAGCTCAAGGAACGACCATGTCCCTCTCCATTGTCCACAGTCGCGCCCAGATTGGCGTGGAAGCCCCCGCTGTTACCGTCGAAGTTCATCTGGCCAACGGTCTTCCCTCGCTGACCATGGTCGGCCTGCCTGAAGCGGCGGTGAAGGAGAGCAAGGATCGGGTGCGCAGTGCGATCATCAATTCCGGGCTGCAATTTCCGGCGCGGCGGATCACCTTGAATCTGGCGCCGGCGGATCTGCCCAAGGATGGCGGGCGCTTCGATCTGGCGATTGCCTTGGGGATTTTGTCGGCCAGCGTGCAGGTGCCGTGTCTGACGCTGGACGAGGTGGAATGTCTGGGTGAATTGGCATTGTCCGGTGCCGTGCGACCAGTGCGTGGCGTGCTGCCGGCGGCACTGGCGGCGCGCAAGGCCGGGCGGGCGTTGGTGGTGCCTCGAGCGAATGCGGAAGAGGCGTGCCTGGCTTCGGGGCTGAAAGTGTTCGCAGTCGATCACTTGCTGGAAGCGGTGGCGCATTTCAATGGGCACACGCCGGTCGAGCCGTACACATCAGATGGCTTGATGCATGCCGCCAAACCCTATCCCGACCTCAACGAGGTGCAGGGGCAGACAGCCGCCAAACGCGCACTGCTGATTGCCGCAGCGGGGGCGCACAACTTGTTGTTCAGCGGGCCTCCGGGAACCGGCAAGACGCTGCTGGCCAGTCGTCTGCCAGGATTATTGCCGCCGCTATCCGAATGCGAAGCGCTGGAAGTGGCAGCGATTCAATCGGTCGCCAGCGGGGTACCCTTGACTCACTGGCCGCAGCGGCCGTTCAGGCAACCGCACCATTCGGCTTCAGGGCCGGCATTGGTCGGTGGCAGCTCGAAACCGCAACCCGGCGAAATCACCCTCGCCCATCACGGCGTGCTGTTTCTCGATGAGTTGCCGGAGTTTGATCGCAAGGTTCTGGAAGTCCTGCGCGAGCCGTTGGAGTCCGGGCATATCGTCATCGCCCGGGCCAAGGATCGCGTGCGTTTCCCCGCACGGTTTCAATTGGTGGCAGCGATGAATCCGTGTCCCTGTGGATATCTTGGCGAGCCCAGCGGCAAATGCTCGTGCACACCGGACATGGTCCAGCGCTATCGCAACAAGCTGTCAGGGCCGCTGCTGGATCGGATTGATCTGCACCTGACCGTGGCGCGGGAGGCAACCGCATTGAATCCGGCAGCCAAGCCAGGCGAAAACAGCGCCAGCGCTGCGGCGTTGGTGGCGGAAGCGCGGGAGCGCCAGCAGAAACGTCAGGGCTGTGCCAATGCGTTTCTCGATCTGCCGGGGCTCAAGCGTCACTGCAAGTTATCCACAGCCGATGAAAAATGGCTGGAAGCGGCCTGCGAGCGATTGATCCTGTCACTGCGCTCGGCGCATCGCCTGCTCAAGGTCGCGCGCACGCTTGCGGATCTTGAACAGGCCGATGCGATTACCCGCGAGCATCTGGCCGAGGCACTGCAATACCGGCCGGCGACACCTTAATGCTCAGTCAGATCAACCAGCGGTGCCTGACGCACTTCAGTGTCGCGCCCGGCCTGAATTTCGGTCACGCGCTTGAGGGCCTTGTCCACCGCCCCTTTGTCGGCCAGCAGGCTGTAGCTGATCTGGAACTGTTTATGTTCTTTTGGGGCAATGGTCGGCACCAGATTCAACGGCCGCTGATAGCGACGGTTGTAGGAAAAACTGGTTCCCGGCTCCAGCCCGGTGACGTAGCCCTGCCCTTGGGTGTCGGTGTTTTTCCACAGCGAAAACACTGGCAACTGCTGAGTGTTGAAGCCAACGGATACGCCGAGGCTACCGGCCTTGTTGTGCAGCACGGTGAGGGTGTCACCCTTGGCGTCCGCATACGGCACGACGTTGTAGACAGTTTCGTCGTAGTCCTTGGTTGGCCCGCGATAGGTCTGCCAGTCGGGCAGATCACCCTTGGCCTTCTCGTTGAACGGCGACACCTGCTTCACCGGCGCAGCGAATTTTGCCCCTTGCTCAAGAAACGGCGTGCTGAAGTTGCTGTGATACAGCGCCTGATATTCCTTCGCATAGTCGCCGTTGTTGGTCAGGGTGTCGTTGAGGGCGAAGCTGGCGGTTCCCGGTTCGGTGACCAGTTCGGTCGCTACCGAGAAATCGACTTTCTTGAATGCCTGCTCTTTCAGCTCGCCACGCAGCGTGATGGCATACGGCGGCTTCTCGTCGATGTGCAAAGTGACGGTGCTGGCCGGGATGTTGGCGGCGCGACCGTGCAAGGTCAGCAATTCGCCGTTGTCCATGCCGGGATGGCCAACCCACTCGTAACCGCAACGGGTGACCAGTTCATTGAAACCTTCGAGCCAGCCCAGGCCACCGCGACCGTTGAGTTCGATGAACGCCGGGTTGACCACGTCCTTGACCGGCGAATCCCAGCCCATCCGCACGTCGCCCACCGAAGCCTGCAACACATTCATGCCACGGGTCGGCACGACCGACAGCTTCATCGTGCCGTTATCGATATCGACAATGCTGACGCCCTCCTGACGACCGCCATGCAGGGTACGCAGGGTCACGGAAAACGGTTTGGCGGTTTTTACGCCGAGTTGCTCACTGGTGATCGTCCAGTTTTTTGCCGGAGTGCTGGCGTCGAGCAGGACATAGTCCCAAGCCATGGCATGAGAAGCGGCAGAGAATGCGCCGAGGGCGACGAGGAGTTTGAGCGGGGTCATGGCAGCAGCCTTTATTGGAGTTGTGCCATTTTTATAGCGCTGCGGAAACGTTTCAGCAAGTGCAAAGAAGCGGTGGGAGAAAAGCATTCGCGAGCAGGCTCGCCCCCACAGGGACATCGGGCCTTCACAATATTTGTGAATTACGCCGACTACTGTGGGAGCGTGCCTGCTCGCGATAGCTGTTTCAAAGATGCATCAACGGAAGCGGTCAACCTCGGAACGCAGATCCGCCGCCAGCTTCTCCAACTCTTTAGCGGTGACAGCCAGGTTCGACACCACCTCACGCTGCTCGCTGTTGGCCAAGGCGATGCTCTGCAAATTGCTGCTCAGCAACGTAGCAGTGCTGCTCTGCTCCTGAGTGGCGGTGGTGATCGCGGCGAACTGCTGGCCTGCCGAACGGCTCTGCTCGTCGATCCGCGCCAGCGCCGAGGCGACATTGGCGTTGCGCGACAGGCCTTCCTGCATCAGCACATTGCCCTGTTCCATGGTGCTGATCGCGTTGCCGGTTTCCTGCTGAATGCTGTGGATCATGCTGGAGATTTCATCGGTCGCCTGACGGGTACGCGAGGCGAGGCTGCGCACTTCGTCCGCGACCACGGCAAAACCGCGCCCTTGTTCACCGGCACGCGCGGCCTCGATGGCAGCGTTAAGTGCCAACAGGTTGGTCTGCTCGGCGATCGAAGTGATCACGCCGACAATCCCGCCGATTTCCTGAGAGCGCTGCCCCAGCGTGTTGATCACGCTGGCGGTGCTGTTCAGCGCGCCAGCGATCTGCTCCAGCGACGACGACGCCTCTTCCATCGAGCTGCGGCCGATCTGGGTCTGCTGAGCGTTTTCCTGCGCCAGGCGCTGGGTCGCGCCCATGTTGTCGGCGATGTTCAACGACGTCGCGCTGAACTCTTCCACGGCGCCGGCCATGCTGGTGATTTCGCCCGACTGTTGCTCCATGCCTTCGTAAGCACCACCGGACAAACCGGACAGCGCCTGCGCACGGCTGTTGACCTCTTCCGAAGCGCGGCGGATGTGCTCGACCATGGTCGACAGCGCCTGGCTCATCTGGTTGAACGCGCGGGACAGCTGACCGATTTCATCGTGGCTCGATACGTTCAGCCGCACACTCAGATCACCCGCGCCCAAGGCTTCGGCCTGACGCACCAGATCGCCCAGCGGTGCGAGTTTGCTGCGCAGCAGCCAGACCACGGAACCGACCGCGAGCAACATCGCCAGCAGGCTGCCAATCGCCAGTTGCGTACCGACACTCCAGGTCACCGCGCGGATCTCGGCTTTCGGCATGCTCGCCACCACCGACCACGGGCCACCTTCGAACGGCACGGCGATGCTGTAGAAGTCCTCGCCCTTGTCGCTCCAGAACTCACCCTTGCCCGGGGTTTTCACCAGGTTGTTGATGGTCGGGGCGGCTTGATCCAGGTTTTCGACGCCGGCAATCGGCACCAGCCATTTGTTCTGCTCGTCGAGCAGCGCCAGCGAGCCGGTCTTGCCAATGCGGAAGCGCTTGAGATTGGCGAACTGCGCGTTCTGCGCATCGGTGTAGTCGAAGCCGACGTACAGCACGGCGATGATCTTGCCGCCCGCATCGCGCACCGGGGTGTACTGCGACATGTAGTAGCGCTCGAACAGCAACGAGCGGCCGACATAACTCTGCCCCGCCATCAACTTCGCGTACGCCGGGTTGGCATGATCGAGCACGGTGCCGATGGCACGGGTGCCGTCCTGCTTGCTGACGTTGGTGCTGAC
Source organism: Pseudomonas sp. 67(2021) (assembly GCF_017491835.1). Lineage (NCBI taxonomy): Bacteria > Pseudomonadati > Pseudomonadota > Gammaproteobacteria > Pseudomonadales > Pseudomonadaceae > Pseudomonas > Pseudomonas sp. 67(2021). The sequence goes on from NZ_JAFGYL010000001.1 coordinate 419,408, forward strand.
GCGGATGAAGTCTTCGCCGCTGCGCACGAATACCGTGGCCACACCAGCGGTCATCTGCTTGAACTCGTCGACTTCCTTGAAGTTGTTGTTCAGCACCTCGTTGCCCAGATGCAGGCCCGGAGTCTGCACGCCGGCCACGGTCACTGGCTGATCGGGGTGCACACTCAAACCACTGCCGAAGCGCTTTTCGAACAGCCCGCTCAGGCGCAGGGTGCTTTCACGCAGCGTACCGTGGAAGGTACTCAGCTGATCGGCCAGCAGCCGGGCCTCACTGGCCAGATGCTCTTCACGGGTGGCGAGGTTGGCGGAATCCAGCGAACGCAAGGCGAACACCGTACTGCCGCTGATGACTATCGCCAGTATCACAGCAAGGGCAAGGCCCAGCTGCGAGGCGATCCGAGCACGAGGTTGAGACATGAACAGCTCCTGGCCGAGCCACCGAATCCTCCTTGATCGCGGTAATTGCCCGGAAAATATTCTAATAATGGGGATAGCGCGGAACCGGCACGACGGTTCCACATGCTCGTAGTCGGCGGAAAATCCGAATACTTGAGCGGATTGCGTGGGTATGGCGCAGTAGTGGCATTGTGCCGGCTCGAACGTTTCAGCTCAAGCGCTCTACCGCCGGCAATTGCATGGCGCGGACTTCGCCTTGGAGAAAATCGCTGAGACGGCGCAAACGTTCACCTCCCGGACGCGGTTTCGGCCACACCAGGTAATAATTCAGGCCACTGGCGACGGCGGTCGGCCATGGCAGGCTCAAGCGCCCTTGCGCGACATCTTCGGCGACCATCAACAGATCACCCATCGAAACGCCGTAGCCGCGCGCCGCGGCGATCATGCCCAGCTCCAGCGTATCGAACACTTGTCCGCCCTTGAGCGAGACCTGATCGGACAGGCCCATGCGCTCCAGCCAACTGCGCCAATCGCGGCGATCCGGGGTCGGGTGCAGCAGTTCAGCAGCCGCCAGACGCGCTACGTCCCAAGGTTGGTCATTGAGCAGGTTCGGCGCGCCGACCGGAATCAATTCCTCGGGAAACAGCAGGCTCGCTTCCCAGTCCGGTGGGAAATGCCCGTCACTGAGCAACACCGCGCAATCGAACGGTTCATTGTTGAAGTCCACCGAATCGATATCCATCCATGCGCTGGTCAGTTGCACCTCATTGCCCGGCTGCAAATGGCGGAAGCGACTCAACCGCGCCAGCAGCCAACGCATGGTCAGGGTCGATGGCGCTTTCATGCGCAGGATGTCGTCCTCGGCGCGCAAGGTATTGCAGGCGCGCTCAAGGGCGGCGAAGCCTTCGCGGATACCGGGTAACAGCAGCCGCGCCGATTCGGTCAGTTGCAGGTTGCGCCCGCTGCGATGAAACAGCCGGCAGGCGAAGTGTTCTTCAAGAGTGCGCATGTGCCGACTGACCGCGCTCTGGGTGATCGACAGTTCTTCCGCCGCGCGGGTGAACGAGCTGTGTCGCGCTGCCGCTTCGAATGCGCGCAGGGCATACAACGGCGGAAGGCGTCGGGACATACACAAAGCTCCAATAGCGGGGATACAGCCAATTCGGCAGGACGATTCAGGATGAGTATTAATCATGCCACCCATCCTTTTTATCCCTTTGTGCAAAGCCTGCCAACCGCCGAGAATCGACGCTCTTCTGTTCCCTCTGAAATTTGGGTGGTGATGACCATGCAGCATCCTGTGCGTACCGAACTCTGGGCCATTCTGCGGCTGGCGGGGCCGCTGATTGCTTCGCAGTTGGCGCACATGCTGATGGTGCTCACCGACACCCTGATGATGGCGCGCCTCAGCCCCGAAGCGCTGGCCGGTGGCGGCCTCGGTGCCGCGAGCTACTCGTTCGTGTCGATTTTCTGCATCGGCGTGATTGCAGCGGTCGGCACACTGGTGGCAATCCGTCAGGGTGCCGGCGACATCATCGGTGCCGCGCGCCTGACCCAGGCCGGACTGTGGCTGGCCTGGCTGATGGCCCTCGGCGCCGGGCTGTTGTTGTGGAACCTCAAACCGGTGTTGCTGCTGTTCGGCCAAACCGAAACCAACGTCAACGCCGCCGGGCAATTTCTCATCGCCCTGCCCTTCGCCCTGCCCGGTTACCTGAGCTTCATGGCCCTGCGCGGTTTTACCAGTGCGATTGGCCGGGCGACGCCAGTGATGGTCATCAGCCTCGCCGGTACGGTGGCCAACTTCCTGCTCAACTCCGCGCTGATCACCGGCATGTTCGGCCTGCCGCAGTTGGGTCTGACCGGCATCGGTCTGGTCACGGCGATTGTCGCCAACTGCATGGCACTGGCGCTGGCCTGGCATATCCGCCGGCATCCGGCGTATGACGCTTATCCGTTGCGCGCCGGCCTGTCGCGGCCGAACCGGCAATACCTCAAGGAGCTCTGGCGCCTGGGCCTGCCGATCGGTGGCACCTATGCGGTAGAGGTCGGGTTGTTCGCTTTCGCTGCGCTGTGCATGGGCACCATGGGCAGCACGCAAATGGGTGCGCATCAGATCGCCCTGCAGATCGTGTCGGTGGCCTTCATGGTCCCGGCCGGGATGTCTTACGCCATCACCATGCGCGTCGGCCAACACTATGGCGCCGGGCAACTGGTCGATGCGCGCATGTCCGGGCGTGTCGGCATCACTTTCGGTGCCGTGGTGATGCTCGGCTTTGCCCTGGTGTTCTGGCTGTGGCCGAACCAGTTGGTCGGCCTGTTCCTTGACCACAACGATCCGGCGTTTGCCGAGGTGATCCGTCTGGCGGTGAGCCTGTTGGCAGTAGCGGCGTGGTTCGAGCTATTCGACGGCACGCAGACGATTGCCATGGGCTGTATTCGCGGGCTCAAGGATGCCAAGACTACGTTTCTCGTGGGGCTCGCTTGCTATTGGCTGATCGGCGCGCCAGCGGCGTGGTGGATGGCGTTCCATCTCAATTGGGGGCCGACGGGTGTCTGGTGGGGTCTGGCGTTGGGCCTGGCCTGCGCGGCGGTGAGCCTGACGCTGGCGTTTGAATGGAAGATGCAGCGGATGATTCGGCGCGAGCCAGTTGCAGAGAGGTTCGAGGCCATCGGCGCGGATTAAGATCAAAAGATCGCAGCCTTCGGCGGCTCCTACAAGGGAACACATTCCAAGGTAGGAGCTGCCGAAGGCTGCGATCTTTTAAATGGCTTCCACCGAAGCCTGCTGACTGGCTCCAAAGGTCAGATATTCCACCAACTCATCCAGCGGCAGCGGTCGGCTGATCAGGTAACCCTGCACCTGATCGCAGCCGAACCCGCGCAGCAACTCCAGTTGCTCCGGCGTCTCGACGCCCTCGGCGACCACTTCCAGGTGCAGGTTGTGCGCAAGGTTGATCATCGCGTGCACCAGTTTGCGGTTCTCTTCGCGCTGTTCCATGCCGCCGACAAAACTCTTGTCGATCTTCAGCAAGGTGATCGGCAGGCTGTTGAGGTGCACGAACGAGGAAAACCCGGTGCCGAAATCGTCCAGCGAGAAGCGCACGCCGAGGCGGCCGAGGGCGTCCATGGTCTGCTTGACCAGATCGCTGCGCCGCATTACCGCGGTTTCGGTCAGTTCGAATTCCAACCACTGCGCCTCCACCCCACGTTCGGCAATCAGGCGGCTGAGTGTCGGCAGCAACTGGCTGTCCTGGAACTGGCGGAACGACAGATTGATCGCCATGTGCAGCGCCGGCAGCCCCTGCTCGCGCAACGCCTGCATATCGCGCAAGGCGCGGGAAATGACCCAGTAGCCCAACGGCACGATGAGACCGCTCTGCTCGGCCAGCGGCACAAATTCACTCGGTGGCAGCAGACCGCGCTCACCGTGGCGCCAGCGCACCAGCGCTTCGAGGCCGACAATCTGGCCGTCCTCAAGATTCAGGCGTGGCTGGTAATGCAGTTCCAGCTCATCGCGGCGCAACGCCCGGCGCAGTTCACTTTCGAGGTCGGCCATGCTCCGCGCGTTGCGGTTGATGCGTTCGTTGAAGATATGAAAAGTGCAGCCCTGTGTGCTCTTGGCCTGCTGCATGGCGATGTGCGCGTGCCACATCAGTGGATCGGCACCGCCGTTGGCACGGGCATGGGCGATGCCAAGGCTGGAGCCGATCAGCAGGCTCTCGCCGTCGACCCAATAAGGTTCGGCCAACGCCTCAGTGATGCGTTCGGCCATCCACTCGGCGCGTTGCGGCGCGCGGCGGGTATCGATCAGCAGAGCGAATTCATCGCTGCCCAGCCGTGCCAGTTGATCGCCGGCCTCCAGCTGACTTTTCAGCCGCGCGACGACCTGCAGAATCAGACGATCCCCGGCCTGATGCCCGAGGGCGTCGTTGGCATGGCGAAAATTGTCGAGATCGAGATGGCCGAGGGCGAGACCGCGACCGTCGCCTTCGGCAAGGCGCGCCGTGAGCAGAGTCTGGAAGCCCTGACGGTTGGCGATACCGGTCAGCGGGTCCTGTTCGGCGAGGCGCTGAAGAGTGTTTTCCAGCACGCCGCGCTCGCGCACATGGCGCAGGCAACGCTGGAGCATGCCGGCGTCGAGGGCGTCGAACACCAGCCAGTCGCTGACACCGACCGGCGCGGTGGCCGGCTCGTGCTCCAGCAGCAGAACGGTCGGCAGGCTGCAGCGCCCGGGCGCCGGTTGCAACGCTGGCAGGGTCAGCAGTACCGCGTGGCGGTTGTCCTCGAACAGGCGGCTGACCGAATCCCAGTTCGGCGCGCTGATCAGCACCGCCGCGCTCCCCATCGGAGCCAGACACTCACGCAACAACGCTGTCCACGCTGGCTCTTCGGCCAGTAGCAGCAAACGCAAGGGTTCGACAGGCGTAGACAAGCTGACTCCCTAGACTCTGCAATGATGTAGGCGGGGCATTATGCCGGTGTGCTGAACAATGACCAATGCGTTGTCTGATGACAACGACCTCTAAACGTTATTTTGTGTCACGAATGAGAACATTAGCCGCAAAATCCCCGCGTATCCTGCGTGAAAGTAACAAAAGCGGCAAATCTGAATCGCGTGCTGCGTCACAAGTCGGACAGAGCAGCAGAAATCGCTGAGCCTGTTAAAATGCCGGCCCATTTCGTCAACGACTCCCGAATTTTCGTATGTCCCGACTCAATCCCCGGCAGCAAGAAGCCGTGAACTACGTCGGCGGCCCTCTATTGGTGCTCGCCGGTGCTGGCTCCGGCAAGACCAGCGTGATCACGCGCAAGATCGCGCACCTGATCCAGAACTGCGGCATCCGCGCCCAGTACATCGTCGCCATGACCTTTACCAACAAGGCCGCGCGCGAGATGAAAGAGCGGGTCGGTACCCTGTTGCGTGCCGGCGAAGGGCGTGGCCTGACCGTCTGCACCTTCCACAACCTGGGCCTGAACATCATCCGCAAGGAGCATGCGCGGCTGGGCTACAAACCCGGTTTCTCGATCTTCGACGAGACCGACGTCAAAGCCCTGATGACCGACATCATGCAGAAGGAATACGCGGGCGATGATGGCGTCGACGAGATCAAGAACATGATCGGCGCCTGGAAAAACGACCTGATCCTGCCCGCCCAGGCCCTGGAAAACGCGCGCAACCCCAAGGAACAGACCGCTGCCATCGTCTACACCCACTATCAGCGCACGCTCAAGGCGTTCAACGCGGTGGACTTCGATGACCTGATCCTGCTGCCGGTAAAGCTCTTCGAAGAACACGCCGACATTCTCGAAAAATGGCAGAACAAGGTCCGTTACCTGCTCGTCGACGAATACCAGGACACCAACGCCAGCCAGTATCTGTTGGTGAAGATGCTCATCGGCAAGCGCAACCAGTTCACCGTGGTCGGCGACGACGACCAGTCGATCTACGCCTGGCGTGGCGCGCGCCCGGAAAACCTGATGCTGCTCAAGGACGACTATCCGTCCTTGAAAGTGGTCATGCTCGAGCAGAACTACCGCTCCACCAGCCGCATCCTGCGCTGCGCCAACGTGCTGATCTCGAATAACCCGCACGAATTCGAAAAACAGTTGTGGAGCGAGATGGGCCACGGCGACGAGATCCGCGTGATTCGCTGCCGCAACGAGGACGCCGAAGCCGAGCGCGTGGCCATGGAAATCCTCAGCCTGCACTTGCGCACCGACCGCCCGTACAGCGATTTTGCGATTCTCTATCGCGGTAACTACCAGGCCAAGCTGATCGAATTGAAGCTGCAACACCATCAGGTGCCGTATCGCCTGAGCGGCGGCAACAGCTTCTTCGGTCGCCAGGAAGTGAAGGACCTGATGGCCTACTTCCGCCTGATCGTCAACCCGGATGACGACAACGCCTTCCTGCGCGTGATCAACGTGCCGCGTCGCGAGATCGGCTCGACCACCCTGGAAAAGCTCGGCAACTACGCCACCGAGCGCAAGATCTCGATGTACGCCGCCACCGACGAAATCGGTCTTGGCGAACATCTCGACAGCCGCTTCACCGATCGTCTGGCGCGCTTCAAGCGCTTCATGGACAAGGTCCGCGAGCAGTGCGCCGGCGAAGATCCGATCTCGGCGCTGCGCAGCATGGTCATGGACATCGACTACGAGAACTGGCTGCGTACCAACAGCTCCAGCGACAAGGCGGCGGACTACCGCATGGGCAACGTCTGGTTCCTGATCGAGGCGTTGAAAAACACCCTCGAGAAAGACGAAGACGGCGAAATGACCGTCGAGGACGCCATTGGCAAACTGGTGCTGCGCGACATGCTCGAGCGCCAGCAGGAAGAAGAGGACGGCGCCGAAGGTGTGCAAATGATGACGCTGCACGCCTCCAAAGGGCTGGAATTTCCCTACGTGTTCATCATGGGCATGGAAGAGGAAATCCTCCCGCACCGCTCCAGCATCGAAGCCGACACCATCGAAGAAGAACGCCGCCTGGCCTACGTGGGCATCACCCGCGCCCGCCAGACCCTGGCATTCACCTTCGCCGCCAAGCGCAAGCAGTACGGCGAGATCATCGACTGCGCGCCGAGCCGCTTCCTCGATGAACTGCCGCCGGACGATCTGGCCTGGGAAGGCAACGACGACACCCCGACTGAAGTCAAAGCCGTGCGTGGCAATAGCGCATTGGCTGACATACGCGCGATGTTAAAGCGCTAGAATCGACTACTTTTTAATCTACCTTCGGCGCCCATCGCGCCAACAGAGGAAGCTGTTGTGGAAGCACTGCACAAAAAAATCCGCGAAGAAGGCATCGTGCTTTCCGATCAGGTCCTGAAAGTCGACGCTTTCCTGAACCACCAGATCGACCCGGCCCTGATGAAGCTGATCGGTGACGAATTCGCCGCGCTGTTCAAGGATTCGGGAATCACCAAGATCGTCACCATCGAAGCTTCGGGCATCGCCCCGGCGATCATGACCGGTCTGAACCTCGGCGTGCCGGTGATCTTCGCCCGCAAGCAACAGTCGCTGACCCTGACTGAAAACCTGCTCTCGGCGACCGTCTACTCGTTCACCAAGAAGACCGAAAGCACCGTGGCCATCTCCCCGCGCCACCTGACCAGCAGCGACCGCGTGCTGATCATCGACGACTTCCTGGCCAACGGTAAGGCCTCGCAAGCGCTGATCTCGATCATCAAACAGGCCGGCGCCACCGTTGCCGGTCTGGGCATCGTCATCGAAAAGTCGTTCCAGGGCGGCCGCGCCGAACTGGACTCGCAGGGCTACCGCGTTGAATCCCTGGCCCGCGTGCAATCGCTGAAGGATGGCGTCGTCACCTTCATCGAGTAACCAGCGGCACCGAGTTACCCCTGTGGGAGCGAGCCTGCTCGCGAATGCATTGTGTCAGTCACCCTGTTGAGTGAATGACACAATGCATTCGCGAGCAGGCTCGCTCCCACAGTGGGTTCTGGGGGTGGTCAGTTACTGTGCGGTAGCTTTCAGGCCTGTGAGCAGCAGGCGTTGGAAAAGGTCCTCCTTCAGGCCCTCCGGATTCGTCAGTTGCATCCGCTCAAGATGTTCCGGGAACACTGAGGCCTCCGGCGCATCCAGCGCTGCCTTGCCCAATTCCAGAATCTCCGTCAGCTTGAACTTGCTCTTCAGCCAGTTCAGCGCCCGCAGCAGATCCCGTTCGATGGCGGTGAAATCACAGCCCAGCGGATACTCCGGAAACAGGTTCGGATGCCGTGCGGCAATCGCCTGCAAACGTTGCGGTGTGTTGTCGGCAAATCGTGGATCGAGACGGAAGTCCTTCGGCAGCTTGCCGACTGTCTGCGCCTGTTCGATCAACCCCGGCTGAAACCGCGAGTCGCTGATATTGAGCAACGCTTCGATCACCGCCGCGTCGGGTTTGCCGCGCAGATCAGCGATGCCGTACTCGGTGACGACGATGTCGCGCAGGTGCCGCGGGATCGTGCAGTGGCCGTAGTCCCAGACGATATTGGAGCTGACTTCGCCGCCGGACTCGCGCCAGCTGCGCAGGATCAACATCGATCGCGCGCCCTCCAGCGCGTGGCCCTGAGCAACAAAGTTGTACTGGCCGCCTACCCCGCTGAGCACGCGTCCGTCCGCCAATTGATCAGCCACGCCGGCGCCGAGCAGTGTCATGGTGAACACGGTGTTGATGAAGCGCGCATCGATGCGCTGCAAGCGCTTGAGCTCTTCCTGGCCGTACAGTTCGTTGATGTAGCTGATGCGGGTCATGTTGAATTCCAGCAGCCTGCTTTGCGGCAACTCGCGCAGACGTTCATAAAAGCTGCGCGGGCCGAGGAAGAAGCCGCCGTGGACGCAGATACCGTCAGGCTGTGCCGCTTCATTGAGGGTGCCAGCGTTGGCCTGCTCCTGGGTCGGCACATCCGGATAGACCTTGCGCCGGATGATCCCGGCATCCGCCAAAACCAGCAGCCCGTTGACGAACATCTCGCTGCAACCGTAAAGGCCTTTGGCAAATGGCGTGGTGCCGCCCTCGCGCTGGATCAATTGCGCCCATTGACTGAGGTTGATGTCACCGAGCAACGCCTGATAACCGGCGTTATCGGCCTGACGGGCAAGTAGCGCAGCAGTCAACGCATCCCCCATCGAGCCGATACCAATTTGCAATGTGCCGCCATCGCGCACCAGCGTACTGGCGTGCAAGCCAATGAAATGATCCTGAAAGCCCACGGGCATGTTCGGCGTTGAAAACAGCGTGCTGCTGTCCTTCTCGTCGATCAGAAGATCAAACGTGTCGATGTCGACTTCCGCATCGCCGGGCATGTACGGCAGATCCGTATGCACCTGGCCGACCAGCACAATGGTCTCCCCCGCTTCGCGACGCTTGGCGATCATCGGCAACAGGTCGAGGGTGATGTCCGGGTTGCAGCTCAGGCTTAAGCGATCAGGGTGTTCGCTGCTGCTGGCGAGCAATTGCGCTACCAGATTGAGACCCGCTGCGTTGATGTCGCGGGCGGCATGGCTGTAATTGCTGCTGACGTAATCCTGCTGCGCCGGCGCGCTGTTGAGCAGACTACCGGGTTGCATGAAGAACTGCTGGATGCGGATGTTGGCGGGCAGGCTGTCGCGCTGCAGATCGGCGAGGAAATCGAACTCCGGATAATCACCAAACACGCGCTCGACAAAGGGCTCGATAAAGCGCTTCTGCAAGCCATCGCCCAGATTCGGCCGACCGAGGCACAGCGCGGTATAGATCGTCAGCTGCCGCTCGGGCAGGTCCTTGATGCGCCGGTACAGCGCGTTGACGAAATGATTCGGCTTGCCCAACCCCAGCGGCAGGCCCATGTGGATGTGAGCAGGCAAACGCGCCAGCACATCGTCCACCGCCTGTTCGATCGAACACAACTGCACCATCTGAAGCCTCCCGCCCGTTCCGTTGATAGGGGTAGACCGAGATTGCCTTGAGTTTGCTGCAAAGGACAGCATTTGGTTTGGAGGGATCAGGGCCTGAATGAATCGGAAACCAGAAACCACAGGCACAAAAAAACCGTCCGAAGACGGTTTTTTTCAAAGCCGGCGCTGATTACAGACCGGACATCTCTTTGATCGCACCCTTGAGCTCTTCATCGGAGCAATCGGCGCAGGTGCCTTTTGGCGGCATGGCGTTGATGCCGGTGATGGCCTTGGCAAGGATGCCATCCAGACCACCCTGGTGATCGGCCCGCTCCTTCCAGGCTGCGGTGTCACCGATCTTCGGCGCGCCAAGCAGGCCCGTACCGTGGCAAGCGTTACAGTGCTTAGCGATCACGTCTTTAGGGGCTTTCGCCCCGCCACCGCCGCCAGCCGTCGCGGCCACTTCCATACCCTTGCATTCCTGCCCTTGAACACACACCTGGCCGACGGGCTCGAGGCGTTTGGCGATGTCGTCATTTGTCGCAGCTTGAGCGCTGACAGCCCAGAGGGCCAGTACGGTTGCTGGTGCAGCCAGCATTTTCATAATTAGGTTCACGCGTTCACCCTCAATGGTGGCTATTCACGCCTGCGGCCACGGTTCGCAGGCGGGCGCAAGTATAGCGGGTAGGCCGCTGTACTGAAACAACCCCATGGTTAGAGGGGTCTTGTTGCCCATCGGTAAATCGGTTCGGGGGCCTTTGCCATATCGGCCTGGCGCCTTCTGCTTAAAAATTCGCCGGCGTGGCTGCGCTGATTAGTCGCGCCGGCACGTCGAACGGGTTACGGAAACGATGCGGCTTGGTACTTTCAAAATAGTAGCTGTCGCCGGCTTCGAGGATAAAAGTTTCCAGCCCTACCACCAGTTCGAGGCGGCCTTCCACCAGAATTCCGGTTTCCTCGCCCTCGTGGGTGAGCATTTCTTCGCCGGTGTCGGCGCCCGGCGGGTAGATTTCGTTGAGGAAGGCGATGGCGCGGCTCGGGTGGGCGCGGCCGACCAGTTTCATGGTCACGGCGCCGTCGGAGATGTCGATCAGCTCATTGGCCTTGTAGACGATCTGGGTCGGTTGGTCCTGCAGGATCTCTTCGGAAAAGAACTCGACCATCGACATGGGAATGCCGCCGAGCACCTTTCTCAGCGAACTGATCGAAGGGCTGACGCTGTTCTTTTCGATCATCGAAATGGTGCTGTTGGTGACGCCCGCGCGTTTGGCGAGTTCACGCTGGGAAAGCCCTTTGAGCTTGCGGATCGATTGCAGTCGTTCACCGACGTCCAAGGCGGGAGCCTCCTGATGTTGTAAGAATATTGAGCGTTATCATGGCGACAGCGTTCAGTATTTACAACAGCTGGCCCCCGCAGCGGCGTCAACCCTCGGAATAGAGCCTTGGCACCCGTTTCAGGTTGCAGAAGATCTGATACGGGATGGTATCGGCCCACTTTGCCACGTCGCTGGCGAGGATGTTCTTACCCCACAACTCGACGGTCGAGCCAAGCCCCGCTTCCGCTACGTCGGTCAGATCGATGCAGAGCATGTCCATCGACACGCGCCCCAGCAGGCGGCTGGGTTTGCCCGCCACCAGCACGGGTGTGCCGGTCGGCGCCTGACGCGGGTAACCGTCGGCGTAGCCCATGGCGACCACGCCGATGCGCATTGGCTTGTCGGTGATGAACCTGGCGCCATAGCCGATCGGTTCACCGGCCGGCAATTCACGCACGCTGATGACTTTCGATTCGAGGGTCATTACCGGTTGCAGGCGTTCAGCGACGGCGTTGGCTTCTTCGAACGGGGTCGCGCCGTAGAGGATGATGCCCGGACGTACCCAGTCGCTTTGGATTTCTGGCCATCCGAGCACCGCTGGCGAGTTGCGCAAGCTGACTTCCGCCGCCAGCCCCTGACGCGCCGCTTCGAACACCGCGACCTGCTCGGCACTGCTTTGCGCATGCAGTTCATCAGCGCGGGCGAAGTGGCTCATCAGCACGATTTTCGCCACTTTGCCGCTGGCCAGCAGACGCTGATAGGCCGCTGGGTAGTCTTTCGGATGCAGGCCGACGCGGTGCATGCCGGAATCGAGCTTGAGCCATACCGTGATCGGTTTGCTCAGGATTGCCTGCTCGATCGCTTCGAGCTGCCACAGCGAATGCACCACACACCAGAAATCATGCTCGACGATCAACGCCAGCTCGTCAGCTTCGAAGAAGCCTTCCAGCAGCAATACCGGCGCGCGAATCCCGGCGGAACGCAGCTCCAATGCTTCTTCAATGCAGGCCACCGCAAACCCGTCAGCCTCGGCTTCCAGCGCCTGGGCGCAACGTACCGCGCCATGGCCATAGGCGTCCGCCTTGATCACCGCGAGCGCCTTGGCGCCGGTGACTTCGCGGGCAATTCGGTAGTTGTGGCGCAGGGCTTGGAGGTCGATCAGGGCACGGGCAGGACGCATGGCGGCAGACTTCTGGGCGGTCATGGGAAGAAAAACCGGCGCTGACTGACGACGTGAACCGCCAACAGCACCGGGAGAGGGATCTGTAAAACGTTATGGCAGCGCGGCGACGATGGAGATCTCCACCAGAATGCTCGGCTTGGCCATCTTCGCTTCGACGGTGGCACGGGCCGGCGCGGCGCCTTTTGGCAGCCACTGATCCCACACCGCGTTCATTCCGGCGAAGTGCGCTTCGATGTCGTTCAGGTAGATCGTCGCCGACAACAGATGCTGCTTGTCCGTCCCGGCCAGATCGAGCAAGCGCTCGATGTTGGCTAGCACCTCGCGGGTCTGCTGTTCAATTCCGGCGTCAAAGTCGTCGCCGACCTGCCCGGCCAGATACACGGTGCCGTTGTGGCTGACGATCTGACTCATGCGCTCATTGGTGAGCTGGCGCTGGATTGACATGTTTTGCGGACTCCTGGGTCTGGTTGCCGTAACGGGAAATATCGAGGCCTTCGGCGCTGATCTGCGGCTTTTTCTTCGCCATCAGGTCGGCGAGCAAACGGCCGGAACCACAGGCCATGGTCCAGCCGAGCGTACCGTGACCGGTGTTGAGGAACAGATTCTTGAACGGCGTGGCGCCAACGATCGGCGTACCGTCCGGAGTGGTCGGGCGCAGGCCCGTCCAGAAACTCGCTTCGGCCAGATTGCCGCCCTGAGGATAAAGATCGTTGACGATCATCTCCAGGGTTTCGCGTCGACGTGGGTTCAGCGACAGGTCAAAACCGGCGATCTCGGCCATGCCGCCGACGCGGATGCGGTTGTCGAAACGGGTGATCGCGACCTTGTAGGTCTCGTCGAGAATGGTCGACGTCGGCGCCATGTCCGGGTTGGTGATCGGCACGGTCAGCGAGTAGCCCTTGAGCGGATACACCGGGGCCTTGATGCCCAACGGCTTGAGCAGTTGCGGCGAGTAGCTGCCCAGCGCCAGCACGTAGCGATCAGCGGTTTCCAGCTTGCCGTCAATCCACACGCCGTTGATGCGATCCCCGGCGTAGTCGAGTTTCTGGATGTCCTGGCCAAAACGAAATTCCACGCCGAGCTTGCGCGCCATTTCGGCAAGACGGGTGGTGAACATCTGGCAGTCGCCGGTCTGGTCATTGGGCAGACGCAGGGCGCCAGCGAGAATGTCAGTCACGCCTGCCAGCGCCGGTTCGACGCGGGCAATGCCGGCGCGGTCGAGGACTTCAAACGGCACACCGGATTCCTTCAGCACGGCGATGTCTTTGGCGGCGTTATCCAGCTGCGCCTGAGTGCGGAACAACTGCGTGGTGCCGAGGCTGCGGCCTTCGTAGGCGATACCGGTTTCGGCGCGCAATTCATCGAGGCAGTCACGGCTGTACTCGGACAGACGCACCATGCGCTCCTTGTTCACCGCGTAACGGCTGGCGGTGCAGTTGCGCAGCATTTGCGCCATCCACAGGTATTGGTCGATATCAGCGGTGGCCTTGATCGCCAGCGGCGCGTGGCGCTGCAGCAGCCACTTGATGGCCTTGAGCGGCACGCCCGGCGCGGCCCACGGCGAGGCGTAACCCGGCGAGACCTGGCCGGCATTGGCGAAACTGGTCTCCATGGCCGCAGCAGGCTGCCGGTCGACCACCACCACTTCAAACCCGGCACGGGCCAGATAGTAAGCACTGGCGGTACCGATGACGCCGCTACCCAAGACCATGACGCGCATTTTCAATCCCTCATCGCGGCTTTTCGCCGAACTGTTTGTTAGAGCAATGATGGGCGCAGTGTAAAAAAGAAATGCCAGTGCTTTTCACTATATAAGCGCCTATATTTGGCGACAATTCTCGGCAAAAACCCTTTTCACGGAGGCGCATCCCCTATGCGTACCAACACTCAGACCAAACGTGAGCTGGACAAGATCGACCGCAACATCTTGCGCATCCTGCAAGCGGACGGGCGGATTTCCTTCACCGAACTGGGGGAAAAGGTCGGCCTCTCGACCACGCCGTGCACCGAGCGTGTGCGGCGTCTGGAGCGCGAGGGGATCATCATGGGCTACAACGCCCGGCTCAATCCGCAGCATTTGAAGGGTAGCCTGCTGGTGTTCGTCGAGATCAGCCTCGACTACAAATCCGGCGACACATTCGAAGAATTCAGACGCGCGGTGCTGAAGCTGCCGCATGTGCTGGAGTGCCATTTGGTGTCAGGGGATTTCGACTATCTGGTGAAGGCGCGGATTTCCGAGATGGCGTCGTATCGCAAACTGCTCGGCGACATTCTGTTGAAGCTGCCGCATGTGCGTGAATCGAAGAGCTATATCGTCATGGAAGAGGTGAAAGAGAGCCTGTGCCTGCCGATTCCGGACTGATCACCGCAATGATCGTTCCCACGCTCTGCGTGGGAATGCAGCCCGGGACGCTCTGCGTCCCAAAGGCCGAACGCGGAGCGTCCGAAGAGGCATTCCCACGCAGAGCGTGGGAACGATCGCTTACACCAACACCTGCCGATTCGCCGCCATATACTCGAATATCTGCTTTTCCACCCGCGGATGAATCAGCTCCACCGGCCGCCGCTCGTTCGGGCATGGCAGCGTCTTGGTCGTACCAAACAAGCGGCAGATCAGCGGTCGCTCTTCATACACCGTGCAGCCATTCGGCCCCAGGTGCACACAGTTGAGTTTTTCCAGCGCGGCATCCTGCTCGGCGCGGGTCTTGCGCGGCAGCCGGGCCATTTCCTCGGGCGAAGTGGTCACCGGCCCGCAGCAGTCGTGGCAGCCCGGCACGCAGTCGAACGTGGGGATCTGCTGACGCAGGTTGCGGATTTTCTGGCTGTTGCAGCTCATCGAAACGTTGACCAAAGTGGCGGGCTGATGATTGTGCCGCAAAAGCCCGGATCCAGACACCGCAGGCCGACCGATGTTGCCCACGTTCGGGCGTGCGGCTTATGCTCCGTCAAATTTTCTCGACACTCAGCCGTTGGATGATGCCCATGACCGCCCGCGCCCAGACCACCGCGAGCCAACCCCACGTTGCCTCTTATTACGCCGCCAGCAGCCTGCCGCAGCCTGACCATCCCGTGCTGCAAGGCGAGGTGGTGGCGGATGTCTGCGTGGTCGGCGGCGGCTTTTCCGGGCTGAATACGGCGCTGGAACTCGCCGAACGCGGTTTCAGCGTAGTTTTGCTGGAAGCGCACCGGATCGGCTGGGGCGCCAGCGGTCGCAACGGCGGGCAGTTGATTCGCGGTGTCGGTCACGGCCTTGATCAGTTCGCCAATGTCATCGGTGCCGAAGGCGTGCGCGAGATGAAACTCATGGGCCTGGAAGCGGTGGAGATTGTCCGCCGGCGCGTCGAGCGTTTCGGCATTGCCTGCGACCTGACCTGGGGCTACTGCGACCTCGCCAACAAGCCTTCCGATCTCGACGGTTTTGCCGAAGATGCCGAAGAGTTGCGCGGCCTCGGTTACCGCTACGAAACCCGTCTATTGCAGGCCAGTGAAATGCACACCGTGGTCGGTTCCAAGCGCTATGTCGGCGGCTTGATCGACATGGGCTCCGGACATCTGCATCCGCTGAATCTGGCGCTGGGCGAAGCGGCAGCGGCGCAGCAACTGGGCGTGCAGCTGTTCGAGCGTTCGGCCGTGACGCGCATCGATTACGGCCCCGAAGTGAAGGTGCACACCGCGCAAGGCTCGGTGCGGGCGAAGACCCTGGTGCTGGGCTGCAATGCCTATCTCAATGACCTCAACCCGCAACTGAGCGGCAAGGTCCTGCCCGCCGGCAGCTACATCATCGCCACCGAACCGCTGAGCGAAGAGCAGGCGCACAACCTGCTGCCGCAGAACATGGCGGTCTGCGACCAGCGGGTGGCGCTGGATTACTACCGGCTCTCGGCGGATCGACGTTTGCTGTTCGGCGGCGCCTGTCATTACTCGGGACGCGATCCGAAAGACATCGGCGCCTATATGCAGCCGAAGATGCTTGAAGTGTTCCCGCAACTGGCCGGGGTGAAAATCGATTATCAGTGGGGCGGAATGATCGGCATCGGTGCCAACCGCTTGCCGCAGATTGGCCGGCTCGCCGAGCAGCCGAACGTGTATTACGCCCAGGCGTATTCCGGACATGGGGTGAATGCCACCCACCTGGCCGGCAAGCTGCTGGCCGAAGCAATCAGCGGGCGGCACAGCGGCGGCTTTGATCTGTTCGCCAAGGTGCCGCACATCACCTTCCCCGGCGGCAAGCATTTGCGCTCGCCGTTGTTGGCGTTGGGGATGTTGTGGCATCGGCTGAAAGAGTTGGTCTGACGAATCAGGATCGTTCCCACGCTCCGCGTGGGAATGCATCCAGTGACGCTCTGCTTCACAGCGGACGCAGAGCGTGCGGGGCGGCGTTCCCACGCAGAGCGTGGGAACGCTCTGTGGTATTCATATCCGCCAAAACGGCTTCAACCCCTCCTCCCTCGCCTGCTCCAGCGTCAACCCGACATCCCTGAGTTGCTCCGGTGTCAGGCCTAGCAACGCCTTGCGCGTGTGCAGACGATGCCAGAACAGCTCCCAGCGACTGAGGCCGGACGGCGCGTTACGCAGCAGATTGCGCGCGCTGTCCTTCTGCCCTGCCGCCAGTTCCTGACTGTGTAACGTCAGCCGCACATCGCTCAAGCCGTTCATTTTCGTTGCTCCTGTTTACTTGGGTAGCCAGAGATTCCATGATGCGCGGGCGAGCAAAACCATTACAGACCCAAAGAACCTGTATTAACTCCATACAGATTTGCCGATTCACCGACTGAATGACTGATTTTTGCCGCATCTGTACTGGTTTCCACCAAGACGCACCGAGGCCACCATGACTCTGTATGTAAATCTCGCCGAATTGCTCGGCACCCGCATCGAACAAGGCTTCTATCGTCCTGGCGATCGCTTGCCGTCGGTGCGCGCCTTGAGCGTCGAGCACGGAGTCAGTTTGAGCACGGTGCAGCAGGCCTATCGCGTGCTTGAAGACAGCGGCCTCGCCACGCCGAAACCCAAGTCTGGCTACTTTGTCCCAGTCGGCCGCGAGTTGCCGGAGCTGCCCGCAGTAGGCCGCCCCGCGCAACGGCCGGTAGAGATTTCGCAATGGGATCAGGTGCTGGAACTCATTCGCGCGGTACCGCGCAAGGACGTCGTGCAATTGGGCCGTGGCATGCCCGATGTCGGCTCGCCGACCATGAAGCCGCTGCTGCGCGGACTGGCGCGAATCAGCCGGCGGCAGGACATGCCCGGTCTGTATTACGACAACATCCACGGCAACCTCGAACTGCGCGAACAGATCGCACGGCTGATGCTCGATTCCGGCTGCCAGTTGAGCGCCAGCGATCTGGTGATCACCACTGGCTGCCACGAAGCGCTGTCCACCAGCATCCACGCGATCTGCGAGCCGGGTGACATCGTCGCGGTGGACTCGCCGAGCTTCCACGGCGCCATGCAAACCCTCAAAGGCCTGGGCATGAAAGCCTTGGAAATCCCCACCGACCCGCTCACCGGCATCAGCCTCGACGCCTTGGAACTGGCCTTGGAACAGTGGCCGATCAAGGCCATTCAGCTCACCCCCAACTGCAACAACCCCCTCGGCTACGTCATGCCCGAGTCGCGCAAACGCGCCTTGCTGACCCTGGCCCAGCGTTTCGACGTGGCGATCATTGAAGACGATGTGTATGGCGAACTGGCCTACACCTATCCGCGCCCGCGCACGATCAAATCCTTCGACGAAGACGGCCGCGTGTTGCTCTGCAGCTCGTTCTCCAAGACCCTGGCGCCGGGGCTGCGCATCGGCTGGGTGGCGCCGGGCCGATATCTGGAGCGAGTGCTGCACATGAAATACATCAGCACCGGCTCCACCGCGCCACAACCGCAGATCGCCATCGCCGAATTCATCAAGGCCGGCCATTTCGAGCCGCACTTGCGGCGTATGCGCATGCAGTACCAACGCAATCGTGACGCGATGATCGACTGGGTGACGCGCTATTTCCCGGCCGGCACCCGCGCCAGTCGCCCGCAGGGCAGCTTCATGCTCTGGGTGGAACTGCCGGAAGGTTTCGACACGCTGAAACTGAATCGCGCGCTGCACGATCAGGGCGTACAGATTGCTGTCGGCAGCATCTTTTCCGCCTCGGGCAAGTACCGCAATTGTCTGCGGATGAACTACGCTGCCAAACCAACAGCGCAGATCGAAGAAGCGGTGCGCAAAGTCGGCGCTGCGGCAATCAAACTACTCGCTGAGACCGACTGACCTTTTTTGCGTGCCCGGCGTCCAAATTGCCGACCTCAGCCGCCAACCGGAACGATCCTACGTGAGCTTCAGACAGCCCTTACTCGCTTCACTGATACTCGCCTCGTTCCTCAGCGGCTGCGCCAGCCTCGATGTGCCGCGCGAACCAAGCCAGGCCCTGCCGGCGTCGGACTCCAGCTTCGGCCGCTCGATCCAGGCTCAGGCCGCACCCTACAAAGGGCAGTCGGGGTTTCGCCTGCTCTCCGACAGTGGTGAGGCCTTCACCGCCCGGGCCGAGCTGATTCGCCATGCCCAGGTCAGCCTCGATTTGCAGTACTACATCGTCCACGACGGCATCAGCACGCGAATGCTGGTGGAGGAAGTACTCAAGGCTGCCGACCGTGGCGTGCGCGTGCGCATCCTGCTCGACGACACCACCAGCGACGGCCTCGACCAGATCATCGCGACGCTGGCGGCACATCCGCAGATCCAGATTCGTTTGTTCAATCCGTTGCACCTGGGGCGCAGCACCGGCGTAACGCGCGCGGCCGGGCGACTGTTCAATCTGTCCGTGCAGCATCGGCGCATGCACAACAAGTTGTGGCTGGCGGACAACAGCGCGGCCATCGTCGGCGGGCGCAATCTGGGCGATGAATATTTCGACGCCGAACCCAACCTGAATTTCACCGACATCGACATGCTCAGCATCGGCCCGGTGGCCGAACAGCTCGGACACAGTTTCGACCAGTACTGGAACAGCGCGCTGAGCAAGCCGATCGACGAATTCCTCTCCAGCCAGCCGACCGCCGCCGACCTGCAAAACACGCGCACGCGCCTGGAAGAATCGCTGGAAGAAACCCGCAAGCAGAACCACGCGCTCTATCAACAGTTGATGAAGTTCACCACCGATCCGCGCATGGACATCTGGCGAAAGGAGCTGATCTGGGCCTGGAACCAGGCCTTGTGGGACGCGCCGAGCAAGGTGCTGTCCAAGGGCGAACCGGATCCGCATCTGCTGCTGACCACGCAACTGGCACCGGAGCTGACCGGCGTCAGCAAAGAGCTGATCATGATTTCCGCCTACTTTGTGCCCGGCCAGCCGGGGCTGGTCTACCTGACCGGGCGCGCCGATGCCGGGGTCTCCGTGAGCCTGCTGACCAATTCACTGGAGGCCACTGACGTGCCGGCGGTGCATGGTGGTTACGCGCCTTATCGCAAGGCGTTGCTTGAACACGGGGTGAAACTCTATGAACTGCGCCGCCAGCCTGGGGATAACTATGGCAGCGGGCCGCGGGTGTTCTACAGCAAGTCGTTTCGCGGTTCGGATTCGAGTTTGCACAGCAAGGCGATGATCTTCGACCGGCGCAAATCGTTTATCGGTTCGTTCAACTTCGACCCGCGCTCGGTGCTGTGGAACACCGAAGTCGGCGTGCTCGTCGACAGCCCGGAACTGGCCGAGCATGTGCGCGCACTGGCATTGCAAGGCATGGCGCCGACCTTGAGTTATCAGGCGAAACTCGAGGACGGCAAGGTCGTCTGGGTCACCGAGGACAACGGCCAGATGCACACTCTGACCAAGGAGCCGGGGAGCTGGTGGCGGCGCTTCAACTCGTGGTTCAGCACCAGCGTCGGCCTGGAGCGGATGCTGTAAAAAACAAAGATCGCAGCCTTCGGCAGCTCCTACAGTCGGAAATGCGTTTGCCCTGTAGGAGCTGCCGAAGGCTGCGATCT
Organism: Pseudomonas sp. 67(2021); assembly: GCF_017491835.1. Classification (NCBI taxonomy): domain Bacteria; kingdom Pseudomonadati; phylum Pseudomonadota; class Gammaproteobacteria; order Pseudomonadales; family Pseudomonadaceae; genus Pseudomonas; species Pseudomonas sp. 67(2021). Next base: position 439,644 of record NZ_JAFGYL010000001.1, read on the forward strand.
TTTGATCTCAAGCAGTCTGGACCTTGCCGAAGGCGCCTTGGCGCAACAACAAAAGCACCAGACCAAACGCCCCAGCCGCCATCAACAGCGGCAACGCATGACCATTGACCCACTGACTGCCCGCCCCTGCCGCCAACGGCCCGACCAGACAACCGACACCCCACAACTGCGCGATATGCGCATTGGCGCGAACCAGCGCATCGTCTCGATAACGCTCGCCAATCAGAATCAGCGACAGGGTGAACAAGCCGCCGGCACTGGCACCGAACAGCACCCACAGCGGCCAGATCAGCAGCGTGTCGAGCAACATCGGAATGGCCAGACTCGACAGCATCAATACCACCGCGCACCCGGCGAACAGCGTGCGCCGCGACAGGTAATCGGCCAACGCGCCGATCGGCAATTGCAGCAGCGCATCGCCGACCACCACGGTGCTGACCATGGCCAGCGCGATTTCGGCGGTGAACCCTTGTTGCAGGCAGTACACCGGCAGCAGCGTCAGAATCATCGCCTCGAACGCGGCGAACAACGACACCGCCCAGGCAATCGCCGGCAACTCACGGGCGAAGCCCCATAGATCGCCAAACGTGACGCTGTTGGCCTCACTGCTTGGCGCACCGCTGCGCCCCAGCAGCAGAAGGGGCGAGAGCGTGAGCAGGCCGACCCCGACCCAGAAACCGTAATCATGCTCGGTACCGAGCGCCCCCAGCAGCAACGGACCGGACAGTTGGCTCAGCGCATAGCTGCTGCCATACAGCGCTACCAGACGCCCGCGCCACTGCTCGACCACCAATTGATTGATCCAGCTCTCGCCGAGGATGAACACGATGGTCAGGATCACCCCGATCAGCAGGCGCAGCAGCAACCAGATCGGATAACTCGGCAACAGCGCCAGCAGGCCGATCGACAATGCCCCGGCCCACAGGCACAGACGCATCAGGTTCGCCGTGCCGAAATACGCGGCGAGATGGCTGGAAATCTTCGCCCCCAGCAGCACGCCGATTGCCGGCATGGCTGCCATCACACCGATGGCGAACGAGCCGTAGCCCCAGCCCTCCAGACGCAACGACACCAGCGGCATGCTGACCCCCAGGGCCAGGCCGACACTCAAGACAGACGCCAACACGGCGAAATACGTCGCCCACCGCATGTTCCACGCTCCTGTGGATATTTTTATATGCACCACAAAATCACTGTGGGAGCGAGCCCCCGTGGCGAGGGGATTTATCCCCGTTGGGTCGCGCAGCGGCCCCAAAACCTGCAACCACGATGTACCAGGTACACCGCGCGCAATGGTTTAGCGACTGCTTCGCAGCCGAACGGGGATAAATCCCCTCTCCACAGAGGCTCGCTCCCACAGGGGATCTCTGTTTGGTCTGGAAGCCCGGAGTGAGCGGGCTCCCTTCAGCGGCTTACAGCTTGATCCACGTCGCCTTCAACTCGGTGTACTTGTCGAAGGCATGCAGCGATTTGTCGCGACCGTTGCCCGACTGTTTGAAGCCACCGAACGGCGCGGTCATGTCGCCGCCATCGTACTGGTTGACCCACACGCTACCGGCGCGCAAGGCCTTGGCGGTCAGGTGCGCCTTGGAGATGTCCTGGGTCCACACCGCTGCGGCCAGACCGTATGGCGTGTCGTTGGCAATCTGGATGGCTTCTTCGGCGCTGTCGAAAGCGATCACCGACAACACCGGGCCGAAAATCTCTTCCTGGGCAATCTTCATCGCGTTGCTCACATCATCGAAAATGGTCGGCTCAACGTAAGTGCCGCCGGTCTCCTGGAGGATGCGCTTGCCGCCGGCGACCAGTTTGGCGCCATCGCTATGGCCGGATTCGATGTACGACAGCACGGTGTTCATCTGCTGGGTATCGACCAGCGCACCGACGTTGGTCGCCGGGTCCAGCGGATTGCCCGGCTTCCAGGCTTTCAGCGCCTCGATCACCATTGGCAGGAATTTGTCCTTGATCGAACGCTCGACCAGCAGACGCGAACCGGCGGTGCAGACTTCGCCCTGGTTGAAGGCGATGGCGCTGGCGGCGGATTCAGCGGCGGCCTGCAGATCCGGCGCATCGGCGAAGACGATGTTCGGGCTCTTGCCGCCGGCTTCCAGCCAGACGCGCTTCATGTTCGATTCGCCGGCATAGACCATGAGTTGCTTGGCAATCTTGGTCGAACCGGTGAACACCAGCGTGTCGACGTCATTGTGCAGACCCAGCGCCTTGCCGACGGTGTGGCCATAGCCCGGCAGCACGTTGAGCACGCCTTTCGGAATCCCGGCTTCAATGGCCAGCGCAGCGATGCGGATGGCAGTCAGCGGCGACTTTTCCGACGGCTTGAGGATCACCGAGTTACCGGTCGACAGCGCCGGGCCGAGCTTCCAGCAAGCCATCATCAGCGGGAAGTTCCACGGCACGATAGCGCCAACCACGCCCACCGGCTCACGGGTCACCAGACCTAGTTGGTCATGCGGGGTGGCGGCAACTTCGTCGTAGATCTTGTCGATCGCTTCGCCGCTCCAGCTCAACGCCTGCGCCGCGCCCGGTACGTCGATGTACAGCGAATCGCTGATCGGCTTGCCCATGTCGAGGGTTTCCAGCAGCGCCAGTTCTTCGGCATGCTGTTTCAGCAGGCTGGCGAAGCGGATCATGGTGGCTTTGCGTTTGGTCGGCGCCAGGCGCGACCAGACGCCGGAATTGAAAGTAGCGCGGGCGTTTTCTACAGCACGGTCGGCGTCGGCGGCGTCACAGCTGGCGATCTTGCCGAGCAGGCGGCCATCGACCGGGCTGATGCATTCGAAGGTTTCGCCGGAGACGGCGTCGGTGTATTCGCCATTCAGGAAAGCGCGGCCTTCGATTTTCAGATCGCGGGCGCGTTGTTCCCAGTCGGCACGAGTCAGGGTGGTCATTCGGGTGTCCTCCTCTTATTGAATACGAGCACCGCAAGCGCTGCGGCGCTGTTCAAGAATTCTGCCCGGCCAGCCTGCACTTTCGGCCCGAGGCACCCGCCACCCTAAACCAGCGACCGGGTTTGTTTCAATATATTTGACATAAGCTGGCCATACGGCCTTGCGGTGTTCATTTTAATAAACATAGACTTTGGCCCATCCCAGCCAATGCGCCGTCACTAGCGGAGAAAACAACAATGAACATCCAGAACGTCGTCGATATCAGCCTCGCCAGCAGCGAAGCCGAGCGCTATCGGCCGGACCCGGCGAAAGTGCTAAAGGGCGATCCTGAGCAGGCGGTGTTTCATCAATACGAAAGCCCTTGTGGGCAAATGGGCGTGGGTGTGTGGGAAGGCGCGGTAGGTCAGTGGACGGTGAATTACACTGAGCATGAGTACTGCGAGATTCTGCAGGGGGTTTCGGTATTGCGTGACAGCGATGGCAATGCCAAGACCTTGCGCGTTGGTGATCGCTTCGTGATCCCGGCAGGGTTTCGCGGAACCTGGGAAGTGCTGGAGGCTTGCCGCAAGGTTTATGTGATCTTTGAACAGAAGGCTTGAGTCTTTGCGCTGATTCCACCGGCCTCTTCGCGAGCAGGCTCGCTCCCACATTCGAACGTATTCCATTGTGGGAGCGCAGGACAGGCAACACCAAATGCAAGGCAAACAAAAAAGGCCCGTATCTCACGATACGGGCCTTTTTCGCAGTCAGGAAAAATCAATTACTTGATTTTGCCTTCCTTGTACATCACGTGCTTGCGAACAACCGGATCATATTTCTTGATCTCGATTTTGTCCGGGGTAGTACGCTTGTTCTTGTCGGTAGTGTAGAAGTGACCAGTACCGGCGCTCGAGATCAAACGAATCAATTCACGCATGATTAGCTCCCTTAAATCTTGCCATCGCGGCGAAGTTCGGCGAGCACGACAGTGATGCCACGCTTGTCGATGATACGCATGCCTTTGGCAGATACGCGCAGACGCACAAAACGTTTCTCTTCTTCAACCCAGAAGCGGTGATGCTGCAGGTTCGGCAGGAAACGACGACGGGTTTTGTTGTTTGCGTGGGAAATGTTATTCCCAGTCACCGGACCCTTACCGGTAACTTGACATACTCTCGACATGCCTCAGCCCTCTAAAACCACATGCCCAACCCGGCATGGGTTGGCCGCTTAATCTCTCAGTCATTTGGCGCCAGGCGCCGCGTTTCTTTAGAGGTCTTACCGGCTACACCTACAGTGAAGGAACCGGGCCCCTAGAAAAGAGCGCTGCTTTATACCAGAAAGACCGGGGTGCCACAACAATCGGTGTGCAATCAATCGGCAAAAGGGCGATTTTTTCCGCCGCAGACGCCTTGGACAAAGGCTGCGGCCAGTTTTGACCACTCGTCGCAGAAATCCCGCCCTACAGCCGATTCAGACTTTTCATCTGGCTGCCCACGTTCGAAACCGCGCAAGAGTGCGCCTGAAAATGCAAAAAGGGGATAGTCATTTGCAATTCAGAGCTCTAGGGTAGGACTTTTCCAGACTGCACTTGCAGATGGGCCTTCGATCTGTAAAGGAAACCGACCATGCGCCTCGCTGCCCTACCCCTGTTACTCGCTCCGCTGTTGCTGAGCCCCCTCGCCCAGGCCGCCGCGTTGAGCGTGTGTACCGAGGCCAGTCCCGAAGGGTTCGACGTGGTGCAGTACAACTCGCTGACCACCACCAATGCTTCGGCTGACGTACTGATGAACCGCTTGGTGGATTTCGACACCGCCAGTGGCAAGGTCATCCCGAGCCTTGCCGACAGCTGGGAAGTCAGCACCGACGGCCTGACCTACGTGTTCAAACTGCACCCGCAGGTGAAATTTCACACAACCGACTACTTCAAGCCGAGCCGCGAGCTGAGTGCCGAGGACGTCAAATTCAGCTTCGACCGCATGCTTGACCCGGCCAACCCGTGGCACAAGGTCGCCCAGAGCGGCTTCCCCCATGCGCAGTCGATGCAACTGCCGACCCTGATCAAGAAGATCGACGCCCTCGACCCGCTGACCGTGCGTTTTACCCTCGACCATCCGGATTCGACCTTCCTCGCCACGCTGAGCATGGGTTTCGCTTCAATCTATTCCGCCGAATATGCCGACAAACTGATGAAGGCCGGCGCCACTGACAAACTCAACAGCCAGCCGATCGGCACCGGCCCGTTCGTGTTCAATCGCTTCCAGAAAGACGCGGCGATTCGCTACAAGGCCAATCCGGACTATTTCCGTGGCAAGCCTGCGGTCGACCCGTTGATCTTCGCCATCACGCCGGACGCCAACGTGCGCCTGCAAAAGCTGCGACGCAATGAATGCCAGATCGCCCTGTCGCCAAAACCACTGGACGTACAGGCTGCGCTGAAGGAGCCGACGCTGAAAGTCGAAAAGACTGACGCGTTCATGACCGCTTTCGTGGGCATCAACAGCCAGCATCCGCCACTGGACAAACCGGAAGTGCGCCAGGCGATCAACCTCGCTTTCGACAAGGCCAACTACATCAAAGCCGTGTTCGAAGACACCGCCGAAGCGGCCAACGGCCCGTACCCGCCGAACACCTGGAGCTATGCCAAGAACCTGCCGGGCTATCCACACGACGTGGCCAAAGCCAAGGCGCTGCTGGCCAAGGCCGGCTTGAAGGATGGCTTCCAGACCACAATCTGGACGCGTCCATCAGGCAGCCTGCTCAACCCGAACCCAAGTCTCGGCGCGCAGATGCTGCAGTCGGATCTGGCCGAGATCGGCATCCAGGCGGAGATCCGTGTGATCGAGTGGGGCGAACTGATTCGCCGCGCCAAGGCCGGCGAACACGACCTGCTGTTCATGGGCTGGGCCGGCGACAACGGCGACCCGGACAACTTCCTCACCCCGCAGTTTTCCTGCGCGGCGGTGAAATCCGGGACCAACTTTGCGCGGTACTGCAACGCCGATCTGGACAAGCTGATCAGCGCCGGCAAGACCACCAGCGAGCAAGGCGTGCGCACCAAGCTGTATGAACAGGCACAGGCGCAGATCCAGCAGCAGGCGTTGTGGCTGCCACTGGCGCACCCGACGGCCTACGCTTTGACGCGCAAGGATGTTCAGGGTTATTCCGTCAGCCCGTTCGGCCGGCAGGATTATTCCAAGACCAGCCTCAAGCCCTAAGCGGCAAGCGGCAAGCTAGAGCACTCCGCGCGCAGCTCCAGCATGCCGCTCGCAGCTAGAGGCTTGCCGCTGCTCTTTTACATCCAGCCACACTCCGCCATCGACAGCGGTTCGCCGTCTCCGACGATGAAGTGATCGAGCACTCGCACGTCAATCAGCTCCAGCGCTTTCTGCAGGCGTTTGGTCAGCAGCCGATCGGCCTGACTCGGATCGGTGTTGCCGGACGGATGGTTGTGACACAGGATCACCGCTGCGGCGTTATTGGCCAGCGCGCGCTTCACCACCTCCCGAGGATGCACGCTGGTGTTGTCGATCGAGCCGCGAAACAGCGCCTCGAAATTCAGCACCTGATGCTTTGAATCGAGAAACAGGCAGCCGAACACCTCGTGCGGCTCATGCCGCAGCATCGCCTTGAGGTAATCGCGGACGACCTGGGGGTTCTCCAGTGCCGGCTTCTGTCGTGAGCGCTCGGCCAGATGGCGCTTGCTCATTTCCTGCGCGGCTTGCAGCTGGGCGAACTTGGCGGGGCCGAGGCCCATTTGTTTGCTGAATGCGTCCTGATCGGCCTCAAGCAGTAAACGCAGGCCACCGAATTGCGTCAGCAGATGTCTGGCAAGGTCGACTGCGCTTTTTCCGGGCAATCCGGTGCGCAGAAAAATCGCCAACAGCTCAGCGTCCGAAAGACTCCCTGCGCCGTGTTCCAACAGCCTTTCCCGCGGCCGTTCCGCCGCCGGCCAATCGCGAATACTCATAGCACCTCCTTGTCTGTGGGCGCCGCTGTTCCGTAGCGGTCGCTGTGATATCGTAGCCCATCTTTTTGGCGGTCGATTCAACCCTGGGGAGGGGCATCGCACCGCAGTCATCAACGAAATGAAAGGCAGACCTATGCAGCGGCTGTATCGGAAACGCATCGTTCTGGGCGTCGGCGGCGGCATTGCGGCCTACAAGAGCGCCGATCTGGTTCGCCGCCTGATCGACCAGGGTGCCGAAGTGCGCGTGGTCATGACCCATGGCGGCGCCGAATTCATTACCCCGCTGACCATGCAGGCCCTGTCGGGCCACCCGGTTCACCTCGACTTGCTCGACCCTGCCGCCGAAGCCGCCATGGGCCATATCGAGCTGGCGAAATGGGCCGATCTGGTACTGATCGCCCCGGCCACCGCCGACCTGATCGCCCGCCTGGCCCAAGGCATTGCCAACGATCTGCTGACCACGCTGGTGCTGGCCACCGACGCTGTGGTTGCTGTCGCGCCAGCGATGAACCAGGCGATGTGGCGCGACCCGGCGACCCAGGCCAACCTGCAACTGTTGGAGAGCCGTGGCCTGAAGACTTTCGGCCCGGCCTCGGGCAGCCAGGCCTGCGGCGACGTCGGCATGGGCCGCATGATGGAAGCCACCGATCTGGCGCTGCTCGCCGCCGATTGCTTCCAGCGCCAGGCCCTGACCGGCAAGCATGTGGTGATCACCGCCGGCCCGACTCAGGAAAACATCGACCCGGTGCGCTACATCACCAACCACAGCTCCGGCAAAATGGGTTTTGCCCTCGCCGAAGCAGCCGTGGAAGCCGGCGCCCGTGTCACTTTGATCAGCGGCCCGGTGCACTTGCCGACGCCTGATCGCGTGACGCGGATCGATGTGGTCAGCGCCCGCGACATGCTCGCCGCCTGCGAATCGGCCATGCCTTGCGACGTGTTCATCTCGTCGGCAGCGGTGGCGGACTACCGCCCGGAAGTAGTAGCTCCGCATAAACTCAAGAAAGATCCTACGAGCGGTGACGGCTTCGTCCTGCAAATGGTGCGCAACCCGGACATCCTTGCCACCATCGCGACCCGTCCCGACCGTCCGTTCAGTGTCGGCTTCGCCGCCGAAACCGAACACCTGCTCGACTACGCTGCACGCAAGCTAAAGGACAAGAATCTCGATCTGATTGTCGCCAACGACGTCGCCAACCCGAGCATCGGTTTCAACAGCGAAGAAAACGCCTGCAGCGTCATCGACCGTGAGCTGCACGCCACGGTTTTCGCCCAGACCAGCAAGAGCAAGATCGCTCGCCAACTGGTCACTTTAATCGCCGAACGTCTGAACCAGGTTTAACTTACATGCACGCTTTGCAAGCCAAGATCCTCGATCCACGCATCGGCACCGAATTCCCGCTGCCGCAATACGCCACGCCGGGCTCCGCCGGCCTCGACCTGCGCGCCATGCTGGAACAGGACATCGTGATCAAGCCGGGTGAAACCGTGCTGATCCCCACCGGCCTGTCGGTGTACATCGGCGACCCGAATCTCGCCGCACTGATCCTGCCGCGCTCGGGCATGGGCCACAAACACGGCATCGTGCTGGGCAATCTGGTCGGCCTGATCGACTCCGATTACCAGGGCCCGCTGATGGTTTCCTGCTGGAACCGCGGCCAGAGCGACTTCACCATGACCGTCGGCGAACGCCTGGCGCAATTGGTGCTGGTACCGGTAGTGCAAGCACATTTCGAAATGGTTGAAGAGTTTGTCGAGACCGAGCGCGGTACCGGCGGCTTTGGCCACACTGGCACCAAATAACCGGATAGAAATTATGGTGGTGAGGGGATTTATCCCCTCACCACAAAAAATGCGCTACATCGGCAGCAGGTTTTAACACCGTAAATCAAGGTTTTGCCGGCCCAAAGCCACGCCAGCCGGGGCGTCATGGCCCTTTCATGGCACGAACTCTCTGTGGAAAACGCCGTCATACCCTTCAGTTTGAGCCTGCCGTCGAATCATTCGTCGGTCTGTCCCGCCCTTTTCGAGATGGAGCATGTCCACAGATGAGCACCCCCGCCAAGATCGCCCCGAAGCTGCCTGACAGTATTTTCCGCGCCTACGACATTCGTGGCACCGTGCCGGAATTCCTCAACGGCGAAACCGCCTACTGGATCGGCCGTGCCATCGGCTCGCAGAGCCTGGCCCAGGGCGAACCGAATGTGTCGGTCGGTCGCGACGGCCGCTTGTCCGGCCCGGAGCTGGTCGCGGAACTCATTCGCGGCATCGCCGAGAGCGGCTGCCACGTCAGCGATGTCGGCCTGGTGCCAACGCCAGCGCTGTACTACGCGGCCAACGTACTGGCCGGCAAGTCCGGGGTGATGCTCACCGGTAGCCACAATCCGTCGAACTACAACGGTTTCAAAATCGTCATCGCCGGCGACACCCTCGCCAACGAGCAGATTCAGGTGCTCCACGAGCGCATCAAGAACAACGACCTGAGCACTGGCCAGGGCAGCGTCACTCAGGTCGAAATCCTCGACCGCTACAACACCGAAATCGTTCAGGACATCAAACTGGCCCGCCGCCTGAAAGTCGTGGTCGACTGCGGCAACGGCGCGGCCGGCGTGATCGCCCCGCAACTGATCGAAGCGCTGAACTGCGAAGTCATCCCGCTGTTCTGCGAAGTCGACGGCAACTTCCCTAACCATCACCCGGATCCGGGCAAACCGGAAAACCTTGTCGACCTGATCGCCAAGGTCAAGGAAACCAACGCCGATATCGGCCTGGCCTTCGACGGTGACGGCGACCGCGTCGGCGTGGTGACCAACACCGGCAGTATCGTCTACCCGGACCGTCTGCTGATGCTGTTCGCTCGCGACGTAGTGGCGCGCAACCCGGACGCGGAAATCATCTTCGACGTCAAATGCACTCGCCGTTTGGTGCCGCTGATCAAGGAATACGGCGGTCGGCCGCTAATGTGGAAGACCGGTCACTCGTTGATCAAAAAGAAAATGAAACAATCCGGCGCGCTGTTGGCCGGCGAAATGAGCGGACACATCTTCTTCAAGGAGCGCTGGTTCGGTTTTGACGACGGCATCTACAGCGCCGCACGTCTGCTGGAGATTCTCAGCAAGGAAAAATCCACTGCGGAAGAGCTGTTTGCGACCTTCCCGAACGATATTTCCACGCCGGAAATCAATATCCATGTGACCGAAGAGAGCAAATTCAGCATCATTGATGCACTGCACGATGCTCAGTGGGGCGAAGGCGCCGACCTGACCACCATCGACGGCGTGCGGGTCGATTACGCCAAAGGCTGGGGCCTGGTGCGCGCGTCCAACACCACACCGGTGCTGGTGCTGCGCTTCGAGGCCGATGACGAGGCTGAATTGCAGCGCATCAAGGATGTGTTCCACGCCCAACTGAAACGCGTTGCACCTGATCTCCAACTACCGTTCTGATCCACCCGGAGCCCTGAATGACCCTCGAACGCGAAGCCGCCGCCAACACTGCCAAGGTCCTGTCCGAAGCGCTGCCTTACATCCGACGCTATGTCGGCAAGACCCTGGTGATCAAATACGGCGGCAACGCGATGGAAAGCGAGGAGCTGAAAACCGGCTTCGCCCGCGACATCGTGCTGATGAAAGCCGTGGGCATCAACCCGGTGGTCGTGCACGGTGGCGGCCCGCAGATCGGTGACCTGCTCAAGCGCCTGTCGATCGAAAGCCATTTCGTCGACGGCATGCGCGTCACCGACGCGGCGACCATGGACGTGGTGGAAATGGTCCTTGGCGGTCAGGTCAACAAAAGCATCGTCAACCTGATCAACCGCCATGGCGGCAGCGCCATCGGCCTGACCGGTAAAGATGCCGGGCTGATCCGGGCGAAAAAGCTCACCGTCTCCCGTCAGACCCCGGAGATGACCCAGCCGGAAATCATCGACATCGGCCACGTTGGCGAAGTCGTCGGCATCAACACCGAGCTGTTGAATCTGCTGGTCAAAGGCAACTTCATCCCGGTCATCGCACCGATTGGCGTCGGTGAGAACGGCGAGTCGTACAACATCAACGCCGATCTGGTGGCGGGCAAGGTTGCCGAAGCGCTGAAAGCTGAAAAGCTGATGCTGCTGACCAACATTGCCGGCCTGATGGACAAGTCGGGCACCGTGTTGACCGGCCTGAGCACGCAGCAGGTCGACGACCTGATCGCTGACGGCACGATCTACGGCGGCATGCTGCCGAAGATCCGCTGCGCACTGGAAGCGGTTCAGGGTGGGGTTGGCAGTTCGTTGATCATCGACGGTCGTGTGCCGAACGCGATCCTGCTGGAAATCTTCACTGATACCGGTGTGGGCACGCTGATCAGTAATCGCAAGCGTCCTTGATGGCTGATCGCTGAAAGCAAAAGATCGCAGCCTTCAACAGCTCCTACAGGGATTTCGCACACGCGAGAATCCGCTTTTGTAGGAACTGACGAAGGCTGCGATCTTTTTATGCGCGCAGGAAAAGCCTGACTCCACACAGCGAAACGTCCGACATCCCTTCAGAATAAATCTCCATAGGATCTTCCTCTCATCCAACGGAGATTTACTCATGCAGAAAGATTACGTTCCCTACGGCAGCGATGTTTCAGCAGGCACCTACGAATGCGTGGACTGCGGTCATCGTTATTCCAATCAAGCCAAGACTTCAATGCCGCCCTGCCCGCAGTTTCGCAAAACGGCGCATGTCCTGAACGGGTGGAAAACCCTCACCGGCCAGGGTGACGCCCCACAAGATCCATACCCGGAAAAATCCGAAAAGCCGGCTGCCAGCAAAAAATAATTCCGGAGCGCTTGAGCCATGCAGATCTCGTTCACGATCGACGCCGATGCTTTCGAGCAGGAACAAAAGGAACCGGTAAAAAAGACCTTGCGCATCGGCGACGCTGAAATCGCCCATGCGCTGGAGCGCATCGCCAAGGCCAGCCTGACCGAATACCTGAAAATGCTGGTCGAGGGCGGCATGCCCAGCCGGGCCGACGAAGCCAAGCAGGATCGCCTGCTGTATCTGATTCAGAGTTACTTCGGGCAAACCCTGCCGACCGAATCGCAGATCTCGACGATCTTTCAACTGACCCAGAGTCAAAGCAAAACCCTGCTGAAAAACACCGTTTCGCGTTTTCGCAATCAGCTCGACGACATCCTGCAGCACAGCATGCGCGCAGTGATCGAGTCCGCCGAACATGCGCAAAACGTGTTTCTGGTGGTGATCAGCTCGGACGTGATTCGCGATGAGTTGAACATGCTCATCACCCAAAACGAGCCAACCTTCAAACCCATCACCAAACGCAAGGGCAGCGCCGGGCAGTTCGAGATCAGCGAAGATTCCCACGCATTGCTCTGTGCAACGTTGGGTCTGAATGCCGTTCAGTGACATCGTCGCGGTCAGTGGCTTGCTGCTGACCCTGACCACGTTCATGTTCAATCTGGCGTGGCCGGCGCTCAATGAAGCATTGGCTGAGGATGAGTTTCAAAAGGGTTCGCAGGGCCGCAAGCGCAGTCGAGACAAGGTGATGGCTGCTTTCTACTGGCGAGCATTGCCATTGACGTGCGCTTTCGTGGCGCTGTTTTACGTTAACTTGCCGGCAGCAGTCGGGATCATGCGCAGCAGCACGCTGGACCTTTGGGATTTCGATGTGGATCGCACGTTATACGTGATGGTGGTGGTTGCGCTGCTGGTGTTTGCGCTAGTGAACGCTGCATTGGCGCTGAGACTGCTGATGAAATGGCGAAATCTGCGTTGATCGCCAACAAAAAAAGACCCGGTTCAGCCTGCCTGAACCGGGTCTTTTTTCTGTGGGAGCGAGCCTGCTCGCGAACGCCTAATGTGCCTCACATCGCTGACAGGTGACGGCCATTCGCGAGCAGGCTCGCTCCCATATTGGTCACACGCCAAACTGCGCGCGGTACGCTTCCACGGCTGGCAAATGCTGTTTGAGCTGCGGATCGTCGGCGAGGAACTCCAGCACCTGATTCAGCGAGACAATGCTGATTACCGGGATGCCGAAGTCGCGCTCGACTTCCTGAATTGCCGACAACTCGCCGTTGCCACGCTCCTGACGGTTCAGTGCGATCAGCACACCGGCGGCCTTGGCGCCGTCCTGGGAAGCGATGATCTGCATCACTTCACGAATCGCGGTGCCGGCGGTGATTACGTCGTCGATGATCAAGACTTCGCCAGTCAGCGGTGCGCCAACCAGGCTGCCGCCCTCGCCGTGGGCCTTGGCTTCCTTGCGGTTGAAGCACCATGGCAGGTCACGGTCGTGATGTTCGGCCAGCGCAACGGCGGTCGTGGCCGCCAGCGGAATGCCTTTATAAGCCGGGCCAAACAGGACGTCGAAGGAGATGCCGCTCTCGGCGATGGCGGCGGCGTAGAAACGCCCCAGCTGGGCCAAGGCCGAACCCGAGTTGAACAGGCCGGCGTTGAAGAAGTAGGGACTGGTGCGCCCGGACTTCAGGGTGAACTCACCGAAGCGCAAAACGCCGCGATCGATGGCAAAACGAATGAAATCGCGCTGATACGCTTGCATGAAAAAAACCCCAAATACCACGGATTTAGCTAATTAGCTTGACGCCGTGTATCATACACGCACGCGATTTTTGGGGCCATTTATGCGGATCATCAGTGTGAACGTCAATGGTATTCAGGCGGCAGTCGAGCGCGGTTTGCTCAGTTGGCTGCAAGCCCAGAATGCCGACGTCATCTGCCTGCAGGACACCCGTGCCTCCGCCTTTGAACTGGATGACCCAGCCTTCCAACTGGATGGCTACTTCCTTTATGCCTGCGATGCTGAAGTCCCTGCCCAAGGCGGCGTGGCTTTGTATTCGCGGTTGCAACCGAAGGCTGTCATCAGCGGTCTCGGTTTCGAGACGGCCGACCGCTACGGGCGCTACCTGCAAGCAGATTTCGACAAAGTCAGTATTGCCACCTTGCTGTTTCCTTCGGGGATGAACGGCGATGAAGACTTGAACCAGAAGTTCAAGCTCATGGACGATTTCGGCAAGTACCTGGACAAACAGCGACGCAAACGTCGCGAGTACATTTATTGTGGCTCGCTGTACGTCGCGCAGCAGAAGCTCGACATCAAGAACTGGCGCGACAGCCAGCAATCTCCAGGCTTCCTGGCGCCGGAACGCGCCTGGATGGACGAGATTGTCGGCAACATGGGCTATGTCGATGCGCTGCGCGAAGTCAGCCGCGAAGGCGACCAGTACAGCTGGTGGCCGGATAACGAACAGGCCGAGATGCTCAATCTGGGCTGGCGTTTCGATTATCAGATCCTGACCCCGGGCCTGCGTCGCTCGGTGCGCAGTGCACGCCTGCCGCGTCAGCCACGGTTTTCGCAGCACGCGCCGTTGATCGTCGACTACGACTGGACGCTGACCATCTAAGCGTCCTATCGCAGCCAAAGAAAATGCCCGCATCGTGAGATGCGGGCATTTTTTATGCGCCGTGCTTTCTAGACGGCAGCGAAGAATGGCAAGGTCAGGTACAGCTTGATCACAATGACGTTGACGATATCGATGAAGAACGCTCCTACCATCGGCACTACCAGAAACGCGATCTGCGATGGCCCATAGCGCTGCGTCACCGCTTGCATGTTGGCAATGGCCGTAGGCGTGGCGCCCAGACCGAAGCCGCAATGTCCCGCAGCCAGCACTGCGGCATCGTAGTTGCTGCCCATCACCCGGAACGTCACGAAAATCGCGAACAGCGCCATGACCAGCGCCTGCACGGCCAGGATGATGAAGATCGGCAATGCCAGCGCCGCCAGATCCCAAAGCTTCAGCGACATCAAAGCGATTGCCAGAAACAGCGAGAGGCTGACATTGCCGAGCACGGAAACTTCGCGCTCGAATACCTGATACAAGCCAAGCGCTGACAGACTGTTGCGCAACACCACGCCAACAAACAGCACGCAAACAAACGTCGGCAGTTCGAACGCAGTGCCATGCAGCAAACCATTCAAAAGATTGCCAGCGAGCAGGCTGACGGCAATCAGCGCCAGCGTCTCGACGAACGAAAACGGCGTGATCGAACGTTCCTTGTTCGGCTGTTCAAAACCTCTTGGCAGTCGCGGCGCTTGTTGCGGATTGCAACCTGGCACTTGCACGCGCTTGATCAGCAACCGGGCAACGGGCCCACCGATCAGACCACCCAGCACCAGACCGAACGTCGCTGAGGCCAGCGCCAGTTCCGAAGCCGAGGCCAGGCCATATTTCTCGCTGAATACCGCGCCCCATGCGGCGCCAGTACCGTGGCCGCCGGCCAATGTGATCGAACCCGTCAGCAAGCCCATCAAAGGATCGAGTCCGAGCAAGGTTGCCAATCCGATGCCCATGGCGTTCTGCACCACCAGCAAGCCAATGACCGCCAGCAGGAAGATGCCGACGACGCGCCCGCCCTTTTTCAGGCTGGCAAGGTCGGCACTCAAGCCAATCGTGGCAAAGAACGCCAACATCAACGGTGTTTGCAATGATGTATCGAAGCGGACTTCTATATCGAAAGTGCGCAATATCAACAGGAGCACGGCAACCACCAGGCCGCCCGCTACCGGCTCAGGAATATTGTAACTTCGCAGAAAGCCGACACGCGTAACAAGCCCGCGTCCGAGCAGTAGTACTAAAGAAGCGGCCACGAGCGTGCCGTAGAAATCGAGCTCAATCATGTGGATTATTCTTGGCTAAGTATTCACGAGGCGAGCGTTTACCTGGGCTCGACGGGTGAACCGGCTGATTTTATCAACACTGATTACTGGGGAATTCAAGTGCCATCGATGGCTTGAACATATCGAAATGTTTCAATCGAAACATTGCATCGGGCAACTTTAACAACCCGCTCGCGTCAATAACAAGAACGGGGATAAGCACTTGCTCGATCAGTTGTGACCAAAGATGTAATGGAGAAATATCAATAAATAAATGCCAAACCGCACATCGACAACAGACTAGTCCTACAACACAAACCAATTATTGAGTTGCACAAATAAAAATGCCCCGATAAGCCGGGGCATTTCCATATTGCGATACAACAGACTGTTACTTGATCAGTCGCCAAGTGAACGGATATCTGTACGGGAAACCTTCGTTGGCTTTGACCCCTGCAATGATCGTCAGGACCAGTGCCGCGATTGCCAGCAAGCCAAACAGGAAGAAACCGATGATCAGCAGCATGAGCAGGAAGCAGATCATTGAGGCTATCGCCACCGTGATCTGAAAATTCAGTGCTTCTTTGCCCTGTGCATCGATGAACGGGTCCTTCTCGCGCTTCATCTGCCAAAGGATCAGCGGCCCGATCAGATTGCCGAACGGAATCCAGATCCCCAGCAAGGCGGACAAGTGACAGAACATCGCCCACTGGCGAACCTCCTGGCTCGGTTTGGGCAGCAACTCTTGCTCGTCACTCATCACGTCCTCCTTGTGGTCAAAATCTCAGTCGGCCAGCGCAGCCTTCTGCAATTCGAAGATTTCGTTCATGCCCTGCTTGGCCAGTTCCAGCATGGCATTGAGCTCATCAGGCTGGAACGGCGCGCCTTCAGCGGTGCCCTGCACTTCGATGAAGCCGCCGGTGCTGGTCATCACCACGTTCAGGTCGGTTTCAGCTGCAGAATCTTCAAGATAGTCCAGATCCAGCACCGGCTCGCCCTGGTACATGCCGACCGAGACCGCACCGATCATCTGCTTGAGCGGGTCACCGCCTTTCAGGCCGCCGCGCTTCTTGATCACTTTCAGGGCATCGACCAGCGCAACCATGCCGCCGGTGATGGACGCGGTGCGAGTACCGCCATCGGCCTGGATCACGTCGCAATCGACGTACAGGGTCACGTCGCCGAGCTTGGACATATCCAGTGCCGCGCGCAGGGAGCGGCCGATCAGGCGCTGGATTTCCAGAGTACGACCGCCTTGCTTGCCACGGCTGGCTTCACGCTGGTTACGCTCGCCGGTGGCGCGCGGCAGCATGCCGTACTCGGCAGTCAACCAGCCCTGGCCCTGACCTTTGAGGAAACGCGGCACGCCATTTTCGACGCTGACGGTGCAGATGACTTTGGTATCACCGAATTCGACCAGTACGGATCCCTCGGCGTGTTTGGTGTAGTTGCGGGTGATGCGGATCGAGCGGAGCTGATCGGCAGCGCGACCACTTGGACGTTTCATAGGGATACCTGTACTGAGGACGGAAAACTGCCGAGCATTATAGAGCGCTGCACCGCGAGTGGGCACTGGTTAAAACCGCCGGCCGACGACCGAAGCCCCTCAAGCGCGCATAACCGACGGGCTGCAGCGCTTTGTCACACCGTGTGTTTGGGCGCATTCGCCGCACTGCGCTACAATCCTGCGCCTTTGCTGCCAGTCGGCTTAAATTCATTGAAATCGCGCCTGCGAAACAGCGTTTCGCGCCGATCTGCATTGCGAGGTCACCGCCATGGTGCACAGCATGACCGCCTTCGCCCGCGTCGAGAAAGCCGGCGTTCAGGGCACCCTGAGCTGGGAACTGCGCTCGGTCAACAGCCGCTATCTGGAACCGCACCTGCGCTTGCCCGAATCGTTCCGCGATCTCGAAGGCGCCGTGCGTGAAGCGCTGCGTCAGGGCCTGTCGCGGGGCAAACTGGAATGCACGCTGCGCTTCACCGAAGAAAGCACCGGCAAACCGTTGCAAGTGGACCGCGAGCGCGCCGCGCAACTGGTGGCCGCTGCGGAAACCGTTGCCGGGCTGATCAAGAATCCTGCTGCGCTGAATCCGCTGGAAGTGCTGGCCTGGCCCGGCGTGCTGGTGGCCGATGCGACCGACCCGCAAGCGCTGAACGCCGAAGCGCTGGCGCTGTTCAATCAGGGCTTGAAGGATCTGAAGGCTGGCCGCGAGCGCGAAGGCGCGGAGCTGGCTCGCTTGATCAATGACCGCCTGACGTCCATCGAAGAAGACGTCGTGACCCTGCGTGAACTGGTGCCGCAGATGCTCGCCACCCAGCGCCAGAAGGTCCTCGATCGCTTCGCCGACATGAAGGCCGAGCTCGACCCGCAGCGTCTGGAACAGGAAATGGTCATCCTCGCGCAAAAAAGCGACGTGGCCGAAGAACTGGATCGCCTGAGCACCCACATCATCGAAGTTCGCCGGGTGCTCAAGTCCGGTGGTGCCGCCGGGCGGCGTTTGGACTTCCTGATGCAGGAGCTCAACCGCGAAGCCAACACACTGGGCTCCAAAGCCTTCGACCCGCGCAGCACCCAGGCCGCCGTCAACCTCAAGGTGTTGATCGAGCAGATGCGCGAACAAGTGCAGAATATTGAGTAAGGCTACCCTGACATGACCCAACACACCGGCACCCTGTACATCATTTCCGCGCCATCGGGCGCGGGCAAGAGCAGTCTGGTCAAGGCGTTGACCGACGCCGATCCGGAGATTCGCGTTTCCGTTTCGCACACCACCCGCGCCATGCGCCCGGGCGAAGTGGATGGCGTGAACTACCACTTCGTGACCCGCGAAGAGTTCGTGAAGATGGGCGAGCACGGCGACTTCCTTGAGCGCGCCGAAGTCTTCGGCAACTTCTACGGCACCTCGCAAAGCCGTTTGCAACAGACCCTGGACGAAGGTCACGACCTGATTCTGGAAATCGACTGGCAAGGCGCCGAGCAAGTGCGCAAGCTGATGCCGCAGGCGCGCTCGATCTTCATTCTGCCGCCATCGCTGCAAGCCCTGCACCAGCGCCTGACCAACCGTGGCCAGGACAGCGACGAGATCATCGACGGCCGCATGCGCGAAGCGGTCAGCGAGATGAGCCATTACGTCGATTACGATTACCTGATCATCAACGACGATTTCGCCCATGCGCTGGACGATCTGAAAGCGATTTTCCGCGCCAATCAGCTGCAACAGAAACGCCAGCAAGTGCGTTTCGGCAAATTGCTGGCTGAATTGCTCGGCTGAAACAACACTTCCCAAAATGCCTGCAAGCGCTTTACATTGGTGCTTGCAGCGCGTTGAAGGGTCTGGTCAAAAAATCAGCGCTTCCCTAATCGCTGGTGATTTTTTAAACTGCTCAGTCCGCTCGCCCAACCGGGCAGCGCGCATATTGCATTCGCTCCGAGGAATACCATGGCCCGCGTAACCGTTGAAGACTGCCTAGAACACGTGGAAAACCGCTTTGAGCTGGTCATGCTCTCTACCAAGCGTGCCCGTCAACTGGCCACCGGCGGCAAAGAGCCATTGGTGCAGTGGGAAAACGACAAGCCGACCGTTGTCGCGCTGCGTGAAATTGCTGAAGGCCTGATGAGCTACGAGTTCATCGCCGAGCAGGAAATCGTCCAGGATGAACCGCTGTTCGCAGCGTTCGAGGACGAGTCGAACGAGGCCGTCTAAGCCTATGCCTGGTCGACGTAGCACGGCGCGGGGTCACAGCGTTCGGCAGGAATCATCATGCCGAGCATAGACGCCCTCGCCGATCGCTTATCGACCTACCTCGGCAACGACCAGGTCAACCTGGTCCGCCGAGCGTATTTCTACGCCGAACAAGCCCATGACGGTCAACGCCGTCGCAGTGGTGAGGCGTACGTCACGCATCCTCTTGCCGTGGCCAATATTCTTGCCGACATGCACATGGACCATCAGAGCCTGATGGCCGCGATGCTGCATGACGTGATCGAAGACACCGGTATCGCCAAGGAAGCGCTGCAAGCGCAGTTCGGTGAAACCGTGGCCGAACTGGTCGACGGGGTCAGCAAACTGACCCAGATGAATTTCGAGACCAAGGCCGAAGCGCAGGCGGAAAACTTCCAGAAAATGGCCATGGCGATGGCGCGCGACATCCGGGTGATCCTGGTCAAGCTCGCCGACCGTCTGCACAACATGCGCACGCTGGAAGTGCTGTCCGGCGAAAAGCGCCGGCGCATCGCCAAGGAAACCCTCGAGATCTACGCACCCATCGCCAACCGGCTGGGCATGCACGCGATCCGCATCGAATTCGAAGACCTCGGCTTCAAGGCCATGCACCCGATGCGTTCCGCGCGGATCTACCAGGCGGTCAAGCGCGCCCGGGGCAACCGCAAGGAAATCGTCAACAAGATCGAAGAATCCCTTGGTCACTGCCTCGCCATCGACGGCATCCAGGGCGAAGTCAGCGGTCGGCAGAAACACCTCTACGGCATCTACAAGAAAATGCGCGGCAAGCGTCGGGCCTTCAACGAGATCATGGACGTCTACGCGTTCCGGATCATCGTCGACAAGGTCGATACCTGCTACCGCGTATTGGGTGCTGTGCATAATTTGTACAAACCGTTGCCAGGGCGCTTCAAGGATTACATCGCGATCCCCAAGGCCAACGGCTATCAGTCGCTGCACACCACGTTGTTCGGCATGCACGGTGTACCGATCGAGATCCAGATCCGCACCCGCGAAATGGAAGAGATGGCCAACAACGGCATCGCCGCCCATTGGCTGTACAAATCCAGCGGCGACGAGCAGCCGAAAGGCACGCACGCCCGCGCCCGCCAGTGGGTCAAAGGCGTGCTGGAAATGCAGCAACGCGCCGGCAACTCGCTGGAATTCATCGAAAGCGTGAAGATCGACCTGTTCCCGGACGAGGTCTACGTGTTCACGCCCAAAGGCCGGATCATGGAGCTGCCAAAAGGCTCCACGGCAGTCGACTTTGCTTACGCAGTGCACACCGATGTCGGCAACAGCTGCATCGCCTGCCGCATCAATCGTCGTCTCGCGCCGCTGTCCGAACCGCTGCAAAGCGGCTCCACGGTCGAAATCGTCAGCGCCCCCGGCGCACGGCCAAATCCGGCGTGGCTCAACTTCGTCGTTACCGGCAAGGCGCGCACGCACATTCGTCATGCGCTGAAGCTACAACGCCGCTCCGAGTCCATCAGCCTCGGCGAACGCCTGCTGAACAAGGTGCTCAACGGTTTCGACAGCTCCCTGGAGAAGATCCCGGCAGAGCGCGTCAAGGCAATGCTTACCGAGTACCGCCTCGAACTGATCGAAGACCTGCTCGAAGACATTGGCCTGGGCAACCGCATGGCCTACGTGGTCGCCCGTCGCCTGCTTGGCGAAGGCGAGCAACTGCCGAGCCCGGAAGGTCCGCTGGCGATTCGCGGTACCGAAGGCCTGGTGCTCAGCTACGCCAAGTGCTGCACGCCGATCCCCGGCGACCCGATCGTCGGGCACCTGTCGGCGGGCAAAGGCATGGTCGTGCACCTGGACAACTGCCGCAACATCAGCGAAATCAGGCATAACCCGGAAAAGTGCATCCAGCTCTCGTGGGCCAAGGATGTCACTGGCGAATTCAACGTCGAGCTGCGGGTCGAGCTGGAACATCAGCGCGGCCTGATCGCCCTGCTGGCCAGCAGCGTCAACGCGGCCGACGGCAACATCGAGAAAATCAGCATGGACGAACGCGATGGTCGCATCAGCGTCGTGCAGTTGGTGGTCAGCGTTCACGACCGTGTGCACCTGGCCCGCGTGATCAAGAAACTGCGCGCCTTGACCGGGGTGATCCGCATCACCCGCATGCGTGCATAACCTGCCTATTACAAGGAGTCCTACATGACCAAAACCGTCATCACCAGCGACAAGGCCCCGGCCGCCATCGGCACTTACTCCCAGGCGATCAAGGCAGGCAACACCGTTTACATGTCGGGCCAGATTCCTCTGGACCCGAAAACCATGGAACTGGTTGAGGGCTTCGAAGCCCAGACCGTCCAGGTCTTCGAGAACCTCAAAGCCGTGGCCGAAGCCGCCGGCGGTTCGTTCAAGGACATCGTCAAACTGAACATCTTCCTCACCGACCTGAGCCACTTCGCCAAGGTCAACGAGATCATGGGCAAGTACTTCGACCAGCCATACCCTGCCCGCGCCGCCATTGGCGTGGCCGCCCTGCCGAAGGGTGCGCAGGTTGAAATGGATGCCATTCTGGTCATCGAGTGATGCGCACGGCGCGGCCTCCACGCCGCGCCGACTGCTGCAAGAAAAGGTTTTGAAAGGATTCCACCATGCGCAAAGCGCTAGCTCTCTCGCTGCTCGCCCTGTTTCTCGGCGGCTGCGCCAGCGACCCTGCCGACCGTGACATCAGCGGCACCTGGATCAA
The DNA here is from genome assembly GCF_017491835.1 of Pseudomonas sp. 67(2021). Taxonomy (NCBI): domain Bacteria; kingdom Pseudomonadati; phylum Pseudomonadota; class Gammaproteobacteria; order Pseudomonadales; family Pseudomonadaceae; genus Pseudomonas; species Pseudomonas sp. 67(2021). Next base: position 461,604 of record NZ_JAFGYL010000001.1, read on the forward strand.
TCAGGTGGCAATCGATGCCGCCGCCAAGGGCGGCCCCCTGCGTGAAGCGCTGCAGGCTTACGGCCCGAATCTGGAATGGGACGTCAACACCAAGGCCGGTCAGGCCCGCTACACCAACGGTTTTGAGAACGTCGAAGGACGGCTGCTGGGCGAAGAGTCCGGCGCCTGGAAAGTCGACTTCTACGGCAGCTCCGCGAGCGAACTGAAACGCGATGGCGGGCGCCTGCAACAAGCTGCCAGCGACAACGAACCCGAACAACTCTTCGATCGCGCACAGATCCCCGTGCCCGAAGGCGCGCCAATCGGTGCCAGCTTCGAACGCGCTCTGTATTCAGCGTATTTGGGCGGCAACTGGACCATCGCCAGCGGCCAGGGTGAAGGCGGCACTGTGCAGTTTCAGGCAGACGGCCAGGTAACCGGCCTGCCGGGCGTTGACCGTTATGCCTTGTGCCTGGCCGGCGATTGCGCATCGATGAGCAATGGCAACGACAGCATGTGGCTGCAACTCAATGGCCAGGGCAACAACTGGATCTTTGTGCGCAAGGGCAAGGAGCTGGAGATTCTGCAGGCAGTGAACGCTGCGCTAGCGGATGAGCAACCGCAGTTTGCCGCAGGTGAGCGCAAGTGGTTGCTGGAGAAACAGTAACCTGCCTCCGAAATCTCAGAAGATCAAATGTGGGAGCGAGCCTGCTCGCGAACGCGGTGGGTCAGTCAAACTGATAATGACTGACATACCGCATTCGCGAGCAGGCTCGCTCCCACAGTGGTTTTTGTGTTGCTGGAAATTCAGCACTTACCTTCAAGGATCGCTGCATAGCCTTCGCGGTAGCTGGGATATTTCGGCACCCAGCCCAACGCTTTCGCCCGCGCATTGCTGCAACGCTTGCTGCCAGTGCGCCGCACGCTGGCGTCTTCGGCCCATTCAGTCACGCCCAGATACTCGCGCAACCAGCCCACCACCTCAGCCAACGGCGCCGGCGCGTCATCCACACCGATATAGAGCTGGTCCAGCTTGACGCCCTCGCGGTCTTTTTCCAGCAAGAACGCCAGCAGCCCCGCTGCATCATCGGCATGAATCCGATTGCCATACAGCGGCGGCTCGACTGCCACGCGATACCCGCGACGCACCTGAGTCAGCAGCCACTCGCGGCCCGGGCCGTAAATGCCGGTCAGGCGCAGCACACTTGCCGGGATGCCGCTATTGAGCGCGACCTGCTCGGCTTCGAGCATCAAGCGACCTGAATATCCGGCCGCGACCGTCTCGGAGGTCTCATCCACCCATGCTCCATCCTGCTGGCCGTACACGCTGCTGCTCGACACGAAGATCAGCCGCTCAGGCACTTGCCCATAGTCGTCCAGCCAGCTCAGCACGTTGTGCAATCCTTGCACGTAGGCCTTACGGTAGCCCTCTTCATCGTGGTCGGTGGCCGCAGCGCAATACACCAGATAATCCACGGCACCCACCGGCCAGGTCGCCGGGCATTCTTCGTTGAACAGATCGCCGGCGACGCCGATGACACCCTCCGGCAGCTTGGAAACGTCGCGGCGCAGGCCATGGACTTGCCAGCCAGCCGCCAGCAATTGCGTGGCCAGACGACTGCCGACATCACCACAACCGGCAATCAAAACAGAAGGCGCGGACATCAGAAAACTCCCATCGGAAAGGCACAGACTAGCTCTGGCACAGGACGAACGGCTAGCAATGAAGGAAAAAAAGTTACTCTATTACTTTTGTTAACAAGAATTACTTGCAATAATGCACGCCACTTTTGTTCTCGGCCTCACGAGGCCTGGAAGAGCAACAACGTTTTTCTATCTCAGGTCCGGCCAGCATGACACGTAATCAAACTCCCGCTTCGCCAACCACTCGACCTCGCGCCTGGAGCGCTGTCGCGGCTCTGTTGCTCAGCCTGATGCTGGCACCGACCGCCGCCTTCGCCGACGCCCAAGCGCCCGCCACCCCAGCCGCCACCGAGCAGAGCGCACCCGCTGCCGCTCCGGCTGCACCGGCCGCCACCGATCCGGTGCAGGCTGTCGACGCGGCCGACGCACCTGAAGTCCTCGAAGCCGACAACACCTTGGGCATGGCCCACGACCTGTCGCCGTGGGGCATGTACCAGAACGCCGACATCATCGTGAAAATCGTGATGATCGGTCTGGCCATCGCATCGATCATCACCTGGACCATCTGGATCGCCAAAGGCTTCGAGCTGATGGGCGCCAAGCGTCGTCTGCGTGGCGAAATTGCCGCACTGAAAAAAGCCACCACACTCAAGGAAGCCAGCGCCACCGCTGGTAAAGAAGGCACTCTCGCCAACCTGCTGGTGCACGACGCGCTCGAAGAGATGCGCCTGTCGGTCAACAGCCGCGAGAAAGAAGGCATCAAGGAGCGCGTCAGCTTCCGCCTTGAGCGCCTCGTAGCTGCCTGCGGTCGCAACATGAGCAGCGGCACCGGCGTCCTCGCCACCATCGGTTCGACCGCACCGTTCGTAGGTCTATTCGGTACCGTGTGGGGCATCATGAACTCGTTCATCGGCATCGCCAAAACCCAGACCACCAACCTCGCCGTTGTCGCACCGGGTATCGCTGAAGCCCTGCTGGCCACTGCACTGGGTCTGGTTGCGGCGATTCCTGCGGTAGTGATCTACAACGTCTTCGCCCGCTCCATCGCCGGTTACAAGGCGCAGGTCTCCGATGCCTCGGCAGAAGTCCTGCTGCTGGTCAGCCGCGATCTCGACCACCAGCCTGAGCGCAGCTCGCAGCCGCACATGGTTAAAGTGGGGTAATCGGCCATGGGCCTGCATTTGAAAGAAGGCGCAGACGACGATCTGGCCGAGAACCACGAAATCAACGTCACTCCGTTCATCGACGTGATGCTGGTGCTGTTGATCATCTTCATGGTGGCCGCGCCGTTGGCCACTGTAGACATCAAAGTCGACCTGCCCGCCTCGACCGCCAAACCGGCGCCGCGGCCGGAGAAACCGGTGTTCCTCAGTGTGAAAGCTGACCAGCGCCTGTTCCTCGGTGACGATGAAGTGAAAGCCGAAACCCTCGGCGCTACCCTCGACGCCAAGACCCAGGGCAAGAAAGACACCACCATCTTCTTCCAGGCCGACAAAGGCGTGGATTACGGCGACCTGATGAGCGTGATGGACAGCCTGCGCGCCGCCGGTTACCTGAAGGTTGGTCTGGTCGGTCTTGAGACGGCAGCCAAGAAATGATCACGACGCGCCATAAGCTGACGCGTTACAGCGGTAGCCTGGCCGTGGTGCTGGGCGTGCATGCGCTGGCCATCGCGCTGGCGCTGAACTGGACTGCCCGCCCGCCCATCGAATTGCCGCCGCAGGCAATGATGGTCGAGCTGGCCCCGTTGCCTGCCCCGCCACCGCCGGCTCCGCCGAAAGTCGTCACACCGCCGCAGCCACCGGCTCCGGTGGAAGAGTTGCCGATTCCGAAACTGGCTGAAGCACCGAAAGCGGAAATCGCGGTACCCAAACCCAAGCCGAAGCCCAAGCCGAAACCGCCGAAGCCGGTCGAGAAAAAGCTGCCCGAGCCGCCGAAGGAAAAACCTTCCGAGGAAAAACCGGCCGATACCCAGCCGACCCAGGCACCGACGGAGAAATCCGCCCAGCCTGCACCAGGTCCGTCGCCGGCTCAGTTGGCGGCCAAGGCCAGTTGGCAAGGCACCCTGCTCGCGCATCTGCAGAAGTACAAGAAGTACCCGCAGAGTGCGCAGTCGCGGGGCAAGGAAGGCTTGAATCGTCTGCGCTTCGTGGTTGATGGCGAAGGTAATGTGCTGTCGTTCGAACTGGTGGGCCGCTCTGGCAACGCTGATCTGGACCGGGCCACCCTGGACATGATCCGCCGCGCGCAACCGCTGCCCAAGCCTCCGGCCGACATGCTCAACAACGGCTCGATCGAAATTGTTGCGCCGTTTGTTTATTCGCTCGAACGTCGCCGCTAAGCAACACCGCAATACCTGTGGGAGCGAGCTTGCTCGCGAAGGCGCCAGGTCAGTCAGAGCAGTTTCGTCTGACATACCGCATTCGCGAGCAAGCTCGCTCCCACAAAGTGATGTGCTAACCAGTAGATCCAGCCAAGAGGCACCGAAAGGTGCCTTTTGCGTATCTGCCAGCGGCAAACCGACCTCGACCGGTGTCGCACTCAGCCCGCAGTCTGATAACGTGCGTCTATCGATTGCAGCCGGTATGCTTGGCGCGCATCTTCATGGACGCTTGCTATGACCCTCACAGAATTACGCTACATCGTTACCCTCGCCCAAGAGCAGCACTTCGGCCATGCCGCCGAGCGTTGCCACGTCAGTCAGCCGACGCTGTCGGTGGGCGTGAAGAAACTTGAAGACGAACTCGGTGTGCTGATTTTCGAGCGCAGCAAAAGCGCCGTGCGCCTGACCCCGGTCGGCGAAGGCATCGTCGCCCAAGCGCAGAAGGTCCTGGAACAGGCCCAAGGCATTCGCGAACTGGCCCAGGCCGGCAAGAATCAGCTGACCGCGCCGCTGAAAGTCGGCGCCATCTACACTGTCGGCCCGTACCTGTTCCCGCACCTGATCCCACAACTGCACCGGGTCGCCCCGCAGATGCCGTTGTACATCGAAGAAAACTTCACCCACGTGCTGCGCGACAAACTGCGCAACGGCGAGCTCGACGCGATCATCATCGCCCTGCCGTTCAACGAAGCCGACGTGCTGACCCTGCCGCTTTACGACGAGCCGTTCTACGTGCTCATGCCGGCGCAGCATCCGTGGACCAAGAAAGAGTCCATCGACGCCGGCCTGCTCAACGACAAGAGTCTGCTGCTGCTCGGTGAAGGCCACTGCTTCCGCGATCAGGTGCTCGAAGCCTGCCCGACCCTGACCAAGGGCAACGACGGCGCCAAGCACACCACGGTCGAATCCAGCTCGCTGGAAACCATTCGCCACATGGTCGCCTCCGGCCTGGGCATATCGATCCTGCCACTGTCGGCAGTGGACAGCCATCACTACGCCCCCGGCGTGATCGAAGTGCGCCCACTGACCGCGCCGGTGCCGTTCCGCACCGTGGCCATTGCCTGGCGCGCGAGCTTCCCACGGCCGAAAGCCATCGAGATCCTCGCCGACTCCATTCGCCTGTGTTCGGTGGCCAAGCCTGCCGCGCCGGTTACGGCCGGTTAAGCGAGCGTCATGACGGAGCTGTCGCAAGTGTCGGTGACGGCACTCAAGGGTGTCGGCGAGGCCATGGCCGAGAAACTGGCAAAGGTCGGTCTGGAGAATCTGCAGGACGTGCTGTTTCACCTGCCGCTGCGCTATCAGGATCGCACCCGCGTGGTGCCGATCGGTGCGCTGCGACCGGGACAGGACGCCGTGGTCGAAGGCACCGTCAGCGGCGCCGACGTGGTCATGGGCCGCCGGCGCAGCCTGGTCGTGCGCTTGCAGGACGGTACCGGCGGCCTGAGCCTGCGCTTCTACCATTTCAGCAATGCGCAGAAAGAAGGTCTCAAGCGTGGCACGCGGGTTCGCTGCTACGGTGAAGCCCGGCCCGGCGCCTCAGGCCTGGAAATCTATCATCCGGAATACCGCGCGATCACCGGTGATGAACCACCGCCAGTGGACGAAACCCTGACTCCGGTTTATCCGCTCACCGAAGGCCTGACCCAACAGCGCCTGCGCCAGCTGTGCATGCAGACCCTGACGCTGCTCAAGCCAAGCACCCTGCCCGACTGGTTGCCGACTGAGCTGGCCCGCGACTATCAACTGGCACCGCTGGCCGATGCGATCCGCTACTTGCACAATCCGCCCGCCGATGCCGATGTCGATGAACTCGCCCTCGGCCATCACTGGGCGCAGCATCGCCTGGCTTTCGAAGAACTGCTCACCCATCAACTGTCGCAACAGCGTCTGCGCGAAAGCATGCGTTCACTGCGCGCGCCGGCGATGCCGAAAGCCACGAAGCTGCCACCGAAATACCTGAAGAACCTCGGCTTCAACCCGACCGGCGCGCAACAGCGCGTCGGCAACGAAATCGCCTACGACCTCAGTCAGCACGAACCGATGTTGCGCCTGATTCAGGGTGACGTTGGCGCGGGGAAGACCGTGGTTGCCGCCCTCGCCGCACTGCAAGCGCTGGAGGCCGGTTACCAGGTTGCGCTGATGGCACCGACCGAAATTCTTGCCGAACAACACTTCATCACTTTCAAGCGCTGGCTCGAGCCGCTGGGCATTGAAGTCGCGTGGCTGGCCGGCAAGCTCAAGGGCAAGAACCGCGTCGCCGCTCTGGAGCAGATCGCCAGCGGCACGCCAATGGTGGTCGGCACCCACGCGCTGTTTCAGGACGAAGTGCAGTTCAAGAACCTTGCGCTGGTGATCATCGACGAACAGCACCGCTTCGGCGTGCAACAGCGTCTGGCATTGCGGCAGAAAGGCGTTGGCGGGCGCATGTGCCCGCACCAACTGATCATGACCGCTACGCCGATTCCTCGAACACTGGCGATGAGTGCCTACGCCGACCTCGACACCTCGATCCTCGACGAACTGCCGCCCGGCCGGACCCCGGTCAACACCGTGCTGGTCACCGACACCCGCCGCGTCGAAGTCATCGAGCGAGTACGCAGCGCTTGCGCCGAAGGACGTCAGGCCTATTGGGTGTGTACGCTGATTGAAGAATCCGAAGAGCTGACCTGCCAGGCCGCCGAAACCACGTTCGAAGACCTCACCGCCGCCCTCGGCGAATTGAAAGTCGGGCTGATTCACGGGCGCATGAAGCCGGTCGAGAAAGCCGCAGTGATGGCCGAGTTCAAGGCCGGTAACCTGCAACTGCTGGTCGCGACCACGGTGATCGAAGTCGGCGTCGACGTGCCCAACGCCAGCCTGATGATCATCGAAAACCCCGAGCGCCTCGGCCTCGCGCAACTGCACCAGTTGCGCGGTCGTGTTGGTCGTGGCAGCGCGGCCAGCCACTGCGTGCTGCTCTACCACCCGCCGCTGTCGCAGATCGGCCGTCAGCGTTTGGGCATCATGCGCGAGACCAACGACGGTTTCGTCATCGCCGAAAAAGATCTCGAACTGCGTGGCCCTGGGGAAATGCTCGGCACCCGTCAGACCGGCCTGCTGCAATTCAAGGTCGCCGACCTGATGCGCGACGCCGACCTGCTGCCCGCCGTGCGCGACGCCGCCCAGGCTTTGCTGGAGCGCTGGCCGACCCACGTCAGCCCATTGCTTGACCGTTGGCTGCGCCATGGGCAGCAATACGGCCAAGTGTGAGCACCGTCGCAGTTTGTGCAGGATCGTTCCTACAGAGCTGGTTATACTCCTGCCATTGTTTCAAAAACGGATACAGACCATGACCGAAGCTGCTCTCGTCCCCGAATCTCCGCAAGCTCCGTCTGTTATTCGGCTGCTGCTCAACAAGCTGGGCGTTGCCTATGAAGAAGTGCTCGACCACCACGGCCTCAATGCCTCGCGCAAGGTGCAGGCCGTGTTGCTGGACGATGCCGTGGGCGCGTTGATGGTGCTGTTTCCACAGAGCCAGTTGCTGGATCTCAATCGCCTCGCCGAACTCACTGGTCGCCGCCTCACAGCCGTGTCCACCGAGCGCCTGGAAAAGATGCTCGGCAAACACAATCTGAGCCTGCTGCCGGGCCTGCCGGCGCTGACCAGTTCGCCGTGCCTCTACGAAGAAAGCCTGCTGCGCGAGCCGAAGCTGCTGATCAACTCCGGCGAGCCGGGCCTGCTGCTGGAAATCAGCAGCGAAGACTTCAAGTCGATGCTGACCAAAGCCAGCGCCGCCAACTTCGGCGAAGCCCTGAGCAGCATCCGCCCCAACCTCGACCGCCCGGACGATGACCGCGAGGAAATCACCCAGGCCGTGCAGGCGTTCACTGCACGGCGCATTCAGCAACGTCTGGAAGCGACCATCGAGATCCCCCCGCTGGCCGAAACCGCGCAAAAAATCATCAAGCTGCGCGTCGACCCCAACGCCACCATCGACGATATCACCGGCGTAGTCGAAACCGACCCGGCGCTGGCTGCGCAAGTGGTGAGCTGGGCGGCATCGCCGTATTACGCGTCGCCGGGCAAGATTCGTTCGGTAGAAGATGCGATCGTCCGTGTGCTCGGTTTCGATCTGGTGATCAACCTCGCACTGGGCCTGGCCCTCGGCAAGACCCTGAGCCTGCCGAAAGACCACCCGCAACACACCACGCCGTATTGGCAGCAATCGATCTACACCGCCGCCGTCATCGAAGGCCTGACCCGCGCCATGCCCCGCGCCCAGCGCCCGGAAGCCGGCCTGACCTATCTGGCCGGTCTACTGCACAACTTCGGTTACCTGCTGCTGGCCCACGTGTTCCCGCCGCACTTCTCGCTGATCTGCCGCCACCTGGAGGTCAACCCGCACCTGTGCCACAGCTATATCGAGCAACACCTGCTCGGTATCAGCCGCGAACAGATCGGCTCGTGGCTGATGCGCTACTGGGACATGCCGGATGAGCTGGCCACCGCCCTGCGCTTCCAGCACGACCCAAGCTACGACGGCGCCTACGCCGAATACCCGAACCTCGTCTGCCTGGCCGTACGCCTGCTGCGCAGCCGCGGGATCGGCTCCGGGCCGGATGAAGACATTCCGGATGCGTTGCTTGAACGCGTCGGCCTGAGCCGTGAAAAAGCTAACGATGTCGTCAGCAAGGTGCTTGAGGCTGAAGTGCTGTTGCGTGAACTGGCTTCGCAATTTAGCCAGGCATAAAAAACCCGCGCTCACGGATCATTCTTTTTCCTGAGCGCGGGCAATTGCAGCTTCGTCATTTATCAAGCAATGAAGCGTGCGATCCATCCGCTCTTAGGCAGACTCAGCCGGTCTCGCCAATATTCACCGCACATAACAATTTTATTTTGCCCGGTAACTTGCACATTCAGAGTCGACTCCAGCCTCTCTGACGCATTAACTGTTACATAGCCACCGCTGAACTGCGTGTCAGGCTCGCCAGTAAGCTTGTAACGTGCACAGACGGCATGCATCTCGTCAGTTACGAACGCCCCGCCGCTGGTGCCGGCGACAATCAGCTTGCTTTCATCTGGGTTATCAAAGGTACAACTCGTCCAGTTTTGGCCGATTTCAGGCACAATTTTTGTAAATAGAGGCTGACCATTATTGAAAAGAGGGTGAGGTGAGCCATCCGCACTGAGCAAGACAATCACGCCCTCACCATCAAAAACCCCTTGGCCATCCTGGCCTCCAACCAGAGCAATTATTCCGTCCTTTTTTCTTACAGCAATATCGCGAAACACCGGCAGCCGATCAGACTTCACGATGAACTCGCCGAACTCATTGTCCCGCGTTCCATGTTCATTGAAGCGCACAGCATAAGTCCCGAAGGTGCCTTCATCATGAAAGTCGCCATACACCACCAAGCCACTGTCTACATGAGCGGCCACTCCGCGGGCGGCGTTATCACCTGTCGCACCCAGCTCAGCCAATTCAACAGTGGCCGAACCGATTTTGTTGAAAGTGTTGTCGAAACTGCCGTCAGGATTGAGTCGCATGACCAAGCCTTTAGTTTGCTGTGAAGCATGATCAAAACCGAAATAAACCAGAGCCACTTTGCCCCCTGGCAACTCGATACCGGACGCACCAGAGCTGGCGCCGCTCTGGATTGCAGACTTTTCATGCCCAGGTATATTTTGGCGTGCACGAGCTGCCGTTAGCGCTCCATCAAGTGGTACGGGCCCTGAACCGTACGGAAATTTGGCGACACCGCCTTCACCGAATTTATCGTTGAGTCGCCCGTCTGGCAGGAGCTGGATAAGCACAAAACCGTTCTCACCATTCGGAGGGCGTGTACTGTATTCGACCGTAATCAGTACCCCTCCGTTACTCAGCAAGTTTGCGCCAAACTTCCCTGATAAACATTTCTCCCCTGTCGAAATTCGCGCAAATCCTTGCTGGTTCTCGCCAAACCCGGTGCCAACATCAAGCTCGCCATGGTCCGTGAGCCGTGCGACTACGAAGCCGGGGAAAATACCTAATTCATTCGCCACGACGAACAGTCGGCCGTCAGGCAACGGAAGAACAACGTGCGGAGCAATGCTGATAAACTCGGGAAATTCCCAATTGAGTATGCCGTCAGCGGCAAATGTTGAATCAAGCTCACCTGCTTGTATGGTCATGTTGATAACTCTCCAATCCGGATAAGTCCCTTTACTGCTGGACATCTCGATCAAGCATCATTATGCAAACAAAAACACCTGTCATTTCTGACAGGTGTTCAGGGCCTTATGTGCCAATTTACCGACTTATTGAGCCAAACAATCACACTGGAAAGATGGTGCTTCAAGTCTTGGGCTTGGCCTTCATCGGCACCAAATACTTCATCAACCCCTGAAACCACATCACCAGCGCCGGGTTACCCTTGAGCTGAATCGACTTGTCCTGAATCCCCTGCATAAACGCCAACTGCTTGTTCTTCGCCTGCATCGTCGCAAAGCCATAACCGGCATCTTTAAACGCAATCGCAAACGCCGGCTCCGCCACCACCCCAGACTTGCTGGTGATGCGCTGATCCTTGACCACGAAATGCCGCGCCACTTTCCCATCCAGCGTCTGCAACTGAAACACCAGATCCTTGTCACCCAACTGCTGCTGGAACGCAGGATTTGTCCGGCTGGCCTTACCCATCAACAAACCCATCATCCACAGGAGAAAACGAAATTTCATGCGCACAGCCTCAAAAGGAAAATGAACGGCCGGGGCAGTGTAAGGGATTCGGACGATAACGCCAGTATCTGACTCTATTGGAAGAGGATGCAGACCATTTCCCGCACGATGACCGCCAAGTCACGATTCCGCAAGCAACGTCCTACACCTGTTGAAACACATCCCTGTAGGAGCTGGCGAAGCCTGCGATCTTTTGATCTTCCGCCCCGCGAATCTATGGGAAATTTCCCGCAAAGTGCGGGGCTGTCCATGAACTAGGCGAGTTGGTGCGGTGGGGATAGGCTCTGTGGGTCGCCGCAAAATCGGTGATACGGACGTGCAAGTCCGGTTCAGGTGCACAATCGTTAGTGGCGTTTCGCCGAGCGTTTTCCTATGCTCCCGATCGTTATGGCGGCTGTGCGTCGGAGACCTTCGGGTCTGCCGGGTTCCTGAACCGGTCTTGCACACCAACGCACAGCTGCCACCTATTCGAAGTGCAAAGCGAATTGGTGTCGGCCTCATAACTTCAGGAAGCTGCACCATGATCAAACCAACACCCAATCCCCCAGAAAACCCCGATATTTCGCCCTACGAATCTCTGGAATCAAAGAAATTCCACGAAGCCGCCGAGCGCGCCCTCGACCACCATTTCAAACCAGCCGTTGAACCACATCCCAAACGCGAAACCGGCCTCTTCAAACTCTCCCCCGGCACCGACGCCGAAGCCCTCATGGCCAATGCCTCCGAAGACCTCCTGTCCATCAGCGTCATCGCCTGCGACCTCGCCGACGACCTCCACGGCTCCCGCCGCTCAGTGGCGCTGGCCCTGAGCAGAATGGCGGACGGGGTGAGATTGATGGTGGAAGGGACGCTCGACCAGATTGAAGTGCGAAGCGTGGCGGCCAAGCCGTAGTGAGATTGGTGAATGAAAAAAAAGGGGACGTTAAGTCCCCTTTTTCAATATTCCCTGCTTCACCACTGGCAGCCTGTTTCAGGTTTCGAATCTACGTTGTAATCGTTTTCAAACGAATACTTCTTTGCAGATTTGTAATTCGTATACGTCATCGCATCAACCCGGCCACCCTGAGTGACCATCTGATACTCACCTGTCAGTGCGCCATCAACTACTTCAACCCAAGTTGTCGTGTACTGGTAGGGCCGGCCATACACGAGTTCTTCTTGTTCAGTACTGCGATGAACCAGCCCGATTGCCTTTTTCGACTTGCTGTACTTGACGCCAGCACCGCTCCATTTGGCGACAGAGTCGTAATAGGTTCGGAATTCAAAATTTATGGGTTTGCCTTCGTAGGAGCGGAAGCAAAAAACCTCGGTCGTGACCTCGCTATGAGCCGCCAGAGGAACGAAAACGAGCAACGCGGAAAACAATGCAGACGAAAATTTCAAACCGAACATTCCTTTAGCGGTTCATGGGTAATAAAAAACACGCTTTCAGCAACTCAACGAACGCTGGTCACGCCTCGGGCGCCATAGCACTGCGCTCACCCACCCTCGACGGGATCTTCGAAGCCTTCCCCGCTTCAGACATTCGCGATGAGTATTGCTTGTATGCCGCCACCGCCCGCTCTTTATCGTTCACGGCCCAATAACTGTCAGCGAGATTCAGGTAAGCAACCGTCCTGTTTGGGTGGTTGGCAATCACTGCATTGAGCAACTCAATCGACTCAGCGTAATAACCCGCCTCGCCCAGTAAAAACCCAAGGTCGTTGGACCAGCCGGGACGCTGCGGGTAGTAGTACTTTGCGACGATATAGCTATCCGGGGGACAAGTGTCATGCGAGCCACCGCCCATCAACGCGTAGCTCATCGTATCCTTGAAGGAAGAGTCATCACCCTTTCGGTAGGCTGCCAGCGCCATATCCAGCAGATCAGCTGAATCGACAGTCATCAATTTCTTTCTAACGCCCTCAATACTGCCAATACGAGCAACCTGCAGCTTCTGCAGCGCTTCACGCCCATCGAAAGAAGCGAGAGTGATGGGGCCCAATGTCTGCACCGGCAACTCCACTACGCTAACAAGCGACCGGTCACAGGAGTCGTTGTTCGCCACTTCCAGCAGAGCTTTCAGCTCAAACTGCTTTGAACCTTTGTTGAAGGCGAACAACAGGTTGAAGTTGTAAACCGCGTTATCTTCCTCGCTGGTTACCAGCGCGATGTAATCCCCAGCCTCAACGAACGGTTGCTTGACCACAGCTTCCTCAGCCTGTGGATCAATGACGGTCATGACGCCAGGGCGACCTTTGAGTACATGGACGCTGAAGACACCCTGAAGAGCGGACGAGTACTGACTCTTGATCAGAGGCAGCGCCTTCGACGTATCGAGCAAAATTTCCTCATTACGTGCCTGCACCGGCGCGATCAACAACCGATTGGAGGCCTCGTCCGCACCCCCTGTCAGAACAAATACCTTTTGCCGTGATGCATCACCCAGCAAGCTAGCCGGAATTTCCTTCAGGACTTGTGGGGCAGCGAGTGCGTATGAAGTGATTAGCAGCCCAAGGCTCAACACGATAAAGCGGAAGAACATATTCACTGTCTCAGTCCCTGAATTTCAGATCGCTCAACGACGCGTTGCGGAATCTTCTGCGCTTTACCGGCGGCACTCATCGCGTCGCGGTACTCGCGGTAATAACGCTGCGCTTCTTCTTGCCGAGACATTGGTAGCGCTGAACAAACTGCTGATCATCAACACCCACTTAAGGCTGGCCATAGAAGATCCTCTTCACCACCGGGCTTTCTGACATTAACTGTCTCTTCGTAACGCCATAGGCCTTGATCAGCTCTTCCCGAGATCCCTTCGAGCCAAAAGAGCGTTGGTTATTATCGAAGCTGTATTGCTCCAATCGCCCTGCTGTCGAGTAATACCCATGCCACTCCGCGCAGGCACCACAACCGCCATATCCGCCTATCGAAACAAGGCTGCCCTGGGTGCCTTCCACGCAATCCATCGCCACAACAACATTGCTCAACATTTTCGTCTTCGCACCGTCGGAAGTGAGTTGTGAAACTTTGCTGATATCGCGACGAAGCACTTTGCCGCCGATGTTGATGGTCTGGTCGGAGCAAACCGGGATGACGTGGATTTGCGCACCATCCACCGTCACCGATCGGCAGGACGACACCAACACCACTTCAACACCGCCGCACTGCATGACATCGCGCTGGGTAAAGGCGTCCAAAGGCGCGGCGAGAGCTGGCAGAGAGAGCAGCAGCGAAAGACTGCCCGCGAGAAGACGGCTCATCCACTCACTCCTCATCCATCGGCGACGATTCCACGTCGGTCATGCTCAGCAGCCGAAACTCATTGTTCACAAACTCGTAATAACGGTCCCGGTTACCACTTTCCAAAGCATTCCCCTGCGCATCTTCTTCGCCGTCGAGCGTGATGCCGGACACGATAATCAAACGACTACCGGGCTGGTAAACCATGCCGAACGTGCTGCCGTCGTAAGCATTCGGCAGACCGCCAACCACTTCACCGGTCTGAACGTTCAGCACTTCGCCGCAAATGGCGCTGCCGCCACAGCCAAGCCTGTGCAGGATGTAATGGCCGGCGAAGTTGACCTTGCCTTTCAGGGCTTGCACCCGTGCCTGATCCATCATTGGGCTACTGTTTTCCTGCGGCACCAGTTTATGGTTGGGGCCGGTGAAAACTGGCGTGACGGTGTAATCCTTGAATGCTGGATCGGCAGCGAATGCCATGGACGCGGCAGCCAATATCAAGCTGCCGAGAAGAACTGAAAATCCTTTCACGTAATAACTCCGTAAATGCAGTGGGGACCGTCGACTTACTCAGACTGCCCTTCATAAAGCTGTGTCTGCGGATTGAATTGCCACAGATGGGGCCGGGTCATGGCCTCTTTGCCCTTGTAGCGGATCTGGTCGCGCTTATCGCGGATGTAGGAGTAGATCTCGATGTCTTTTACATCGCCGCCGTTCTTGGGCGGTCCGTCCAGTACCTTGACCTCGGCGAAGTAATCGCCGCCGACATGCTTCAAGTACCCGTGGCACTGGATAAGGAAGGCGAAGGTCGAGTCACCCGCTGAACCACGGCTTGAGTAGGAGGTGAAAATGAAGTCCTCCTGACCGTCGCCGTTGAGATCGCCGCGATACACCACCTTGCCCTCCTCCAGACTGAATCCATCAGTTTGAAAACTTGAATGTATGTCCAGGACGTAATCGGGTCTTTCCACCCATTGCGACAGAAAATTCTTCGTATCGGTCTCCGAATTGCACAGATCCGTTGCCATGCTCACCATCGGCAACCAGGCCAAACACATCAACAACAGTCGTTTCACTTCGCATCCTTCGAATTGATCAATTGCAACTCACCATCCCGATACAACACCTCACACCCCACCCACGCCGGATCCACCTGCGGCATCACCGCCGACGGTTTGCGCAATTCGCGCAACAACGTCGAGCCATGCGACAAGCGCCCGCCCATCCGCGCAATCACCGCCCGCGCCGTTTGATAGTGCGCATGTCGCCCCGGATCGAGAGTGTCTTCCAGCAAGATGTCCTCGCCGAGGATGCCTTGCACCTGCCCCGGATAAATCATGAACCCGGCGGCCTGCTCCGCACCTTCGCGACCGTCCTGCCAGAAGCTGCCGTCTCGGGTGCGCACGTCGGGATGCGGCGCAAACCAGTGTTCGCGATCCGCCAGCGGCATGGCGTGGTGCAGGCGGAAGAAGATGCGCATGAGGTTGTCGCGATACCACTCGCGTACTTGCAGGTAGTAGCCACGCAGGCCCGGCAGGCCGGTCGAATGCGCGAGGCGGATCAGCCCTGACCATTGCGGGAATGGCTGTAGCGGCAGTTCGCTCGACGCGGGTCGAGGGGTGGCCGGATCGGTTTCCCACGGCAATCGATGCGGACTGTTTTCAAGGTTGTCGTAAGCGGTCGGCGGACGGCCCAGCCAATCGCTGCCACTGCTGGCCAGCGCCGTGGCGATGCACAGATTGCCTTGCACCACGAACACGTAAAACCGGGTGAACCAGTCCGCTAGTTGTTGGCCATCGGCAGCTTGGGCGACGAGTTCGGCCAGTTCCCGATCGAAGCGCTGCAAGCCGTTTTCAAGGTTCAGCAAATGGCCGCGAGCCTTGCGTTGCATACGCAAAAACAGCGGCAACGAACGCAGCATCTTCAGCGGTTGCCATGGCAGATGTGGTGTCGCACCGCCGACTTCACCGGCGTAGTTAGCGGCGCTGATGCCCCAGTCGGCCAGCCGGGCGAGAAACAGATCATTGTTGATGTAGGAAGCGCCGCCGAACAAGGCGGTGAACGGCTCATTGTCCTGCAGCACCCGCGCATCCCAACGCGCCATGATCGCCGGAATACTCGCTGCCGCGCGGCGTTGGGCGTATTCCACCAACACGCTCGGTTGCGGCGGCAGGATCTCGGCGATATTGGCGGCGGTCAGGTGGCGGCGCCAGCCGTAATCGCTGATCGGCCGGTATTGCAGCAACCACAATTGCGCACCATCCCAGGCCCATTCGACATCGCCGGGCACGTAGTGGAACACGCGCAGTACGTCTTGCAAAAAGCGCCAGAGCAGGTCTTCGGTCAAACCGTGGGACGGCGTGAACGTGCCGCTGCGCCAGGCATCGCCGAGCCGCGAAAGTGTCGCGCGCGAGGGGCTGACGTGACCGTCGGCCAGCGATTCGAGATGGCCTTCAACCCATTCGAGCTCTACCGACAGATGCCGCACAAACGCGATCCCGGAAACCACCGGAGTGATGAAGCGTTGCACCACCACTTCCTCGACACCTTCGGCCGTCAGTTCGGCAATGCGTTTCGGCACATTGGCGGACGGCTCGCGCAGATAGGTTGTGCTCAAACCGGCATTCGCCGAATCGGCCTGATCCTCGCCATAACTGGAGGAGCGCACCGCCCAGGTCACATCAGGTTGGGCAGCGAGAAATGTCGGCAGACGCGGATCGCTGCAATCGTTGAGCGTCAGCGCCGCCGGTACCGCTTGCCGCGCCAGTTCAGCCAGACGCAAACGCCCGCCCTTGGTGTGCGCGACAAACCCGCGCTCGCCGGCCTCCAGCCACTGCGCGAACTGCGCGGGCGAATCGATCCACGGGTAATGACCCCAGCCGGGTTTGATGCTGATGGTCAGATCAGCGCGGGCGAGAATCGCCGACCACGCCGCCGCTTGTTCGATGCCGAGCACCGCGTCCTGATCGCCCCAGACCAATTCGACCGGATCGGTGATCCACTCCAACAGTGGCAGCGCGGTGTCGGCGCGCACCAGATCCCAATGCGGCACAAACGCACGGCAGCGAGCATAGCCGGCGCCCATGCGCTGGTACTGCGCGGGCGTCCAGGTCTGGTTGGAGAACTTGCGCGCGAACAGCGTGGGTTTGTTCGACAGCAGCCAGTGAATGGTCTTGCGGATCGGCAGCGGCGACATCAACGCCGGCAATCGACGCTGCCACAAAAACGCACCGACCGGCGCCAACAAAACGCTGCGGGAAAAGTGTCCGGGCCGACGTTGCAACGCATGCAACACCAGCAACGCATTGACCCCGACCGCCATGATCGCACTGC
Organism: Pseudomonas sp. 67(2021); assembly: GCF_017491835.1. Taxonomy (NCBI): domain Bacteria; kingdom Pseudomonadati; phylum Pseudomonadota; class Gammaproteobacteria; order Pseudomonadales; family Pseudomonadaceae; genus Pseudomonas; species Pseudomonas sp. 67(2021). The sequence continues at coordinate 478,859 of NZ_JAFGYL010000001.1, forward strand.
CCTGCTGTGTCATCGCCAGCAAGGATTGCGCGTAGTCCGCCAGATCCTCGCAGGGTGGCAGCGGATTGGCGCCGAAGCCCGGCAACTCCAGCGGCACCACGTCGTAGCGCTTAAAGTGCGGCAACGCGTCGTCCCACCAATCAGCGGCGCTACCGTTGCCGGCCAGCAGGTACATCATGGGCTTGCTCATGAACGATCCTCAGGTCAGATCGCGCAGAGCGGCGTCGAGTGTTGGATAACGGAACGTGTAGCCAGCCTCGGTCAAACGCTGCGGCACCACACGCTGACCGTCGAAGAACAGTTGCGCCATCTCCCCCGCCATTGCACGCACTGGCGCGGCGGGAATGTGGAACCACACCGGACGCTTGAGGACCTTGCCGGCCTGCTCGGCGAACGCCGCCTGACTGACCGTTTCCGGCGCGACCATGTTGTAGGTGCCGCGCAGATTGTCATCGTTGAAAGCCCGCGCGATCACCTGAAGCACATCGTCGCGATGCACCCAGCTCATGATCTGCTGACCGTCGCCCATGCGCCCGCCGAAGCCTAGGCGGAACGGCATTAGCAACGGCGTCAATGCACCACCCGCGCCGAACACCACGCCGAGGCGCAGCACCACCTGACGCACGCAAAATTCCGTGGCTGGTTGCGCGGCGGCTTCCCAACACGCGCAGAGTTCGGCCATGAAGCCGTCGCCCTGGCTCGCGTGTTCGTCGAGACTTTCGCTGGCATCGCGCACGCCGTAGAAACCGATGGCCGAGGCTTGAATCCATAGCGCGGGTTTGTGCTTGGTGTTCTTCAGCCAGGTCATCAGCGCTTCGGTGGTGCCGACTCGGCTGGCGAGCAATTGCGCCTGACGTTTGGGAGTCCAGCGTGGGCCAGCGACAGGGGCGCCGGCGAAATTGATCACTACGTCGAAGGCTTCGTCATGACTGAGTTCGATGAGTGAATGCACGCAGCGGACGCGGCCGTTGAATAGATTGGCCGCGCTCAACGGATCGCGCGTCAGTACGCTGACCGAATGGCCCGCGTCGAGTAATCGATTGACCAAGGCTTCGCCGATGAACCCGGTGCCGCCGGTGATCAGCACGCGTTTGAAAGCGCTGCCGGCAAACGGGTTGGATTGGCTCGGTGTCTTTACTGCAGGAGGCTTCCGGCGATCATGCCGATACAGCCAGAACAACGGCGGCAACAACACCAGCAACGCAAAACCGTCGAGCCACAAGTGCGACCAGATCTGTTGTTGCGCTGAAAGCCACATGTCCTGCGGCGCCCATAACAGGATGCCGGCGCTCAACCAGCCCCAGACTGCCGGGGCTTTCAAGCGATTGCCCAAGTGCACCAGCGCAAGCATGTACAGCGAATAACTTTGCAGCGTCGCGCCGAACAGCGCGAGCCACCAGACTTGTTGTTCGTGGCCGGCGGTGGGAACCGCATCGGCATCCCAGAACGACAGTTCGAGGACTTGCAGGTAGCCATCGAGCAAGCCGGAGTCACCGGCCCAGGTCAGGGTAAGACCGGCGAGGATGTGCGTGATCGCAGCGGCATATAGCCAAAGCACCAACGCTGGGCGAAGCGAGGAAGAAGAGGCTGGCATTCCGTGTCCTGAGCGCGTTCCTTGGGGGTGGGGAGTTTAAAGGAAAATCGCGGTCGTCAGATGCTCAAGCGTTAAACGTTTTAGCGTGAGGGATTCAGACAAAACTTTTGCAAAAACCGCCTCAAACAGCCCCTCGAAATTCAAATGCAGTGGCTGGCTTTGATCGGCGCCGTGGCTGACGATCCCAATCGCCCCACGTTGAAGACGCCCAACTGGTCACCTTTGTCAGCCGCCATTTGATAACAGGCTAAAAGAAAAAGAGGACAGACCATAAAAGAAAAAAGGGACAGACCGCGTTTTTCGGGTAATTGCTAAAATCGTGGTCTGCCCCCATTTCACTGTCCCCATTTCACCCATTTCTCCATTTCACCCAAACGGGGCAGATTTACTCATGCTCAACGATAAAATAGCCATCGCACGAAACTAACAAAGCCGAACCCCCGTGCGACTTCGAAATTTCATTTATCCTGCGCGGTAAAATATTTTTTAATACTTGCAGCGTCTTTATAACTGCAAACCACCTTCGCTCCAGAAACTAAGTCCTTTCCATCCTTGCAGTTTTCCAAAGCTGGATCAGATGGGTCACCTGTGAAATAGAGCAATGAAGCGTTTTCACCATCGACCCTGAGCGGAAGCTCCATGATTGAATACGAAAAACCATCAAACGCGGAGTCAGACAGCTTGCTCTTCACCAAGACATACATTGATTTACCGCGTCGCTCCGGAGATTTCCAATCGTAGAAGAAGACGGAGGCAATTTGATCACCCTCAACTTTCCAAACATATTTGAAAAATGTTTTATCTGAACCAATCGGAGAATAATATATTTCGGCGTCAGCAACATACTCTCCGTTCACCAGTTTTTTCAGACTATTTTTTAAAAAGAACACTGCAATCTTTTTTTCTCCTACTGAAGCCACGACCGCTGGATGAAACTCACTCAATGTAGGTGCCGCATCTGCTAACACATTGGATACGACCAAGCTTATGACCATCGCAAAAATGCAACGGATTTTAGACAGTTTCAAATATTTTTTCATTTTTATATATCCTCTGGAAATGCTTCCGACGTTCATCATAACTATCAGTATCTCTGTTAATAATACGAGTAACAGCATCTACGTTTTCGTCCGCATCACCCTTATCCGCTTCTACAAAAATATTGTTTTTAAGCCAGAAATAAACACCCGAACGAACAGAGTATTTAAACTGTGTATGCAAGATATCCGGCTGACCAACAAAATCAACTTCTTCATCCCAGAACGTTTTATGATAATCCTTAAAGGCTTGATAGTTTGCTTTACCCGTTAAATGTTTAAGACCTCTACCACGATATTTCCACCCCTCACCAGACGATATATTGCCGTTACCTAATTTCCCGCCATATGCTCGATTCGCTATCGCGATCTGATTTTCGTGAGACACATATTTATTAGATCCTGGATATCCATAAAGTGTTGCTTCATCAGGGTGATCCCTAAAATACTTAAATGTACCCTTTAGGCCAGGCACTCCATAGGTAAAGTCCTCTACCACCGCGCACTTCGATCCAATTTCCTGCCTTACCTGAGCAAAAAAGTGACTCAACCTCAACGGAGTATCTAATTTATATCTTTCACAGTTTTCATTTAGCTGGGTGGCAACTTCCGCCAATAAGACATCTTGTTCGGAGGTATTTTTTAGTCCTTCAAATACCCTTTTTAACATCTCGACGGTGATCTTTATTTTTCCGCGACTACCGATCTGATTACCAAGAAATGCAATTGGATGAAAATGCCATAAAACGCCATCACCTAAGCCTTTAGACTGTATAACTGAATCATCCCAAAATATTAAACTATCTATTCGTTCTTTTTCGTGATTTAGAACAGATGGGTAATCCTCCAGCAATGTATCCAGCCGCGCCCATTTGGAAGAGTCCGACTTAGATTTCCACTCCGTAGGGTGATATGCAATGAGCTTTGACCAATGATCCCTGAACTCAATATTCTTGAGTGCAATCGGGAAATCTTCGGGAGTGACTTTTTGATCTCTGTTACCAAATCGATCCAAGTCGTTATATAAGGTCTGGAAGAATTCTGGCATATCATCAGGATCCAGAAAACCATCAGAATTTGATTTTGATTCCTTAACGACGCGAAAGCCTAGTTTTTCCCAGTCGTGCTGAGCAATAAGCTCCGCCCCTTCTTTTTTGAGCAAACCCGATTTGCTTTCTGATTCATCAACTACGGTTACTTCGTACCACTCTTCAGGGTCCTTATAGATAACAGTTTTCCCAAGCTCCACAAAGGTTTCATTCGAAATTGTCACAACCCCAGTTAGAGGGGGCTTACTTTTCAAAGTTGTATTCGCTGGCAAGTGCAAGTATTGCTTTCCTTGCTTCACTGCTGCCTTGTTTTTCAAGAAATCCTCAATTCTCGGATCTGCCGAAAAAATTTCCACATGGACTTGATAACTTCTCGAAACCCCTCCATCAGGACCTGCCAATGTTTCATTTAAACCAAGAAAGCCGATTACGTCACCTGCCTTAATTGCCGTATCCATAGCTACGACCTTGTCAAACTCCGTAGGAATCAATCCAAGCAGTTGAACATAAGGCTTTTCAACACAAGCCCAAAAAGTTGCTGGGACAGGAGTGGAATGGCTTTTCAAACCGGTTGCAGTGCCAGAAGTACTTGGCACGAAGCAACATTCCGCCATTTTGTATGACTTAGAGCCAATCTTCAGGCTAAAAACTTTCCCACTATCAAATTCTATTACGCTATTTGTACAAAGTACTAAATCTTCGTTTTGCCCCAGACTATTTACCTGTCTCATTGCAGCCCCAGCTAAAGCGCCGTTACTCTGCGGTGAGGGGGCTACCCTTAAGGTAAGCCCAGAGCCGGTAACTATAGCTCTGACCTTGCCCTTCCAATAATCTGGCTTCTTTCGCTCCGGTGCAGTTATTGCTTTCCAGCTCGCACTGCCATCACCTCTTGGGTATGCAACACCGTTTTGCTTGTAGGCGAACCAGAAATCCTGTCCTGGCGTGCGTCCACCTACTGTACCTTTAATTAGTTTGCCTTTCGCGTGGATGTGATCAGAGTGCTCTTCAAGTATTTCAATTTGAGTTCCAGCAGAAATCGAACCGTATTCGATGCAGCCAGTCGCACCAGCAACATCGCTTCGAGCTTTAAACCCACTTGCGATCATCTTTATTTTCTGATGGCCCGTCTGTTCTGGTTCATCCGCGTACCTCTGGTATGGTAGCAAATGCATATACAGGCTATAAAATACGAGTTCATTACTAGTATTGGGCACGACCTCTTTATTAGGTGGTGATTTATAGTCGTGCTTGACAAGGCAGAATGAATTTGAGTACTTCAATTCCTCTGTAGTACTCGAACCTTCAAACTCAGTCTTTAAATAATCCTCATTCAACCGATAGGCTACGACGACACCATCTCCAATACAACGAATAGGTTCATCTCTCACACACTGCGGAGCAGTCTTATGCGTGATATGAATACCGCCATGCCAAAATCCATGATTCCCAAGTAAAAAGTTACCTGAGCTTTCACTCTCAAGTGCTTTAAAGATTTCTTCAGCATCCTTAAATTGCGATCCGTCCGCTTTTCTAAACGGGTACTGAAAATTCATTAATGGTGTAGATTCTACCGGTGCAGGTGCAGGTGCAGGTGCGGGCGCAGGTGCGGATCCTTCCCCCGTCCGAGTCGATTCCTTAACCCTTAGAAATTTTGTAGGGACTGGCCAAAAATATGCTTTGCTATAGGCACCAAACTTTGCAGTAGCTGGACCAGAGCTTTGCGCCCCAAAAAACTCACCATATTGAGAGTCCAGCGTACTATCATAGTGCTCTACGATACCCGTATGATTTAGCGTTTTATTATCTCGATTAGAGATTACGTTAATCCAGAGTACGATATCTCCTCGCCTCACATTAGCAGGACTAATTACATCATAGTATTGAAGTGCGGCTGCACTATTTAGCCCCGCCGTATTCTGGTAAGGAACTTGATATCCAGCGCCTGTGAGCAACAGGTTTACCATATGAGAGCAATCGACGATTTTTTTGCCATTTTCTACGACGAAACCATCTCCTCCTTCCTTATATCTATAGTTAGCACTCGTATAGTTACTTGATAAATCTAGTGGCTCTGTCATTTCTGCTTCCTGCAATAATCAGTAGCAATAGCTCGCTTTAGTAATTTCAGCGGTCTGTTTATTTAGACGTTCCAAATGTGCGATAGACCCTTTGCTGCCTTTTTTGGCAGCCACTTGGTAGCACGCAACCGCCCGGGACATGTCCTTCGTTACCAGCTCTCCAGTTTCAAAGGCACGCCCGAGTGCATTTATCGCAAAAGCACTTCCCATACGGGCCGCTTGCGTCAGCGCTTCCTCGGCCTGTGCTGGATGCTGGCAAGGGCCATTGGAGGAAATGTTGTTTCCATCGCAATAAAACAACGAGAGGCTCATCGCCCCCTCAGGCAGAGTGGTCGCTGCTGCCTTGAATAGCTGCTCAACCTTATCCGTTTGCAACTGCGGAGCCATTCCGGAAAGACTCAAGCTTGCTGCATTCAAACTAGCCTGGGGATCACCGGAAGCGGCTGCGCATAGATAGTTTTCCAAGGAAGCTTCAAACAACTCACCTGTGAGTCGGTACTGCTCCAGCCCCCCTAGGCCTCTAAAGGCCTCTGCACGTTGAAAGCAAAAATTCTCTGCCTCGCTCATGCGGGGCTTGCTCGTCTCTACGAGATCTTTCTCACTGATCGACCAATCTTCAACCCCCTCAAGCACCCAACACGCTTGGCGAGAAAAATTAAAAATCTTGATGTTGCTATTACCTGCTCGCTTATCCACTACGTTGAAATGATTATCGTCAATCTCCTCAACCTCTACGCCTTCAGTCTTGTCCGCGCCTACAGGCGCCATCAACGGAAACGCTAAATTGGTGCTAGTAAGCCCCATCGTTTTAGGCTCAAAAACCCCATGATCTCCCACCGGTTTCAAAACCAGCGACTTCACCGTCATCGCAGTCCACCGCTGCTGAGTTTCGGCATTCGCAGAAAACGCCGGCAGAAACTGGGAAAAGTCCTCGGACGGACATTCATCCGCATAAGCGCTGCCATGAAACAGGCTCAACAGCGACGCGGTGAAAACCGCTATCGCGATGCCATTGCTCTTCTTCAAAACACGATTCATGTCGATTACTCAGAAAACACAAAAAAAGCCTTCGGCTTAACCTTCTCAGGCGGCGCATTCAACAACGCCTGATCCATCAAACTCCCCGCCTTATCCTTATCCGCCGCCCCCGGCAGCACCGGCGGTTTAATCCCGATCCCTGTGCCGGAGCCAGCCGAGCCACCCGCATTGATCTTGATCACCGGCCCAACCACCGTCACCCCACCGCCATCGAGCTTGATAAAGCTCCCACCGCCAAGAATGGTCAGCTCCGTCCCCGCCTCAATAACAATCTTGTCCCCAGCCTTAAGGTGAATCTCTTTGCCCACACTGGTCAGTTGCGCAGTCCCCAACTTCACATGCTGGTTCTGCCCAATCGTTAAATGATCATCCAGCTTCGCTTCAACCTTGCGGTCGGAAATCGTGGTGCGGTGTTCTTCAGCCTTCAGCTCGGTGTAGGTGTTCTTCACCACCGTGTCGTGACGTTCATTTCCGACGCGAATCTTCTGGTCATGCTCAACGTTTTCATCCCAATCGCGCTGGGCGTGGATGTAGATCTGCTCGGCGCCTTTCTTGTCTTCAATGCGCAGTTCGTTGTAGCCGCCACCACCCGGTGAGCTGAGTGTTTTGAACACGCTGCGGGTTTTGTTCGCCGGCAGTGCGTATGGCACTGGGTTTTCCTTGTGGTACAGGCAACCGGTCACCAGCGGTTGGTCGGGGTCGCCTTCGAGGAAGGTGACGAGGACTTCCATGCCGATGCGCGGAATGCTGATGGCGCCGTAGCGGTCGCCGGCCCAGGAGCTGGAGACGCGCAGCCAGCAGCTGGTTTTGTCGTCGGCCAGGCCTTCGCGGTCCCAGTGGAATTGCACTTTGATGCGGCCGTATTGGTCGCAGTGGATTTCTTCGCCTTTGGGGCCGGTGACCATGGCGGTCTGGCTGCCAAGCACACGCGGTTTCGGGTGTTCGAGGGCCGGGCGGTAGAACACGTCCCACGGGGTGGCGAGGAAGGTGTTGCGGTAGCCTTGGTGGAAGTCGTCTTTGTTGTCGGTGGTGTCGCTGGTCACGCCTTCTTCGAGGACTTGCGGCTGTTTGCCTTCGTGGAAGATTTGCGTGAGCAGCCACAGGTCGTTCCACTCGCTGCGCGGGTGGTCGGACATTTCCATGAAGTGGCCGCTGACCAGTCTGGTCTGGTCGCCGCGACCTTCGGCCTGGCGGTAGTCGGCGCGGTGGCGTTCGAGGGCGCGCTGGCTGAGGAACTTGCCGCGCGCGCGGTCGATGAAGCGGCCCGGGTAGTCGTAATCTTCCAGATCCGGCTCGGTGCTGTCGCCGTCGGGTTTGTACGCCGCTTCCATTCGCAGGCGCGGTTTTTCGAAATCGTAGTCGCGGCGAGTGGTGCGCGTGGTGCGGGTTTCCAGACGCAGTTTGAAGGCTTTGATCACCGGTTCTTCGGCGACCATGCCGCTGCCCTGCACGTACGCGGTTGGCTGGCCGAGGTCGGGGAACACGGTCTGGTCGTCGCCGAACACCAGCAGGTGGGCTTTTTCGCTGTGCTGGAAGTGGTAGTGAATGCCTTCCTCTTCGCACAGGCGCTGGACGAAGTGCAAATCGGTTTCGTCGTACTGCACGCAGTAGTCGCGATCCGGGCACGGCTGGCTGAGCTGGAAGCTGTAGGCGTTGCCTTTGATGCCGTGCTCTTCGAGGATCAGCGCGATGATTTTCGGCGCCGACATCTGCTGGTAGATGCGCTGGTTGGTGCGGTGATGCAGGTATTGCAGTTGCGGCACGATCGAGACTTTGTAGCGGGTCAGGCGCTTGCCGGCATCGCCCTGGGCGACGCGGTAGATCTGCCCGTGAATGCCCGAGCCCTGTGGATCGAATGCCAGAAACGCCTGCTTGTGCAGCAGTTGTTCAAGGTCCAGATCGGGGTTTTCGCTGACCAGCTCGAGGTCGAAGCGATACGCCTGGCTGATGCCTTCGGTGCCGGTGAACGACAGCACTTGCAGGTCGCCGACGTAGTCTTCGACCTTGAGGCTGAAGTGGGTTTCGTTAGCTGAGTTGAACATCGTGTGCTCCCTGTTCGAATGTCATCCGTTACGCCCGAAGTCGCAGACGTTGCAGCCAGGACGAAGTGGCGCCCAAGGCGTCACGCAATTGTTGGGCAGTGATGGTGCGTTCTGCCGGGTTGAAGCTCAGCGCGGTTCGCAGCGCTTGCCAGCCGTGCTGGGGTAGATTCGCTGGGGCGCGCAGCTCGCGCTCCAGGTGCTCGTCGCGGGCCTGGGTCGAGGGCAAGCGGCGGAACGGGTGTTTGCCGCCCGCCAGTTCATAGATCACGCAGGCCACGCCGTACACGTCCGCGCTGGCCGACAATGGTTGGCCCTCAAGCAGTTCGGGGGCGGCGTAGCCCGGGGTCCAGGCGTTGAAACGCTCGCGGCTCAGGTGCGGCAGGCCGGGCAAGGTGCCCTCCTCTGCCTGCCCCAGACCGAAGTCGAACAGGCGCAGGCCGTCTTCGCTGAGCATGACGTTGCTCGGTTTCAGATCACCGTGCAGCACGCCGCGACGGTGGGCGTAGGCCAACGTGTCGAGCAGCGGCAGGACGATGTCGCGCAGTTCTTGCCACGGCAGGCCGAGGGGCCGCTCGCAGAGCAATTTGTCCAGGGTCAGGCCACGCATGTATTCCATGGTGATGAAGGCCCGCTGGCAGTCGGTGTCGACTTCAAAGGTGTGCGCACGTACGACGTTGTCGTGGCGCAGGCGTCGGGTCAGGGCGAACTCGCTGTAGAGCAAGGCACTGGCGTCCGGCGATTCGGCAAATTCTTCGCTGAGGATTTTCAGCGCAATGTAAGGGTCGGGATCGCCGAACTGTTCGTGCAGCAGATCCCGCGCCCGGTAAACGGCGCCCATGCCACCGGCCCCGAGCAGACGCTCGAGGTGGTAGCGACCGGCGAGTACATCCGGCAGCGCACCGATGCTGGCCTTGGTCGGCGCCAGCAGCGGTTCGGCCTTGTTGCCCTTGGCGAAGGCAAAGTAGGTCAGGTTGCTGGCCTGCTCTTCGCTGATCAGCAGGTCATCGATGGGCGATTCGAGTTCACTCATTGGCGGATCACCACGGCAGTCAGGTTGTCCCGCGCGGCGCCCCGCAGAGCGCCGTCGAACAAACGTTCCAGCGCCACGTGCGGCGCGCTGAGGCTGAGGGCGTTGCCGAGGGCATCGCTGCTCAGGCCCTGATACAAACCATCGCTGCAGAGCAAAAACACATCGCCCGGATAGACCTCGAGTTCAAGCACATCCAGGGTCAGTGTGTCGGCGGCGCCGACGGCTCGGGTGAGTGCCTGAGCCGCCGGGTGCGCTGCCGCCTGTTCGACGCTCATTTGCTGCTCGTCGATCAGCTGCTGTTGCAGCGAATGGTCCTTGGACAGCTGATACAGCCGCTGCCCGCGCCACATGTAGCATCGGCTGTCGCCGGCCCAGATGCAGGCCGCGCGATTGCCTTCCACCAGCAGCGCGACGACGGTGCTGCCCATGATGCTGTCGTGACGTCCGGCAGTGACCGTCAACTCCTGGCCCAAGCGCCGGTTCAGCCAGTGCAGGCACTGGCGGATGGCTTTGAGGCGTTCGTCGAAGTCCTCGTGTTGCGGCAACTCAGCCAGGCTGGCGACGATCAACTGGCTGGCGATGTCGCCACCCTGATGACCGCCCATGCCGTCCGCGACCACCCACAGCCCGTGCTGCGGCGAGTCGAGGAAGGCATCTTCGTTGCGCGCCCGCACCTTGCCCGGGTCGGTACGCGCCGCGCTGCGCCAGGGACTGGCCACCAGCATCAGAGCTGCACCGGCATACGGAAGGTGCGCAGCACGCCCATGTCGAACGGGTTCGGCGTGCGCTGGCTGGTGAGCAGGTAGTTGGCGCGCAGACCGCCCACGTCGGCTTTCAGTACCAGCACGTCACGACCGTTCAGGTACTCGGTCTGCATCAGGTCGAACAAACGGAACAGCGACCATGGGCCGGAATTCTTCTCGATCCCGATCGGGCGTCCGGCCATCTTGTCCATGACCAGGCTGGTGCGACCGTCTTCAGCATCGGTCGGCCACTTGAAGGTCATTGGCAGGATCGGGCCGTGACGGTACTCCATGGTCTTGTCGCCGAACTTGAATTCGGAGCGACTGACCGCCGGATCGAGGGTGTACGGTTCAAGCTTGAACTGCACGGTCGGCTCGGCCGGGTTGATCGAGAAGAAGCTCTGGCGAATCGTCTGCGCCGCCGCCATCTGATCGAGGTAGACCTTCGATACCGGCAGGCTGTGACCGTCGACGCTGCGCATGCGGTAGTTGCCCGGATCGCCGCTGACGAATGGACGCATGTAGCTGTCGAAGAAGCGGTCGACGGTACCTTGCGCACGGAAGAACTCACGGAAGTCGCTGATCGCCACGTCGCTGGTGCTGCTGGCGCTGAACGGATAGCGCTTGCTGATGGTTTTGCCGTACACGCTGTACAGCTCGTTCTGATAACGGCCATTCAGGTATTGATAGGCATCGTTGAGCACCAGGCGCCACGAGTCCTCGGCCAGCACGTTGAACCACACGCTCAGCGGACGCGGCAGACGACCGGAGGCATTACGCAGGTTGGTCAGCGCATCACGCTGGCCGTTCATGCGCGTCTTGGCCATCTCGAACGCGGCTTGCTCCGGCGTGCTGGAACGGGCCAGGCCGGCCAGTTGCAGTTGCAGGTCGTTGAGCGCGCTGAACGCTGGCGTCAGGTCAGCGCCCGGGCCGTTGTTGTCATCGAGCAGACGATGCAGCGGTTCGAAGCGGCGTTGCAGGGATTTCTTCGCGGTGTCCGGCAAGTTCTTCGCCACGTTCAGCGCCGAAGCCTTGTCGGCGGCAGCGGCGGCGAGTTTGCCGGCCTTGCCCAGTTTGCCTTTCTGTCCGGCCAGCGCATCGGCAGCTTCGCCGGCTTCATCGACCGGATCAGCCGCGGCTTCGAAGCGGGTGTTTTCACGTACTTCGGTGAGCAATGCGAGGACCGGCGAGTTGGCCGAAGTCAGGCCCGCCAGTTGCTCGGCGCCTTCGCCAGCGTCGCTGATCGGTGGCAATGCGACCTGGCCAACGGCTTCGCTCCAGTAGTTGGCGTAGTCGCGGAAGTACAGCTGCTCAAGCTCGACCATCAGGCGACGCAAGTCCATGTCGCTGATGCCCGCGCCTTCGCCCAGCACCCAGTTGTCACGCAGGATATCGGTGACCAGCGCGGCGCCCTGCACCGAGAAATACTGCTGATAACCCTGCTGGGTGTAGAAACCCGGGATCACGTATTCAGTGCCGATGAACAACGAACCTTGCGGGCCGAGGTGCTGGCTGAAGCGGTAGTCCGGCAGGTTGCGCGCCTGCTCGCGGAGCATGCGGTAAACCACGTTGGCCAGCGATTCGCTGCGCAGGACCTGACGCGCCTGCGTCACCAGTTGATCGTTCAGCGGGTAGATGAACGGCTGCTTGAGCAAACGCTCGAGGTGCGTATTCAGACCGTTCTGCACCGCGGTGTTGCCGGTGTAGCGCTGCGACCAGTCAGTGGCGACCCAGTCCTTGAGCCACGCCGCGTCGCGACGATCCTTCATGTTCAGCATCAGGTACGCACGCAGGCTGTTGAGAAGGCGATCGCGGTCCTTCATGTTGGCGCGGATCTGCCCTTCGAGCATGGTCGCCACCCGTGGCAGCAACTGCGCTTCAAGCTCACGCTCGTAGGCGGTTTTCACCACCGGGTTGATCTCTTCGCCCTGATACAGCCCGCCACGCTCGTGGTACGAGACGTCGCCCTTGTTCGGGAACACCTGGGTCGCGGCGTAGCTGGTGTCGAGCACTTTCAGCACGCCCATGGCGTCATCGCGCGGCGTCACGGCCGAGCGTTGCTGGGTCCAGTTCTGCGCCAGCGTACGCAGGTTTTCCAGACGCTCGTAGTTGGCCGAGAAACCACCCGCCCAGAGCATGCCGAACAGCGCCAGTGCCGCCAGTGCACCGACGTACAGCGCGCGCTGGCCCCAATGAATGCGGCTGCGCTCGCGCTTGTCCAGACCGGCCAGATCGGCCTCGGGGAAAATCACTTGGCTGAGCAAGTGGTGGATGAACCGCGAACGGCCGCTGCGCAGAGTCGGCAGCACGCCGGCGTTCATGCCCAGGCTGGCGCCGATGCCGGCGGTGGTCGAATCCATTTCCTGGGTCAGGTGCGGTGCGCTGGTCAGGTAGAAGCCGCGCAGTTGCGTAGCGCGCTGATAACGGTTGCCGGTGAACGCCATGTCGACGAACAGGCACAGACGCTCGCCGATCTGCCCCAACTGATGCGGGAAATCGAGGATGCGCCCACGGCGCTGAGTATCGCGCTCGGAGTGCATGCGCATGATCACTTGGCTGTTCAAGCGGCGCAGCAGCTCTTCGAACTCGTTGCGCAGAACCGTGACGTCGGTGCCGACCTGATCCTTGCGGAAACTGGTGCCGAGCACCTGATCGCTTTCTTCGCGGGTCAGTTGATCGAAGAATTCGTCGAAGCCGAGCAGCTTGTCCGCCTTGCTCAGGACCAGATACACCGGCACATCGACGTGGAGTTTCTGATGCACGTCCTGCAAACGACTGCGCACCTGGCGCGCGAGGGTCTCGATGTCCTGCTCGCTGCCGCCGGTGAGGGTTTCCACCGGAATGGTCACCAGCACGCCGTTCAACGGACGGCCGCGACGACGCTTGCGCAGCAGTTCCAGCAGGGTTGTCCAGGCGTTGCCGTCGACTTCCGCGTCCGGTTGAGTGGTGTAGCGCCCGGCGGTGTCGATCAGGACACCGTGATCGGCGAAATACCAGTCGCAATGACGGGTGCCGAGGGTGTCGCGGGTCAGCTTGCGGTCGATCTTGTTGATCGGGAATTCCAGACCGGAGAAGTCCAGCAGGCTGGTCTTACCCGAGGCCTGCGGACCGATCAGCAGGTACCACGGCAAGTCACTGCGCCAGCGCTCGCTGCGACCGCGATACAGGCTCGACGTCTTCAGGGTTTTCAGTGCGTCCTTGAACCGCGCCTTCAACTCTTTCTGTTCTTCGTCGATCAGCTCTTCGCGGCGAATGCGGTCCTGGCCGTCCTCGCTTTCCTCCTCGGCTTTCTTGCGGATACCCGCGCGCCAGCTGACGAAGACCATGGTCAGGCCCCAGATCAGGAACAGCACGCTGATGGTCAGCAGGCGCGAGGTCGCGCTTTCCCAGAACTTGTAATCATCGACCGCCAACAACGGGCCGACGAACCACACCAGCAGCGCCACGAACAGCACCAGCAGCAAAGTCCAGACCCAGGTCTGGCGCAGGAAGGCGCCGACTTTCTTGAAAAACTTTTTCATCACACGTCCCTGTTTTACGGCTGCGCCTGCGGTTGTACCGCGGCTGGATCAAGCGGCTGATAAGGATGCAGAACGGTGTCGCGTTGTTCGCTCAGGACCCAGGCGAAGCCCGAATACATCACCACCAGGCAGACCAGAGTAAAGAGCACCACCATCCACGCCGGCACGATGCGCACCAGGTTGCGGCGCTGGTCGTTGAGGCCTTCCCAGTGCGGCGACAACTCGCGCGGCACGTCGCCACGCAACTGACGGATCTGCCGGTACAAGGCGTCGCGGATGCCTTCAAGCTCAAGCATGCCGCGCGCCTGGACGCGGTACTTGCCCTCGAAACCGAGGGACAGGCACAGGTACATCAGCTCGAGCATCGGCAGGTGCTTGACCGGGTTTTTCGACAGCCGATCGAGCAGCTGGAAAAACTTCTCGCCGCCGAAGGTTTCGTTGTGGAAGCTGCTCAGCAGGCTCATCTGCGACCATTCGCTTTCGTTGCCCCACGGCGTGGTCACGACAGCTTCGTCGACCACGGTGCAGAGCACATAACGCGCGGCCATCACCTGGCTGCTTTCGGCGCCGTTGTGCAGGGCGCGTACTTCAAACAATTTCAGCCCGGCAGTCAGCCGCTCATTCAGCGCATACAGGTCTTCGCGTGTTTCGCTGTGCTTGAGACGCACCACTTCCGAGAGCAGATCGGACGAGGCCGCGACCAGCGAGTTGAGGCTGATGTTGAACGCCTCCGCCGGACGCAGGCGCGCGGCGTAGATCATGCGTTCTTCCAGTTGCTCGAAACGCGGCGGCGCGGCGAAGTCGGTCAGCGGACTCGATGCCGGTCCGTGGCCTTGACGATCGAGCAGGACGGTTTTGTCGTCCTGGTTGTAATCCGTTTCCTTGATCATGTCGGTCAGTTCCTGATGGCCCAGAATTTCAGTTCAAGCTCGGCGAATTCGCCGGACACGTGGAACGCGAAACCGCCGGAGCGTTCGAGTTGTGCGAGGTCTTCGGAACTGAGTTCGAGAATGAAATAGGTTTTGTTCGAGTGGAACGCGATCTGCCGTGGTGCCACCGGCAACGGTTTGACCTTGATCCCCGGCAAGTGCAGGTTGACCAGTTGGCGGATGCGCTCCACCGGGCCGACCTTGAGGTGCTGCGGCAAACGCTGACGCAGTTCTTCGGAGTCGCAGTTGGCACTGGCTGCCAGCACGAACGAGGCCGAGCCGAGCAGTTTGTGGTCGTGCAACGGCGAAACAATGATGCCGTACTGACGCGCCTGCAGGATCAGTTCGATGGCGTGCTGTTCGAGCACCATCGACAGCACCTGACGGATCGCTTCCATCAGTTTGCGAAAGCTTGCGCCCTGATCGGCGTGGGAATAGCGGCTGTCCAGGCGCGGGCGTTTGCTCTCGCCGGAGAAGGTCGCCAGATCGCCGAGCATGGTCAGCAGCGTGCGGTACAACTCTTCCGGATGCACTTGTTCCAGACCGAGGTAATGGCGCAGCAGCAGTTCGGTGCGGTTGATCAGTTGCAGCATCATGAAGTCGCCGACTTCAGCGCCGCCGACCTTGCCGTTGGAGCGAATCCGCTCGGCGATGGTGTCGCCACGGTGGCTGAGCATGCTGATGACTTCTTTCAGGCACGACAGCAGGTAGCTGGAGGCGTGGGCCTGAATGTAGGTCGGGACGAAATCCGGGTCGAGGCTGATGACGCCGTCGGGCGTGGTGTCGAGCACGTCGCAGATTTTCAGCTTCACGTAGGCCTGATCGCTCTGCTGCTCGCCGAGCAACAGTTTGAAGTCCGGCCGACCGCAGCTGACCTGGCTGGCGGAATCATCGCCGGCGTTGGAGTCGGCGACTTCGGCGTCATACGCGGTGTAGCGCGCGAGCACGTCCGATTGCTCCGGGCGCCGGGCCTCGATGTGGTTGCCGGTGACCAGCGGCAGCGCCAGATAGATCGGCGTGTTGCCGGTGTTCGGCGGCACGTCCAGCGCCAGCGGCTCGGTGTTGCCACCGAGTTCGAACAGGCTGCCGTCCGGCAGAATCCCCGAGGCTTCACTGATCACCAGTTTGCCCATGTTGAGGAACTGCAAGTCGATTTCCAGATTGAGAAAACCCCAGGTGTAGCCACCGAGCAATTGCGTGCGGGTTTTCATCTGGTGATCGTAATAACGATCGTTGTGCTGGAAGTGCTGCGGTCGCAGCAGCATGCCTTCCTGCCAAATGACTTTATGGGTGTTCATGATCAGTCATCCGCCTTGGCGAGCACTTGTTGGGTGTTGCGGATACCGGCCTGATCGAGGGTCAGATCAGCCTCGGTGAGTTCCAGCGGAGTGATCTGCACGGTGTGCCGCCACTGGGTATCCGGCAGGTCGCGATAGGCGGCGAGGATGCCCACGTAACGGCTGCCCTCCTCCACGCTGAGTTTCAGTTCCACGGTTTCGCCCGGGCGCAATTCGAGTTCTTCGCTGGCCACCAGATCCGGGTTGAGGGATTCCTTGGCGCGCTCGTAGAGGCTGAAGAAATCAGCGTTCTCGAAGGTCACCGGGTGCTTGAGTTCGAACAGGCGCACGACGATCGGCGACGGCCGCCCGTTGAGGTCCGGGTTGAGCTGATCGCTGCCGGTCAGTTTGAGGTTGATCTTGGTCACTTTCGAGTATGGCGACAGCGACGAGCAACCGGCGAGCAGCACCAGCACGGTGAGCGCAGTCAGCGTCTTGAAAAAAGCGGTCGAGCGGCGAGACATGCGCATCATCCTTGGTGGTCGGTGTGGAGGGTGGAGATCAGACGAATCTGTTCTTCGTAAGCCTGAGCAAAGTCGCGGGCCAGCAGACGCTCGCTCCAGTCATCGTCCTGACGCAGTGCCTGGTGGTAGCGGCCGAATGCTCTCCAGCGCCCACCCGAAGTGGCGATCAATGGCTTGCTGTCACGCTCGAAACGCAGGGTCAGCTGCTCCGGCGAGAAGTGCTCCAGCGTGCCACGCACAGCAGCGCGACTGGCGGTCAGCAGTGCCACTTGATGCGCCTGCAGGTCGCGGAATGCGCGGGAGATCGCTTGCTCGGCGGGCAGATGGCCAGGCTTGCTTGGCTGCAACAGAATCTGCAGTGCTTCGCTCGGATCGACGGCGAATTTCAGCGGGTTCTTGTTGGTGCCTTGCACGGTGGTCTGGGCCAGACGCAATTCGTTTTTCAGCTCGGAGCGGGTGCGCAGGCTCTGCTGCAAACCGCCGATGCTCTGGCGCAGCAGGCGCGCAGCGTTGAGCGCCAGCGCTTCGCGTTCGTCGTGGCTGAGGCCTTTGACGTCGACGCCCAGCGCCGCGCCGAAGTGTTCCCAGAAACCTTCGCTCTGACGCTCGACGGCTTTCGGTGCAGGCGCCGGCTCAGGCTCGACCGGGGCGGCGATCAGCTCCGGGACCATCAGGCTTTCCATGTCGATGCGCGCGTAGTCGGCACGTTGACGGGAGTCTTCCGGCTTGGCGGTGGGCGACAGCAGTTCGTCGATTTCCGAGTAGACGCGCTCTTGCTGTTCGAGGGCATTGAGCGGGTCGAGGTCGAGGAACGCGTCATCCGGAATGATGCTGCCAGCGGCACGCGGACGGCCGACTTCGCCGTCGAAGGTCGCCGGGTCACGGACCAGCCGCGCGCGGATCTCGAAGTCGCCGAGAATGTAGGTGCTGCCGTGCTCGATGCGCACCGGCTCGCCCTTGTGCAGGCGCGCGCCGCTGCTGCCGTCCTGGACACCGTTGCTGCTGGTATCGGTAAGGAAGAACGAGCCCTCGCGGTAGCTGACAATCGCGTGGTGATTGGACAGGTGCCGCTTGCGGTCAGGGATGATCCAGTCGCAGTCCTCGCCGCGCCCGATCACGCCGCCGGCCTGCTTGAAGGTCCGCTGGCACAGCTCGGTGGGCACGAACTGCTTGGTGTTCAGCATTTCGAAAACCAATTCCATGTTTGATGCTCCTTGCGGTCACTTGCCGCGATTGACCGCTTGCGGATCACCCAACGGGCGATAGTCGTTGTCGTTGAATTTGTAATTGCCGCTACAGCCGCCAAGGCCGCATAGAACGACGAGGGTCAGCAGGACAGCGTGCCAGTGACGAACAGACATCAGAGGGTCTCCAGGTGTAGACAAAGCACAAAGCGCCGACCCTTGCGGGCGGCGCTGAAATAAGTTTTTGAGGTGGGCTCGAAGCCTCTAGATCGAGGCCTTGCGCCATAGCCTGGAGGTACGGCGACCTCCCGTGGCGAGGGGACTTGTCCCCGTTGGGGTGCGCAGCGCCCCCATAACCTGCCAGCGCGATTTCTCAGTGAAACCGTATGTACCGGACTGCGACTGCTGCGCAGCCGGACGGGGATAAATCCCCTCGCCACAGGGTATGTGTTGGGTTCGAAGAAGTGCTGTAGCTCAACCATCAAAGTCACCCAAATTGATATTCAGGCGCCCGAGGCGGTACAGCAGCGTGCGCCGTGGCAGGCCCAGTTCGCGGGCCGCGAGGGTCTGGTTGCCGTCGTTCTTGCGCAGGCAATCGAGCAGCAATGTGCGCTCGACCTGCTCCAGGCGTTCGCGCAGATTCAGGCCGCTGTTGTCTTCCGGCATCGCTTCCAGGCGCAGGGAAAAATGCTCGGCGAGCAACTCGCCGCCCTCGCAGAGCAACACCGCGCGCTCGACCAGTGCCTTGAGTTCGCGAACGTTGCCGGGGAAGTTGTAGCCGCACAGATGCTCCAGCGCCGAATCCGACCAGCGCACCGGATCACGCTGCAAAAACGTGCAGGTCTTCTCGGCGAAATGCCGGGCCAGATCGAGGATGTCGCCTTCGCGCTGACGCAGGGCCGGCAGCTCGATCGGGAACTGCGCGAGGCGATAGTACAAGTCCTCGCGGAACTTGCCTTCGCTGACCAACGCCGCCAGATCACGGTGCGTCGCGGCGATGATGCGCACGTCGATCTTGTGCGTGTCGTTGGAACCCAGCGGACGAATCTCGCCTTCCTGCAACACGCGCAGAATCTTCGCTTGCAGCGACAACGGCATGTCACCGATTTCATCGAGCAGCAACGTGCCGCCATTGGCCGCGTCGAACAGCCCGGCACGATCGCGATCGGCACCGGTGAAGGCGCCTTTGCGATAGCCGAACAGCTCGCTTTCCAGCAGGTTTTCCGGGAACGCCGCGCAGTTCTGCACGATGAACGCCTGGGAGCGACGCGGGCCGCAATCGTGGATCGCCCGTGCCACCACTTCCTTGCCGGTGCCGGTCTCGCCACGCAACAGCACGGTGTACGGGCTGTGGAGGATCTTGCTGATCAGCGAGTAGGTCTGGCGCATCGCCGCGCTTTTGCCGATCAGGCCGTAGCCGCTGATGCTCGGCACGCTGCGAGTGGCGGTGGCCGATTCGGCGGCTGGCTGACGCAGGCGTTGCAGCAGATGCAGTTGGCCGAGCACGAACGAGCCGAGCTGGCCAAGGGAGTCGGCGAAACCCTGCAAGTCAGTGCGACGACGACTGGCACACAGCAACAAGCCCTCAACCGACTTGTGCTGATTGACCAGCGGCACGCACAACAGCGACTGCCACGGCGTGCTCGTCGCCGGCAGAAAACTGGTTTCGTGCAGGCTGCCGGTCAGGTCGTCGAGGCACACCACGCGGTTCTGGCACAGGGCGAATTGCAGCAGTTGTTCACCGTTGTAATCCGCCGGCAGGCTCGCCGCCTGACGCGGTTGCAACGCGCCGTCGAGGCATTCGGCGTTCATCCCCAGGCAGGTGTGGGTGGCGTCGAGCAGATACAGCTGCGTCAGTTCGCAGCCACTCAGTTCGGCCAGGCCACGGACGAATTCACCCAGCAGCGCAGCACTGTCCGCCGCCCGCGACAGACTGGCGAACTGCGCCAGCAACGCTTCGGCATAGACCAGTGGCTGCGGCACTTGAGTGAACATCACGCCCACCTCAGACGAACTCGCAGGTCACGCTGGAACTGCCGTCGAGCGTGGCATGCACACGCTTGAGGCTCTCGCCGGTCGCCATCGCGTCGAGCAGACGGTCGGCCACCAGCGGCAGTACGTGTTGATCAAGCAGATGATCGATCAGGCGCGCGCCGCTTTCGCTTTGCGTGCAACGCTCGGACAGGTGATCGACGAGGTTCTGGCACCAGCTGAACTCCAGCTGACGACGGTTCAGGCGCTCGCCGAGACGGCCGAGTTTGATTTCGATCAGCTCGCGCAGCACCGGCCCGCCCACCGGGTAGTACGGCACCACTTTCATCCGCGCCAGCAGCGCCGGTTTGAAGTGTTTGCTGAGTACCGGCCGAATGGTTTCTTCGAGCACTTCGGCGGTCGGCCGCGCGCCGTCTTCGCAGAGTTCGCTGATCTTGTCGCTGCCAAGGTTGGAGGTCATGAGGATCAACGTGTTGCGGAAGTCGATCTCGCGACCTTCGCCATCGTTGGCCACGCCTTTGTCGAAGATTTGGTAGAACAGGTTGAGCACGTCCGGATCAGCCTTCTCGACTTCATCGAGCAACACCACCGAATACGGCTTCTGGCGCACGGCTTCGGTGAGCATGCCGCCCTCGCCGTAACCGACGTAGCCCGGTGGCGCACCGATCAGGCGCGAGACGGTGTGCTTCTCCTGAAACTCGGACATGTTGATGGTGGTGATGAAGCGGTCGCCGCCGTACAGCAGGTCCGCCAGGGCCAGCGCGGTTTCGGTCTTGCCGACGCCGCTCGGGCCGACCAGCAGGAACACACCGACCGGTGCATCAGGCTTGTTCAGACCGGCAGCGGTTGCGCGCATCGAACGATCCAGCGCATGCACGGCTTGCTCCTGACCACGGATGCGTGTGCGCAGATCGGTGGCGAAACTGGCGACCTTGGCGTTGTGCTCGCGGGCCAGTTGCGCCAGCGGCACACCGGTCCAGGCGCTGATCACTTCGGCAACCAGACGCGGGCAGACTTCGAAGCTGACCAGGCGTTCTTTGACTTGCGCAGCGGTCAACGCGGCGTGGGTTTCATGCAGCTGAGCTTCCAGCGCTTCGACGCTCTGGCCTTCTTCGACTTCGGCGACCACAGTTTCAATCACGGTGCCTTCGGCGTCTTCTTCAACGCTGACGGTCGGCTCGACGGCTGCGGCTTCGCGGGCCTTGGCCAGTTGCTGACGCAGTTCCAGCAGGCGCTCGGCCAGTTCTTTTTGCTCAGTCCACAAGGTCTCGAGCGCAACCATCTCGCTTTCGGCTTCGTCCAGCCGCGCTTCCAGTGCCTCCAGCGCTTCGTGGTCGATCAGCAGACCGGCCTCGGCATCGCGACGCAGGGCCTGGCGCTGACGGCCGCCTTCAGCCAGTTCGCCACGCAGGCGCTCGAGGCTTTCCGGGGCCGCAGCGAGGCTGATGCGCACGCGGGCGCAAGCGGTGTCGAGGACGTCGACGGCTTTGTCCGGCAGTTGCCGACCGGCCAGGTAACGCGCGGACAATTCAGCAGCGGACACCACCGCGTCATCGCGCAGGTAGATGCCGTGGCTCTTCTCGTAGACCTGAGCCAGACCACGCAGAATGGTCACCGCTTCGCTCACGGTCGGTTCGTGCAATTGCACAGGCTGGAAGCGACGGGCCAGCGCCGGGTCTTTCTCGAAGTATTTCTTGTACTCGGCCCAAGTGGTCGCGGCGATGGTGCGCAGTTCGCCACGGGCCAGCGCCGGTTTCAGCAGGTTGGCCGCATCGGAGCCGCCGGCATTACCGCCCGCGCCGATCAGGGTGTGGGCTTCGTCGATGAACAGGATGATCGGTTTCGGCGAGGCTTTGACTTCGTCGATCACGCCTTTCAGACGACGCTCGAATTCACCTTTGACGCTGGCGCCGGCCTGCAGCAGGCCCATGTCCAGCGAGAGCAATTCAACGCCTTTGAGCACTTGTGGCACTTCACCGGCAGCGATGCGCGAGGCCAGACCTTCGACGATCGCGGTCTTGCCGACACCGGCTTCACCGACGACGATCGGGTTGTTCTTGCGGCGACGGGCGAGGATGTCGACCATCTGCCGGATCGCGCCATCGCGGCACAGCACCGGGTCGAGTTTGCCGTCGCGGGCCTGTTGGGTCAGGTTGTGGGTGAAGCGCTGCAACAGCGACTCGCCTTGCGCCGCCGGTTTGCCATTGGCCGCCGGCTGCTCCTGTTGCGACAGGGCAAATTCCTTCAGGCGATCGATGTTCAACTTGGCGAGCAGCGGTTGATAGCGGCTGCCGGCATAACGCATCGGGTTGCGCAGCAACGCCAGGATCAGCGCGGCGTCTTCGACCTGGGTCTGGCCCAGCTCGAGGTTGGCCACCAGCAGCGCGTCTTGCAGCCATTGCACCAGTTCCGGAGCGAATACCGGGTTGCGCGAAGCGCTGTGTTCGACCCGCGATTGCAATGCAGCGGTCAGTTCACCGGCGTCGACGTCAGCATCTTGCAGCGCGCGCGACAGCAAGCCGTTCGGGCGCTCGAGCAAGCCCAGCAGCAAGTCTTCGACGAGGATCTTGCTGCCGCCACGGGCGACGCAACGCTCGGCCGAACGTTCCAGATCACGACGGGTTTCGGCGTCCAGCGCCTGGATGAGTTGTTGCAGGTCTACGTTGATCATGGCTCACGTCCTTAATGAATTTTGCTGCCCAGGGTCACCACGCCGTCCGCTTTTTCGCGGCCCAGCCAACTGGTCCAACCGAGGCGACAGGCGTTCTGCTCACCGATGCGCAGTTCGCGGATTTCTTCCTGGCGCAGGACCAGGCGAATGTCGTAATCGAGCGGGTCACGCAAGGTGAACCGCACCAGCGCGCAGAGCGGCTGGTAACCGAAACCGATCGGCAGGAATTCATGGAATCGCTGCCAGTCGAGTTCGGTGATGTGAATGCGGAATTTGCCGCTGCGATCGCGCACGTGTTCGCCCAGCACCAGGTCTTCGCCGAGTACGCTGTTGGCACGGCCCAAACGATTGCGCTGCTCGTCGAGAATTTCCACGCGGCGCTCGATGCACTGCTCGATGACCAGGTCTTCGTGCTTGAAGTAGTAACGCAGCACGGCTTCGATCAGCGCCGCCGAGTGCGCGCGCAAACTGAGCAGGCCGAGGTACGGCAGCAAGCGTTTCCAGTTGAGTTCCTTGGCCTTGCGGATCTCGTCGCCACCCAGGCCGATCAGCGCAAAAAGTTGCGCCGAGAACGGGTCGATCGCGCCGCTCTGGAAGCTCGCGCGGTAGCGATACTTGCGCCAGATCGGCAGCATCAGCCGTTGCAGACGATGGTGGAACAGGTCGAGGAAGTTGCGCGTCGGGTTGCCGTCCTCGCTGTCGCCCAGGGCCTGCTCGCCATAGAACGCCGGCAACGGCGAACCGGAGCCGACCAGGCCGATCAGGTTGAAACGCACGCGCGCGCGCATCTTGCCGTGCTCTTCGAAAAACTCCACGCGATCGACGTCGCTGCGCGGAAAACCCAGGCTCGGGTTGGCCTGGAACTCGACCTGATCGTACAGATCGTCTTCGCTCAGATGCGGGTGTGCCTCGCGCAGCCGGTCGATCACCAACAGCACGGCCTGAAACAGCGAGTACTCGCGTATTACCTTGGTCAGCCCGCTTAAAGCAGGGGCTGCAGGCCCATACGTGGTGTCCATTGGTACACCTCTCCCTGTGTGCTTTTTACCCGCAGCTCATGGAATGAATTGAGACTGGCGTAAAGCGCGAAAAACTCGTTGAGAACCGAAGCGAAGACGAACAGGTCGCCTTCGCCGATATAGCCTTCCGGGTCGATGGTCAACTCGGTGCGCAAACCGCGCACCGGCAGACCACGATGCAGTCGGTCGACGTGGTGATGCTTGATGTGCTTGAGGCCGCCGAGCAGGCGCTTGCTGACCTTTTCCGCGTGCTGGTCGTAGTAGCGCGGCAGGTCGTAGGTTTCCAGAATCACCTTCAACGCATTGACGTCGGCCAGCGACAGATAGTTAAGCGACATGTTGCTGATCAGCTTCCACAGGAAGTCGCGGTTCAGCGGCGGCGCGAAGCTCGACGTGGCCGGGGTGATGTTGCGGAAACTGAGGAATTCCGGGGTCTGCTCGCTGGCCATGCAGATGTCGCCGAGCTTGAGCTTTTTCGGCAGGTTCTGGTTGGTGCACATCAGCTCGATCGACAGCGTTTCGTGGGCTTCGGTGTGGCGGATGCCGAAGCTCAGGTAAGTGTCGAGGCCGTCATGCAGCAAGGACGAACGCTGGCGAATGCTGTAATGCGGACGGCTGTTGGGCACGTCGAAACTCGGGTCGTGCTCGAAGGACTCGAACGGCACGTATTCCTGATAACCGAGACCGCCGGGCTTCCAGCCAGTGACGGTTTCCACCGAGAACACACCGCAGTTTTCCAGGTCGTATTCCGCCGGCAGCAGCAGGTATTCGTCCTGCTTGCCGTCTAGACGGATCGGCAGAGCGTCGTGCTCGAACAGATTGACGATCGGCGTGCAGAACAGCTTCACGTTATCGAGGGTCGGGCGCATGCGCATGATGCCGCTCTTGCGGATGTCGAAGCGCAGTTCGAGACCACGCATCTGCTTGAGCGTGTCTTCCGGCAGCGCCTTGAGAATGTCCAGACCGTTGACGTCGACGAACAGGAACTTGTCCTGGAAGGCGAAGTATTCCTGCAGGTAGCGATAGCCACGGAAGGTGTTCAGCGGATACGGGATCAACGCTTCTTCTTCGGCAAAACCCACCGGTTTCACCCGGTCGCCGGGAATCTTGAACGCCATCGGCTTGCCGCTGACGCCATCAATCGGCTTGCCGGCGCCGTCGAGCGGGATCAGTTCGATGCCGTCGAGGTTGCGCAGCAGGCTCAGGTAGAGCATCTGGCTGATGTAGCGCTCACCGGCAAAGTGCAGGCGCAACTTGCTCAGCTCCAGTTCGCCGAGGTGGCCGTCAGCGCTCATTTCCAGGCGCAGGCTGAGCAGCGAGCCATCGCCCTTCACCGAGTAATTCAGCGCAGCCAGATCCAGCGGCAACACCTCGGTCGGGTAGCACGTACGGAAGCGGCAGCGCACGTCTTCGATCGGCTTGCTCTCGATCGGCGTATCGCGCTCAACCAGCAGCGCCGGCCCGGAACGCTTGAGCGGATCAAACTGCAGAATGCTGAACGCCGGCAGCGGGCGCATGTAGTTCGGCCACAGCAACTGCATCAGCGAATGGCTGAGCTCCGGCAGTTCGTCATCGAGCTTCTGGCGCAAACGCCCGGTCAGAAACGCAAAGCCTTCTAGCAACCGCTCCACATCCGGATCCCGCCCGGCCTGGCCCAGATACGGTGCCAGCGCCGGACTACGCTCGGCGAAACGGCGACCGAGCTGGCGCAGTGCGGTGAGTTCGCTTTGGTAGTAGTGGTTAAAGGACACGGGGTACCTGCCTGGTAGTGGAACTCATTTAAAAAAACAGCAGAACAGTTCATGCGGGTAAGAAACTCCCCGCGGGCAATGTCGGCCATAACGCCCAACAGTCATGCTTTAACTTCTCGATTTGAAAAAAAAACGCGATCAATCAATTGGCCAGCAAATATCGCCGCAAAAGTCAGGACACCACCCATCGAGGTGTAAGCCATCGCACGGACGGGGTAGTGAGGCAAAAAATAGTACAAAATAAGTCCCAGCATTAATGAGACAGACAGGACCTTTAATTTCAGCTTGGGGACAAAAAACGCTATAGCGTTCATCACCACAAAATACTGAACCATTAGATCCGGGGTCATACCGATGCCGATACCTCTCGATGTCAACCCGCCATACATATCGATATATACGTCGACACCGTAGTTATGCAAAGGAATATACAGGGCACATACTATCAGGTGTGGAATACAGGCAACTAAGCGACGAGCTTTCATTTATTCCATGCCCCGTACTGATCCATATCGCCTTGCGAAATTGGATTTATTAACTTCGCATTCGATACAGGCACATAAGGTGCGTCAGTAAGTTCAATTGTGTGCGGGATACCTTTATCGTATACCGTGTCTTTTTTCACAACCAACTTGCAGTTTTCTTTTGCCCACAATATCCCTCGCAATATGATGAAGTTATCGTAAACGTCTTTCGGTCCTCGCTCTGCTCCGGTATAGGCTTTGCCGTCGCCCCAGGTCACACCCGTTTCACCAGCCAGCTTTATTGCGAGTTCTACCTGCTTTGTTTCTCGCAGATATTTTCTATAGGTGTTAACCGCAAACGGCACCTGGCCAATGCCATCAGTCCAATACGGTTTATCCTCCATGAACACCATCAAGAACTCAGCACCGCCCACGGCACGGAATTTCCAGTCACCCGGCATTCCAGAGTGAAAAGTGAATGAAAACCGGTCGACGATTGCGAAGTCGATCAGCTCCTGCCAAGTAACATGTTTATAAGCCGCATGCGATTCTGATCCGGCCTGCGTTGTTTCCGGGTTGATCCAGACAAGCTCTCTATAATATCTGGCCAACGGTTCGAACCACTGACCCTTTTCTGCGTATAGTTTCTCCGCAGTGATAATTCTGAATGGAGAGTCATCCTTACCCGGTTTCAAGGCGAAGAGCGGCACACCACTTTTTCGCGTAATAATCCAGGCCAACGGAAGGTCAACTTTCTTCGGCTTTGTATCCTTGCTCTCAGTTGTTTCGGTAAGAACTTTAAGTGTAGTCACCTCGTCCTGAGTCACAAACGTGTAAGCGACACCATCGATGTTGATTACGGTCTCCATACCTACTAGTCCGCCGAAATATATATAGTTACAGGCTCTGCCGTCTTTCCAGTTGAAAAACCACCTGACATGCCTGTTGACGTTGAGCCTGTTTTCTCAATCCCGCTATCAGAGCGCATGATGTAGTTTAAATTTTCAACCGTTCTTCCATCTGCGGTTTTGAATTCAAAGACACGATTGAATATTCCAGGAATGATGACCGGCTCCGGCGGCACAAACGGCGCCGGCGTATGCGAATTGCCAATAATCACCGTCCCGGAACCTGCCGTGACCTTGTTGCCGTGAGCACCAACCGAACCTACGGTCGCAGCCGGTTTGCCGTTGATCAACACCGTTGTCGCAAGATCGCCGACCATCGCACCACCACACGCCGAGACATCGCCTTGGCGGGCGGCCGCGAGGCCGTCGAAGAACACGTCGCCGGAACCGGCGGCGATCGGGTTGGTGCCGTGGCCGGGGAGCGGGCAAGCGGTGGGGTCGGATACGCGTGCTGCGGGTTTGCCAGACATCGGGGATCTCCTTAGGTGACCTTGACTTGACCGCTGCCATCCAGGCGCGCGGAGAAACTGACCTGACGCTTGAAACCCTCGACTTCCAGCAGGCCTTCGATACTGAAGGCCAGGCGCAGTTGATCGTGGTCACGCGGCAGGGAAATGACACGCACATTGCTCAGGCGTGGCTCGTAGGCTTCGATGAAGTTTTCGATAGCCAGGCGGGCCTGACTCAGGGAGTCGTGCAGGCTCAGACGCATGTCATTGAGATCGGGCAACCCGTAGTCGGCCAGCGTTTGCACGCTGCCGGCCCGGGTGCTGAGCATTTTGGCCAGATGGGCAGCCACTGACGCCATGGCACAGGCCTCAAGGCTGTTGCCCTTGCGTAGTTGTGCGTCGCCGTTGAGGCGTTCGAACAGGCTGCCGTATCCGTCCATGAGTCGCTCTTACTCTTTGTCCAGCTTGCCAACCAGCGACAGGGTGAAATCGGCACCCATGTACTTGAAGTGCGGACGCACATTCAAGCTCACGCGGTACCAGCCCGGCTCGCCTTCAACGTCGCTGACGATCACTTGCGCAGCGCGCAGCGGACGACGGCCACGCACTTCGGCGCTCGGGTTTTCCTGGTCGGCAACGTACTGACGGATCCACTTGTTCAGTTCCAGCTCGAGGTCGGTACGCTCTTTCCACGAACCGAGTTGCTCGCGCTGCAGCACTTTCAAGTAGTGAGCCAGACGGTTGACGATCATCATGTACGGCAGTTGGGTGCCGAGCTTGTAGTTCAGCTCTGCCGCCTTGCCTTCTGCGCTGATGCCGAAGAACTTCGGCTTCTGCACCGAGCTTGCGGAGAAGAACGCCGCGTTGTCGGAGCCTTTGCGCATGGTCAGGGAGATGAAGCCTTCCTCGGCCAGTTCGTATTCACGACGGTCGGAAACCAGAACTTCAGTAGGGATCTTGGTTTCGATTTCGCCCATGCTTTCGAAGTGGTGCAACGGCAGGTCTTCAACCGCGCCGCCGCTCTGCGGGCCGATGATGTTCGGGCACCAGCGGAATTTGGCGAAGCTGTCGGTCAGCTTGGTACCGAACGCGTAAGCGGTGTTGCCCCACAGATAGTGCTCGTGGCTGTTGGCAACGGTTTCCTTGTAGACGAACGATTTCACCGGGTTTTCTTCCGGATCGTACGGGTTGCGCAGCAGGAAACGCGGCACGGTCAGGCCAACGTAGCGCGAGTCTTCCGAAGTCCGGAAGCTCTGCCATTTGGCGAATTGCGGGCCTTCGAAGTGGTCTTTCAGATCTTTCAGATCCGGCAGGCCGGTGAAGCTTTCCAGGCCGAAGAATTTCGGGCCGGCAGCAGCGATGAACGGCGCGTGGGACATGCACGAAACGCTGGCCACGTACTGCATCAGCTTGACGTCTGGCGAGCTTGGCGACATGTAGTAGTTGGCGATGATCGCGCCCACCGGCTGACCACCGAACTGGCCGTATTCAGCGGTGTAGATATGCTTGTACAGGCCCGACTGCATGACTTCCGGCGAATCTTCGAAATCGTCCAGCAGGTCTTCTTTGGAGACGTTGAGGATTTCGATCTTGATATTTTCGCGGAAGTTGGTGCGGTCGACCAGCAACTGCAGACCACGCCACGACGATTCCAGCGCCTGGAAATCCGGGTGGTGCAGGATCTCGTCCATCTGACGGCTGAGCTTGGCATCGATCTCGGCGATCATGCGGTCAACCATGGCTTTCTTGACCGGCTCACCGTTGTTCTGCGGCTTGAGCAGCTCTTCGATGAACGCCGACACGCCACGCTTGGCGATGTCGTAGGCTTCGTCGTCCGGGGTCAGACGGGTTTCGGCGATGATGCTGTCGAGAATGCTGTATTCGCCGCTGGCGGCGCTCTTCTCTTGTGCTGCGCTAGTGCTCATTGTGTTGGCTTCCTTGGCAAGAGTCTCAGGCGTCCGGGGCTGCGGCGTTCAGGCCCAGCTCACCGAGTACGCGACCGCGGGATTCGTCGTCGGCGAGCACGCCTTCGATCGCTTTACGGAACGCAGGTGCGTTACCCAGCGGGCCTTTGAGGGCCACCAGCGCATCGCGCAGTTCCATCAGTTTTTTCAGCTCAGGCACTTGCTCGACCAGGCTGGCCGGGTTGAAGTCCTTCATCGAATTGACGCGCAATTGCACGGCCAGCTCTTCAGCCTCGCCATCTTCCTGCAGACGGTTCGGCACGCTCAGCGTCAGACCCAGCTCTTGCTTGGCCAACACTTCGTCGAAGGTCATCTTGTCGATGCTGATCGGCTTGCGATCTTCGATTTTGCGATCGTCCTTGCGGTGGGTGTAGTCACCGATTGCCAGCAGCTTCAGCGGCAGTTCAATCTCTTCCTGAGCTCCGCCGGTGGCGGGTTTGAAGGTGACGTTGATGCGTTCCTTGGGGGCTACCGAGCCTTCTTTGGCCATGGCTTTTCTCCTTGCGGTTGTGGCCCTGGGGCCTATTCGAGTACCACTTCGAGGTCGAGGTGGCACAGCCTGCGATAAATCTCTTCCTTGCTTTCACGTACGGCGTGGTTCTGCGGCAACAACTCGCAGCAACTGTGCAGCAGGTGCAGCACTTGCAATGCAAGATCGGGCTCCCAGGCGTGCAGGCCTGAGTCCTGTAATGTCTGATCGAGGGTTTCGAGCTGGTTCTTGGCCAGTTCGTATTTCTTGGCCAGGAAACACAGCCGCGCGAGGGTGAACTGCCAGAAGAAGCGTTCACGGCCACCGTGGGCCGATTGCAGGCCCTGCTTGAGAATCTGCACGGCCGGCTTCAAGCCTTCCTTGCGCAGGATCGGCTGAACTTCCTCGAGGGCTTTTTCCCAGGCCGGCTGGGTTTCGACGTTCTCGCTTTCGACCTTGCGCGGCGCGCTGGCGCTTTGCAGGTGCGGCATGACATTGGCGGCGATCCACGCCCGAGTGGACGGATCGGCAAACGGCGCGCCGTCATGGAAGCGCAACTCGATGATGCCCGGCAGGCGCTGAATCAAAAGCGCGAAGTGGATTTCCACTTCGCGCATGGCCAGCTCGGCGTTGAGGTTCTGGAGACATTCCCAGACCATCCTCTGGCCATCGAACCAGAACGGCGCCTTCGCCAGGCTCGCCTCCAGTTCCACCAGCAGGTCGGCGTATTTGCCCTGATCGAAACGGTCCTGATAGAGCTTGAGCTTTTCCAGCGGCAGACCGCGCAGCACGGTGATCTGCTCGGCGTTGCGCTCGGGCACCGCGTCGATGGTCATCCACAACAGCGTGCGATTGAGGCGCAGGGCGCGCAGATCGGTAGCCTTCTGCTTGAGCCACCAGGCACACAGCGGGCGCGCGCTTTCCTGCTGGGCGCGCAGGGCTTTGTGCGCATCCCGCTCGTTGTCGATCGGCGCGCCGGGGGTGAGCAGTTGGGTCGCGGCCTGCTTGACCTGCGCCACCGCCGCGCCCACCACACCGGGTGCCGGCTGGTTGTCGGCGGCGCGCTGAATCATGGTTTTCAGGCGGCGGGAGATCGGCAGCAGCAGCGGCGCGTCATCGCCCAGATGCTCAGTGCACGCGGCCTCAAGGCCGGCCAGGTGCTCGGATAGCTGCCGGAACATCGGCAACTGCTCTTTGATCGCAATGTTTTCGGTGATGACCTGCTCGAGACGCGGCACCAGCCAGCCGATCGCGGCTGCACGGGTGCGGGGTTTGAGCGGGTGAACGTCGGCCCAGTTGTTTTCCGACAGATGGTGCAGCAGACCGAGGCCGGCGAGCAGCCCGGGGAAGGATTCGCGCTGGTACAGCGACCAGGTCAGCCAGGCGCCGACACGCAGATCCTTGGATTGGGTACGCAGCAGATTTTCGCTGTTTTCGCGGATTTTCAGCCAGTCGATCTGCCCGCTTTCGTGCATCGACGAAGCCTTGGCCAGCTCACTTTCCAGCGCCTCGAATTCGCTCGAAAAACGAACGTCTTCGCCCGCGAAATTCTCTTTGGAAACAGAGACTTTTGCGAGTTCGAGGTAATGGGCGGAAAGTTTGCTTGAGTAGGACATCCATGGCCTTTATTAAGGATTACAGTCATGCGCGCGAATGGAGTTTCAGCAACGCGGGACAGTATCGAAGAGCAGTTCAGCGACTCATCCAATTGAGATGTGCTCTTTCAAGTGGGCGCATCGTAATCACTATGATGGCCACTAGCAAGCATCTGATTAAACAACAAGACGAACTGTTCATTGCGGTCTGTAGGAGATCGCCCTATATGTCGCAGGGGTTTCCCTGAGGCCGTTTATTAACTGGCGGATTTTACCAGCCCCCGGCAAACCCTTGACCCAGAGCCCTGCGCCGCAGCCGGGCGAGTTTACCTGACGCTCGTATCCTCGAGCGGCGTGCAGCATGCCAAATTCAAAAAAAAATAGAAGTAGGACACTTCCGAAAATAGCTGGTTTGCCTCAACAAGTTTTCCGCGACAACGATCAACGCAAAAAGTGCCACTATAATGATGGCATTTCATTATTCTGAAACTTTCCCGCGCCAACAAACACTGCCAACTCGATAGTTATCGAAGCCGCGTCCTTCAGATAGTTCTCGCATCACGACCAAGACTTCCACACCGGAATACTCTGACAAATTTCAGGGATACTTCTTACATCAATTAGTTTGCCGCGCCGCTAGCTTGCCCTGGCCACTTTTCATGCGCGGCGATCAGGGAGGACAGCATCGCGCTTTGACTCACTTTGCTTAAGGACAAGCCCATGTTCGGCAAAGGCCACTGCGCGCCATTCTCTCTGCATATCCCCGCCATTCGTCACGACTTCAAGGTGCTCGCGTTCACGGGCACCGAAGCCATCAGTCAGCTGTACGCATTTCGCCTTGAGCTGGTGAGCGAGCACGCGGATTTCGATCTGGAAAGCTTGCTCAGCCAACCTGCGTTTCTGCAGTTCGGATCAGCGGGCGAAGGCATTCACGGGCGGATCGAAAACGTCATGCTCGGCGAATCAGGCCAGCGCCTGACCCGTTATGAACTGACACTGGTACCGGCGCTGCATTATCTGCAACTGAGCCACGACCAGCGGATTTTCCAGCAACTGACCGTGCCGCAGATCATCGCGCAAGTGCTCAAAGGGCATGGCATCCAGGCCGATGACTTCACGTTCAATGTCACCGCCGGTGAGCCTCGTGAGTACTGCACGCAGTACGGCGAAAGCGACTTTTTGTTCATTCAGCGTCTGTGCGCCGAAGAGGGTATCGCCTGGCACCATCAACATTCGCTCGACGGGCACTTACTGGTATTCAGCGACAGCCCGGTGTTCGCACCCAAATTGGGTACGACAGCCTTTCGGGTTGATAGCGGCATGGTTGCCGAACACCCGGTGGTCAACCACCTGACCATGGGCTTCAACACCCGTACCAGCACCGTCACCCGCCGTGACTATGACCTCAAGCGGCCAAGCCTGCTGCTGGAAAGCCGCTTCACCGCAGAGTTCACGCCGGCTCTGGAGGAGTATCGCTATCCACTGTTGATGAAGTCCGAGAAGCACGGCAAACAGCTGGCGCGTCAGGCCTTGGAGCGCCATCGCAGCGACTATCAATGGATTGAAGGCAAAAGCGATCAGGCGATTTTGCGCAGCGGTCACTTGTTCGAGCTGAGCGAACATCCCAGGGCCGAGTGCAACGAGTTGTGGCTGTTGGTCAGTCTCAGTCACGAAGGCAAGCAACCGGCAGTGCTCGAAGAGGCTTTCAGCAGCGAGGCGAAACCTGCCGATGGTTTTTCCCAGGGCTACCGCAATACCTTCAGGGCCATTCCCGCAGAAGTGGTTTTCCGCCCGCCTTTGCCCGCGCCAAGACCCTTGCTGGTCTGCCAGACCGCGCGCGTTACCGGGCCTCCCGGAGAGGAGATCTTCTGCGATGAGTACGGCAGGGTTCGTGTCGAGTTTCCCTGGGATCGCGCTGAACGCAACAGCGAAAAAAGCAGCTGCTGGTTACGCGTAGCTTCCAGTTGGGCAGGTGACGGATTTGGTGCGGTGACCATTCCCCGGGTCGACATGGAAGTGGTCGTGACCTTCCAGGAAGGCGACTCGGACCAACCGCTGATTACCGGCTGCATCGCCAACAAGGTCAATGCCGTCGCCCATCCCTTGCCGGCGAGTAAAACCCGCACGGTATTACGCAGCCAGAGCTCACCGCGCAATGGCGGCTACAACGAACTGTCGATCGAGGATCGCGCCGGGCAGGAGAAGATCTACCTGCGCGCGCAGCGCGACCTTGAGCAACTGATCCTCAACGACAGCCGCAGCCTGATCACTCGAGACCGCCATGAGCATGTCGGCAATGACAGCACCAGTCTCATCGAGGGCAAGGATTCGCGCACTCATCAAGGACTGCGAAGCACAGTAATCAACGCCGACGACTTGTTGCAGGTCAGCGGCACCAGCAGCCAGACCTTGGGCGCTCTGGTGATCCAGGCCGGCCAGCAGGCGCATGTCACGGCAAGCAACGTGGTGATCGATGCCGGCATGAGCCTGACGCTGTCAGCGGGCGGTCATCACATCGTGATCAATGCCGGCGGGATTTTCAGCAGCGTGCCCATCGTTCAGGGCGGCGCGCCACTGCCGGGTCTCGCACCGCTACAACCGCTGCAAGTTGAGGCCGGCCTGCCAGCTGCGATCAACGCCACGCCGCTGTCGATCGTCAACAGTGCCCGCCAGCAGGCAGCGGATTTTTGCCCGCTGTGCGAAGCCTGCGCAGCGGGTCAGTGTGAGCTGGGAGAAGTCGCATGAGCCCGGTCGAACAATGGTTGCACGCTCAGTCCCGCGCCGGCTGTGAACTGTATCTGATGCTCGACACCGAGGGCCAAAGCGCAGAGCACGCTGCGTTGACCCGCGACCTCGGCACCGAGCGGTTTCGTCCGCTCTACAGCGGCACGCCGGCCGAGTCGCTGGTGCCGACCGGCCCGCTGCTGTTGCAAATCGATACGGCGCAGCATCCCGCCATCCAAACCTTGCTCGCCACGCCCGAGCGCAATTGGGGCTGGCTGGCCAGTGCCCGTCACGTCGAACTTGACGCGCTGGCGGCGCATTGGCGCGAGCGCCTGATAACCGGCGAACGCCCGAATCAGGCGGTGTACCGCGTGCATGACAACCGGGTTCTGGGCCGTGCGCTGGCGCACCTGCAACCCGAGCACCGCGCGGCGTTTCTCGGGCCATTCAACAGCGTCTGCTATTGGCACGCAGAGCGATGGAACGCCATCGACAACCCGGACCCCGGCCACCACCCGCTGCCGATGGATCCGCCTTGGCTGCACACGCCGACCCCGGAGCTGATCTACGCCAACGTGCTGTTCGACAACACCCGCCGTTACCTGGTCGGCGAACACACCGAAGCAATGGCCACGCTGGCCGAACAGCTCGACGTCGATGAGTGGCTGTGGGGCCTGATTCAACTGACGCAATTGTGGGGCTGGCAACAACCGGAGCAAGTGCATTTCTTGCTGACCCGCAGTTTGCAGTTACCGGGATATCGGCCAGGCAAATCATGGCTGCCCAAACCCGGTGAAGATCCGGCGATGCATTTTGAGCGGGTATATCAGGAAGCGTTGTATTGGCAGGGAGAGGTAGGACGATGAGGAACTTGAAACGAGGGTTGATGCTGAGTGGTTGCCTGGGATTGCTGGTGGGTTGTACGACGGTGAAGACCCCGAACACGTTTACGTTTGTTCCGGATTTTCCGCCCGGATTCAAGTACGACCTGACGGCCACCTATGTTCCGGCCAAGGGCCAAACATGCACCGTGCCTGGCGGGAGAAACACTCAGCTGGGATACAACAAAACCAATATGAAGTACGAAGGGACTTCCGAGATCCCGCTGTACAGAACCGTAAGCGAATGTCCTCTGGCGCTGAATTACATCGAGATCAAGGTCATCGGTATTTATGGTTCAGGACGAAGCAACTTCAGCTATGACTACGCCTCGATTGCTGTACGTCCGGAGTTGTTGGAACGACAGATGGATAGTTTCAGAGATGACGAGACAGCTGAGTTCTTTGGTGAATGCATGTGGTCTTTTCGCACGGTGGGCCCGAAGCGTTATCTGATCAAACTGCTGACCTGCAAAAAAATGGATGCACAGGGCAATGTCGGGCGGAGCCGTCCTTTCACGGCGTACACGCTGACTCAGCTTTCCGGAAAAACGGTGACTCTGAAAATCCAATTATCTGAGCGGGAAAAGCCCGCTTTTGGTGACACGTGGGTAAAAGTGCCCGGCGGATGGAAGCGCTGCATGGGGAAAGCCTTTGAGGATCAGGATGCGTTCTGTTTCGGCAATTACAAAGACTTCAGCACATTCAGGATGGTAGACGAGCGCATCTGCACTATTTACCCCGATTGTACTGAAAACAAGGATCAGACCCCATGAGCATTGAGCCGACAGATTCGGGCATTGCGGCCTTTATGCAAGGCAACATCCACGCCTGCCCAAGACGCGGACAAGCCACAAGTTTTCAATTGGTGGACGAGTTCGGTGATGGCAAACCCTACGCCGGTTTGACCTACGAAGCCGTCGATTACGAAGATATTGTTTATACCGGCAAACTGGATTCCTCGGGCTCCGGAAAAGTTCTTGATCATTACTGCGGTCCCGTAACCCTGAAGCTCAGTCAGTTTTATCAGGGTAAAGAGGAAATATATGCGCGACTGAAGGAACGACCGCACTACCCTCTTCCCATCACCGAACTCCAAGTCCGCGCCGAAAAAACCCGCTTCTTCCACAAAACAGGCACTCGCACCCAGGCCAACCCCGCCAAGGACCTGTCCGAAACCGATGCGTACTGCCAGGTCGAAGTCAGTGAACTGGTAAAACACATCGCCCACCTGCCGCCGCTGGCTGCTCGTCGCGACCCTCCGAAAAGGGCGGCGCACAAGCTCATGCGATCGGCGGCGAAGTCCAGAGACTTCACGCTCGTCGATAAAACTTCTGCGGATGGCGGACTGCACACAATCTTGAGTGCGGCGGAGATGGCCACCGTCGAACTGGGGTTTTCCCCGCCGCCGCCCAAGGGCGTCGCGCTGTTGCCGAACAAACATCATGTGCTGGAAGTACGTCCGATGAGAGCGCTACGGCCAATGCTGTCGACAGGCGAAGCGTTCTGCGCGCTTAACCTTTATCAGCTGTCGGTGATGGCGACGCTGAGCTACACCGATTTCGGGCAGGAACCCAACACTCAACCGGTGCAGACCGACACGGTAAGCTTTACGCTACAGCCCAGCAGCGGCAACTGGTTCGGCCACGCGCTGCCGCAGTTCGATGAGTTGTGGAAGGTCGATGACTCACAATCGCAGAAATACTATCCACTGTATGAAGACGTGCCGTATTCGAAACGCCTGGAAGTGGTGCCGTTTGACCCGAATCTTTACCCCGAAGTGAATGACCCCGCGTTAGGGAATCAACAAGAACACCCCGCCAGACTGCATTTTTTCGATGATCGCAAACAGGTCGAAAGCACGGACACTCAGGCTTTCATCTGCCACCACGACGAACTGATCCTGATCAGCGTGCGAGGTACCAGTGAGATCTGGCCCGACGGCCGGCGTGACGGCGATGCCTATCAGGTTCCCTTTGCCGAAGGCGAAGGCAAAGTGCACCGCGGTTTCTACGGTGGCGCTTTGGCGGCTTATCCATTTATCGTGACTTATCTGGAAAAATTCTACAGCGGGCAAAAGCTGCTGATCACGGGTCACAGTCTGGGCGGTGCAGTTGCATTGATCCTGTCCGAGATGCTGAGACGCAACCTGGAGTTCTCCCCGCAAATCGTGCTCTACACCTACGGCGCCCCCCGCGCCGGCGACACTACCTTCATCGAAAGCGCCCAGTCGCTGGTTCATCACCGCATCGTCAATCAGAACGATCCGGTACCGAGCGTGCCGGCGACCTGGATGAACACCTTTGCCAAGCCTGGGCCGATGTACGCAACCAACGCCGTGGTGCTGGGCTTCAACCCGGTCGCCGGCCTCGGCCTGCTGATCTGGGGAATCATCAATTTCTTTGGCGACGACTATGGGCATCACGGTGCTTTGCGCCATTTCATGCCCGTTGAGTTCGACAACGACCACCGATCCTCGCTTCTCTGGGAGCCGGGTTGCAGCACGATCGTCGATCACGGCTGCGCCAAGGCCCTGCGCGCTACCAACGGCTTGCCCGAACGCGGATCGTTTTTGCGGCAGTTGTTCTCCGCAGGTCACCACTCAATGGTCGGCAGCTACATCCCCGGCTGCTGGGCCAGCTTGCGCCGTTGGCAGGAAGCACTGCAGCTCAAGCGTTCGCTGGTGACCAATCGCGAATACGAGTGGATCAGCAGCGCCCTGGAGAATATTCAGCAACAGCTGCGGGCCGTTAAGCGCGATCTGCAAAACAACCACCGTTCTTACGTGCGAGAGCAGGAGCGCGTGCACAAGACGCTGATGCTCAATCAGGAAATAGACAAAATCAGCATGACCAAGGCCCACCTGACAGCGCTGCGCAGTCAACGGGTCACTGAGACCGACGTTTACGGCAGCTATGCCGACCAGCCCGAATGGGTCGAGGAAGGTCTGCTGCGCTGGAACGCCCACCCTGAAAACCTGGTTCAGGAGCAACTGGCGATGATCCCGCCAGCCGCTGAAGACCACGACGCCGCTATCGCCGCGATGACCGGTGGAAATGCAGTTGGCGCGCCGTTTCATCTGGATATTGATTCGATTGTGTAGCGCCTGAACAACGGGCGGGCAAAACATGGCTGTGCCAGAATCCAACGCTCGAAAATGCGATCCCTCTACTACAACTGCCAAGGAGCTTCATTTCATGGAACTGAAACCACTGTTTTTCGCCGCGCTCATGTGGCTGCCCATCACCCACG
Source organism: Pseudomonas sp. 67(2021) (assembly GCF_017491835.1). Taxonomy (NCBI): domain Bacteria; kingdom Pseudomonadati; phylum Pseudomonadota; class Gammaproteobacteria; order Pseudomonadales; family Pseudomonadaceae; genus Pseudomonas; species Pseudomonas sp. 67(2021). Next base: position 517,041 of record NZ_JAFGYL010000001.1, read on the forward strand.
CGTCAGCGGAAACCCCACCATTGGACGGCCATTACTACCTGACCGGCGCAATGGAAATGGGCGCCGAGTTGCTGTTGCGAAAGGACGGCACCTTTGATGCCGGTGTGGCGTATGGCAGCGCCGATGGCTTTGCCAAAGGCACCTGGAAAGTCGAGAACCAGACAGTACTGCTGGAAAGCAAAACCAAGCCTGCCTCCAACAGCGATCTGGGCGGACTGTTCCAGGACCTGCAACTGGCGATCGAGCCAAACTGCCTGGCCGTGGATTTCGGCAACGGCAAGGCCTGCTTCCGACGCCAGTAAGCCAACAGACAGCCACAAAAAATGGGCACCCGACCGCAATCGGTGTGCCCATTTCTCATTTGCGGTTCTCCCCGTCATTCAGGGGAGCACGCTGCCATCAAGGATTGACGCTGTCTTTCAACGATTTGCCTGGCTTGAATGCCACAGTGTTGCTGGCCTTGATCTTGACCGGTTCGCCGGTCTGCGGGTTTTTGCCGGTGCGGGCGCCGCGGTGGCGTTGCAGGAAGGTGCCGAAGCCGACCAGCGTCACGCTGTCCTTGCGGTGCAGGGCGCCGGTGATTTCTTCGAGGACGGCGTTGAGGACGCGGTTGGCCTGTTCTTTGGTCAGGTCTGCCTTTTCGGCGATTGCAGCGGCGAGTTCTGGTTTACGCATTAGTGAAGCCCCTTTGACGGTTTTTTGTTGTTATGTCCGTGCTGTTCTCGTTGGAACAGCGCCCAAGGCGCCGCAGGCTCTACTCTGCGGCAGACGGGAGTGAGAATGGCACGCCGCCAACGGCGGCGCCAGTGTCCCCAAGACCTTTGTCGGGGCAAAAGAGCGGTGTTTGCGACAGAACGACCGGCATTTACGCCAGCAGCGGCGGCAGCTGTTTGTTCAGGGTCAGTTTTTCCATGACCGCCCCGCCGGTCAGGGCGTAACCAAGCAACTGACCGTCGGCACTGTGGCACAGCGCTTTGATGTCGGCGCCCTGCCCTTCGACGCTCCAAATGCCTTCGCTGCCCCGTGGCGGCGGCGAAACCACCAGCGGGCACACCGGGGTTTTCACGGTGATCGGCATCGGCCCGTAGCTGACCGCGGTGGGATTTCCGGCGAGGGTTTGCGCCAATGCGCGCGCGCAGCTCATCAGCGGCATCACGTAAAGCAGATTGAGCCCGTCGACTTCGGCGCAATCGCCCAGGGCGTAGATGTTGGCGTGGGAGGTTTTCAGGTAACGATCGACCATCACGCCGCGATTGACCTGCACGCCGGCAGCCGCCGCCAGATCGATGCGCGGGCGCAGGCCGATCGCCGAGACTACTACATCGCACGGGATGATCTGACCGTCGGACAGGTGCGCTTCCATGCCATCGGCGACTTTCTCCAGCCGGGTCAGCACCGGGCCGAGGTGAAACTTCGCCCCGATACTTTCCAGCCCGGCCTGCACGGCCGCCGCAGCGGCGGGATGCAAGAGCATCGGCATGACCTGTTCGCACGGCGCGACCAGTTGCACTTCGTAGCCGCCGAGAATCAGGTCATTGGCGAATTCGCAGCCGATCAACCCGGCGCCGAGCAACAACACCCGACGCTTGCCCGCCGCTGCGGCACGGAAGCGCGCGTAGTCTTCGAGATCGTTGATCGGGAATACCAGTTCCGCGCTGTCGCCTTCGATCGGCACGCGCACGGTTTCCGCGCCCCAGGCCAGAATCAGGTCGCGATAGGGCACGGCTTCTTCACCGATCCACAAGCGTTTGTGGCCGGCGTCGATACCGCTGATGCGCGTGTGGGTGCGCACCTCGGCTTTCAACTGCTCGGCCATGGCGCCGGGTTCGGCCATGCTCAGGCCGTCGGCGTCCTTGTTCTTGCCGAAACCGGTGGAGAGCATCGGCTTGGAGTAAGAGCGGCCGTCATCGGCGGTGATCAGCAGCAGCGGGGTTTCGCTGTCGAGCTTGCGAAACTCGCGGGCCAGGTTGTAGCCCGCAAGCCCGGTGCCGATGATGACGACTGGTGCGCTCATGCCTTACTCCTCTGATTTGCTTAGTTGATTTCGATCATTTCGAAGTCCATCTTGCCGACGCCGCAGTCGGGGCACAGCCAGTCTGCCGGTACGTCTTCCCAGCGGGTGCCCGGCGCGATGCCGTCATCCGGCCAGCCATCGGCTTCGTTATAGATCAGGCCACAGACGATACATTGCCACTTCTTCATTCAGGTACTTCCTCAGGGTTCAGGCGTAGTGCCGGCGCGGACAGTCGATGGGTGCTGCGTTGCCATCCGGCTCAGGGCGTTTTGTACTGAGGGTGCCGCGCAGATGCAAGCCTGTTCGGCGCAACGGCGGCCGGCGCCGCTCAATCCTGTCGCCCGCCATGGTAAGCTCGCCGCCTCATTTGCGGCCAATAATGACTCATTGTGCAACATTCAAATGCCTGCCCCGCCCCGCTCTGGCTGACCCAAGACCGCCTGACGCCCCGCCCCGATCCGTTGACCCTCGACTGGTTGTTCGACGAAGGCTCGCTGACCCGCCGTTTGACCCGTTTGTCCGAGGACGGCTTCAGCGTGTCGCCGCTGTTCGAAGGCTGGGACACCTTGCGCGCTGATGAATGCGCGGCACTGGAGCTGGCCGAGGGCAGCGAAGGCTGGGTGCGCGAGGTGTATTTGCGCGGCCACGGCGAGGCCTGGGTGTTTGCCCGCAGCGTTGCCTCGCGGGCGGCCCTGCAAGGTGATGGTTTGCACATGGATGAACTGGGCAGCCGCTCGCTGGGCGAATTGCTGTTTTGCGATCAGGCGTTCCAGCGCCGCGCCATTGAAGTCTGCCGCTACCCCGAACAATGGCTCCCGCCAGCGGTGCAAGCCCCTGAATTGTGGGGCCGGCGTTCGCGTTTCGACCGTGGCGCGCTGAGTGTGCTGGTCGCGGAAATCTTCCTGCCGAGCCTGTGGGACGCCGCCCGCGCCCATCCGGAGAACTGCTGATGTATCAGAGCCTGCTCAAGTCCCTCAACCGTCTGAACCCACGCGCCTGGGATTTCGTTCAGTTGACGCGCATGGACAAGCCGATTGGCATTTACCTGCTGCTGTGGCCAACGCTGTGGGCGTTGTGGATTGCCGGCAAGGGTTCGCCGTCGCTGGCCAACGTGGTGATTTTTGTTCTTGGCGTAGTGCTGACCCGCGCCGGTGGTTGCGTGATCAACGACTGGGCTGACCGCAAGGTCGACGGCCACGTCAAACGCACCGCGCAACGGCCGCTCGCTGCTGGCAGGATCAGCTCGAAGGAAGCGCTGGTGTTCTTTGCCGTGCTGATGGGCATCAGTTTTCTGCTGGTGCTGTGCACCAATGCGCCGACGATCTGGCTGTCATTGGGCGGTCTGGCGCTGGCGTTCACTTATCCGTTCATGAAGCGCTACACGTACTACCCGCAAGTGGTGCTGGGTGCGGCGTTTTCCTGGGGCATGCCAATGGCCTTTACCGCCGAGACCGGAGAATTGCCGGCGGCGGCGTGGTTGCTGTGGATCGCCAATCTGCTGTGGACGGTGGGTTATGACACTTATTACGCGATGACCGATCGCGATGACGACCTGAAGATCGGCGTGAAATCCACGGCGATTCTGTTTGGCGAGGCGGATCGGGTGATCATCCTCAGCTTGCAGGCATTGTCGCTGGCCTGCCTGATTCTGGCCGGGTCGAAGTTCGAGCTGGGGATCTGGTTCCACCTCGGTTTGCTGGTGGCTGCGGGATGTTATGCGTGGGAGTTCTGGTACACGCGCAGCAAAGACCGTATGCGTTGCTTCCAGGCCTTCTTGCACAACCATTGGGCAGGGTTGGCGATATTTGTCGGGATCGTGCTGGATTACGCACTGCGCTGATGCATGACACCTGTGGGAGCGAGCCTGCTCGCGAAGGCGTCATGTCAGTCACCTCTGCGACAACTGACACAACGCTTCGCGAGCAGGCTCGCTCCCACAGGGTTTTGGACCGTGGTTATTTGGCCTTGGCGACTTTCCACGCGCCGTCCATTTTGCCGTCGCCGGTCATGTCGCCGGCCTTCTTGTCCATCACAAAGGTGTACAGCGGCATGCCCTGGTAGGCCCACTGCTTGCTGCCATCATCACGAGTGATTACCGTCCAGTCCCCCATCGACTTGTCATTCGCTGTCGCCATTAGCGGCGGCCAGTTTGCCGCGCACTTGTCATTGCACGCGGACTTGCCAGCGGAGTCCTTGGCAAAGGTGTACAGGGTCATGCCCTTTTGATCGGTGTACATGCCGTCCTTTTCCATCGCCGGATCGGCCGCCATGGCCAGCCCCGGCAATGTCAGGGCGGCGGCCAGCAGCAGGGCTTTGAACGAAGCAGTCATTTGAGTCATGGAAACCTTCTTTTGTGGTTGTCAGGATTCGGACTTAGAGCTTAGTCGAGGATGGGTGCAAATGTTGCGCGCCTGAAATACTGTCACACGACTGCAATAATTCCGTTATCTAATGCGGCGCAAGACAGTTAAATGACAAGAGGATTAAGGCATGGTTGGCAGGAGCATTCTGATCGTCGACGACGAAGCGCCTATTCGCGAAATGATCGCCGTGGCGTTGGAAATGGCCGGCTATGACTGCCTCGAGGCAGAGAACTCGCAGCAGGCTCACGCCATCATCGTCGACCGCAAACCGGACCTGATCCTGCTCGACTGGATGCTGCCCGGCACCTCGGGCATCGAACTGGCCCGGCGCCTCAAGCGTGACGAGCTGACCGGGGACATCCCGATCATCATGCTCACCGCCAAGGGAGAAGAGGACAACAAGATCCAGGGCCTCGAAGTCGGCGCCGACGATTACATCACCAAACCGTTTTCCCCGCGTGAACTGGTCGCCCGCCTCAAGGCTGTACTGCGCCGCGCCGGACCGACCGATGGCGAAGCGCCGATCGAAGTCGGCGGCCTGCTGCTCGACCCGATCAGCCACCGCGTGACCATCGACGGCAAACCCGCCGAGATGGGCCCGACCGAATACCGCCTGCTGCAATTCTTCATGACCCATCAGGAACGCGCCTACACCCGTGGCCAGTTGCTCGATCAGGTCTGGGGCGGCAACGTCTACGTCGAAGAGCGCACCGTCGACGTGCACATCCGCCGCCTGCGCAAGGCCCTCGGCGACGCTTACGAAAATCTGGTACAAACCGTGCGCGGCACCGGTTATCGGTTCTCCACAAAAGCGTAAAAGCAGCTGCAAGTTTCCAGCTACAAGCGGCAAGTGAAAGCCGATCCGTTTTAGCTTGAAGCTTGCGGCTTGAAACTTGAAGCTGCGGCTAAGGACGCCCTCGTGAATCAAAACTGGCATGGCACCCTGATTCGCCACATGCTGTTGCTGGTCACCGCCTGCCTGGTGATCGGCCTGATCACCGGCTATTACGGCTGGAGCCTCGCGGCGGGTCTGGGGCTTTATCTGGCCTGGACGCTCAAGCAATTGCTGCGTCTGCACGAATGGCTGCGCCAGCATCAACCCGACGAAGCGCCGCCCGATGGCTATGGCCTGTGGGGCGAGGTGTTCGACAGCATCTACCACCTGCAACGCCGCGACCAACGGGTGCGCGGACGTCTGCAAGCGGTGATCGACCGGGTGCAGGAGTCCACCGCCGCGCTGAAAGACGCGGTCATCATGCTCGACAGCGACGGCAACCTCGAATGGTGGAACCGCGCCGCCGAAACCCTGCTCGGCCTGAAGACTCCGCAGGACAGCGGCCAACCGGTGACCAACCTGGTGCGCCATCCGCGCTTCAAGGAATACTTCGAGCAGGACAGCTTCGCCGAGCCATTGGAAATCCCTTCGCCGACCAATGATCGCGTGCGCATTCAGCTGTACCTGACCCGCTACGGCAACAATGAACACCTGATGCTGGTCCGCGACGTGACGCGCATTCATCAGCTGGAACAGATGCGCAAGGATTTCATCGCCAACGTCTCCCACGAACTGCGTACACCGCTGACGGTGATCTGCGGCTATCTGGAAACCCTGCTGGACAATGTCGAGGAAGTGAACCCGCGCTGGAGCCGTGCCCTGCAGCAGATGCAGCAACAGGGCGGGCGCATGCAGACGCTGCTAAACGACCTGTTGCTGCTGGCCAAGCTGGAAGCCACCGACTATCCGTCGGACAACCAGCCAGTGCAGATCGACACATTGCTGCAATCGATTACCAGCGATGCGCAGCAGTTGTCCGGGGCGAAGAACCAGCGCATCAGCCTCGAGGCCAATGCCGGAGTGCTGCTCAAGGGCAGCGAGGCCGAGCTGCGCAGTGCGTTTTCCAATCTGGTGTTCAACGCGGTCAAGTACACCCCGGCCGAGGGCAACATCCGCATTCGCTGGTGGGGCGACGATCAGGGCGCGCACCTGAGCGTGCAGGATTCCGGCATCGGCATCGACAGCAAACATCTGCCGCGCCTGACCGAACGTTTCTACCGCGTCGATTCCAGCCGCAACTCCAACACCGGCGGCACTGGCCTCGGCCTGGCCATCGTCAAGCACGTGCTGCTGCGCCACCGCGCACGCATGGAAATCAGCAGCGTGCCCGGTCACGGCAGCACGTTCACCTGCCATTTCGCCCCGGCCCAGGTGGCCAGCGCACGGGCGATCAGCGCCACCGAGTGATGCCGCCCGGCACACGCCACTAGGCAATCGCACGGTCAGCCGCTACATTGGCTGAATTGTGCCTGCCTTTCAGGCGCTGTTTCTCCCCACTTTCGAATCACACGGAACCCGCAAAACTCCATCATGGACCCTTCCCCTGGCTTGTCCCTCGCTACCATTTTCGCCGACTTCGGCATGATCCTTTTTGCTCTGATCCTGGTGTTGCTCAACGGTTTTTTCGTTGCGGCGGAATTCGCCATGGTCAAACTGCGCTCGACCCGGGTCGAGGCCATCGCTGAACAACACGGCTGGCGCGGGCACATCCTGCGCACCGTGCACAGTCAGCTCGATGCCTACCTGTCGGCGTGCCAGCTCGGCATCACCCTCGCCTCCCTTGGCTTGGGCTGGGTCGGTGAACCGGCATTTGCGCATATTCTCGAACCGCTGCTGAGCGCGGTCGGCGTCGACTCGCCCGAGATCATCAAAGGCGTGTCGTTCTTCACCGCGTTCTTCATCATTTCGTACCTGCACATCGTGGTCGGCGAGCTGGCGCCCAAGTCGTGGGCGATCCGCAAACCCGAGCTGCTTTCGTTGTGGACGGCAGTGCCGCTGTACCTGTTCTACTGGGCGATGTACCCGGCAATCTACCTGCTCAATGCCAGCGCCAACGCGATTCTGCGTATCGCCGGGCAAGGTGAACCCGGCCCGCACCATGAACACCATTACAGCCGCGAAGAACTGAAATTGATCCTGCACTCCAGCCGTGGCCAGGATCCCAGCGATCAGGGCATGCGCGTGTTGGCTTCGGCGGTGGAAATGGGCGAGCTGGAAGTGGTCGACTGGGCCAACTCCCGCGAAGACCTGATCACCCTGGAATTCAATGCGCCGCTGAAGGAAATCCTGGCGATGTTCCGTCGCCACAAGTTCAGCCGTTATCCGGTGTACGACAGCGAGCGCCAGGAGTTCGTCGGCCTGCTGCACATCAAGGATCTGCTGCTGGAACTGGCCGCGCTGGACCACATTCCCGAGTCGTTCAACCTCGCCGAGCTGACCCGCCCGCTGGAGCGCGTATCGCGGCACATGCCGCTGTCGCAACTGCTGGAGCAGTTCCGCAAAGGTGGCTCGCACTTCGCCGTGGTCGAGGAGGCTGACGGCAACATCATCGGCTACCTGACCATGGAAGACGTGCTGGAAGTGCTGGTCGGCGATATCCAGGACGAACACCGCAAGGCAGAGCGCGGCATCCTCGCCTATCAGCCAGGCAAGTTGCTGGTGCGTGGCGATACGCCGTTGTTCAAGGTCGAGCGCCTGCTCGGCATCGATCTCGATCACATCGAAGCGGAAACCCTTGCCGGGCTGGTTTACGAAACCCTGAAACGGGTGCCGGAAGAGGAAGAAGTGCTGGAAGTCGAAGGCCTGCGCATCATCATCAAGAAGATGAAAGGGCCGAAGATTGTTCTGGCCAAGGTGTTGATGCTGGATTGATGGGAGTTTGGGGGGCTCTTGTGGCGAGGGGATTTATCCCCGTTGGACGGCGCAGCCGTCCCAAAACCATTGAATGCAGTCAGTTAGTACAGAGTTGCAATATTTGGGGCCGCTTCGCGGCCCAACGGGGATAAATCCCCTCGCCACAAAAACCCTCAACACCCTATCGCGCCTACTGTTTGCCCAACGCAAAGTTGGGCAACGCCCCCAGCGGCTGGTTGAACTGATAGGGAATCGACACCAGCCCTTCGCCGGTATTGCGCTGCACCACGAAATGCAGGTGCGGGCCGCTGCTGTTGCCGGTGTTGCCCGACAGCGCCAGCGGGCTGCCGACCTTCACCCGTTGTCCTTCGCGCACGCTCACCGAACCCTGTTTCAAATGCAGGTACACGCCCATGGTGCCGTCGTCGTGCAGCACCCGGACGAAATTGCCGGAGGCATCGGTGCCGCGCCCGCTCTGGGAGTTCTCGGTCTTGACTACCACACCCGCTCGCGCGGCGATGATCGGCGTGCCCACCGGCATGGCGATGTCCATGGCGTAGCGGTTCTTCGGCCCGTAGTGGCTGTACTGACCGTTGGCGCCCTGACTCAGGCGAAACGGCCCGCCACGCCAGGGCAGCGGATAGCGATAGCTCTGCGCGGTGCCTGCGGGGTCGCCCAGCGAGTACTGGAACTGCGGCGAATACACCAGCGGCTGGTCACGACTGATCGCCGTCAGCAGCGCCAGCCGCGTGTTGCTGCGCGGTGGCAGCACACGACGAATCGCCCGCGCGGGCGCGCCACGCACATTGCTCGTGCCGATGAAGGCCAGGGCAACCTCGACCGGCGCGTACAGATCGTTGCGCGCAAACACCACGTCGACGCCCTTCTGCTTCTTGATGTCCAGGTACACCTGGCGGTCGAGGCGCTCGACCATGCGGTCCTGAAACACGAACACTTTCGCGCCTTTGCTCGGGCGGTCACTGTACGAGACCACGCCGTTGGCGTCGGTGGATTTGTAGATGGTCATGGCCATCGCCAGCTGGGAGGCCAGGCAGAGACCGCAGAAAAACAGCAGGCGCGCGAGCATGGGCAAAAGTCTGTCGAAGGAAGGCCTGGGAATCAGCCTAGCAGCTGAGACAGACCAGGCTAGTCGACAGATGTTTCAAAATGGCCAGCGCGGGAGATGGGTGGTGCTTTTGATGGCCCCTTCGCGAGCAAGCTCGCTCCCACAGGTTCGGTGTGATCTCTGTGGGAGCGAGCCTGCTCGCGAAGGCGGCCTATCGGGCGACGAAGCTTACGCGCCGGGTACGAAATGCTTCTGCGCCGTGCCCCGGGCGATCAGGCGCGAGATGTAGTCGAGCTTTTGCGCATCCTGGTCGACAAAGCGGAAGGTCAGTTGCAGCCAGTCGCTGTCGGCTTTCTGCTCGTGGGCGACGATGGCGTGCAGATAACCGTTGAGGCGCGCGATCTCGGCGTTGTCGCCCTGCTCCAGATCGAGCACGGCGCTGTCGAGGATCTGCGGCAGGGTTTCAGTGCGCTTCACTACCAGCAGCGCTTCCTTGATGCTCAGGGCCTTGATCACGCATTGCTGAGTACCGCTCGGCAGGCGCAACTGGCCCTGACCACGACCGCCCACCGGCGCCTTGGATGCACCGGGCGCCTGAACTGGCGGGCTGTTGAGCAAACCGCGCGACGGTGCAGCGGCTGGAGCGGGGGCAGCAGCGGCAGGCCTGGCCGCAGCGCCGCCGACCACGGCCGGCTTGCCGCCGGTCAGTGCGCTCAGGGAATCGTTGCCGAACGCCGAATTCATCTTGGTCGGCGCGCTGTTCATCAAGGTGTCGAGCTTGCCGACCTTGTTCAGTGCCTGCTTGACCTTGGTCAGCAACTGCTCGTTGGTGAACGGCTTGCTGACGTAACCGGATACGCCGGCCTGAATCGCCTGCACGACGTTTTCCTTGTCACCACGGCTGGTGACCATGACGAACGGCATGGTCTTGAGGTTGTCCTGCTCGCGGCACCAGGTCAGCAGTTCGAGGCCGGACATTTCCGGCATTTCCCAGTCGCACAGCACCAGGTCGAAAGCCTCTTTGGCCAGCATCGCCTGGGCCTTTTTGCCGTTGATGGCGTCCTCGGTGCGGATCCCCGGGAAGTAATTACGCAGGCACTTTTTCACCAGGTCACGAATGAACGAAGCATCGTCCACGACCAACACACTGATCTTGCTCATCCAACACCCCTATTAAAATCCCGGCAAGCATAACGCTGGCTGATGGCACATTGCCAAAACTCTTCAGTCACGCCGGGACTTTTCGTTCGCGGGTGCTGCTTTTGATACGAATCCGCTTCTGAAAAGCAGAAACAAAAACGCCCGGCCAGAGGGCCGGGCGCTTCTCTCAGGCAATCTTACTTATCGTCAGCTTCGCCCGGAACATTAGCGGTTTCAGCGCTTGTGCCTTCAACTTCTTCTTTCATGCGCTTGAGGCCCATGTGGCGCACGTCGGTGCCGCGCACCAGGTAGATCACCAGTTCGGAGATGTTGCGCGCATGATCGCCGATGCGCTCCAGCGAACGCAGGACCCAGATGATGCTCAGCACCCGCGAGATAGAGCGCGGGTCTTCCATCATGTAGGTGGCCAGCTCACGCAGGGCGGTTTTGTATTCGCGGTCGATGATCTTGTCGTACTGCGCCACCGACAAGGCCAGATCGGCGTCGAAACGCGCGAAGGCGTCCAGCGCATCGCGCACCATGTTGCGCACCTGGTCGCCAATGTGACGAACCTCGACGTAACCGCGCGGCGCTTCGCCTTCTTCGCACAACTGGATGGCACGACGGGCGATCTTGGTGGCTTCGTCGCCGATACGCTCGAGGTCGATCACCGACTTGGAAATGCTGATGATCAAACGCAGGTCGGAGGCTGCCGGCTGACGACGGGCAAGAATGCGCAGGCATTCTTCGTCGATGTTGCGTTCCATCTGGTTGATCTGGTCGTCGATCTCACGGACCTGCTGAGCCAGGCCGGAGTCGGCCTCGATCAGCGCCGTGACCGCGTCGTTGACCTGCTTCTCGACCAGCCCGCCCATGGCAAGGAGGTGGCTGCGCACTTCCTCCAGTTCAGCGTTGAACTGCGCGGAAATGTGATGGGTAAGGCCTTCTTTGGAAATCATTGTTCGCTCCGCGAAAGTTGCAAGCTTCAAGCTGCAAGCTTCAAGCAGTTATGTGTAAGTCCTGATATCGCACCAATTCTTTCTTGCCGCTTGAAGCTTGCGGCTTGCAGCTGCCCCAATCAGCCATAGCGACCGGTGATGTAGTCTTCGGTCTGCTTCTTCGCCGGATTGGTGAACAGGGTATCGGTGTCGCCGAATTCCACCAGTTTGCCCATGTACATGAACGCGGTGTAGTCGGACACCCGTGCCGCCTGTTGCATGTTGTGGGTAACAATGACGATGGTGAACTTGGACTTCAGCTCGTAGATCAGCTCTTCGACTTTCAGCGTCGAGATCGGGTCCAGAGCCGAGCACGGTTCGTCGAGCAGCAGCACTTCCGGCTCGACCGCGATGGTGCGCGCGATCACCAGACGCTGTTGCTGACCACCGGACAGGCCGAGGGCCGAGTCGTGCAGACGGTCTTTGACCTCGTCCCACAATGCCGCGCCTTTCAACGCCCACTCAACGGCTTCGTCGAGGATGCGCTTCTTGTTAATGCCCTGGATGCGCAGGCCATAGACCACGTTTTCGTAGATGGTCTTCGGGAACGGGTTGGGCTTCTGGAACACCATGCCGACGCGACGACGCAGCTCGGCAACATCTTCGCCCTTGCGATAGATGTTGTTGCCGTACAGATTGATCGCGCCCTCGACGCGGCAGCCGTCGACCAGATCGTTCATCCGGTTGAAGGTACGCAGCAGCGTCGACTTACCGCAGCCGGACGGGCCGATGAACGCGGTCACGCGCTGTTTCGGGATGTTCATGCTGACGTCGAACAGGGCCTGTTTCTCGCCGTAGTACAGGCTCAGGCCCGGTACTTCGATGGCAACGGTTTCCTGCGCCAGGTCCAGGCTCTGCTTGTCGCGGCCCAGGGCAGACATGTTGATGCCGTGGCTGTGTGTTTCGTGCTGCATGGGGTTCTCACTCCGTTCGTAGCTGCAAGCTTCTGGCTGCAAGCTGCAAGTTTGAGCAAAAGCGGCTTGTAGCTTGCCGCTTGTGGCTAAGGGCTTTAGCTATCCAGTGCTTTGTATTTTTCGCGCAAGTGGTTGCGGATATACACCGCCGACAGGTTCAGCGTCGCGATCACCAGCACCAGCAGCAGCGCGGTGGCGTACACCAGCGGGCGGGCTGCTTCGACGTTGGGGCTCTGGAAGCCGACGTCATAGATGTGGAAGCCCAGGTGCATGATCTTCTGGTCCAGGTGCAGGTACGGGTAGTTGCCGTCCACCGGCAGCGACGGCGCCAGTTTCACCACACCCACCAGCATCAGCGGCGCCACTTCACCGGCGGCGCGGGCCACGGCGAGGATCATCCCGGTCATCATGGCCGGGCTGGCCATCGGGATAACGATTTTCCACAGCGTCTCCGCTTTGGTTGCGCCGAGAGCCAACGAACCTTCACGCACAGTGCGGGGAATCCGCGCCAGACCTTCTTCGGTCGCCACGATCACCACCGGCACGGCCAGCAGCGCGAGGGTCAGCGAAGCCCAGAGCAGGCCCGGCGTACCGAACGTCGGCGCCGGCAGAGCTTCAGGGAAGAACAAGCGGTCGACCGAGCCACCCAGCACGTAAACGAAGAAGCCCAGACCGAACACGCCGTAAACGATCGCCGGTACGCCAGCGAGGTTGTTCACCGCAATGCGAATGATCCGGGTCAGGGTGTTCTGCTTGGCGTATTCGCGCAGGTACACCGCTGCCAGCACGCCGAACGGGGTCACGATCATCGCCATGATCAGGGTCATCATCACGGTGCCGAAGATCGCCGGGAAGATCCCGCCTTCGGTGTTCGCTTCACGCGGGTCGTCGGAGAGGAATTCCCAGATCTTGCTGAAGTAGAAACCAACCTTGGTCAAGGTGCTCATGCCGTTTGGCTGGTAGGCATGCACGACTTTGCCCAGACCGATTTCGATTTCCTTGCCGTTGGCGTCACGGGCGGTCAAGGCGTCGCGGTTGAACTGTGCATGCAAATCAGACAGACGTGCTTCGATGTCCTTGTAGCGCGCGTCCAGTTCGGCGCGCTCGGATTCCATGTCCGCTTGTGCGGTGGCGTCGAGTTTGCCTTCCAGCTCGAGTTTGCGCCCATGCAATCGGATGCGTTCAAGACCGGCGTTGATCGCGCCGATGTCGGTTTTTTCCAGCGTCTTCAGTTGAGCAGCAAGATCGTTCACCCGATCGATGCGCGCTTGCAGCTCAGGCCAAGCGGCCTCGCCTTCGGCGATGACCTTGCCATCCTGTTTGACGTTGACCAGGTAGCCGTAGAAGTTGCCCCACTCGCGACGCTCGATCGCCATCAATTCTGGCGGTGTGGTCTGCTTGGTCAGCCACTCGCCGACGATCCACGTGAAGTCATTGCCGTTCAGGTCACGGTTGCCGACCTTGATCAGCTCGCGGGTCATGAATTCCGGACCTTCGTCCGGCACCGGCAGACCGGCGCTCTTCAGACGCGCGCGCGGCACTTCTTCTTTCTGCACCACTTCGCCGATCACCAGGTGATTGGCCTGGCCCGGTACGTCGTAATGGGCGTGGATCAGGTCCGCCGGCCAGAAGTGACCGAGACCGCGCACGGCAATCACCGCCAACAGGCCAATGGTCATGATGACCGCGATGGACACCGCGCCACCGCTGATCCAGACGCCCGGGGCGCCGCTCTTGAACCATCCTTTCAGGGAGTTCTGTTTCACAGACTTCTACCTTTGCTTAAAGCGACGAGTATTTCTTGCGCAGACGCTGACGAATCAGTTCTGCCAGGGTGTTCATGACGAAGGTGAACAACAGCAGCACCAGCGCCGAGAGGAACAGCACGCGGTAGTGGCTGCCGCCGACTTCCGACTCGGGCATTTCCACCGCGACGTTGGCGGCCAGGGTGCGCAGGCCTTCGAACAGGTTCATCTCCATCACCGGGGTGTTGCCGGTGGCCATCAGCACGATCATGGTTTCGCCGACCGCACGGCCCATGCCGATCATCAGCGCCGAGAAGATCCCCGGGCTGGCGGTCAGGATCACCACGCGAGTCATGGTCTGCCACGGCGTCGCACCAAGGGCCAGCGAACCCAGGGTCAGGCCGCGCGGCACGCTGAACACGGCGTCTTCGGCGATCGAGTAGATGTTCGGGATCACCGCGAACCCCATGGCCAGACCGACCACCAGAGCGTTGCGCTGGTCGTAGGTGATGCCCAGGTCGTGGGAGATCCACATGCGCATGTCGCCGCCGAAGAACCAGTTCTCCATGAACGGGCTCATGTACAGCGACAGCCAGCCCACAAACAGGATCACCGGAATCAGCAGCGCACTTTCCCAACCGTCCGGGACTTTCAGGCGGATCGATTCGGGCAGGCGGCTGAAGGTGAAACCGGCGACCAGAATGCCGATCGGCAGCAACATCAGCAGACTGAAGATGCCCGGCAGATGGCCTTCTACGTACGGCGCGATGAACAGGCCGGCGAAGAAACCGAGGATCACCGTCGGCATCGCTTCCATCAGTTCGATCACCGGTTTGACCTTGCGGCGCATGCCTGGGGCCATGAAGTACGCGGTGTAGATCGCCGCAGCGACGGCCAATGGTGCGGCCAGCAGCATGGCGTAGAACGCGGCCTTCAGAGTGCCGAAGGTCAGTGGCGAGAGGCTCAGTTTCGGTTCGAAATCGGTGTTGGCGGCGGTCGATTGCCAGACGTACTTAGGCTCGTCGTAGTTCTCGTACCAGACCTTGCTCCACAGCGCGCTCCACGATACTTCCGGGTGCGGATTGTCGAGCAGCAACGGCTGCAGCTTGCCGCCGGCTTCGACGATCACTCGGTTGGCGCGCGGCGACAGACCAAACAGGCCCTGGCCATCCACTACTTGATCAACCAGCAACGTGCGGTGTGCGGTGCTATGGAACACGCCGAGCTTGCCGCTGGCATCAAGGGCGAGGAAGCCTTTGCGGCGCTCTTCGGCAGCGATTTCAACGATCGGCGTGGTGCCCATCTGGAAGGTGCGGATCTGTTTCAGACGCTGCTCGCCATCGGTATCGCGGGCCATGAACCACTGGGCCAGACCGCCCTTGGAATCGCCGACGATCAGCGAGATACCGCCGACCAGCTGCGCGGTGGCGGTGACTTGGGCGTCAGCGTTTTCCAGCAGTTTGTAGCGCCCGTTGAGGCTCTTGTCGCGCAAGCTGAACACGTCGGCCTGGGCACGACCGTTGACCACGTACAGCCACTGCTGGCGCGGGTCGACGAAGATGTTTTTCACCGGCTCGGTCATCTGCGGCAGATCGATACGCGTCTGCTCGTTGGTGACTTCGCCGGTCATCATGTTTTCTTCGCTGGTCAGCGACAGCACATTGAGTTGCGAGCCGGTGGAGCCGACCAGCATCAGCGTCGAGTCGGTGGCGTTGAGGCTGACGTGCTCCAGCGCACCACCGCTTTCGTTCAGCGCGATCGGTGCCTCGCCATAGGGATATTCGATGGCCGGGCTGATGGTTTTCTTGCCATCGGGGTAGCTGACTTTATAGGTATGACGGAACACCAGCGCCTGACCGTTGGACAGCCCCACGGCCACCAGCGGATGACCCGGCTGGTCTTCGCCGATAGATGTCACGGTGGCGCCCGCAGGCAGCGGCAGATCGACACGCCTCAATTCAGCGCCACTGTCGAGATCGAAGAACAGCGCCTGGCCCTTGTCGGACACACGCATGGCTACCTGATTCTGCTCTTCGAGCGAGATCATCAGCGGCTTGCCGGCGTCCTGCATCCAGGCCGGGGTGATCGAGTCTTTCGCGGTCAGGTCGGCACCTTGAAACAACGGCGCTACAACGTAAGCGAGGAAGAAGAAGATCAGGGTGATGGCCGCGAGCACCGCCAGGCCGCCAACGAGGACGTACCAACGGGTGAAGCGATCCTTGAGCGCGCGGATGCGGCGCTTGCGTTGCAGCTCAGGCGTATTGAAATCAATGCGCTTGGGAGGGGAAGACGTAGTCATTGGGGAATTGGCCAGATCATTCATGCGCACACCCTAGCGATCCTGTATGACAGAAAGATGACAGTGCAGTGACGCAGCAAATCCGCCAGCCGGAAGTCCGGCAGCGGAGTCGAGAATTTGGTGGTTGCAGGAGCGCTTCTGCTCGCCAAGGCGTCGGGTCAGTCACATCGATGCTGCATGTGACCACCCCTTCGCGAGCAGGCTCGCTCCCACAGGAGTCCGGCTTCAGGCCGGCCTCAGGGTGTTACTTCTTGGCGACCGCGCCGCCTTCTTGCAGACCGAGGTCAGCCAGTGCCTTGGCAGCAACCTTGGCTGGCAGCGGGATGTAGCCGTCTTTCACTACCACTTCCTGGCCCTGTTTCGACAGCACCAGCTTCACGAACTCGGCTTCCAGCGGGGCCAGAGGCTTGTTCGGGGCTTTGTTGACGTAAACGTAGAGGAAGCGCGACAGCGGATACTTGCCGTTCAGGGCGTTTTCTTCGGTGTCTTCGATGAACTCGCCGCCTTCTTTCTTGGCCAGAGCGACGGTTTTCACGCTGGCGGTCTTGTAGCCGATGCCCGAGTAGCCGACGCCGTTAAGCGAGCTGCTGATCGACTGCACCACCGACGCCGAACCTGGTTGTTCGTTGACGTTCGGCTTGTAGTCGCCTTTGCACAGGGCTTCTTCCTTGAAGTAGCCGTAGGTGCCGGACACCGAGTTACGGCCGAACAGCTGGACTGGCTTGTTGGCCAGGTCACCGGTTACGCCCAGGTCGCCCCAGGTCTTGACGTCAGCTTTGGCACCGCACAGGCGCGTCGAGGAGAAGATCGCATCGACTTGAGCCATGGTCAGGTGCTTGATCGGGTTGTCCTTGTGCACGAACACCGCCAGGGCATCCACGGCAACCGGGATTGCCGTCGGCTTGTAGCCGTACTTCTGTTCGAAAGCCTGCAGCTCGTTGTCTTTCATCTTGCGGCTCATCGGGCCCAGGTTGGCGGTGCCTTCGGTGAGTGCAGGTGGCGCGGTGGAAGAACCGGCAGCCTGAATCTGGATGTTGACGTTCGGGTATTCTTTTTTGTAGTTCTCGGCCCACAGGGTCATGAGGTTGGCCAGGGTATCGGAACCGACGCTGGACAGGTTGCCCGACACACCAGTGGTCTTGGTGTAGCTCGGGATAGCAGGGTCAACAGCGGCGAACGCGTTGGCAGTCGCAACGCCAGCAGCGACAAAAGTCATTGCCGCCATCAAACGCTTCAGTTTCATGCCTTACTCCTAGCAGATAGGGTGTGTTAAGTCGGGGCCAAGTATCAGCAGGCCATGTGAACACTCTATGGCTGAAATATGACAATTGGATGAAAGGCCAGCATCGGGTTTTGCTGGATGAACAGATCGTTCCCACGCTCTGCGTGGGAACGCCGCCATGGACGCTCTGCGTCCGCATTTGAGACGTGACGCGGAGCGTCACAGGATGCATTCCCACGCGGAGCGTGGGAACGATCAGGCGGGAGAGAAAATCAACGCCCCTTCTTCCAGAGCCACGCCCCGACCAGAATCCCCATCCCGCAGAGCACCGCAACATAGTAGGCAGGGCCCATAGCGCTTTCTTTCAGCAGCAGACTGACCACCATGGGCGTCAAGCCACCGAAGATCGCGTACGCGACGTTGTACGAGAACGACAAGCCACTGAAGCGAACCACCGGCGGGAACGCTTTGACCATCACGTACGGCACCGCGCCGATGGTACCGACCAGCAAACCGGTCAATGCGTACAGCGGGAACAGCCAGTCCGGGTGGTCGGCGAGGCTGTGGTAGAAGGTCCAGGAGCTGATCAGCAGACCGAGGCAGCCAAAGACGAAGACGCGACCGGCGCCGAAGCGATCGGCCAGCGCGCCGGCGCCAATGCAGCCAAGGCTGAGGAACACGATGGCCAGGCTGTTGGCTTGCAGCGCCGTGGTCGCCGAGAAGTGGTAGACCGTTTGCAGCACGGTCGGGGTCATCAGAATCACCACGACGACGCCAGCCGAGAGCAGCCAGGTCAGCAGCATCGAAATGGCGATGGCGCCGCGATGATCACGCAGCACCGCGCGCAACGGCACTTCTTCGGCCAGTGCCTTGCGCAATTGCAGTTCGGCGAACACCGGAGTTTCGTGCAGCCAGCGGCGCAGGTACACAGAGAACAGGCCGAACACGCCGCCGAGCAGGAACGGGATCCGCCAGGCGTAATCCGACACTTCGGCTGGCGTATAAATGCTGTTGATCGCCGTGGCGACCAGCGAGCCGAGGAGGATGCCGGCAGTCAGGCCACTGGTGAGCGTGCCGCAGGCATAACCGATGTGCTTTTGCGGTACGTGTTCGGAAACGAAGACCCACGCTCCCGGCACCTCGCCGCCAATCGCCGCACCCTGGATCACCCGCATCAGCAGCAACAGGATCGGCGCCCAGATGCCGATCTGCGCGTAGGTCGGCAGCAGGCCCATGATCAGCGTCGGCACGGCCATCATGAAAATGCTCAGGGTAAACATCTTCTTGCGCCCCAGCAGGTCACCGAAGTGCGCCATGACGATGCCGCCCAAAGGACGCGCCAGATAGCCGGCAGCAAAGATGCCGAACGTCTGCATCAAGCGCAGCCACTCGGGCATGTCGGCCGGGAAGAACAGCTTGCCGACGACGGTGGCGAAGAAAACGAAGATGATGAAATCGTAGAACTCCAGCGCCCCGCCGAGGGCGGACAGCGACAGAGTCTTGTAGTCATTGCGGGTCAACGGTCGTGCGGGTTGCTCGGGCTGCGCGAGGCTCGAAGGCGCTGTGGTCATGGCAAGGGCTTCTCTTATAGTCGAATCTGTCGCCACAACAACGCTGGCGGTGGCTCGGACAGGTTCGGCACCATAGCAAATTGTTCGAAAAAGCACATAGAGGCGCGTAATTGACGGTCGAAATCAGAACCGGGTGGTCGTCGCGGGGTCTATCGACCGATATACTCGCCACCTGCGCAGGATTTGTAAGAGGTTGCTGTGCGAAAACGTTGTTGGCCCGTCCTTTGCTCGGGATTTAGCCTTTTTCGCAGAGTTTCCCTTTAGGCGCCTGATGGAAAACGTGACGAACGCAGTGTGTTCGGTGTTGAATCGTTTTTCTTGAAGACGGCTACCACCCGCAATACCCACGAAGAGTCACGGGTCAGAGGCCCCTCGGCATGATAGAGCTCGAACAAGAAGATCCGATCCCACAGGGCGACCTCGCCCTGCAAATCACCGCACTCCCGCGCGAAACCAACGGCTTTGGCGATATTTTCGGCGGCTGGCTGGTCGCGCAGATGGATCTGGCCGGCACTGCCATGGCCAGCCGGGTGGCCGGTGGCCGCGTTGCCACTGTCGCCATCGACCGCATGGCGTTTCTCGTCCCGGTCGCCGTCGGCGCGCAGTTGTCCTTTTATACCCAGACCCTGGAAATCGGCCGCAGCTCGATCCAGATGATGGTCGAAGTGTGGAGCGATGACCCACTGTCCAGCGAATGGCGCAAGGTCACCGAAGCGGTTTTCGTTTTCGTCGCCATCGACGGCAGCGGTCGCACCCGTTCGGTGCCGCCACGCGCGCGTTAAACCTCGCGGCCGTTTTGCGGTCGATAGTCGTCCCCAGTGTCTGATCGAGAGTTGCCCATGAACACGCCCAACGTTGAAGCCGTGAAACAGGATGAACTGAACTGCTGGCGCATCCGCCACGGCAAGGCCGAAGTGCTGGTGGCCCAGCAAGGCGCGCACATCCTCAGTTATCAGATCGACGGCCAGCCGCCGATCATCTGGCTCAACGACAAGGCCGAGTTCAAGACCGGCAAGAGCATCCGCGCCGGCGTGCCGGTGTGCTGGCCGTGGTTCGGCAAATTCGAACGCAATCCGAGCAGCGTGCAGGCCATGTACACCGGCGAGCAACCGGCCCCCGCGCACGGTCTGGTGCGGGCGATGGACTGGGAGTTGGGCAACATCGAATCAGAGGCTGACGGCATCAAGGTCGAATTCAAGCTGCCCTACCCGGAAGGTGGCCTGCCAGGCTGGCCCCATGAGGTCGATCTGACCCTGACCCTGCATCTGGCGGATCAACTGCATTACAGCCTGACCAGCCATAACCGGGGTACTGACAGCGTCACGCTGAGTCAGGCGCTGCACACCTATTTCGCCGTGAGTGACGTGCGTAATGTGCATGTCGACGGCGTGGCCGGGCTGAATTACATCGAGACCCTGGACGACTGGAACACGGCCAGCCAGAGCGGCGATCTGCATTTCGCCGGCGAGACCGACCGCATCTACCTCGACGTTCCGCCGCAATTGAGCATCGTTGATCCGACCTGGGAACGACGCATCGTGCTGACCTCTACCGGCTCGCGCACTGCGGTGATCTGGAACCCATGGATCGACCGCGCCGCCGCCCTGCCGGACATGGACAACGATGGCTGGCAGCGCATGCTGTGCATCGAAACGGCGAATGTGATGGATGATCTGGTGACCCTGGCGCCGGGGGCGAGCCATACGATGGGTGTCAGCGTAGCTGCTACGCCGCTCTAGGAATGTGGCGAGGGGATTTATCCCCGCTGGGTCGCGCAGCGGCCCCCGCTTTTTTTAAATCAAAAGCTGGGGCCTGCTGCGCAGTCCAGCGGGGATAAATCCCCTCGCCACAGATAAATCCCTTCACCACAGATAAATCCCCTCACCACAAAGGCTCGCTCCCAAATTTATGTGCGGCGCGCTTTAGAGGTCAGCCTCCTGCACCACCCGCACCTTCTCCGCCTCCAGCGCATACGCCGCATCAGCGAGGTCATTGCTGACCTTCTCGATTTTCAGTGTGCCGGTCACCCACAGCGGTGTGTAGATATCGTCCAGCTTCAAACCCTTCGGATATCGCACCAGCACCAGTTGATTGGGCGGCGGTGGCGGTACGTGGATGCAGGCGCCCGGATACGGCACGAGGAAGAACAACGTGCTGCGGCCCTTGGCGTCGGATTCCAGCGGCACCGGGTAACCACCGATGCGAATGTGCTTGTCGTTCATCGACGCCACGGTTTTCGTCGAATACATCACCGCTGGCAGACCTTTGGCCTGCTTCATCCCGCCCTTCTCGGTGAAGGTGCCGGTGGCTTCGGGGGAGTTGTGGTCGATTTCCGGCATGGCCTCGAGGGCCTTTTGATCCGACTTGGGCATCAGTTCCAGCCAGTCGGTTTCCGGCAGTTCGCCGGCGTGGGCGAGATAGCTGCCCAGCAAGAGGAGAGTCAACAGAAGACGGCGCATGAAGGTGCTCGGCAGGCAAAGGAATGGACGGTGAGTCGCCGCGCATTCTAGCCCTCCCGGCCGTGATGGCCGAGAGGGCTTTGTCGCTTTCGATCAGTTCTTTTTGATCAGACCGTAGATCACCAGCAACACGACAGCGCCGACCAGTGCGCCGAGGAAACCCGCGCCCTCGCCCGCCTGATAGATGCCCAGAGCCTGGCCGCCGTAGGTGGCCGCCAGCGAACCGCCGATACCGAGCAGGATGGTCATGATCCAACCCATGCTGTCATCGCCCGGTTTCAGGAACCGAGCCAGCAGGCCGACGATCAAGCCGATAAAGATGGTTCCGATAATTCCCATGGCATTTCCCTCTGATTTGGTAGATATGCCAAAGCCTAGACAGACTTTGGCATCCTGCCATGAGAGAACGGCGGCCCCTGAATGGTTCCGCCGCGGCCACATGAAACTGGTTTACTCGGCGATCAGCGCTTGGACCTTGATGATCTGCGCCTGCAGCGTGGCCATATCGGCGCAGCGCAGGTTGGCATGGCCGACCTTGCGTCCGGCCTTGAAAGCTTTGCCGTAGTGATGCAGATGGCAGTCTTCGATGGCGATGACTTTTTCCACCGGCGGCACTACGCCGATGAAGTTGAGCATCGCGCTCTCGCCGACCTTGGCGGTCGAACCCAGCGGCAGGCCGGCCACGGCACGCAGGTGGTTTTCGAACTGGCTGCACTCGGCACCTTCGGTGGTCCAGTGCCCGGAGTTGTGCACGCGCGGGGCGATTTCGTTGGCTTTCAGGCCACCGTCGACTTCGAAGAACTCGAAAGCCATCACGCCGACGTAGTCGAGGTGCTTGAGCACACGGCTGGAATAATCTTCGGCTAGCGCCTGCAACGGGTGATCGGTGCTGGCCACCGACAGCTTGAGGATGCCGCTGTCGTGGGTGTTGTGCACCAGCGGATAGAACTTCGTTTCACCATCGCGGGCACGCACGGCGATCAGCGACACTTCGCCGGTGAATGGCACGAAGCCCTCCAGCAGGCAGGCAACGCTGCCCAGTTCGGCGAACGTACCGGCAACATCTTCCGGCTTGCGCAGGACTTTCTGACCCTTGCCGTCATAACCCAGGGTGCGGGTTTTCAGCACGGCCGGCAGACCGATGGAAGCGACGGCGGCGTCCAGGTCGGCTTGCGACTGGATGTCGGCGAAGGCCGGGGTCGGAATGCCGAGGTCTTTGAACATGCTCTTTTCGAACCAGCGGTCACGAGCAATGCGCAGGGCTTCGGCGCTCGGGTAGACCGGCACGAATTGCGAAAGAAACGCCACGGTTTCGGCCGGGACGCTTTCGAATTCGAAGGTCACCAGATCGACTTCATCGGCCAGTTGGCGCAGATGATCCTGATCGCCGTAATCGGCCCGCAGGTGTTCGCCCAACGCAGCGGCGCAAGCGTCCGGCGCAGGGTCGAGAAAAGCGAAGTTCATGCCCAGCGGAGTGCCCGCCAGAGCCAACATGCGACCCAACTGGCCGCCACCGATTACACCGATCTTCATCTCAACAACCTCAGGCAATACGTGGGTCTGGATTGTCCAGGACGCTGTCTGTCTGCTCGGCACGGAAGGTTTTCAGTACCGCATGAAATTGCGGGTGCTTGGCGCCGAGGATGCTCGCCGAGAGCAGGGCGGCGTTGATTGCGCCGGCCTTGCCGATGGCCAGGGTGGCGACCGGAATGCCCGCCGGCATCTGCACGATCGACAGCAGCGAATCGACGCCCGAGAGCATGGCCGACTGCACCGGCACGCCCAGCACCGGCAGGTGGGTCTTGGCCGCACACATGCCTGGCAAGTGGGCGGCGCCACCGGCACCGGCGATGATCACCTCGATGCCGCGGCTTTCAGCCTCTTCGGCGTACTGGAACAGCAGATCCGGGGTGCGGTGGGCGGAAACCACCTTGACCTCGTACGGGATGCCGAGCTTTTCCAGCATATCGGCGGTGTGGCTAAGGGTGGACCAATCGGACTTGGAGCCCATGATCACGCCAACCAGTGCACTCATCGTCGCGCCTCTTCTCTCTGGAGCGCCCGCAGGCGCATCATAAAACAACAAGCCACGCAGGTTGCGTGGCTTGATTGTGCGAAAAATGGCCGGACGTGCCGGCCGAAGGCCGCGCAGTATACCGCAAAGAAAGCAATAAACAGCCCCCGAAACGACCATCTGTCAAATGAGCGAAACGCCCGGTTTTATTGACCTTGAGGTCAGCGAAAGAACAGCGCAAAAATCCCCCTGTGGGAGCGAGCCTGCTCGCGAAAGCGTTGTGTCAGACGATACCTCAGGGCCTGACACTGCGCATTCGCGAGCAGGCTCGCTCCCACATTCGATCTTCATCAGCTTCAAGCGCTTTGTGCGGCGCCGCCTTCAAGCTTGCGCCACAGCAACCGCACGTTGGCCTTGCGCACCAGGGCGCAGCGGTACAGGCGGATCTCCAGCGGCACATGCCACTGCGGGCCGCCGCACACCACCAGTTCACCGCGAGCCAGTTCGGCGCGCACACTCAATTGCGGCACCCAGGCGATGCCGAGGCCTTCCAGCGCCATGCTTTTCAGGCTGTCGGCCATCGCGGTTTCGTAGATCGTGGTGAAGCGCAACTGGCGCTGGCGCAACAATCCATTCACCGAACGCCCAAGAAACGCACCGGCGCTGTACGCCAGCAACGGCACGCTCGCCTCGCCTTCCAGATCGAACAGCGGTTTGCCATCCAGATCTGCCGCGCACACCGGCAGCATTTCGGTCTGGCCCAAATGCAGCGACGGGAAGATTTCCGGGTCCATCTGCATCGCCGAATCCGGGTCGTAGAACGCCAGCATCAGATCGCAGCCACCTTCACGCAAAGCGTGCACGGCGTCGCCAACGTTGGTCGCCACCAGCCGCGTGGCGATGTTCAGCCCTTCGTTGCGCAACTGGGCGATCCAGCGCGGGAAAAAGCCCAGCGCCAGCGAGTGTGCCGCCGCCACCTGCATCACCTCGCCCTGCCCGCCTTCCAGATGATGCAGATGGCGCAGCACTTCGCCGAGCTGTTCGACCACGGTGCGCGCGGTCACCAGAAACAACTGCCCCGCCGCCGTCAGTTCGACCGGCGTGCGCGAGCGATTTACCAAGGTCAGCCCCAGCGCCGCTTCGAGGCTGCGGATCCGCCGGCTGAACGCCGGCTGGGTCACGAAGCGCCGTTCGGCCGCCTGCGAGAAGCTGCGGGTGGCGGCCAGGGCACTGAAGTCCTCGAGCCATTTGCTTTCCAGATTCATCACGTCCTCCCGGACACGCACCAAAACAGGTCACACGTCTGCCGCACAGGCGGCGTCACATGGGCATTATGCCGAATGTGCATAGGGCAGTGCTGAACAGCATTGGCCCAAAAATCCCCACAAGCCTAGCATTCGCAGCGTTCCGGCACAGACCGGGTCCTTATCGAGATGATTTCTATCATGTCCTCCGCTGCATCTTTCCGCACAGAAACCGACCTGCTTGGCGCCCTCGAAGTACCGGCCCATGCGTATTACGGCATCCAGACCCTGCGAGCGGTGAACAACTTCCGCCTCTCGGGCGTTCCGATTTCGCATTACCCGAAACTGGTTGTGGGCCTGGCGATGGTCAAACAGGCCGCCGCTGACGCCAACCGCGAGCTGGGTCACCTGAGCGAAGCCAAGCACGCTGCCATCAGCGAAGCCTGTGCCCGATTGATCCGCGGCGATTACCACGAAGAGTTCGTGGTCGACATGATTCAAGGTGGCGCCGGCACCTCTACCAACATGAACGCCAACGAAGTGATCGCCAACATTGCTCTGGAAGCGATGGGCCACGAGAAAGGCGAATACCAGTACCTGCACCCGAACGACGACGTGAACATGGCGCAGTCGACCAACGACGCCTACCCGACGGCGATCCGTCTGGGTCTGCTGCTGGGTCACGACGCGCTGCTGGCCAGCCTCGACAGCCTGATTCAGGCGTTCGCGGCCAAGGGCAAAGAGTTCGACCACGTCCTGAAAATGGGCCGTACCCAGCTGCAAGACGCCGTGCCGATGACCCTCGGCCAGGAATTCCGCGCGTTCGCCACCACCATGGGCGAAGACCTCGCGCGTCTGAAGACGCTGGCCCCGGAGCTGCTGACCGAAGTCAACCTCGGCGGCACCGCGATCGGCACTGGCATCAACGCCGACCCGCGTTATCAGGCACTGGCTGTTCAGCGTCTGGCTTTGATCAGCGGCCAACCGCTGGTACCGGCCGCCGACCTGATCGAAGCGACCTCCGACATGGGCGCCTTCGTGCTGTTCTCCGGCATGCTCAAGCGCACCGCGGTCAAGCTGTCGAAGATCTGCAACGACCTGCGCCTGCTGTCCAGCGGCCCACGCACCGGCATCAATGAAATCAACCTGCCGGCGCGTCAGCCAGGCAGCTCGATCATGCCCGGCAAGGTCAACCCGGTGATCCCGGAAGCCGTGAACCAGGTCGCGTTCCAGGTCATCGGTAACGACTTGGCGCTGACCATGGCAGCCGAAGGCGGCCAGCTGCAACTGAACGTGATGGAGCCGCTGATCGCTTTCAAGATCCTCGATTCGATCCGCCTGCTGCAACGCGCCATGGACATGCTGCGCGAGCACTGCATCGTCGGCATCACCGCCAACGAAGCGCGCTGCCGCGAACTGGTCGAGCATTCGATCGGTCTGGTCACCGCACTGAACCCGTACATCGGCTACAAAAACGCCACCCGCATCGCCCGTATCGCCCTTGAAAGCGGCCGCGGCGTGCTGGAACTGGTGCGCGAAGAAGGTCTGCTCGACGAAGCCATGCTCGCCGACATCCTGCGCCCGGAAAACATGATTGCCCCGCGTCTGGTTCCGCTCAAAGCCTGAGCCGACGCGAACTTGTAGCACCGCTCACCAGGTCGAGGGACTAGACACCTCTCACCTTTTGAGGGCTTGGGGATTTTGTCCCCGAGCCCTTTTTTTTAACTGTTTGATCCTGAAACCCGAACGTAGAGGACTGAACAATATGCAGGTGAGCCCTTGTGGCGAGGGGATTTATCCCCGCTGGGCTGCGAAGCGGCCCCGATAGCAACACTAAGGATGTACCAGAAACACCGCGTGCAATGGTTTACGACTGCTTCGCAGCCGAACGGGGATAAATCCCCTCGCCACAAACGCCAAGTGTTTCAAAGCTTCGTTTCGTCGCTTGCACCACTACCGTGCAGACGGGCGCGCCACTGATCGGTATAGTGCCGCCCCTCTTCGCGTGAGCGGTCGTCGGTAACGAGGCCATAACCCATGCGAAACCCGAACTAATAACAAAACCCGCGATATGGATCCGGGACGAAACCTTCGCCTCACCCGTCGTGCCGCGTGCGTGCCGGTGTAACACGATGTTTCTCCGATCCAGCATTTGCACCCACAAAAAACAGCGAGGATAAATCCATGCTCGAAGTCATCAACGACTTCCTCTCAGGGAAAGTACTGATCGTGCTCATTGTCGGGCTCGGTAGCTACTTCACGATTCGCTCGCGTTTCGTTCAACTGCGTCATTTCTTCCACATGTTCGCGGTGTTCCGCGACAGCCTCAAAGGCAGCGCCGGGCAACTCAGCTCGTTCCAGGCCTTGATGCTCAGCCTCGCCGGCCGCGTCGGTGCAGGCAACATTGCCGGTGTCGGCATCGCCGTGACCCTCGGTGGTCCGGGTGCGGTGTTCTGGATGTGGGTGACCGCACTGGTCGGTATGTCCAGCAGCTTCTTCGAGTGCACCCTGGCCCAGGTCTACAAGCGCGCCGATGGCGACGGCCTGTACCGTGGTGGCCCGGCGTATTACATCCAGCACGGGCTCAAGCTCAAGGGCATGGCGATAGTCTTCTCCGTTCTGCTGCTGGTCACCTACGGCTTCGCCTTCATCGGCCTGCAGTCCTACACCGTGACCCACTCGCTGCAGAACGCCTTTGACTTCAACCCGCAACACACCGGTATCGTCCTCGCGGTGCTGCTGGCCATCACCTTTATCGGCGGGATCAAGCGCATCGCTTCGGTCTCCGACCTGCTGGTACCGATCAAGACCCTGGCCTACATCGGCGTGACCCTGTACGTGATCGGCACCCAGATCGAACACGTACCGGCCATGCTGGAAACCATCTTCAAGAGCGCCTTCGGCCTCGACCCGGCCTTTGCCGGTCTGCTCGGCAGCGCCATTGTCATGGGCGTGAAGCGTGGCGTGTTCGCCAACGAAGCGGGCCTGGGCAGTGCGCCGAACGTCGCCGCTGTGGCCGCCGTCAAGCACCCGGGCGCGCAGGGCGTGGTCCAGGCTTTCAGCGTGTTCCTCGACACCTTCGTGATCTGCACCTGCACCGCGCTGCTGATCCTGCTGTCGGGCTTCTACACCCCGGGCTTCGAAGGTGACGGCATCGTCCTGACCCAGAACTCGCTGGCTGCCGTGGTCGGTGACTGGGGTCGCATGTTCGTCAGCGTCGCGCTGTCGCTGTTCGTCTTCACCTGCATCCTCTACAACTACTACCTGGGCGAGAACAGCTTGCAGTTCCTCAGCCGCAACCGCGCCCTGCTGATGCTGTTCCGCGGCCTGGTGCTGGCGCTGGTGGTGTGGGGTTCGATGCAGGACCTGACGACAGTGTTCGCCTTCGCCGACATCACCATGACCTGTCTGGCCTTCGTCAACCTGGTGGCCCTGGCCATGCTGTTCAAGGTCGGCCTGCGGGTGATGCGCGACTACGATGAGCAGCGTCGCGCCGGCGTCAAACAGCCAGTGTTTGATTCGAGCAAATTCGCCGACCTGGATCTGGATCGCAACGCCTGGCCGGTGAACCCGCCAGCAGCGGCGGGCCAGACTGAAACTGCGCCGCAAGGCGTACCTGCAGCGCAACGCTGACAGGTGAATGACGGGCGCATCCCCTGCGCCCGTCAGTTATTGTGATGCAATAACCTGCAGGAGCGAGCCTGCTCGCTCCTGCAAGGCCCTCATCGTTTCGGAGAATCCTATGAGCTCGTCGACCTATCCCGCCGCTCAACACGTCATGGTGCTCTACACCGGTGGCACCATCGGCATGCAGGCCAGCGCCAACGGGCTGGCCCCGGCGTCCGGTTTCGAAGCGCGGATGCGCGACTATCTGCACAGCCAGCCTGAGCTGGTAGTGCCGCAGTGGCAGTTTCGGGAAATGTCTCCGCTGATC
This sequence comes from Pseudomonas sp. 67(2021), assembly GCF_017491835.1. NCBI lineage: Bacteria > Pseudomonadati > Pseudomonadota > Gammaproteobacteria > Pseudomonadales > Pseudomonadaceae > Pseudomonas > Pseudomonas sp. 67(2021). Next base: position 545,712 of record NZ_JAFGYL010000001.1, read on the forward strand.
GACAGCGCCAACATGACCCCGGCCTACTGGCAGCAACTGCGCGAAGCGGTGGTCGATGCCGTGGACGTGCAAGGCTGCGACAGCGTGCTGATCCTGCACGGCACCGACACGCTGGCGTACAGCGCGGCGGCGATGAGTTTTCAGTTGCTCGGCCTACATGCCCGCGTGTGTTTCACCGGCTCGATGTTGCCGGCGGGCGTGACCGACAGCGATGCCTGGGAAAACCTCGGCGGCGCGCTGGTCGCCCTCGGCCAGGGCCTGGCGCCGGGCGTGCATTTGTACTTCCACGGTGAACTGCTGGCGCCGACCCGCTGCGCGAAAGTGCGCAGCTTCGGCCGCCATCCGTTCAAACGCCTGGAGCGTCAGGGCGGTGGTGTGAAGGCGCCTTCGATTCCAGTCGCGCTGAACTACAACCAGCCGAAGCAACTGGCGAAAGTCGCGGTGTTGCCGCTGTTTCCCGGGATCAGTGCCGAGGTTCTCGACGGTCTGCTCGACAGCGGCATTCAAGGTCTGGTGCTGGAATGCTACGGCAGCGGGACCGGGCCGAGCGACAATCCAGAGTTCCTCGTCAGCCTTGGCCGCGCACGGGATAACGGCGTGGTGGTGGCTGCAGTGACGCAATGCCATGAAGGTGGGGTCGAGCTGGATATCTACGAGGCTGGCAGCCGCTTGCGTGGGGTCGGCGTGTTGTCCGGTGGCGGCATGACGCGCGAGGCGGCGTTCGGCAAGTTGCATGGTTTGCTGGGGGCCGGGCTGGAAACGGCGGAAGTGCGACGATTGATCGAACTGGATCTCTGCGGCGAACTGAGCTGATCTGTCACAACGCAAATCCCCCTGTGGGAGCGAGCCTGCTCGCGAAAGCCATGACACATTCGGCATTCGTGTGCCTGACACACCGCTTTCGCGAGCAGGCTCGCTCCCACCAGGGATTTTTGTACGGCATATAAATTGCTGCGTTCCAGCCACCTCCAGGCTGGAAGATCCCATGCTCCACTCCCACCTCACCACCCTCAACGCGGTCTCGCTGATCCTCAACACGTTCAAGGCCGAAGGCCTGTCGAGCGAGGCGCTGCTGGCTGGCAGCGGCATCGTGGCGGCCGATCTGCAGCGTGCCGATACGCGCATCACCACCCATCAAGAGATGCAGGTCTGCACCAACGCGGTCGCGCTCAAACGTGACATCGGCCTTGAGTTGGGCCGGCGCATGCACGTGTCCTGTTACGGCATGCTCGGTTACGCCCTGCTGACCTGTGCCACCTTCGGTGACGCTTTGCGTCTGGCGATCCGTTATCCGGCGCTGTTGGGCACGTTGTTCGAACTGAGCCTGGAAGACGATGGCGAGCAGGTCTGGTTCGTCGCTGCTGATTACCGTGAAAGCCCGGCGATGGCGGTGTTCAACGCCGAATTCTGTCTGGTGTCACTGAAAGTCATCTGCGACGACTTGCTCGGCCATCCGCTGCCGCTGCGCGCCACGCGCTTCGAACATGCAGCGCCGGACTATCGCGACAGCTACGCCGAACCCTTCGACTCGCCGCTGCACTTTTCGGCCAAGGACAACGCCTTCGCCTTCGACCGCCACTGGCTCGAGCAGCCGCTGCCGCTGGCCGACGCGATCACCCATCAGGCGATGGCAGAGCGCTGCCGCAAACAGAATCTGGAGTTCACCGGACGCCAGGCCTGGCTGGGGCGGATTCGGCAGTTGCTCAGCGCACAATTGAATGCCGCGCCGGGACTGGAAGGTCTGGCACAGCAGATGAAGTGCTCACCGCGCACCCTGCGTCGGCATTTGAAAGACATGGGCAGCAGCTATCAGGAACTGCTCGATGAACTGCGCTTCGAACGGGCCAAGCAGATGTTGTGTGAAGACCAGTTGCCAATCTATCGGATCGCCGAGACGCTGGGCTTCAGCGAGACCGCGAGTTTCCGCCATGCGTTTGTGCGCTGGAGTGGCGTGGCGCCGAGTCAGTTCCGACCGCATTGATGTGTGCTCCAGGCATGAGCCTGCATGAACAAGGGGCGAATTGCGGTCAGAGGTTTTGGCCATATCGATCCCCTTTTGGCCGCTCCCGACGTTCTCCGATTCAACTTGCGCCGCAACACTGAAGGCCACCGAACCAGCCTTGCGGAGAACAACAAATGCTGACGATCTACTCAGACGATCACCACTTGCACCATGGCCGCTGCGAACTCATCGATGGCCAGCTCAAGCCGTGCTTCGAGATGCCGTCGCGTGCCGACCATGTGCTGCAACGCGTGCACAAGCAAAACCTCGGTGCGGTCGAAGCGCCGAAGGATTTCGGCCTGGAGCCGATCGCGCGCATTCACAGCCGCGACTATCTGGAGTTTTTCAAAGGTGCATGGCAGCGCTGGACCGAGTTCAACACTGACGGCGACTTGCTGCCCTACACCTGGCCGGCGCGCACGCTGCGTGCGATCAAACCGACCAGCCTGCATGGCCAGCTCGGTTATTACAGCTTCGACGGCGGCGCGCCGATTACCGCCGGTACCTGGCAAGCGGCCTACAGCGCAGCGCAAGTGGCCCTGACCGCACAAGCAGAAATCCAGCGTGGCGCACGAGCGGCCTTCGCCCTGTGCCGTCCGCCGGGACATCACGCCGCCAGCGACTTGATGGGCGGATATTGCTACCTCAACAACGCCGCCATCGCCGCTCAGGCCTTTCTCGATCAGGGCCACAAGAAAGTCGCGATTCTTGACGTCGACTACCACCATGGCAACGGCACTCAGTCGATTTTCTACGAACGCAGCGACGTCCTGTTCACTTCGATCCACGGCCACCCGGAAGCGGAGTTTCCATTCTTCCTCGGCTATGACGACGAACGCGGCGAAGGCGCCGGTGAAGGTTTCAATTTCAACTATCCACTGCCGGCCGGTTCCGGCTGGGATGTGTGGAGCGCGGCGCTGGATCAGGCCTGCGACGAGATCGATCGCTATGGCGCGGACATCATCGTCGTCTCCCTCGGCGTCGACACGTTCAAGGACGACCCGATCTCGCAGTTCAAACTCGACAGCCCGGATTATCTGGCCATGGGCAAGCGCATCGCCGCCCTCGGCAAGCCGACCCTGTTTGTCATGGAAGGTGGCTACGCCGTTGAAGAAATCGGCATCAACGCGGTGAACGTGCTGGAAGGTTTTGAACAATGAAAAAGCGACTGATCGCCTCGGCGCTGTGCGCGGCCCTGCTGAGCGCTGGCGCCCACGCCGAAGAGCGCACCCTGCGCGTCTACAACTGGTTCGACTACATCACGCCCAAGGCGCTGGAAGACTTCAAGGCACAGAACAGCCAGACCAAACTGATCTACGACATCTTCGACACCAACGAAGCGCTCGAGGCCAAACTGCTTACTGGCAACTCCGGCTATGACGTGGTGGTGCCGTCCAACGTGTTCCTCGCCAAGCAGATCGAGGCCGGGGTGTTCCAGCCGCTGGATCGCAGCAAACTGCCGAACTGGAATCACCTCGATCCGAAACTGATGAAGCTGATCGAGGCCAATGATCCGGGGAACAAGTTCGCCGTGCCGTACATGTACGGCACCATCCTGATCGGCTTCAACCCGGCCAGGATCAAGGCAGCATTGGGCGATAACGCGCCCGTGGACAGTTGGGACCTGATCTTCAAAGAGGAAAACATCAGCAAGCTCAAGCAGTGCGGCGTCGCCCTGCTCGACTCGCCGTCGGAGATTCTGCCGCTGGCCCTGCAACACCTGGGTCTGGACCCCAACAGCAAGAAGCCGGCGGATTACGCCAAGGCTGAAGCGCTGCTGCTGAAGATCCGCCCCTATGTGACGTACTTCCATTCCTCCAAATACATGGCCGACATCGCCAACGGTGACATCTGCGTGGCCGTCGGTTATTCCGGCAGTTTCTCGCAGGCGGCCAACCGCGCCAAGGAAGCGAAGAACGGCGTGGTGGTCGATATGCGCTTGCCCAAGGAAGGCGCGCCGATCTGGTTCGACATGCTCGCGATTCCCAAGGGTGCGAAGAACACCGAGGACGCCTACACCTTCATCAACTATCTGCTGCAACCTGCGGTGATTGCCCCGGTCAGCGACTTTGTCGGGTATCCGAACCCGAACAAGGATGCCACCGGCCTGGTCGATCCGGCCATTCGCAACAACCCGAACCTGTACCCGACCGATGCGGCAATGAGCACGCTCTACACCTTGCAGCCGCTGCCTCGGGATGCCGAACGCGCACGCACGCGGGCCTGGACGAAAATCAAGTCCGGGACCTGAAACCGGCTCGTTTGCCGAAGACCCGCCGAGGCGGGTCTTTTTTTGCCTGGCAGCTTTATCTACCGCACGGGTCGCTGTCGCGCCTTTTAACTTGCCCTGCTCCGCCGCCCTCGCGGCGTCCCGACAGAGCAGGAAACCAACATGACCGCCATTCCCAAAGCCAGTGCCGTCGATATCGTGACTCAGCTGGTTACCGGCCCCTCGCTGCAAGAAGTCGCATCAAAAACGCTGCGCGAAGCCCTCAAGACGTTGTATCCGAATCTCGACATAGACCCGCGTCTGGCGATGGTCGTGCAACCCACCTGGGCCATTGTGGAGGGTCGAGTAGTACCCGACGGGTATCAGGCTGGATCGCTGACCAACGCCCTGGTGCGGCTCGGCCTGTCCGGTACCACGGTGACGTACCTCGATGGTGAGCATTACCTGACCCTGCAACCCGGCGTGCCAGCCCCTGCGCATCTGCCGGTGAAGATCGATGCGATCGGCCTGTTGCTCAACGAACTGGCACCGCTGCTGTTCATCGCCTACAAGGAACAGCACGTCGACTACTGGGACGAGTTCACCTATCCCGGGCAACCGCGCTGGCAGCAATTGTCCGAGGCACTGCGCAACCTGTGGAACGTCGATGCCAGCGTCGGCTGGGATGCCGATGAAATCGCCATGGCCCAGGCGATTTTCAAACAGCCCGACCCGCAACAACGCCTGGCCCCCGCCCCGTACTCGGCAAAGGCATATCTGATTGATCTCGATCGGGGGAACGCCGACACGCAAAGCCACTTGACCCTGCTCGACGCCGCAGTGTTGGTCGGCAGCATCGCAGACCGTACGTTGATTCTCACCCACGCGATTACTCAGGGCTTTCAGCGTTTCGATTCACTGGAGGAACTCGGCGAGGCTCTGTTGCGGATATATGGCGCAAGCGCCTCGGGCGAAGATCTCAAGTGGCGGCTGGTCGAACCCCAGGGCAATTTCTTCGACCAGCAGGCCTGCACCCTGATTTCCCTGGAAGCGGATGCCTTGGGCAAAATCAGTTTTTTTCAGGACTCCCCTGATAAACGCGTCTATCCGCATACCGGCACGGCCGGCAAACCGGCACAACCGACACCGCGCCTCGAAGCGCACTTCGAGCGTTTACAGCCGATGCTTCCGGACTGGCTGAACGACGCCTTGCCCATCGATCAGACACGTTACAGCCGGCACCTGCTGGACCTGACGACGCTGCAGCACGAGAACAACGGCAAATCCTTTCAGAATGAAATCACCAGCCTGCAGGCGTTCACTCGGGCAGCGCTGATCAAACAGATTCTCAAGGAGCAGCCCGACGCCAAAGACCTGGACATCGACAACATCGAAATCACCATCACCAGTCTCGTGGTCTGGGGCACGTTTGTGTTGCCGGGAAATACTCAGACTCAGACATGGACGCTGACCGAGCTTGCCCTGCAAAACCTCGCCGGCCTGCCCTTGGGCAACAAGACTGTGCGGTACAAGGATGGCAGCCCCGTACCCGAGTGGATGAGCGCGACTTTTCTGGAGAAGCTGGTCAGCACGGTCGACATCGGCAAGACCTACCCGGCGCATCTCAAGGCCGTACTGATAGACGACTCAGTGCAAGCGTCACGGTTGGAAAGGCTGTATACCAGTCAGCTACGCGTCGAGCTGCCATTGCTGGCGTTGCAGCACAAGATCCAGGGCAGAGCCGGCATTGACGAATCGGGTTATCGATACGTGGTTGCCGCATTGGCCACGACTGACGCAGAACGCTACGTCGATGGCGAGGAAATCGTCATTCGCCCATTGGCGTTCGTGGCCCATCGCAGTCGCTCCACCGCAGACACTGTCGACAACATGTATGTCATAGGCCCGCGCGATGCCGACAAAGGGCCGTGCGTGCTGTATCGACCGTTGTTCGACAAGGCTCTGCTGCAATATCCGGGATTTGCCAATCTGCTCTTTGCGATCCAGCATTCGCGACATCTGCGCGATTCGGTACTGGCCTGGTTGCCGGACGATGTGCGCTTCAATTACAGCCAGTTCGTCTTCACCGCCAGGCTGCCGTCGGTTTGGACGATCCCGCAACTGATGATCAACCCGACCACAGCACTGGACATGTCCGGCGCGGTCGCGCTGGGCACTCAGGTGATCGCCAGCGATGTCCTCGCCACCCTGCACGAACGCAACGTCAAGGCGCTTGTCACTCAAGCCGACCGGCAATCGGTCTCCGATGCAGAAGCACGCTGGGCCTCGCTGAAACAGGGTGGATGGGTGATGCTCAATGCCGCACTGCCGTTTCTGGGCCGCAGCGTAGGTACAGCGGCGTGGATCTGGCAGATCATGGATGATCTGCAGGAAATCACCGACGGCGCCAACGAGCAATCGGCGAAAGTCGCCTGGACGGCCATCGCCGATATCCTTCTGGCGCTGGGCATGGTGCTCGCCCATCGTGCGGCAATCGGTGATGCGCCATCGACGCCCGTGGCCACGACGCTCGAAGAGGACACAGCGACGAGCAAACCTGCCGCCAGAATCGTCAAAGCGCTGCGCCAGCCGGACATCACCGGCCCGCAATTGACCGAAGCCCATGGCACATCGATCGACAGCATCACGGCGCTGAAACGATCCCCGTTGGCCCTCGCCAAGCTGTTGGATACGTTCAAGGTCGGCAAGCCCAAAGGGCTTGGCGCTGCCACCAGAGAGGGTGCGCAGCGAGGCCTCTACGCCCACGCAGACAAATGGTACGCCCGCGTCGGTGAACGCTGGTTCGAAGTCGCGCGCAACGCGCATGGCGATGTGCACATTGTCGATACGCGTCAGCCCACCCGACCTGCCGGACCCAGGCTGGCCTATACCGCCAACGGCCAGTGGGTAATCGATCTGCGCTTGCGTCTGCGCGGCGGCGGATTGGAAGAAGGTCGCCAAGCCGCGCAAGGCATAAGAACCAAGGAGGTGGCCGTATTGGCCGAGCAGATTACTGCGTTCGATTTGACGATGGAGAGCAAAGGGAGCCGTCTCGATGCAGACCGCAACAGCCTGCACGATGCCCCTGCGCAGGCACGCGAGCAAGCGCTTGCGCAGTACCTTGCCACGCTCGATTCACAGCACAACGAATATGCCGCAAACATTAAGCTGATCAAGAAACTCAACTGCAAGCAATCCATTCCCAACTACCGCACGGTAATGCCGGAGCGGTTGGACATGCAGTTGTTTCTGGGACAGGAGTGGCTGAGTAATAACGCTTCGGATTACCAGCAGCGGGTACTGGCGGTGCAGGCGATACTCGACGACGAACTGCGCAGCGAATCGCAGGCAGCCACCTCTGCGTTCGAACAGTTGAACGATGTCACTCAAACCATTATCGAGAAAATGGAGTCGGCTGAAGCCTGCATGAAGGAGCTCACCAGGCTGGGACCGGATGGCTTTGATGTAAAGCAGAAATACAACATCAGCCTTGCGCCCTACCCGCTGGATGATCTGAAGACTTTGCAGATCAGTCTCGGCCAGTACACCTGCATCAAGCCCGGCGATTCCACCGCTCATGTCGAGGCACAACAAGCGCTGGCCGGTCTGTTCGAAGATGCTGCGCTGAACGTTCAGAGTTCACGGGACCTGAGCGCCGATGAAAGCCTCAGTGATCTGCGCATACGCATCGACGCCCTGAGCCAGGTGAGCGAACAGTTTGCTTCCGTGGACAAGCGATTCGATGACCTGGCGAGTGAATATTCCGAACACATACACACGGAGCGACTCAAGCAGTTGCAGGCGCGAGTGGCCGCATTCAAGGAAAGCGCCGACAATCGACTCGCCGATCTGTTGCGCTACCGGCATTTACTGGTGCCGCAAGCCGGTCCGTCGAGACCTTCCACGTCATCTTCGAATCGGCAGATCATCAAGACGCGCAACAAGGGCATCCTGGTCGGCGAACGGAAAAAAAGCCTCGACGGCAAAGACACCGATCTGGTCGAGGTCAGTACAGCACTGACGAGAGTCATCGCGACATTCAAGGAGGAGTCGCCAGGTATCTGGGTCGAACAGAATGCACGGCCGGCACCGTCGCCAAAAGCCCGGCCCAACCTCAACAACAGCATCAGCGCAGGGCAGGCCTTGATCGACGGGCTGGCGGCGTTCCATCGGCGCATCGAGGCGCGCCTCAAACGCGGCTCGCGCATTCCGGTGGAAGTCGAAGAGGAATACCACAACCACGCCGCCCTGTTGCGCAAGGCCGGTGCCGCCATCGATGAAGCGTTGACGGCGAGTAACCTCACCGCTGCTCTGCATGAACCGTCCGAGACGCTCAACCACAAGCTCGACGCTGCGGCTACGACGCTGGAGGAAAAGGGCACCAGCACACGAATCCGTCTGGTCAAGCAACAACTACCAACAGCCGCCGGGGTCGAGTGGCTCAAGGACAAGGGCGAAGTGAACATTTCGAAAACCCTGACCCGACGGCGCCTGAGGCGCCATAAGAATGACTTCCTTGACGAGTATCAGATTCGTGATGCGCATACCGACAAGGTCCTCTGCTATGCGCATTTCCATTACAGCAGCGCCGACGCGCCCGATGGCGCATTTTTGCGTGGACACATGAAGACAGTTGCCCAGCACCGCCTGGGAGGCACCTCTGAAATAACCGATGTGGATAATCAGAGGCTGATCGAAATCCATCGCAGCGAAATTTCCAGTCGCAGCGCCGAAACGCTGTTCTTCAATCTCGCCAAGCCTGCCGCAGACGCGACAGCGCCGCTTTGATTGCTGGCTCTGGTACAGCAGCGAACCCCAACACCAGGCCGGCGCGCTTATCCATGGGCGTAGTCGAATCGGGGAGCCAGTAGCTGCTCAGGCCGTTGATTTCGACATCGACCTCAGCGGCCTGAGCGATCAATTGCTGCTCGCGCTCGATGCTGTCCACGGCGACGGTCAAGTGCAGCCCGGCCGGCACGGCGGGCAGTTGACCGACGCCGGCGACCGTCGGCCAGCCTTCGAGCAGGCAGTTGCGTCGGCTCAGCGCAGCCCGGCGCATGCGGCGGATATGCCGCTGGAAATGCCCGGCGGCCATGAATTCGGCCATCACCGCTTGCGTGCTGACCTCCGAGTGCCGCACATCGACGGCGCGGCGTTGCGCGAACGCCTCGACCAGCGCGGGCGGCAGCACCAGATAACCCAGGCGTAACGCCGGAAAAGCGACTTTGCCAAACGTGCCGACGTAGAGCACACGCCCCTGACGGTCAAGTGCCGCTAACGGCGCCAGCGGTGCGCCGGTGTAGCGGTACTCGCCGTCGTAATCATCCTCGACGATCCAGCCGCCGACACGCTCGGCCCAGGCGAGCAGCTCCAGACGCCGGGCCAGGCTCATCACCACACCGGTCGGGTACTGATGAGACGGCGTCACGTAAGCCACCCGACAATCGCTGAGCTGAGCCATGGCGCTGCAATCAATGCCGTCGCTGTCTACCGCCACCCCATGCAATTTCGCCCCCGCTACAGCGAAGGCATGTCCGGCCGCGCGATAGCCCGGATTCTCGATCGCCACGCCGTCCCCAGGCTCGACCAGCAGCTGTGCACAAAGGCTGATGCCCTGCTGCGCGCCACTGGTGATCACAATTTGCTCAGCCGTGCACTGCATACCGCGCGAGCTGCGCAAATACGCAGCAATCATGCCGCGCAGCCGCGCGTCACCGGCCGGGTCGCCGTAACACAGCTGCTGCAGATCCGGTTTGCGCCAGAAAGCCGCGTTGAGCTTGGCCCAAACCTCGAACGGAAACAGATCGAATGCAGGCACACCCACCCGAAAAGCACGCGGCGGACCGCTCGGTGGTCGCGGCAAATGATGCTTTTCAATGCGGGAAAATCCGTCGCTGTGGATAACTTTGCTGGATGAATTCACAGGTAAATCCAGCCAATTTGTGGATAAGGCTGTGGGTAAGCCTGTGGATGAATTTGTGGATAGTTTTTTCTCAGGCGTGGATGCCTGAGCCAATTGCGCCACGTAAGTACCGTCGCCCACGCGCCCTTCGATAAAGCCCTCGGCATACAACTGATCGTAGGCGCGCACCACGCTGTTGCGGGAAATGCCCAGCGCCGAGGCCAGATCTCGGCTGGCCGGCAATCGCGTGCCACTGGCCAGACGTCCATCCAGCACCCGCAGGCGCAGAGCCTGATAGAGCTGGCGGCTCAGGCCCTGACGGCGATCAAGCTCGATTCCGGCCGGATTGAAAGGCATCGACAAGGGTGGCAGATCAGGCATGGCGAATGGACCTATGAAATGGCTCAGCAATGGCTCTTACAACGGACCAATAGCCTGCCTAGGATGCAGGCATTCGCCAAGGAAAATCTGTCCATGTACACGCCACGCGCCTTTGCCATCGAAGACTTGTCCCAACTGCACGAACTGATCCTCGCCACGCGCCTGGCCATTCTGGTCAGCCACGGCGAAAGCGGCCTGCAAGCCAGCCACGTGCCGGTGCTGCTGCATCGCGAACAGGGCGAATACGGCACGCTCTACGGCCATCTGGCCAAGGCCAATCCGCAGTGGAAAGACCTGCGTGACGGCGCCGAGGCCATGCTGATCTTCGCCGGCCCGGACGCCTACGTCAGCCCAAGCTTGTATCCGAGCAAAGCCGAGCACGGCAAAGTCGTGCCGACCTGGAACTACATCGCCGTGCACGCCTACGGCCAGGCCGAGACCTTCAGCGATGGCGGCCGGTTGCTCGACATCGTCAGCACCCTCACCGACCGTCACGAGGCAGGCCGTGCCCAGCCGTGGTCGGTGGACGATGCGCCAGCCGATTACATCGACACCATGCTCAAAGCCATCGTCGGTTTTGCCATTCCCATCGACCGCCTCGAAGGCAAACGCAAGCTCAGCCAAAACCGTAGCGCCGAAGATATCGCCGGGGTGCGCGAAGGCCTCGCCGCCAGCCCCGACGCCAACGACCAAACCCTTGCCAGCCTGATGCGCTAAGGATCTACCCATGACCCAGATCGACATTCGCCCGGTCAGCGCCAATGACCACGCCGCTTGGCTGCCGCTATGGCAGGCGTACCTGCGCTTCTACAACACCGAACTGCCGGGCGCCGTCACCCAAAGCACCTGGCAGCGCTTTCTCGACCCGAATGAACCGACCCACGCCGCCCTCGCCTGGGCTGAAGGCAAAGCGTTGGGCATGGTGCATTACATCTATCATCGCTCGAACTGGAGCATCGAAAACTCCTGCTATCTGCAGGATCTGCTGGTGGTGCCGGAAGCCCGTGGCACCGGTGTCGGTCGGCTGTTGATCGAGCATGTCTACGCTACCGCCAAGGCAGATGGTTGCTGCAAAGTCCACTGGCTGACCCATGAAACCAACGCCACCGCGATCCAGCTCTACGAGCGCATCGCTGAACGCCCGGGCTTCATCCAATTTCGCAAGGCACTGTAAGGAGACGCGCACATGACCGCTTCACTCGCTGACTGGAAAGGCGTCCCCGCCCCCTCCGCCACCCTGCTTGAGGGCCGTTTCATTCGTCTGGAAAAACTCGACCCTGCGCGCCATGGCGATGAGCTTTACGCCGCCCTCGAAGGGCCGGGTGCCGATCCGAAGCTCTGGGATTACTTGCCTTACGGTCCGTTTCGCGAGCGCAGCGCGTTCAACGACTGGCTGAACAATCATGCGGCCAACAGCGACCCATATTTCTTCAGCGTCATCGACCGCGCGACTGGTCAGGTGCAAGGCATCCTCAGCCTGATGTCGATCGTCCCGGCGCAGGGCCGCATCGAAATCGGCCACGTCACTTTCGGTGCGCCAATGCAACGCTCGCCGAAAAGCACCGAGGCGGTGTACCTGCTGGCCAAGTATTCGTTCGAGTTGGGTTACCGGCGCCTGGAATGGAAGTGCAACAACGGCAACGCCCGCTCCAAATACGCGGCGGAGCGTCTGGGCTTCAGTTTCGAAGGGGTGTTTCGCCAGCACATGGTGGTCAAGGGGCAGAACCGCGACACCGCGTGGTATTCGATTCTGGATGCGGAATGGCCGGCGATCGGTGCGGGATTCGAGCGCTGGCTGAGCGATGAAAACCAGACGCCTGATGGCCAGGTGAAAGGCTTGGCCGAGTGCCGTAGCTGATCGTCACAAAGCCCCTGTGGGAGCGAGCCTGCTCGCGAAGGCGCTGTGTCAGTCACTGAAATATTGACTGACTGACCGCTTTCGCGAGCAGGCTCGCTCCCACAATTGGCGGGTTCTTTCTTAACGACGCAGTTCTTGCGCCAGCACCGCAATGTGCTCCGGGCCGATCCCGCAGCAACCCCCCAGATGACTGGCGCCGCGCTGTTGCCAGTCCAGCGCCCAGTGCAGATACCCCGGCGGATCGAGATCGTCACGCAACGGGTCGAGCCCGTCGTTGGCCGTGGCTTCTTTCGGTTGCGGAGGAAACGCGTTGGCATACGCGCCGATATTGATCGTGACGCCGAGACGCTCAAAGGTTGCGCGCGCCGCGTCGATGGCCGCGCCAATCACTTCAGGCTGACTGCAATTGAACAGCAGGGTTTCGACACCAAGTTCAGCCGCCACCGCAGCCGCTTCGGCTACCGGCTCACCGGAGCGCAGGCGCGGCACTTCATCGGTGTCTTCATCCTTGAGGGTGAACGACAGCCAGAACGGTTTGCCGTCCTTCGGCAACCCGGCGTGAATGGCCCGCGCCTCGATAATCGAACTCTGGGTTTCCGCCAGCCACAGATCAACATGCGGGGCCAACCCATTGACCAGCGGCGTCAGCAGCTCGGTCACGCGATCCGCTTCGAACAGATCCGGACGATACGAACCAAACAGCGGCGGCAACGACCCGGCAACACGCACTGGCTTGCCGGATGCCTGCACCGCCCGCCGCGCCAACTCCCCCGCCAGTGCCGCGAGCGCCTGGCCCTCAGCCGCAAAGCGCGCCTCGCCAATGTGAAACGGCACCACCGCGTAATTGTTGCTGGTGATCACGTCGGCGCCGCTGTTGATGTACGCGGCATGCACCGCCTCGACCGCCTGCGGCGCTTCACTCAGCGCCAGTGCCGACCACTCCGGTTGGCGAAACGGTGCGCCGGCGCGTTGCAACTCGCGGCCCATGCCGCCATCGAGAATGACCCTGTTCGCTGCGCCCATATGCTTTTCACTCATATGCTTATGAAAATAACTCACTATCAGAGTCGTTCTTATAACTATTTAATACGCACCACTCGGTTAATAACAACCTCTTTTTTCAACAGGAAGCGACTGTGAAATTCCAACCGCTATTGGCCCTGGGCCTGACCATTCTGGCCTCCACCCAAGCCTTCGGCGGCGCGACGCTGGACCGTGTCGAACAGAAAAAAGAGCTGGTCGGCGTGCTCATGGAAAGCTATCCGCCCTTCTCGTTTCTCAATGAGCAGAATCAACTCGACGGTTTCGATGTCGACGTTGCCAAAGCGGTGGCGGACAAGCTTGGCGTCAAACTGCGTCTGGAAACGCCGTCCTGGGACGTGATCGCCGCCGGCCGCTGGAGCGGGCGCTACGACATCTGCATCTGCTCGATGACCCCGAGCAAGGCCCGCGCCGAAGTGTTCGACTTCCCGGTCGAGTATTACGCTTCGCCAGCGGTGATCGTGGTCAACGCCAAGGACGATCGCATTCACAGCGCCAAGGACCTGAGCGGCAAAAAGGTTGGCCTCACCAGCGCCTCCAGCTACGAAAGTTATCTGAACAAGAACCTGGTCATCGAAGGCGCCGAGGATACGCAGTTGCAGTATCCGTTCGAGGATGTGCAGATCGCCCCGTACGACACCGACAACGTCGCCTTCCAGGATCTGGGCCTGGGCGGCGGCGTGCGCCTGGATGCGATCCTCACCAATCTGGTCACCGCACAGCCGCGCCTGAACCAGGACCAGCGCTTCAAATTGGCCGGCGAACCGCTCTACTCGGAACCGAACTCGGTGGCCATCGAAAAGGGTGATCCGCAGTGGGACGCCAAGGTGCGCGAGGTGTTCGCACAACTGAAACAGGACGGCACCCTGAGCAAGCTGTCGCAGAAATGGATCGGCGCCGATATCAGCCAATGACTTCCTTTCCGACCCCGCCCCAGCCACCGCAACCGGTGGCTGAAACACGCCTGCAAAAGCTCTTTGGTTTCCGAACGCGCCTGTACCTGACGTGGGCGGCGCTGTTCTGCCTGTTTGCCGGATTCTTCCTCAGCTTCGACCTGAAGTTCGCGATCATCCTCGACAAGCTGCCCAACCTCGTTGGCCTGAAGCTGGCGCCGAACGGCTTCCTGCAAGGCGCAGCGCTGACGCTGTTTCTCTGCGCATGCTCGATCATCGCCTCGTCGCTGCTCGGTTTCATCACCGCGCTGGCGCGCCTGTCGAACAGCGCCGTGGCGTTTGGCATCGCCAGTTTCTACACCTCGTTCTTTCGCGGCACGCCACTGCTGATCCAGATCCTGCTGATCTACCTCGGCCTGCCGCAACTGGGCATCGTCCCCGGCGCCATCGTCGCCGGCATCATTGCCCTGTCGCTGAACTATGGCGCCTACCTGAGCGAAATCTTCCGCGCCGGCATCCTCGGCGTCGATCACGGCCAACGCGAAGCATCCCTGGCGCTGGGCCTGCGCGAAAGCGTGATCTTCTGGCGCATCACCCTGCCCCAGGCCATGCGCACCATCATCCCGCCGACCACCAACCAGTTCATCTCGATGCTCAAGGACTCGTCGCTGATCTCGGTGATGGGTGTCTGGGAAGTCATGTTTCTCGCCCAGTCCTACGGGCGCTCAAGCTATCGCTACATCGAAATGCTCACCACGGCGGCGATCATCTACTGGCTGATGTCGATCGGGCTGGAGCTGATTCAGGCACGGATGGAGCGGCATTACGGCAAGGCGTATGTACGCCGTAGTTGAGGTGCATTCAAATGGTGTCCCGGCGAATCCGCACTACGCCCATTTTCATGCCGAAGGGGCGGAACACCGCGTTCAGCGACTTCAGGGTCTGATTGCCTTCGCCATGTTCGATATGCACCAGCGTGCGCACTGAAATCTTGCACATCTTCGCGAACTGGGACTGATGCAGACCGGTGACTTCGACCCGTAAACGGCGCACGGCGTCACCGATTTCCAGAGTGCCTTCGGCCAGTGATTGCTGAATGCTTTCGATGAGCGCCGTGCGCTCGAGGACGGTCAGACTCATTGCAGGTCCCACTCTTTCAAACGTTGCTCGAGGTTTTTCAGATGAACGCTCGGGTGATTCATGGTTCTGGCGGGCAAACCGCTGGCCGCAAGAATATCCGGCAGTGCGGCCAGACGGCGGGCATCCGCGCGCAGGCCCTCGAACAGCGCCGAGGCATCCAGCCCCGCCAACGAATCGTGCGGATCTGCGCTATCGGCCAATACGCGGCAGACACCTCGCCAATCGACATCGCCCGCCCGCTCCAACTCTCTTGGCCATTTGGTCGTACGAGTCACGCCTTCGTCATCCATGACCATCGGGGCGAGGTCATAAATCGGCGCGAGCTGGAAAGCGTTCTCTTGCCGGATGATCGCCGTGTTACGACCGTGGTTATCGGAGTTTCCGAGGATTTTATTGATCAGGTCGCGACGCAGATAATCGGCGACGAGGCCGGCAATCTGGCTGGCCTGACCCGCTTTGCGCCAGAGCCCGGCGAGCATGCGGATCACTTCCAGATGATTCATGGCGCTGCCTGGCGTCGTCACTTCAGCCAGCGAATAAATCGATTCGACGGCAAAACGCGACACCGCTCCATCTTTCACTTGTCGATCAAAACGCCGCATCCACAAACTCGGTTTGTTCGCCTCTTCCAAGGCCAGGCCTTCTGCCGCGACCGTTTCGATGCCCAATGTCTGCAGCGCTTTGTAGTAATGGAATTCGCTGCGCAGGATGTCCTGGTCGGTCTGCCCGCCCCTGTTTCTGGCGAATTTCACGAACCAGTGCTGTCGCACTTCTTCATCGTCCAGTACCGCATCGGGATACAGAAGCCCGGCGCTGTTCTCTGCCAGTAATAGCTTCGGAGCTTCCCCACCTGCCCCCGTCGCGCCACCGATGGCCGCGCCTAGCTCGTAGGCATATTCAAGAAAGCGGTTGTCGCGGCTAATGACCTCCTCGCGCTTGAATCCGATCGGCTTCCTCTCATCGACTGCTTCCGCCGATTCCTTTATTCGCATGTTGCCAATGGGAGCCGGTGTACTGCGACCCAGCAGAAACAGATCGGCGCTGATCTCGGCGGGTCTTTCCTGACCCAGGCGGGCGAGCAGAAACCGCTTGGCTGCGCCTGCCGGTGCGATGTCGTGGACAAAGGCTGGTGTCTTCGCGCGCCGACCTTCCCAATCCAGCGGATACAGGGCACTCACGGCTTGGGAAAAAGGCGACCCGATCAACTCGATGTTTTCCACCAGATAGTCCGCTTCATAGCCAAAACTGCAGCGGCTTTCGAAGCCTTTTTCCGGATCATCGAAGTCAAGAATCATCGCGTCGTGCCATTGCCCGGCGGTGAAGATCTGGAGTGTCAGGTTGTACATGTTGATTCCGTGCGCATTTTAATGCGTTTCAAGAAAGAGAAATTTTCGATAATTGCAATATAGTGCATTCTGGCAGCCGAAGACGCCCCAAATCTGCAACAAAATGCACATCAGCCCTCGCTACTAACTTACCAACTGCAAAATAATGCAGATAAGCATTTAACTTCACGCTGATAAAAATGCCGTCTTCAAGCGAAAGCTGTAGGAAAAAGAACAAGCGGCGCCGCGCAAAAGAATTGTTTGCGAAATCCAGTGAGGATTTTCCACAGAACGATCCGATGTCGCCTGCGTGGATGCGGGAAGCGGCCGACATCGGTTTTTCTCGGGTAGCAATAGAGTTGGATTTTCTCGATACGGAAATCGAACCTGATGCCCACTCAACACCTATTCGCACCAAAACACCTGGCTCTGGCTATTTCACTGGCGCTGGGTGGCGCAGCGCTGGCTAACGCCGAGCAGTCCACTGAAGCAATTGAGCAGCCCCCAAGCATGGAAACGACGGAGCAGCCCGAAGCCAACCCCAAGCAACAGGCGATGGAACGGCTCCAGGGTTTTCTCACTGACGCGAGCACGGTACCGATCACCTTCACGACACCGGAAACCGTGTTCAAAGGGACTGACGTCAACGACTTGATTACCCTCACAGACGGCGCAAGCTTCACTGGCCGGCTGGATGGCGGCAAGGGCGATAACGTGTTGTTTCTGAATGCTACGGATGGCGGCGCGTTGAACGACACGCGCAACTTCAATGGGTTATTCGTCGCCCAAGGCAACTGGACGCTGAGCTCAAAGGGTGATTTTCATGAAGGCGTTCTGGTCAACAGCGGTGGGGCACTGACCAACCTTGGCAGCATCAAGGGTAATGTGTATGTCCAGAATGGCGGCAGTTTCGCCGGTAAAGGCACGGTGGGAAATCTTGAGGTGGGTGGGCTGCTCACCGTCAATGCAGCGCTTGGCGCACCGCGAGTGAAAGGTAATTTGCACTTGGCGCCTGGTGCCGAATTGGCTTACGAGGTCACTCCCGCTGGTGGTCAGACGATCAAGGTCGATGGCACAGCTCAGCTTGACGGCGCCACCCTGAAAGTCGTCGCGGCGGGTGAATATCCGCAGAGCAGCCAATACAAAATCATCGAAGCCCGTGAGGTGAAAGGCGAGTTTGGCAGGATCGAGAACGATCTGGCGTATATGACGGCCACGGCTCAATACAACAAGAAATCGGTTGGGCTGACTTACGCTCGCAATGATGTAACACTTGAAAGCCTCGCGCCTACGGAAAACGCAGCTGCACTTGCAGGCAGTATTACCGGGCAGGAAGCATTAATTGCTACTACTGCACCGACCTCAACACCCACTTCGCCAATGCCCGCTTCAACTCCTACGGCAGCGGTCATCGCAGTGCCAGTGCCAGTGCCAGTGCCAGTCCTGACCTCGGTTGCAGCCCTGATTGAAGACTCCGCGCCAGCGACCTCATCGATACCAAACGAAATCTTGACTGCGCAAACCAGCGAAGCCGCCGCCCAGCCCGTGCCTCAACTTACAAAACCTGCTAACGCGGCAGTAGCCGCACTGCTGACCAGCGATAAAACCACCGCGCCCATCGCCCTCGATCAACTTGCCGCAGGCAGCAATGCCAACCTCGCCAAAGCCACGCTGAGCAGTATCACGCCGGTCAGTACGAGCATGCTTTCGGCAATGCGGCAGCTGGACAATCATTCCGCCTCGACCTACGGCTCGCGCAGTTCACCGCGTCAGGCCGCAGGCAACGAAGACTCCGGGCGGGTGTGGATTCAGGCGTTGGGCCTCGGCGGCAAGGTTGATCGCGACGCTGACGGCATCCTCCAACATGCCACGCAAGGGCTGGTCGTAGGCGCTGACTGGCGACTCGACGAGCACTGGCATGTCGGCCTGATTGGCGGCAAATCGCAGACGAAATTCGATGCCCGCCAGTACGACGGCGATCTCGACAGCTGGCATCTCGGCGCCTACGCCATGCGTCAGGACGGCCCGCTGTCGCTGCGCCTCGGCGCGACCTACGCCAGCCATGACGGCAGCAGCACACGGAGGGTCGCATTCAAGGGTTTCAGCGATCGTCTCAAGGGCAATTACGACGCCAATACTCAACAGGCATTCGCCGAAGCCGGGTTCAATCTCGGCCGGGATAGCGTGATCCTCGAGCCCTACGCCAGCCTCGGCTACCAGCGCTATCAACGCGACAGCTACAACGAAAAGGGCGGCGACGCGGCGCTGAAAGTCTTCGGGCAGACTCGCGACAACTTCAGCAGCACCTTTGGCCTGCGGCTTGCGCAGATCAATACGCTGGATAACGGCATGCATTTGACCCCGCGCTTGAGCGCAGGCTGGAAACATACCTTCGGCGCGATCGACAGCGACACCCGCCAGCAACTGCGCAAGGGCGGCAAGCGCTTTGAAGTGACCGGGGCGGAACTGGATCGGAACAGCCTCGCGGTGGATGCGGGGCTCGACCTTGGTCTATCGGCGGCGCACACACTGGGCGTGGGCTTAACGGGTGAGCTGGGTAATGACAGCCGAACGTATGGCGTGGCGGGTCAATGGCGCATGGCGTTCTGATGGATTAAGCACGCCTGCTGTGGGAGCGAGCCTGCTCGCGAAAGCGCTGGATCATACAAAGATGCTATTGGCTGACCTGGCGCATTCGCAAGCAGGCTCGCTCCCACATGTGATCCCTGGCAATGACCTGACAAGGTCGGAAAATCACAGGCAAAAAAAAGGGGAGCACATGCTCCCCCGAGGTTTAAAGCGTTGGATCGCGACTGTTATCTCAGCCTTCGATCTCGATGAGGATTTCGCCCGGGTTGACCCGGTCGCCCTTGGCCACATGAATCGCGGCAACCTTGCCGGCAATGGCGGCCTGGACTTCGGTTTCCATCTTCATCGCTTCGGTGATCAGTACCGCCTGGCCAGCCTTGACGGTGTCGCCCTCCTTGACCAGCACATCGACGATGTTGCCCGGCATGGTGGTGCTGACATGGCCTGGTGCCGAGGCCTGTTTGCGTTTGCTGCTGCCGCCGCCAACGAATTCGTTGAGCGGTTCGAACACCACTTCTTCCGGCATGCCGTCGATGGACAGATAGAAGTGGCGCTTGCCTTCAGCCTTGACGCCGACACCGGTGATATCGACGCGATAGGTTTCGCCGTGGACGTCGATGACGAACTCGGTCGGCACGCCTTCGCCGCCCGCCGAAGCAACGGCGCCCGCTTCCGGGATTGGCAACAGCACTTCCGGCGTGAGGGTGCCGGCGGCACGCTCTTCGAGGAACTTGCGGCCGATGTCCGGGAACATGGCGAAGGTCAGTACGTCTTCTTCGGACTTGGCCAGTGCACCGATATCGGCACGCAGCTTGGTCATTTCCGGCTTGAGCAGATCGGCCGGGCGCACGTCGATGACGTCTTCGCTGCCGATCGCCTGACGGCGCAGTTTTTCATTGACCACGCCCGGTGCCTTGCCGTAGCCGCCCTGCAGATACAGCTTCACTTCGTTGGTGATGGTCTTGTAGCGCTCGCCGGCCAGTACGTTGAAAAATGCCTGGGTGCCGACGATCTGCGAGGTTGGAGTCACCAGCGGCGGGAAGCCAAGGTCTTCACGCACGCGCGGGATTTCTGCGAGCACTTCGCTCATGCGGTTCAGAGCGCCCTGCTCTTTCAACTGGTTGGCGAGGTTGGAAATCATCCCGCCCGGCACCTGGTTGACCTGCACACGGGTGTCGACCGCGGTGAATTCGCTTTCGAACTGGTGGTACTTCTTGCGCACGGCATAGAAGTACAGGCCGATTTCCTGGAGCAGCTCCAGATTCAGGCCGGTGTCGTACTCGGTGCCCTTGAGCGCAGCGACCATCGATTCGGTGCCCGGGTGGCTGGTGCCCGAGGCGAAGCTGGAGATCGCGGTGTCGATGTGGTCGGCACCGTTTTCGATCGCCTTGAGCTGGCACATGGCGGCCAGGCCAGCGGTGTCGTGGGAGTGGATGAACACCGGCAGCGACTGCTCGGCTTTCAACGCGCGCACCAGTTCACCGGTGGCGTATGGAGTCAGCAGACCGGCCATGTCCTTGATCGCCACCGAGTCGCAGCCCATGGATTCCATTTGCTTGGCCTGGGTGACGAAAGCCTCGATGGTGTGCACCGGGCTGGTGGTGTAGGCGATGGTGCCTTGCGCATGTTTGCCGGCAGCCTTCACTGCTTCAATGGCAACACGCAGGTTACGCACATCGTTCATCGCATCGAAAATGCGGAACACGTCGATGCCGTTCACCGCTGCTTTGGCGACGAAGGCTTTGACCACGTCGTCGCTGTAATGGCGATAGCCGAGCAGATTCTGCCCGCGCAGGAGCATTTGCAGGCGGGTATTGGGCAGCGCCGCACGCAGTTGGCGCAGGCGCTCCCACGGGTCTTCCTTGAGAAAGCGCACACAGGCGTCGAACGTCGCGCCGCCCCAGCATTCCAGCGACCAGTAGCCGACCTTGTCGAGCTTGTCGCAGATCGGCAGCATGTCTTCGGTGCGCATGCGGGTGGCGAGCAGCGATTGGTGAGCGTCGCGCAGGATGGTGTCGGTAACGAAGATCTTCTTAGTCATTGGTATCTCCTCATAGCGGCAAGCTTCAAGCTACGAGCAGCAAGAAAAAGCCAATCTGCTTTTACTTGCCGCTTGCAGCTGAAAGCTCGCAGCTGCTTCATTCATAGGCCTGCGTGGGCGGCGATGGCGGCGGCGATGGCCAGGGCCAGCTCTTCGGGTTTGCGCTTGATCGAGTAGTTGGTCAGTTCCGGGTGGCTTTCAACGAAGCTGGTGTTGAACTGGCCGCTACGGAATTCCGGGTTGCGCAGGATTTCCTGGTAGTACGCGGCGGTGGTCTTCACGCCCTGCAGACGCATGTCGTCCAGCGCCCGCAGACCACGGTCCATCGCCTCTTCCCAAGTCAGCGCCCAGACCACCAGTTTCAGGCACATCGAGTCGTAGAACGGCGGAATGGTGTAGCCGGTGTAGATTGCCGTGTCGGTGCGCACGCCCGGGCCGCCGGGGGCGTAGTAACGGGTGATCTTGCCGAAGCTTGGAAGGAAGTTGTTCTTCGGGTCTTCGGCGTTGATACGGAACTGCAACGCAAAGCCACGGTGCTGGATGTCTTCCTGCTTTACCGACAGTGGCAGGCCGGAAGCGATGCGAATCTGTTCGCGGACGATGTCGATGCCGGTGATTTCTTCGGTGATGGTGTGTTCCACCTGCACCCGCGTGTTCATTTCCATGAAGTACACCTCGCCCTCGGCGAGCAGGAACTCCACGGTGCCGGCGTTCTCGTAGCCCACAGCCTTGGCCGCACGCACCGACAGGTCGCCGATGTAGGCGCGCTGTTCCGGGGTCAGTTGCGGACTCGGCGCGATTTCGATCAGCTTCTGGTTGCGGCGCTGGATCGAGCAGTCACGCTCGAACAGATGCACGACGTTGCCGAAGCTGTCGCCAAGGATCTGCGCTTCGATGTGCTTGGGATTGACGATGCATTTTTCCAGGAACACTTCCGCCGAACCGAACGCCTTGGTGGCTTCGGAGATGACACGAGGGAAGTTCTGTTCGAGTTCTTCGCGGCTGTTGCAGCGACGGATACCGCGACCGCCACCACCGGAGGTGGCCTTGAGCATTACCGGGTAACCGATGCGGTCGCCCTCAACCAAGGCTTCTTCGATGCCGGAGACGTTGCCCTCGGTGCCGGGCGTCACCGGTACGCCGGCCTTGATCATGCTGCGCCGCGCTTCGGTCTTGTCGCCCATGCGCCGGATGACTTCCGCCGACGGGCCGATGAATTTGATGCCGCGCTCAGCGCAGATTTCCGCCAGCTCGGCGTTTTCCGACAGGAAACCGTAGCCGGGGTGCAGCGCATCGCAGCCGGTTTCCACGGCGAGGTTCACCAGCTTGCGCGGGTTCAGGTAACCGGCCAGTGGCTCGGCACCGACGCTGTGGGCCTCGTCCGCACGCTTTACATGCAAGGCATGGCGATCGGCATCGGAGAAAATCGCAACCGAGCGAATGCCCATTTCGGCGCAGGCTCGTACGATGCGTACGGCAATCTCACCACGGTTGGCGATCAGGATCTTTTTTATCACTTGGAGGTTCCCTTGAGCCGGTGGCACCACGACCTGCTGGAGCCAGGTCGACGCGTGACCAAATGTTTCAATTCAGTCGCAGGTCCACACTAGCGCTGCTGAGGGATTAACAAAAATGAATAAAAATTGGGTCAGCCATAAGTAAACACTTATAGTCGGAACATCCGTGTGCCGTGAGAGCCTGAATAAAATGCGTAAGTCATTGATGCGTATGACATTGCGTCAGTTGCAGATCTTCAATGAGGTGTGTGATTTACGCTCCTACAGCCGCGCCGCCGAGGAAATGTCCCTAACACAGCCGGCCGTCAGCCTACAGATTCGTCAGCTGGAAGAGCTGATTGGCCAGCCGCTGTTCGACTATGTCGGCAAAAAACTCTACATGACCGAGGCGGCGGAAGCGCTTCAGCGCGCCAGCCGCGACATTTTCGGGCGTCTGGAAAACCTCGACATGCAACTGTCGGACATGCAGGGTTCGCTGCAGGGTCAGCTGAAACTGGCAGTGGAATCGAGCGCGAAATATTTCGTGCCGCATTTGTTTGCTGCGTTCAAGCGCCAGCATCCGGAAGTCAATTTGCAGCTGACTGTGGTCAACCGTGGCCAGGTCATCCGCCGCCTCTCGGACAACCGCGATGATCTGGTGATCATGTCGATGGTGCCGCAGGACATGGGCCTGGAATTCCTGCCGTTCCTCAACAATCCGATTGTCGCCGTGGCGCGTCCGGATCACCCGCTGGCGCACATGGGCCCGTTGCGCTTGCAGGATCTGGAGCCGTATACGCTGCTGATCCGCGAGCCGGGTTCTGGCACGCGCCTGGCCTGCGAAGAATATTTCAAGGAAAAGCGCGTGCACTTCACTCAGACCCAGGAGGTAGCGTCCGCCGAAGCCCAGCGCGAATGCGTGGTGGCGGGTCTGGGCCTGGCGCTGCTGACGCGCCACGCCCTGAACCTGGAGCTGGCGACCGGCGGCCTGGTCGAGCTGCCGGTCGAGGAGTTGCCGCTGCTGCGCAGCTGGTGTCTGGTGCAGGCCAAAGCCAAGCGGCTGTCACCGGTGGCGCACGCCTTCCTGGCGTTTATCCGCAGCGAGCGGGCGCAGATTATTGCGATGGTTGAGCGTTTCGACGGGAAGCTGCGGGGGTCACCTGCCAGTGCGTGATCTCGGGAAAATCGCCGATCTCGGCCTGAAGCTGGCGAAGTTCGAAGCGATCTTCGATTGCGCGGCGAAATTCCATGCGGCGCTGGTCTTCCTGCTGACGACGGGTTTTCGCGGCGCTGTTGCGTTCTTCGTAGGGCTGAGCCATTTCGAGTCTCCCAGGGCGAGTACGAGAGTTTCACGATAGGCGTGGGGGATGACGGTTTGGCTGCGCGGGGATGACAATGTGATGAAATGTGCGCAGGGATGTGCTGTTGTTGAAGACGCTTTCGCGAGCAGGCTCGCTCCCACATTTGATTCCGTTATGACCCAGAATTTATGTTCTCAGGAGATCTCCTGTGGGAGCGAGCCTGCTCGCGAACAAGGTCGGAACGACCTTGCTCAATCATCCAGGGCTTTCACGGCTTTTGGAGACAAACGCAAACTGCGCAGACTGCGCTTCACGCTTTTGAGGTGATTGACCAGGCTCGGCCCGCGCGCCATGGCCACGCCCATTGCCAGCACGTCGATCACCACCAGGTGGGCGATTCGCGAGGTCAGCGGCGTGTAGATCTCGGTGTCTTCGTGCACATCGATCGCCAGATTGACGGTCGACAGTTCGGCCAACGGCGTCTGGCTCGGACACAGGGTGATCAACGACGCCCCGCTCTCGCGAACGAGGTTAGCGGTGATCAGCAAATCCTTGGAGCGCCCCGACTGGGAAATACAGATCGCCACATCGGTAGGCTTCAGCGTCACAGCCGACATCGCCTGCATGTGCGGGTCGGAGTACGCCGCCGCGGTCAGCAGCAACCGGAAGAACTTGTGCTGCGCATCCGCCGCCACCGCGCCCGAGGCACCGAAGCCGTAGAACTCGACACGTTGCGCCTGGGACATCAACGTCACCGCACGCTGCAACTCCACCGGGTCGAGCTTCTCGCGCACTTCCATCAGGGTGTGCAGCGTGGTGTCGAAAATCTTCAGGCTGTAGTCGGCGACGGAGTCATCTTCGTGGATCGCGAACTGGCCGAAGCTGGCGCCGGCGGCCAGGCTTTGCGCCAGTTTCAGTTTGAGATCCTGAAAGCCGGAACAACCGATGGCGCGGCAGAAGCGCACGATGGTCGGCTCGCTGATGCCGACGCTGTGAGCCAGGTCGGCCATGGAACTGTGCATCACTGCCGCAGGGTCAAGCAGCACGTGGTCGGCGACCTTGAGCTCCGACTTGCGTAACAGGTGACGTGACTGGGCAATGTGTTGCAGCAGATTCAAAGGGCTGGACTCTTCTTGTGGGCAAGGATGTAGCAAGCTTGTAGTTATACTACATGAATGGGCATTTTGCCTGCTCAATGCGTAACTCGATGTCCCGGCGTCAGGCACGCTGAGGAGCATGTAGCCCTTACTGCGGATTTTTCTGATCACGCAAAAGCACGGCCAGACAAGCAGCGTCTACCGGCCGGCTGATCAGATAACCCTGCACTTCGTCGCAGTGTTCGGCGCGCAGAAATGCCAGTTGATCCTCACGTTCGACGCCCTCGGCCACGACTTTCAGGGCCAGCCCGTGGGCCATGGCGATGATCGCGCGAGTGATCGCCGCGTCCGCACTGCCCTCGCTCAAGCCGCGAATGAACGCCTGATCGATCTTCACGTAATCCACCGGAATGCGCTTGAGATAACTCAACGACGAATACCCGGTACCGAAATCATCGATCGCCAGTTTCACGCCCAGATCGCGCAGCTGCTGGAACGTCGCAATGATGTGTTCGACGCTGTCGAGCAAATGACTTTCGGTCAGCTCCAGCTCGAGGCAGTGCGGCGCCAGCCCGGTTTCTTCAAGCACTTGCCGGACCAGACTGACCAGCTTGCCCTGGCGCAGCTGATGCACCGACAGGTTCACCGACACACGGATCGGCGCCAGGCCCTGGCGCTGCCATTCGCACGCTTGCCAGCACGCCTGACGCAAAACGAATTCGCCGATCGGCCCGATCAGACCGGTCTCTTCGGCCAGGCCAATGAAGTCCGCCGGCGGCACCTGGCCCATGCTCGGATGATCCCAGCGCACCAGCGCTTCAGCGGCATTCATGCGGCCGGTTTGCAGGCACAGTTTCGGTTGGTAGAACACCGTCAGTTGCTGTTCTTCAATGGCCCTGCGCAAGTGGTTTTCCAGCTGCAAACGCTCGAGTGTGCTGGCTTGCAGACTGTCGGTGAAGAACTGGAAATTGTTGCCGCCCAGATGTTTGGCATGCTGCATGGCCATGTTCGACTGGCTGACCAGCGCCGAGATCTCACGCGCGTTGTCCGGCAACAGGCTGATGCCCATCGAAGCGCTGACCACCAGTTCATGCCCGTCAACGCTCAGCGGCAAACGCAGCTTGGCCGACAACCGCGTCGCTACCCGTGCCAGGCTCGACAGATTGCCGTAGGCATCGAACAGCACGGCAAATTCGTCACCGGACAAGCGCGCAATGGTGTCGGCTTCCGGCAAGGCATTGACCAGCCGCCGGGCCATCTTCTGCAGGAGCTGATCGGCGACTTCATGGCCGAGACTGTCATTGAGCAATTTGAAGCGATCGAGATTGATGTGCAGCAACGCCAGACTGCGGCGCCCGCCCTGGCGCACGCGCTGATGGGCTTCGTGCAGGCGTTCGCGGAACAGCGAACGGTTGGCCAGGCCGGTGAGCTCGTCGTAATGGGTCAGATAGCGCAGGCGTTCTTCCGAGGCCCGCCGCGCCGAGAGATCGGCGAAGAAGCCGACGATGTGGCTGACATTGCCACGGCTATCACGCACGGCATTGAGTTGCAGCCACTGCGGATACAGCTCGCCGTTCTTGCGGGTTTCCACGAGTTCGCCCTGCCAACTGCCGTACTGCTCCAGCGCATGACGGATCGCCACATAGTGACGACGGGCATCGCGGCTGCACGGCAACTCGACGACGTTGCGCCCGAGCATGTCGTCGATCTCGTAGCCGGTGACCCGGCTGAAAGCCTGATTGATCGCGATCAACGCGTAATCCGGGTCGAGAATCACGATGCCTTCGCTGGCCGCTTCAAACACCGTCGCCGCCAGCCGCTGCTGCTCTTCAAGGCTTTTGCTGGCGCTGATATCGCGGCGAGTGCCGACCATGCGGATCACCCGGCCGTTGGCGCTGCGTTCTACGGCGCGGCCACGGTCCTCGATCCATACCCAATGGCCGTCGCCGTGGCGCAGGCGATATTCGACCTGATAATCCTCGGTGCGCCCCTTCAGATGCTCGACCAGGGCGAACTTGAGTGACGGCACATCTTCAGGATGCAGTCGTGGCTTGAGGTCGCGCAGCAGCGCCGTGACGTATTCCGGGGCGAGGCCGAACAGTTCCTGAATCTGCGTGTGATGGACCTCGTCGGTCTGCAGGTTCCAGTCCCACAATCCGAGCTCACTGGCCTTGAGCGCCAGCGCCAGGCGCGCTTCGCTTTTGCTCAGGGCCTGATTGGCGGCATCCAGTTCGCGGCTGCGCTGGGCCACGCGATCTTCGAGATCGACCTGCGCTTCACGCAACTGCGCCTCGGCACAGCGGCGCTGTTCGATCTCTTTGCCCAGCTCCTGATTGAGTTGTTCGCTGCGCGTCTGCGCTTGCTGCAAATGCTCGATCAGGTGCTGATTCTGGAAGCGCCGCAGCAATCCACGGTCGATCAATCGATTGACCTGCCATGCCACCACGCTCAGCGAACCGAGCAGGATCAGACCCAGCCAGCCCCAGCCCCGGGCCTGATCGTCGCCGCCCCAGAACAGGTAGCCGATCGCTGGCAGCAGGCACGGCAAGGTAAACGAGAGGAACGCCGGCAGGCTCACCGCGTAGGCGACGCTGGCCGACAGCGTTGCCGCGCCGATCAGGCCGAACACCCAGGCTTGCTGCATGAAGTTGTCAGCG
The DNA here is from genome assembly GCF_017491835.1 of Pseudomonas sp. 67(2021). Taxonomy (NCBI): domain Bacteria; kingdom Pseudomonadati; phylum Pseudomonadota; class Gammaproteobacteria; order Pseudomonadales; family Pseudomonadaceae; genus Pseudomonas; species Pseudomonas sp. 67(2021). Next base: position 573,644 of record NZ_JAFGYL010000001.1, read on the forward strand.
GGTACCAGAGCGATGCCGGCTCCGGCCAGCGTCAGACCGGTCATGGTCGAACCGAGCAGGAACATGCGGAACCAGATCGGCTGGGCCTGACGATCGGGAATCGCCGAATCGAACGCGGCTACCTGAATCACCCGCAGCGCGACCAGCGACAGCAGCCACACCAGCCAGACGCTGACCACGAAGTAGCGCTGCGGGCTCCAGAGCAAAGCGGCGCAGACCAGACCATTGATCAACATGAACAGCGTGGGCAACAACGAGCCCTGATACAGCAGACGCTTGCGCTCCACCGCCATTTCGACGGCATAGTGCTTGCGGATCACCCGGGGGTCCACGGAGGGCCCCGACAGTTCGGCGCTGAGGATCATGGGCAACGTTCTTGTTCTTATTAGGAGGGCGTGCGCCCGAAACGTGCACGGAGCATACACAAGCCGATCCCGATGCCAAACTGCTACGGATCACTATTGCAGGGAAATTTTCCGCCGCTTGCGCACCGCTGCAACCCCTCAGGCGAGACGGGCCGAAGCCTGCAGCCAGTGACCGACCGGTCGTCATCGGCAGCACTTTCATCGGCTAATGCAACGCACGGTTTGCCCGGGCCTGCGGCGCACCCTAGAATGCCCCGATGCGCGATGATCTCTCCCTTCTGCTGAACTCCCTCAACGATGCCCAACGCCAGGCCGTAGCAGCCCCCGTTGGCCGTCAGTTGGTCCTGGCCGGCGCCGGTTCCGGTAAAACCCGAGTGCTGGTGCACCGTATCGCCTGGTTGATCCAGGTCGAAAACGCCTCGCCTCACTCCATCCTGTCGGTGACCTTCACCAACAAGGCCGCTGCCGAGATGCGCCATCGCATCGAGCAGTTGCTGGGCATCAACCCGGCCGGCATGTGGGTCGGCACCTTCCACGGCCTCGCGCACCGCTTGCTGCGGGCTCACTGGCAGGAAGCGGGCCTGAGCCAGACCTTCCAGATTCTCGACAGCGATGACCAGCAGCGTCTGGTCAAGCGGGTGATCCGCGAGCTCGGTCTGGACGAGCAACGCTGGCCGGCGCGTCAGGCGCAGTGGTTCATCAACGGCCAGAAAGACGAAGGTCTGCGGCCGCAACACATTCAGGCCAGCGGCGACCTGTTCCTGGCCACCATGCGCGGCATCTACGAAGCCTACGAGGCGGCGTGCCTGCGGGCTGGCGTGATCGATTTCTCCGAACTGCTGCTGCGCGCGCTCGATCTGTGGCGCGATCACCCCGGCCTGCTGGCGCACTACCAAAAGCGCTTCCGGCACATTCTGGTCGACGAGTTCCAGGACACCAACGCCGTGCAGTACGCCTGGTTGCGCCTGCTCGGCAAGGGCGGCGACAGCCTGATGGTGGTCGGCGACGACGACCAGTCGATTTACGGCTGGCGCGGGGCGAAGATCGAGAACATCCATCAGTACTCTTCCGACTTCCCGGACTCCGAAACGATTCGCCTGGAGCAGAACTACCGATCCACTGCCGGCATCCTCAAAGCCGCCAACGCGCTGATCGCCAACAACACCGGGCGTCTCGGTAAAGAGCTGTGGACCGACGGTGGCGACGGCGAAGCGATCAACCTGTACGCCGCGTTCAACGAGCATGACGAAGCGCGCTACGTGGTGGAAACCATCGAAAGCGCGCTGAAAACCGGTCTGGCCCGTAGCGATATCGCCATTCTGTACCGCTCCAACGCCCAGTCGCGGGTGCTTGAAGAAGCCCTGCTGCGCGAGCGCATCCCGTACCGCATCTATGGCGGTCAGCGCTTCTTCGAACGCGCGGAAATCAAGAACGCCATGGCGTATCTGCGTTTGCTTGAGGGTCGCGGCAACGACGCGGCGCTGGAGCGGGTGATCAACGTGCCGGCGCGGGGCATCGGCGAGAAAACCGTCGAAGCGATTCGCGAGCATGCGCGACACAGCGACGTGTCGATGTGGGAAGCGATGCGCCTACTGGTGGCCAACAAAGGCCTGACCGGTCGCGCCGCGAGTGCGCTCGGTGCGTTCATCGAACTGATCGAGAACCTCGCCGCCAAGTGCGCCGAGATGCCGCTGCACCTGATGACGCAAACCGTCATCGAGCAGTCCGGTCTGATCGCTTATCACGAAGCGGAAAAAGGTGAGAAAGGCCAGGCCCGGGTAGAAAACCTTGAGGAACTGGTCAGCGCCGCACGCAACTTCGAGAACACCGAAGAGGACGAAGAACTGACGCCACTGGCGGCCTTCCTCGGCCACGCTTCGCTGGAGGCCGGCGACACTCAGGCCGACGAGCACGAAGACAGCGTTCAGCTGATGACCCTGCACAGCGCCAAAGGCCTGGAATTCCCTTACGTGTTCCTCGTGGGCATGGAAGAAGGCCTGTTCCCGCACAAAATGAGCCTGGAAGAACCGGGGCGTCTTGAAGAGGAACGGCGTCTGGCTTACGTCGGTATCACCCGGGCGATGCAGAATCTGGTCATGACCTACGCGGAAACCCGGCGCCTGTACGGCAGCGAAACCTACAACAAGGTGTCGCGTTTCGTCCGCGAAGTGCCGAAAGGCCTGATTCAGGAAGTGCGCCTGTCCAATAGCGTCAGCCGACCGTTCGGCGGCAACCAGTCGATGAGCGGCAGCAGCCTGTTCAGCGGCAGCGAGATTCCGGAAACCGGTTTTGTGCTCGGTCAGGCCGTACGTCACTCGATCTTCGGCGAGGGCGTGATCCTCAACTTCGAAGGCTCCGGCGCCCAGGCCCGGGTGCAGGTGAACTTCAGCGAAGGCAGCAAGTGGCTGATGCTCGGCTATGCCAAGCTGGAAGCGATCTAACCACCGGCACTGAACCCATGTGGGAGCGAGCCTGCTCGCTCCCGCAGGTTATGCGACGCAAGTACATCAATCCCTCTGAACCTATCGCCTTTTCCTACAGACAAAAGTACATCGGCTGATTGCCTCGCCAAGCTGAACGCGACCTGTCAGGCAAAAGCCCGAAACACTCTCTCGCTAGCCAGTAACACTTCAGCTGTGCAACATGGCGCGCGTGTCTCCACAAAACGGGAATACCCTTTATGAAACGTTTTCTTAGCATCGCCATGGCGTTGTGCATCGGCCTGACGATGAGCCTCGACGCCAACGCCAAGCGCTTTGGTGGTGGCAAAAGCGCCGGCGCTGCGCCGACGCACCAGACCAGCCAGATGGCTCCTTCTTCTCCAGGCGTGGGCGGCGCAGCAGCGACCGCTGGCGCTGCCGGTGCTGCTGGCGCCGCAGCCAAGGCCGGCGGTGCGTCGCGCTGGCTCGGCCCGCTGGCGGGCATCGCCGCCGGTGGCCTGCTCGCGTCGATGTTCATGGGCGACGGCTTCCAGGGCATGCAGATCTTCGACATCCTGATCATGGCCCTGATCGCGTTCGTGATCTTCCGCTTCATCGCCGCCCGTCGTCGCAAGCAGCAGGAGCAATTCGCTCCGGCCGGCGCGCCGATGCAGCGTGAAGTGTTCGAGCAGAAGCCTGCCGCCATGGGTTCGATCTTCGGTGGTTCGGCCGCTCCGGCTGCTGCCCGTCCGGTGATCAATGCACCGGCCTGGTTCAACGAAGAGCGCTTCCTTGAAGCCGCGCGCAGCCACTTCCAGTCGCTGCAGCAGCACTGGGACGCCAACGAAATGGACAAGATCGCCGAGTTCGTGACCCCGCAAATGCTTGAGTTCCTCAAGCGTGAGCGTGCGGATCTGGGTGACGGCTTCCAGTCGACCTACATCGACAACCTGCAGGTGCAGCTGGACGGCGTCGACGATCGTGCCGACAAGACCATCGCCACCCTGACCTTCACCGGCGTGTCGAAAACCTCGCGTTTCGACCAGGGCGAAGTGTTCAGCGAAAGCTGGAACATGGAACGTCCGCAGGGCGACAACCAGCCTTGGCTGGTCGCCGGTATCCGCCAGAACGGCTGATCCCTGCTGCGCTTCACTTGCAGTAACAGAACCCCGGCCTCGGCCGGGGTTTTTCATTTCACGGTTGCATCTATGGCGAGCTACTGTATAAACCGGCCCATATAAACCGCGCCATTCAAGCAAGAGGATCCCGGACGTGGAAGAAATCATCGAACAACTGCGCGAAGCCAACGAACCCGTGCCGGTTCCATTGGAATTGCCAGACGAAGACCAATTGGTGGAGATCGAAGAAGAACTCTTCATCAACATTCCGTTCGTCTTCAAAGAGTTTTTGCTGACCGTCAGCGACGTGGTCTATGGCAGCCTCGAGCCGGTGACCGTCACCGACCCGCAATCGCACACCTATCTGCCGGACGTTGCCGCCAATGCCTGGGACGCCGGCGTGCCGCGTGACCTGATCCCGATCTGCCAGGACGGCGACGACTACTACTGCGTTGAAGAAGACGGCACCGTGGTGCTGTGGTCCGGCGAAGAAGAGCTGATCACCGAAGAATCATGGGAATCGGTGTGGCACTGGGCGCGGGACGTCTGGCTGGAAAGCTGATCCGCCACACGCCCCGGCAGGTCAATGCCCCGACGACTCCTTGTGGTTGTCGAGGGTTTCCAGCAAGGCCACCTGCATCCGCGTATGCACGCGGATGAACCAGCGCCACAGCAGCGCCGCCACGGCGGCCGCGACGACGGCGATCAGCACCAGCAGCTTGTTGGTCGGCAGGATACTGGCCGACAAGGCTGCCAACAGCAGGAAAATCACCAGCAGCGAGAGAATCGGGATCACTTCGGCGATCACCCGGCGCACTCGCTGCGTGTGACGCCCGGCCATCTCCGGCTTGACGCCCATTTCCGCCAGCAGCATCGACAGCGCCTTGAGCTTGCGGTAAGCGGCAATCAGGAACGGTAGCGAGACCAGCAACGCACCGCCCCAAATGAGAGCCTTCTGCCAGCTCGGATCGCTAATCCAGTCCTGCAGCCACAACGACATGCGCTCGGCGAAGTATGCGCCGGCAAAGAAGATCGCAATCACCAGCGCCAGATTGACCCCGACCTGCAACAGGATCCGCCGGATCATCGACGCCAGCAGCGCACCCTCGCCCTGCGGTTGAATACTGCGCAACCATTCGCCATACATGCCGAGCACCCGCCCGAGCCGCTTGGGCACAGCGGCCGAGAGCTTGATCGACAGCGGATCCGCCGCGCGAATCAGGTACGGCGTCAGCAGCGTGGTGATCACCGACACGGCCACAGCGACCGGATAGAGGAAGTTGCTGGTCACCTGCAAGGTCATGCCCAACGCGGCGATGATGAAGGAAAATTCGCCAATCTGTGACAGACCCATGCCTACCCGCAGTGAGGTCCGTCCGTCGTTGCCAGCGATAAACGCACCGAGGCCGCAGGACAACATCTTGCCCAGCACCACGGCCACGGTGATTACCGCAATCGGCCAGGCGTATTCGATGAGAATCAGCGGATCGAGCATCAGCCCGATGGCGACGAAAAAGATTGCGCTGAACAGGTCGCGAACCGGCTCGACCAGCCGTTCGATTTTCAGCAATTGCCGCGACTCGGCCATGATCGCGCCGATCAGGAAAGCGCCGAGCACCATGCTGTATTCAAGCTTGACCACCAGCAGGCAGAAGCCGAAACACAGGCCGAGTACGGTGATCAGCAGCATCTCGTTGCTTTCGAATTTCGCCACATAAGCCAGCAGACGCGGCACCAACAGAATGCCGATGACCAGCGCGACGATCATGAACAGCGACAGCTTGCCGACCGTGGAAAACACTTCCCCCGAGCTCACCGTGCCGCTGACGGCGATGCTCGACAGCAGCGCGATGATGCCGATGCCAAGGATGTCCTCGACAATCAGCACACCGAAGATCAACTGCGCAAAGCGCTCGTTCTTCATCTTCAGGTCATTCAGCGCTTTGACGATGATGGTGGTGGAGGAGATCGCCAGAATCGCGCCGAGGAACAGCGAATCCATGGTGTTCCAGTCGAACCAGCGGCCGATTTCGTAACCGATCCAGATCATCAGGATAATTTCGAGAAACGCGGCAATGAATGCCGTTGCCCCAACCTTGAACAACTTGCGCAGGCTGAACTCCAGGCCGAGGCAGAACATCAGGAAGATCACCCCGAGTTCGGCCAGGATCTTGATGGTTTCTTCGTCGTGAATCAGGCCGAACGGCGGCGTATGCGGGCCGATGATGAAGCCGGCGACGATGTAGCCGAGCACCACCGGTTGCTTGAAACGATGAAACAACACGGTTACCACGCCCGCGACCAGCATGATCACTGCCAGATCCTGAATGAAACTGATGGCATGCATGGCGTGGGCTCCTTGATGACAAGGCGCGCGGACAGACGTCAGACGTTCTGCGCGAGCAGGGTAAAAATCCGCTTTTAATGTAGGAATTGCCCTTGGGCAGGGCTTTTGCAGGTTAACACCGCGACTTCGCTCTGGAAGCCGGTGCAATATATGGAAACAGATCGCTACCGGCGTGACGGCGGCCCGCCGCGCGGCGTCCCGATAACGGTGCTTTTTGAAAAGCCACCAGGTGCCCGCAGAGGCGCTTCCTGCAATCAGCCTTGATCCGTGAGAACGTTATGGAACCCGGAAACGCCCAGCTGTCGATGACGGTACTAATGACCCCCGACATGGCCAACTTCTCTGGCAATGTCCACGGCGGCACCCTGCTCAAATACCTCGACGAAGTGGCCTACGCCTGCGCCAGCCGTTATGCCGGGCGCTACGTGGTGACCCTGTCGGTGGATCAGGTGATTTTCCGCGAGCCGATTCATGTCGGCGAACTGGTGACGTTCCTCGCCTCGGTCAACTACACCGGCAACACGTCGATGGAAGTTGGCATCAAAGTGGTCACCGAAAACATCCGCGAACGCTCGGTGCGCCACACCAACAGCTGTTTCTTCACCATGGTCGCGGTGGATGATCAGCGCAAACCGGCCGCCGTGCCACCGCTGCAACCGCAGAACAGCGAAGACAAGCGCCGCTTCATGCAGGCGCAGCAGCGCCGACAGATTCGTCAGGAACTGGAGAAGCGTTATCAGGAGATCAAGGGCGACGCCTGATCAGCCTTGATTGATGTTGCCTGACAAATGGCTTTCGCGAGCAGGCTCGCTCCCACATTTGGAATGCATTCTTCCTGTGGGAGCGAGCCTGCTCGCGAATAAAGACGACCCGGTCTCAGAGACTGATCGCGGTAGCCTCGAACTTCACCCGCGGATGCGCAATGCGATCCTGCGCCCGCACCAGTTGCAGCTCGTAACTGGCGCACGCCTGGGTTTCCAGCAACACCTCATGCACCGCCGCTGCGGTGAATTCGAATGCCGCCAGCAGGCTGTCGCCCAGCAGCACCCGCGCCAGGAACAGACCAGAGGTCAGATCGCCGACGCCCACTGGCTGACGTGGAAACGCCAGCAACGGACGGCGCAGATGCCAGCTGCCCTCGGCGGTCACCAACAACATTTCGAAGCCATCCGCCGGTTTGCCCGGATAATCCAGATGCTTGACCAGTACCGCTTTCGGTCCGCGCGCCAGCAGCGCCCGTGCCATCGCCAGGCAATCGAACAGCGACTGCGGCTTGCGCCCGGAAAAACTGTCCAGCTCCAGCTGGTTCGGGCACATGATGTCCGCCACGGCCGCGGCCTCATCAAGAAGGAAATCGCTGACCTCGGTGGGCACGCTGCAACCCTTTTCCGGATGACCCATGACCGGATCACACAGGTACAGCATCTTCGGATTGACCGCTTTGATCCGCGCCACACCGCTGAGAATCGCCCGTCCCTGCGCGGCGCTGCCGAGGTAACCGGAGAGCACCGCGTCGCAGTTGCCCAGCTCGCCAATTGCGGCGATGCCTTCGATCAGCTCGGGAATCTGCTGCGGCGCCAGCACTTCCCCGGCCCACTGACCATACTGGGTGTGGTTGGAAAACTGCACGGTGTTGAGCGGCCAGGCGTTGACCCCGACGCGCTGCATCGGAAAAACCGCAGCGCTGTTGCCGGCGTGGCCAAACACCACGTGGGACTGGATGGCGAGCAGATGAGGCGTACGTTTCATTCGGGTCATTCCGTAAAACGATTGAAATTCAAGCCGCGCAGTATGCGACGAAACACAGCCTGTACGACAGACCGGCGAGACAGTTAAGCTGACGCCATCATTTGGAGTTCGATGTAGATGCTGACCCTGGAAAACATCTTCGTGCTGATGCTGTTCGCCGCCGCTGGTGCCTGGCTATGGCACAACCACGGCTTGCGCGAGCGCGCGCTGGAGCGGGTCAAGCAGCATTGCACCAATGTTGGCGTTGAACTGCTGGACGGTAACGTCGCGCTGAAAAAAATCGGTCTGATCAGGGATGCCAACGGTCGCCGGCGACTGGCGCGGGTCTACAACTTCGAGTTCACCGTGACCGGCGAAAGCCGCCACAACGGCACCGTCACCCAGTTCGGCGCGCACAGTGCGCAGATTGAACTGGCGCCCTACCCGGCGCCGTTCGACGATACGCCGCCGGTGGTCGAAGTCCACAAGCCTCGCGCCGAAGTCATCGAGCTGAGCCAGTGGCGCCAGGAACATACCAAGTGGAAGCCCTGAGCTGACTCACTGAATCCGGCATTCAGCCAAACCGGCTTGCAGCTGTTCGATATTCTGCGGTTCGGCGAAGATCAGCTCGATTCTTGAGTCTTTTCGCCATTCGCTGGCTTGCCAACTCAGCTCGGCATGCTCCAGCGCATTGCCCGAAACCCAGCCATCCGTGCTGTGGATAACCAGTTTCGCCCGCTTCCAGTCCAGCGCGCTCAGCCAATCGGCGATGCGTGCTTGATCAAATACCTGCCGCGGATGCCAGCGCCAACCGATGCTCCACCCACCCTCCTGCGCCTGACTCAGGCAAATCGGTTCGGCCGTATCGCTCCAGACCGCTGGCAGCTGTGCCAATCCAGTCGGCAGCGGCAGATGCCCTGCGCCTTCGTTTGCTTTTGCTTTCAGACCCGGCAGCTCGCTCAGAGGCAGTTGCGCTTGCTGCGTCCAGATCAGCCTGACGGGCGGCAACTGGCTGGCGATTTTCTCTCGAACCGCTTCATCGAGATCTTCGGCCTTGTTCAACAACAGCAAACCCGCGCTGGCCAACGCTTGCTGCTGAGCGTCCGGCAGGGTTCTACCCGCGTGCAGTGCCTGAGCGTCCAGAACCAGCACACATGGCTGAACCGCCAGCACGCCCAGCCACGGCGCCTCGTTCAATTGCTTGAGCAACTGCGCCGGATGGCCCAGCCCGGATGGCTCGATAAACAGTCGATCCGGTCTGGCCTTGCGCAGCAGGCGGCCGAGGCCGATCTGGAATGGCGCGCCATTGACGCAACACAGGCAGCCCCCGGCCACCTCACCCAGTGCGATACCATCGGCGTCATTCGTCAGCAATGCAGCATCCAGACCGATCTGGCCGAACTCGTTGATCAGCACCGCCCAGCGCTCGTCCGCAGGCCGTTGCGCCAGCAACTGGCGAATCAGGCTGGTCTTGCCGGCGCCCAACGGGCCGGCGATGACGTGGGTCGGAATGTTCTGCAACATGGCGGGTACTTTCTGCGGACAGTTATTGAGGTGATTGAAGATGCGCTGGTCGGGATGGTCGTTGCTGTTGGCGCTGCTGTCGAGTGAAGCGTGGGCTCAGGCCTGCGTGGTGCACACACAGGGCGAACGGCTCGACGTCAAAGTCTGTCAGCAGAACCGGACGATTCCGCAGAAATTGTTCAATGACGGCTTCTGCCAACCGACGCTGGCCGGGCAGAAGGTCGAGGTGCAATACGTCGACCAGTGCCCCAGCGGTGCTTTCGGCGTGTGCAGCAACGCGCAAGTCGCCAATATGCCCTATCGCCAGGATATCCACTATTACGGCGTGGCCACTGATGCGGCGTATCTCAAGCCGTATTGCGAAGGCCAGAGCCAGGGCGCCTGGCGCAAGCCCTGATGTGTCAGCCGAGCCAGTCGAGGGTCAGCAGCAGACGGCGTTCACCGGGTGCCGGTTGCGGCGAACGATGGATCAGGCCGAAGCCTTCATTGCCGTGCCATTTTTCGCCTTTGAGCAGCGCGACGTCGCCGCTGTTGAGCTGACGAATCGACGCTGCACCTTGCGGTTCGGCATTGGCCTGGCCAAGTTGCAGGCGATCCATCGCGCCCTCCTCAAGCCATTGGCTGCCGATGCCAGCGTAAGTAGTGATCAAGCGCACCGGCACGTGATCGACGTGGAAGCGCGGACACATGGCCTTGTCCAGCACACGCAAACGCACGCCGATACGCCGCGCCCCCAGCAGGCAGGCGAAGGCACTGATCAGCCATTTAAGATCGCTCATGAAACCTTCGAAACCTTGCAGATCACGCAGCCCTGCAGCGAGACCGGCGAGATCCGGTTCGGCATCTTCGTCGGGCAATTCCAGACACAGCGACTCGGCCAAGGGCTCGTTGAGTGACAGCACCAATTGCGCAAAATCGGCAATGTGCACGGGCAGCTGACGTTGCCAGACGGCGAGATTGGTCTGGTCTTCCAGGATTCGCGTCAACGTTTCCGGGGTCACGCCCTGGTGCTGATGACGGGTAAGCAGCGGCTGATCTTGGAGTGCGAGCATCAGGCGGCCTCTTCGTGCCAAGGACCGAATGGATCAGGCAGCGAACGCCAGCCTTCTACACCCATGGCCATTTCTTCGTCGGTCAGCAGACAGGCATCGAGTTCGGCGGAGAGCTGTAGGAAATCTATGTTCTGACCGATGAAAACCAGCTCCTGGCGGCAATCTCCTACGCTTGGAATCCAGTTTCCCATGATCGCCTGGGCGCTTTCCTGATCTTCGGGCCATTGATTCTTTGGCACGAAACGCCACCAGCGACCGGCGAATCCATGCCGCATCAAGCCGCCTGCCTGGGACCAGCTACCGGCATCGGTGGGTTTGCTGGCGAGCCAGAAGAAGCCTTTGGAGCGCAGCAGCTTGCCGTTCAGCCAAGGCCGATCGATGAAGCTGAAGAAGCGTTGCGGGTGAAATGGCCGGCGCGCGCGGTAGGCCGTCGAGGCGATGCCGTATTCCTGTGTCTCCGGGACGTGCTCACCGCGCAATTCCTGTAGCCATCCGGGCGCTTGTGCGGCCTGATCGAAATCGAAACGACCGGTGTTGAGGATTTTTTCCAGTGGGATTTCGCCCATCACCATCGGAATGATTTCAGCCTGGGCATTGAGGCGCTTGAGGATGGCGGTGAGTTCTTCACGCTCGTGCTGGCTGATCAGGTCGATTTTGCTGATCAGCAGGACGTCGGCAAACTCGATCTGCTCGATCAACAGATCGGTGATGGAGCGCTCGTCTTCTTCACCGAGAATCTCGCCGCTAGAGGCGAGGCTTTCGGCCGCCTGGTAATCGAGCAGGAAATTCACACCGTCGACCACGGTGACCATGGTATCGAGGCGAGCAATGTCGGCGAGGCTTTGCCCCTGTTCATCGCGGAAGGTGAAGGTTTCAGCGACCGGAAGCGGTTCGGAAATACCGGTGGATTCGATCAGCAAATAATCGAAACGATCCTCGCGAGCAAGTTTGCTGACTTCTTCCAGTAAATCTTCACGTAACGTACAGCAGATACAGCCATTGCTCATTTCGATGAGTTTTTCCTCAGCGCGGTTCAGGCTGACATCGCGCTGGACTTCACTGCCATCGATGTTGATCTCGCTCATATCGTTGACGATCACCGCAACGCGCAAGCCGTCTCGGTTACGTAGTACGTAATTCAAAAGTGTACTTTTTCCGGCACCGAGAAATCCTGAAAGTACGGTTACGGGTAATTTGGCTGACACTGGATAATCCTCATAAAAGGCAGCCGATTTACGCTTTTAGGTGTGCGCTTGGCGTGTTGCGCTTCATTTAACCGGGTCAAAGAAGGCATACGATTGTGATCGGCAGCTCAGGCTGGTTGCGATTTATGTTATAGTATAACAACTTGATTTTGCCAGTCCGGCAGAGGAGATTCCGCAAATTGCTGCACCACCGATCGTGGAAACTCGCAATGAACAAGGGGTTGAAATGCCTGCTTTTGAGCTTTGCCATGTCGCTGGCCAGCCAAGCACAGGCGCACATGCCGGGGCCGGCGCACTGCACACGCAGTGCTAATCTGCTGGCGTGTGTAGACGTCGACGGCAATGCCTATAGCGTCAATACGGTAGGCACCACGCTTTACCTGCGCGGATTCGAGAAGGACGGCCATCGCTATTGGGCGCAGACCAACAGCCGCTTCGGCCAATTAACCTTTTTTACCGGCATTGCCTCCGATGGCGAGGCGTGGGTTGGCTATACCCGCCGTGTCGGTTGGACAACCATCAACCGCTTCTCCAGCTCGGGAGGGAGCAGCGCAAGGTTCACTTGCAGCCGGATGACGGGCTGCTAGTGAAATCCTTTTCATGAAAAAAGCATCGCTGAATGGATTGTTATAATGTAACGTAAATAGAGATCAATACGACGGTCTCAATCATGAATGCTCTTACTCTCCCGGATATCGCCGCCCAATCTGCACGCTTGGCACTGCCCCTCGACTGGGTAGGCATGCGTGGGATTGCTCTACCCGTTGTGCTTGAAGGCCAATGCCTCAGCGCCAGAGTCGACGCTGGCGTGAGTCTCGATGATGGTGAAGCGCGTGGTATTCACATGTCGCGCTTGTATCTGGCACTCGAAACCCTCGAACAGCGAAGCCTTTCTCCCGCTTTGCTGCATCAGGTACTCAAGTGTTTTCTGACAAGCCATCAAGGTCTATCCGCCTGCGCGTATCTGAATATTCACACCGAATTGTTGCTGAAACGACCCGCGTTGGTCAGCCCCTTGGCCGGCTGGAAATCCTATCCGGCGTCCATTTCAGCGAGCCTGAAACAGCAAATGTTCCACGTGGAACTAAAAATTGAACTGCCCTATTCCTCGACGTGCCCATGCTCCGCAGCCTTGGCAAGGCAATTGATCCAGCAGCAATTCGTCGACGATTTCGCCAACAAGGCTCTGCAACACGCAGATGTTTTGGCATGGCTTGGCTCAACCAAAGGGATCGTAGCCACTCCGCACAGCCAGCGCAGCTATGCGCAACTGCACCTGCATCTCGACAATTTCATCGACGAGCTACCGCTGACCGCGATCATCAATGACGCTGAAGCAGCCCTCGGCACCGCCGTGCAGACCGCAGTAAAGCGCCCCGACGAGCAAGCCTTCGCACTCGCCAATGGGCAAAACCTTATGTTCTGTGAAGACGCCGCGCGCCGCCTCAATCTGGCACTGCAGCGCACGCCCGGCATCAACCAATTCCACATCCGCGTGATCCACGCCGAAAGCCTGCATGCCCATGACGCCGTCGCCGAAAGCAGCTGGCGACGGGAGCAAAAATGATCCGCTGCCAATCCTTGGTATGGGGCGCACCCGGCCAACCGCTGACGACGCCTTTGAGTCTTGAGTTCGAAAGCGCCAGCCTGACCGCAATCATCGGCGCCAACGGCTGCGGCAAAAGCAGTCTGCTGAAAGTCATCGCCGGTTTGCAGAAGCCTTTGGCCGGCAAGGTGGAAATGGCTGTTCCACGCCAAAGCGGCATTTCCTTTCTGCCGCAACAGCAACATTTGGATCGGCAGTTTCCAATCAGCCTCGAAGAGCTCATCGCCGCAGGTTTCTGGGGCCGTCGGCTCTCGACACAGCTGCGCACGCAGCGACTGAAAAACGCATTGGAAGACTGGCATCTGAGTGGACTCGAACAGCGCCCGTTGATGGCCCTGTCCGGCGGTGAGCTACAACGTGCCCTGCTCGCGCGACTGAGCCTTGCTGACGCCCCGGTGCTGTTGCTGGACGAACCGCACGCCGCACTCGACGAACTCGGCCAGCAATTGCTCTGGCAGCACATTCACCACTGGCACGCCGAAGGCCGGACACTGCTTGTGGTCTGCCATGACCTGGCGGCTGTCCGCCAACACATTCCGCATACCCTGCTGATCAAAAACGGCCACTGCGTGTACGGAACCAGCAGAGAACTGATCCAGCCAACACCGCACATGCAGGTCGCCTGATGCTCGCCACCGTCAGCCATTTCTGGCAGCCGTTCAGCGAATTCGTGTTCATGCGCCGCGCCCTGCTCGGTGGTCTGGTGCTGGCGTGCAGCACGGCGCCCTTGGGTGTTTTTTTGATTCTTAGACGTATGAGCTTGATCGGTGACGCCGTCGCGCACGGCATTCTCCCTGGTGCAGCGCTGGGATTCTGGTTTGCCGGTTTGAGTCTTCCCGCACTCACCCTCGGTGGCTTGGGAGCCGGTCTGAGCATGGCCGGACTTGCAGCCTGGATAACCCGGCGTACGGGTTTGCGCGAGGACGCCAGTCTCGCCGCGATCTATCCGATCTCACTGGCCAGCGGTGTTTTGATCCTTGGCATCGCCGGCAAGCGCCTCGACCTTCTGCACTTGCTGTTCGGCTCAGCGTTGGCCGTAGACGGGCCGACACTGACCGGCATGCTGTGGGTCTCGGCGGTCAGCCTCATGGCGATGGCGGCGATCTACAAACCTCTGCTGCTGGACACACTGGACCCATTGTTCTTGCGCACGGTCAGTCGCCTCGGGCCGCTGGCTCATGGCGTGTTCCTGACTCTGGTCGTGCTGAATCTGGTGATCGGCTTTCAGGCCATCGGCGCACTGATGGTAGTCGGCCTGATGATGCTTCCGGCTGCTGCGTCGAGATTTTGGAGTCGCCGCCTACCGCTACTGATTGCCGTCGCCGCGGTCATGGGCTGCGTGTCTGTGTGGCTCGGCTTGCTGCTGTCGTTCTACTACTCGCTGCCCAGCGGCCCGGCCATCGTGCTGGTCGCGGGGGTCGGCTATCTGCTGTCGGTGGTGTTCGGACCGGTTCACGGTTTGCTGCGCCGCCCGCCTTTGCTCACATCCCAATGAGGTGTTTCCCGATGCGCGCTCTACTCGTGCTGTTCAGCCTGATGCTGTCGATGTCATTGTCAGCCGCCGAAAAACTGCCGGTGGTCACCAGCTTCAGCATCCTTGCCGACATGGTTCATCAGGTCGGCGGCGAGCACGTTCAGATTACCAACATGGTCGGCGCGGATGCCGATGCGCATACCTACGAGCCGACCCCGGACGATGCCAAGGCGTTGCTCAAAGCCAAAGTGATCATCAAGAACGGCCTCGGTTTCGAGCCTTGGCTGGATCGCCTGGTGACCAGCACCGACAGTAAGGCAACGGTGATCAGTGCCAGTCGCGGGGTGATTCCACGTTCGCTCGATGAGGACGGCGAAACCGTTCCCGATCCACACGCTTGGCACAATCTGGCGAACGCCGAGTTGTACGTCGCCAACATCACCAAAGCGCTGATCGCCGCCGATCCGGGCAACAGGGCTGACTACGAGCGCAACAGCCAGACCTACCTCAAGCAGATCTACGCCCTGCTCGCCGAAGCCAAAAACAAACTCAGCGCGCTGCCGCCGGGCAATCGCAAGATCGTCACCAGCCACGATGCCTTTGGCTATCTAGGTCAGGCCTATGGCATCGACTTTATCGCGCCACAGGGTTTGTCCACCGAACGCGAACCCTCTGCCGCCGAAGTGGCTGCACTGATCACGCAGATTCGCCAGGCCAAGGTCAAAGCGGTGTTCATGGAAAACATCAAGGACGCGCGCCTGCTCAAGCAGATCGCGGATGAAAGCGGCGCGCACATTGGCGGCACGCTGTATTCGGATGCACTGGCGGCGCGTGGACCGGCGAGCACCTTTACCGGGCTGTTCGAATACAACCTCAATACGCTGTACAAGGCGTTGAGTCAGCCATGACTTGAGGTGCACTTCCGATCTATTCGCGAGCAGGCTCGCTCCCACAGTTGGAATGGCTTCCAACTGTGGGCGTCGCAGAGGGTTCAAGCGCGGGGTTTTACCGTGCCGCAATCCTGACCCAGCCACACGGCACGGGTTTCCAGACTACCCTTCTGGTTGATACCGATGGCGTTGAAGGTGCCATTGGCAACGGTGGTGAATTCGCGGTCACTGAGGAATGTCGCGACGCCGGTGCCTTGGGCTTTCGGGCAGCTGAAGCGGAATTTCCACTGGTTGCCGGTGCGCTCGGTGATCTGTTGCTTGCAGCCCGATTGCGGATCGGCCAGCGGGATGTCGTTGGTCGCGACCTGCTGCGGCGTCAGGCAAGCGCGGATCCCTTTGCCGCCGATGTTGATGCCGTTCTTCTCCAGCGCAGCGCGCTGCTGCGGGGTGATCTGGCCTTGAATCTGGCCAAGGATCGATTGCACATCCATGGCCTGATCATCGACCTTCAGATTGCTCGAAGACATTTCCCACAACCCCGGCTGCAGCATTTGCGCCTGCGCAACCACCGGCAATGCCAAACCCAGGCCCAGCGCCAAACCCAGCAGACGAACGTTCATCGAGAAACTCCTGATCAGTTGTGGCCGTTAGACGCCGGCCGGTTGCGTCGGTTCATGCACCGATTAAATAGAGACATTCGCCGCAGAACATGGTCTGTTAAGCATTGCATCTCACGGAGCAAGGCTGCCCCATGGATTTTTTCGGACCGCACATTTTCGGTTACCTGATCGCCCTGTTGCACACACTCGGTTCGATCGCTGCGATCCATGCGGTGCTCACCGTGCGCACTGCGCAAGGCTCGATCGCTTGGGCATTGTCGCTGATCTTCATTCCCTACCTCACGCTTATTCCATATCTGGTATTTGGTCGCAGCACCTTCGATGGCTACATCAAGGCGCGGCGCCAGGCCAACGAGCAGATGCGCCTGGCCATTTCCGAATTGAACTGGCGCCCGTGGGTGGAAGAAGCCCTCGCCGCTCGCGCGTCGAGTGCCTACGCCTCACTGCGCGCAATGCCGAAACTGGGTCGCATGCCGTGCCTGGCGAACAACGAGGTGCAACTGCTGGTGAACGGCACCGCGACTTTCGATGCGATTTTTCAGGCGATCGCACAAGCGAAGGAAGCCGTGCTGATCCAGTTCTTCATCATCCACGATGATCGGCTGGGCCAGCGTTTGCGTGATCTGCTTTTGCAGAAAGCCGCCGAAGGCGTGTCCATTCATTTGCTCTACGACCGCATCGGCAGCCATGCCCTGCCCCATCATTACGTGCAGGCGCTGCGTGATGCCGGCGTCGAGGTCAAAGCCTTTGCCACGCGCAGCGGCTGGCTCAACCGCTTTCAGGTCAACTTCCGCAACCACCGCAAAATCGTTGTGGTTGATGGCGTAGTCGGCTTTGTCGGCGGGCATAACGTCGGCGATGAATACATGGGTGAGAAGCCACCATTGGCGCCGTGGCGTGACACCCACGTCAAAGTCCGCGGGCCGGTGGTGGCCTGCATGCAGGAATCGTTCGCCGAAGATTGGTTCTGGGCTGCTCGTACTCTGCCGCCGTTGATCCTTCCAGATGCGTATCCGGAGGATGGCGTGCTTTGCCAATTGCTCGCCAGCGGCCCGGCGGATGCCTACGAAACCTGCTCGCTGTTTTTCGTCGAAGCCATTCACGCAGCAACGCAACGGGTCTGGATTACCAGCCCTTACTTCGTCCCGGACGAAGCGGTGTTCGCGGCATTGAGGCTGGCGGTGTTGCGTGGTGTCGATGTGCGCCTGCTGTTGCCGTCGCGGCCTGATCATCGCATCGTTTATGCCGCCTCCAGCCTGTATGCCTTCGAGGCGGTGCGTGCCGGCGTGCGGGTGTTCCGCTATCGCCCAGGTTTCCTGCATCAGAAAGTGGTGCTGATCGACAGCGAAATCAGCGCCATCGGCAGCGCCAATCTGGACAATCGCTCGTTTCGCCTGAATTTCGAAGTGATGTTGCTGACCGTCGACAGCGAGTTCGCCGCCGCCGTGGAACATATGCTCAATGACGATTTCGCCCAAGCCGATGAGGTGGCCAAAGAAGAAAGCCGGGAGATCCACCGCCTGCAACAGGTCGGCATGCGGATCGCCCGGCTGATTTCGCCGATACTCTGAGCGCCCCGTTTCAGGGGTGGTAGATGTCGTCGCGGGTCCAGGGCAGTTCGTGGCTGCCATCCGGATGCGCTTTCACGGCGAGGATCTGATGCAGATTGATCCAGCCCCGGGCAAAGGCGTACGCGCAACCGGCCAGATACAGACGCCAGATACGCAGTGCTTGCTCAGGCACCAGTTTCGCCGCAGCTTCGAGGTTATCCTCCAGTCGCTCACTCCAGTGATCGAGCGTGCGCGCGTAGTGCAGGCGCAAGCTTTCGACATCGACGATTTCCAGCCCGGCTTCACTGATCTCGGCTGAGATCATCGCCAGATGCGGCAACTCGCCGTTGGGGAACACGTATTTTTCGATAAAGTCGCCAGCGCCGCGTCCAACCGGGCGGCCATCGGTGTGTTTGGCGGTGATGCCGTGGTTCATCACCAGGCCGCCCTCTTTCACCGCGCCAAACAGCGTAGCGCAATACTCGGCGAGATTGGCATGACCAACGTGTTCGAACATGCCGACGCTGACAACCTTGTCGAAGCGGCCGTCCTGCGGCAGATCGCGATAGTCGAGCAATTGCAGTTCGACCTGATCTTCCAGACCCTCGGCCTTGACCCGCTCCTGCGCCAGCGCCAACTGCTCCTTGCTCAAAGTAATACCGAACACCTTTACGCCGAACTCTCGCGCCGCATACCGCGCCAGACCGCCCCAACCGCAGCCGACATCCAGCAAATACTCGCCCGGCTGCAAGCGCAGCTTGCGGCACAGATGGCGGAATTTGGCTTGCTGCGCCTGTTCGAGGGTTTCGCTACCGGTTTCGAAATAGGCACAGGAATACGCCATGTCGCTATCCAGCCAGAGCTGGTAGAACGCATTCGACAGGTCGTAGTGATAGGAAATGGCTTTGGCATCGGTGTCTTTGTCGTGATGCGCACGCACCGGCTGACTGCCTTCGTCTTCGTCGAGCAGCGCATTGCTCAACTCGTCGCAAACCCGAATGACCTCGCTGATCGAGCCCTCCAGTTCCAGCTTGCCTTCGACGAACGCCGCACCCAGCGCATCCAGGCTTGGGTGGGTGAATTGAGTAACCATCTGCGGGTCCTTGACGACGATGGTTACGCTGGGCGTCGGGCCCAGATTGAACTCGTGGCCGTCCCAGAGTCGCAGGCGAAGCGGTAACTGCAGATTCTGTAAGGCCGGTGGAAGTTGCGCGAGCATGGAAAATCCCCCCTTGTTTCAGACGTCTGATCTGAGGGTAGACCAACCTGGAAAAATAGCAGGCTATCGATTCGATCGGCCTTATCTATCGTGATCGGCACATCGGCTGAACGCCACAGACGACGCGCCTTACGATAGATGACTGCCTGCGCACTCGGCGGTTCGATGAATTTTCTTTCATTTAGCCTGAGCGTCGAGCCTGAGCAATGGCTCCTGAAAGCGCAGCAAACGTCCGGCGTTGCCCAACACCAACAGGGTGCTCAGGTTATGCAGCAGCGCCGCGATCATAGCCCCGGCCGCACCAAGCCAGCCGAACGCCGCGAAGACCACGATAGCCAGCGTCCAGCCGAGGCCGATAATCACGTTGACCTGCAAAGTACGCCGGCACTGACGACTCAAGCGCACGCAAGTACCGAGGCGACGCAGATCGCTGCCGATCAACACGATGTCGGCTGACGCCAGAGCAATGTCGGCACCGCCAGCGCCCATCGCCACGCCGACCACGCCGGCTTTGAGCGCGAGTGAATCGTTGATGCCGTCACCGACCACCATCGGGCGGAAGCCGTGATCGATTTCCTTGAGCACGCGATTGAGTTTGTCCTCCGGAAGCGCTTGCGCCTGGACTTCGTTCAGCCCGACTTCCTGTGCCAGGGTCAGGGCAACGCTCTGACGATCACCGGTCAACAGGAGTTGGCGTCCCAGCCCCAATTCGCGTAACTCGTTCAAGGCAAAGCGCGCTTCCGGTTTGATGCTGTCTGCTAGCAGCAGCCAGGCGAGGAATTCGCCGTTCAGGGCCAACCCGGCGATCGGGCCATCGTGCTCAGGAACAAGGGTGGTTGTGATACCCAGTTGCGTGAACAACTCTGGACGACCGAGCGCGGCCTCGCCCTTTTCTGTCGTCGCCACTACGCCCAAGCCTTGGCGCTCATGGATGTTGGTCAGAGGCCAATAGGCCTCCTGATCGGCCATCCCGGCGAGTGCCCGGCTCACCGGATGACTGCTCGCCGCGCCAAGACTGGCGGCCAGTGTCTGCACTTCGGCGGTGTCCGCATTCAGGCTGTCGATCGACTGCAAACGCAAGGTGCCGTAAGTCAGCGTGCCGGTCTTGTCGACCACCAGCGAGGTCAGATCGGCGAGTTCTTCGAGGAACGCCGAGCTGCGAATCAGAATCCCGTGACGCGCGGCGACGGCGACACCGGCAATCGCCGTGGCCGGCGCCGACAGCACCAACGCACACGGACACGCCGCCACCAACACCGCGAGCATCGCCTGTGCATCATGGGTGACGAACCAGGTCACCGCCGCCAGCAACAAGACCAGCACCATGTAGCTGCCGGCATAGCGTTCGAGCAATCGCGTGATCGGCGGTTTCGAGCGCTCGGCGTTTTGCATCAGGGCGATGACTTTGCCCAGGGTGGATTCGTCGCCGGTACGGGTGACTTCGACGCGCAGCAATCCATCGAGGTTGATCGCGCCGCCGAACACCAGCATGCCGACGCCAGCTTCCACCGGTACCGACTCACCGGTAATCGACGCCGTATCGAGACTCGCTTGGCCGGACAATACCCGACCGTCCGCCGGCACCCGATCACCGGCCCGCACCTCGACAACATCGCCAGCGCTGAGCGTGCCGTTGTCCACTTCGATGATCGAACCGTCTGCTTGCAGCTTGCGCGCATGGCTGCGGGTCAACTGGCCAAGCGCATTAATCGCCTCCTGGGAGCCGATCACGCTGCGCTCCTCAAGCACATGGCCGAAGATCATGATGATCGGCAGCAACGCCGCAGTGAGCAGATCACCGGTCGCCCAGGCACCGAGCATGGCCAGCGCGATCAACTGATCGGTGATGCCGTGCAGGCTTGGGTAACGCAGGCTGTACCAGGCCGAACGCATCACCGGAACCGCTACCAGCAACGAGGCGAAACCGAGCAGCAGTTGGCTGGCACCGGTTTGCTCCGGGAGTGTCCAGCGCCAGACCAGCCCCAGACCCAGCAGCCCGAGCGCAAGCATCGCCAGGGTCAATTGGCGCGCGGCGCGACGTTGTTCGGCCGAGGACAACAGGCCTGGGGCAGCGGTGGTCGCCGTCATTGACTGGCTCCTTGAATGATCAACCGGGAATCGTCTTTCGGGTTGACGGTGGTGACCGACCCGGCCTGACCGAGAATTTTCGGCAGGCGTTCGCGATACAGACGCAGGAGCATTTGCGGGTCGCTAGACGTGGCCAGACTCGAGACGGTTGCGGTATCGGTCGAGGCTTTGGCACGACGCTCGCCTGCCTGCGCGTGAGCCACCTGGAGCGTGCGGTCTGCCTGTTCGTTGGCGGACTGGGCAAGTTTCTCGGCATCGGTGCGCGCGTTAGCCACTGCTTTGTCAGCCTGCTGACTGGCGGTCAGAACCGCATTGAAAGCACTGATCGCTGGCTCCGGCAGACTCGATTGCACATCGACCCGCGACACCTCGATACCGATGCCCTGCCCGCTCGCGTTCAGATCAGCGAGACGCGCGTTGATGCCTTGCACCAGATCACCGCGCAATCGCTCACGACGCTCGGCCGCCTGATTGTCGGCGCCGATCAATTCCGGGCGAGCGACCAGAATGGTGTCGAGGTCTCGCGCGGCGGTCAGGGCCACAGCGCTGCGCGTCACTAGCCGATCGAGTGCTGGCAGCACATGCTCGCCTTGCAACACGAATTCGTACGGATCGGAGACTTGGTAAAACACTCGCACGTCCAGTTGCACTACGCCGGCATCGCCGGTCAATAAATAACCAGACCCGGCGAGTGCATCACTCAATGGCGTGGCGAAGGAAGCCACCCGGTCTCCCTTCAGCGCTTCGTCACTGCGCAACAGATTTTCCACTCGACGCTCGATCACCCGATCCGCCGCCGGCAACAGAATCACCTGCTCAAAAGGTTGCGGCCACGCCCATAACAGCCCGGCATTCTGAACGCGATCCAGCGCGCCAAAGTGCAGCACCAGGGCGCGGTTTTGCGGATCAATCTGCCGGACATTCGAGACCGCCCATGCTAATGCGGCCAAAACAGTGATCGCATACAAGACGATGAAGGTCAGACGGCCGGCCTGAATCCACGGACTGTTAAACGCATGTGTTCCACGTGGAACTTCTTCGCTCATGGTTGCGATCCGGCTTTGTTGTCGAGCGTCGGTGGGCCGTCGACCAACACACGGAAAGGTGCGGCATCGGTGCGCAGAATCAATTTGGTGTCCGGCGTAACGATGGTGCCGAGGGTATCGAGGGAGCGCAGCAGGTTATAGAGCTGTGGCGAGCTGGCGTAGGCGCGCCCATAAATCTGCGCAGCCTCGACCCGGGATTGCGCTTCGATATCGGCGGCTTTCACCGTCGCATCGGCCTGGACGATCCGCGCATCGCGTTCGGCGGCAGAACGGATTTGCGCCGCTTCGCGTTTGCCAACAGCCGTGCGTTCGGTAGCAATGGTTTCACGCTCGGCGCGCATGCGGTCGACCGTGGCACTGAGCGTGACCGAGGGCAAAGTCAGCCGCTCGATACCGACCTGCACAACGCGCACGCCATATGTAGCGAGCAACTGTTGGTCGATCTGCTGACGCAACTGCGTTTCAAAATCGCCGATGCGCACTTGTTTGGCATCAGTGTTGACCAGATTGGCCAGATCGAAACTGCTGGCCGTGGTCTCCAGCGCTGAGCCGACAAAGGTGCGAATCTGCCGCGCCGCTTCGTCCGGCTGATTCTGCACGGCACGCATGAAACGCTGCACGTGTTCAGGATCACCCTGCACCTGCCACGCCACGTAGGCCTGAACGATGATGCGCAAACCGTCCTTGGTGCCGACGTCCTGCAAACCACTTGAGGTGGTACGTAGACGCAAGTCCACCGGGATCGCCGCTTCGAACGGTGCAGGCCAGCGCCAGCTCAAACCGGGATCAAGTAAGACCCGCGAAGGATTACCGAAACGGGTGATGACCGTGGCTTCACCGGAGCGCACTTGCACCAGACTCGCGGCGGCGATGGCAAACGCCACCAGCAACGCAGCCCAGCCCATACGCCGCCATGGAAATGGCCCGGCCTCTTGCGGATCGCCGTGATGGTGGTGATGACCATGATGATGGTGATGCCCGCCGTGGCCGTGGTCGTGGCCGCTGTGGTCGTGAATGTCATGAACAGGCGACTGGCTCAATGGGTGGCTCCTGGTTGAGCGGTGGTGCGGGGGGACGACGGATCAGTCGGCAGTGTGAAAGTACGCAGATCGATGGTTGGCGCATTTGCGCTGCCGCCGAGTCGATGATCGAGTATCAGCAACTTGGCTTTACTCATGCCCTGACTGAGCTGGCTGAGATATTGCTCCAGCACGAAGGCCTGGCCGGCATTGGTGAAAGCTTTCTGTTCGGCGCTGAATTTAAGGTCGGCGGTTTGCGCGGCTGCATTGATCTCCCGCGCATTGGCCATTGCCTGATCCCGCGCCGTGCTCGCCTGCAACTGCGCCTCGTTAGTGGCCTGCGCAGCCGCCCCGCGTTCGCGAGCGATCAACGCCTGCGCGCCGATCTGCGCCGCTTGCACACTGTGATAGGCATTCGCCGCGCCGGCCGGTGGATGAATCGCTTCGACAACTGTGGCGAGGATTTCCACACCGCTGTTCAATCTGTTCAGATCGCTTTGCACTGCGCGACCGATTTCCTCAGCCAGCCCAGCCCTGTCGTCGCCGAGCAGACCGTCGAGGGTGCGCGAGGCAAAATCGTGAACCAGGATGCGGCTGGCGGTGCTGCGAATCAGCGTCGGTACATCGGCGCTGTTATAGGTCGCGGCGAGCGCCGCCTCGTCGTTCAAACCGATGCGATAAACGAAGCGCACGTCCATGTTGACGATTTGCAGGCCCTGTTGCGCGCCGCGGCTGCTGGCGATGACCTGGGATTTGTCGTTGACGTGGCTGGCATCCCACAAACGGTTGGCGGTCAGCGGCGCTGGGCCTTCAGCGGAATCGGATTGCACGGCGGTTGGCTTGTCGCCGACACTGGTGGCCAGTTCATGGACCACACCGTTTTCAACGGAAATCACACGCCCCAATGGCCAGGGCAAACCGGCATGCAAACCCGGGCCGAACACCTGTACCGGTTTACCGAAGCGCTCGTAGATGCCGCGACCTTGCAGGGGAATCTCATGTACGCCGGTCAGCAGCCAGCCGCTCAGGGCGACCACCGCCAGCACCGGCAACAACGCCCGGCGCATGTAACTGAAGGCCCAGATCTGCCGCAGATCGATGCCGAACCGATTGTGCATTTCGTGCTGCAACGCCAGCAACGGCTGCGGCGGCCAACGCAGCATATCGGCGATAAAACTGCGCGCCAGCAGGGTCGGTTCCAGTTGTTCACGCCGCGGGCTGAAGACAGACAGTAACGCGCGCAACAGCAGTTCGCCGGCAACCAACATTGGCAGGACTGCGCTGAGCACCACCACGCGTACCGGCCAGACTGCGTTTTCGCTGGCAAACAACAGACACAGCGCACCGATCAACAGGGTGATGATCACCACCCGGGTCAGTTGCGCCAGCGCAGCCGCTTCCGGCCATTGCGCCGGCGGTTCCTGCGCCAGGTGCCGCTCCAGCACGAGCAGGGCAAACGCCAGCAACAACGCCAATGCCCCACCGATGCTCGCCGACAGCCCCAAGGCCGCCGCAGGCAACGTGAGATTCCACACCTGCTCAATACTGAGCACTACCAGCAACGCCCAGCCGCCGAGCCACAACGTCGGCGCACCGATTTGTCCAAGCAGATGGCGGCTGCGCTGGCTCAAGCGCTCCAGCAGCCTTTCGTACCAGCCCTCGGCTGCGGCGCCCTCCTCCACGACGGTCGATTGCGAAGCGGGCGGATGCATCACCCGCGCGCGCCATTGCGCCACCCACCCCGCCGATTGCAGACCGGCGACCAGCACCAGCAACGCTGCGCCCTGATTGACCAACAACGGCAACCACAGGGACTGCGGCGCAAACAAACCGACGAAAAACGCCAGCACCCAGCCCGACACAGCCACTGCGCCGAGTCCATACGCCAACCGACGCAATTTGCGTGACTGCACGGCTGCCTGCTGAAAGCGCGGCAGCCCGTTGACTGGCGTGGCGTCCAACTCAAGATCGACTTGCATAACACCCCGAAAATATAGGCTCTGCGTTCATAGCGTTACGATATAACGCAAGCTGTGAAATATTCGTACACAATTACGCTTATTCAAGGATGCCGCAGCTGTCGCTTGCCTGAAGCCTTGACCGAAATGTCCGGCGAAGCTCATATTACGCGCATAATTTTTATCGCGACTAATCTTGGCTATCCCCATCGAGCAATCTGGAGCAAGCGCATGAGCAACTATGACGTGGTAATTCTGGGCGGTGGCCCCGGCGGTTATAACGCGGCGATCCGCGCCGGCCAGCTCGGGCTCAAGGCCGCTTGCGTCGAAGGACGTGCAACCCTCGGCGGCACCTGTCTGAACGTCGGTTGCATGCCGTCCAAAGCCTTGCTGCACGCGTCGGAGCTGTACGCCGCTGCGGTGGGCACGGAGTTCGCCAATCTCGGCATCGAGGTCGAACCGAAGCTGAACCTTGCGCAGATGATGAAACAAAAAGACGAGAGCGTCGCCGGCCTGACCAAGGGCATCGAGTTTCTGTTTCGCAAGAACAAAGTCGACTGGATCAAGGGTTGGGGCCATATCGACGGCCCGGGCAAAGTGACGGTGACCGACGCTCAAGGCAACAAGAGCGAGCTCAGCGCCAAGGACATAATCATCGCCACCGGTTCCGAGCCCACTCCCCTGCCCGGCGTAGAGATCGACAACCAGCGCATCCTCGATTCCACCGGCGCGCTGTCATTGAGTGAAGTACCCAAACATCTGGTAGTGATTGGTGCCGGGGTGATCGGCCTGGAGCTGGGTTCGGTATGGCGCCGACTCGGCGCGCAGGTCACCGTGGTCGAATACCTTGATCGCATCTGCCCCGGCGTCGATGGCGAGGCCGGCAAGACCTTGCAGCGCGCGCTGAGCAAACAAGGCATTGCCTTCAAATTGAGTTCCAAGGTCACCAGCGCCACCAGTTCCGCCACAGGCGTGCAGCTGAGTGTCGAGCCTGCCGCTGGCGGCACGGCTGAACTGATCGAAGCCGATTATGTGCTGGTGGCCATCGGGCGCCGGCCGTACACCCAGGGCTTGGGGCTGGAGAACGTCGGCCTCAGTACCGACAAACGCGGCATGCTCGCCAACAAGCAACATCGCACCGAAGCCGCCGGGGTCTGGGTGATCGGCGACGTCACGTCCGGCCCGATGCTCGCGCACAAGGCTGAAGACGAAGCCATGGCCTGCGTCGAGCAGATCCACGGCAAGGCTGGCGAGGTCAATTACGCGCTGATCCCCAACGTCATCTACACCCAACCGGAGCTGGCCAGCGTCGGCCAGACCGAAGAACAGCTCAAGGCCGAGGGCCGTGCCTACAAGGTCGGCAAGTTTCCTTTCACCGCCAACAGCCGGGCGAAGATCAATCACGAAACAGAAGGCTTTGCCAAAGTCCTCGCCGACGAGCGCACGGACGAAGTGCTTGGCGTGCATCTGGTCGGGCCGAGCGTGAGCGAGATGATCGGCGAATTCTGTGTGGCGATGGAGTTCAGCGCCTCGGCCGAGGACATTGCCCTGACCTGCCATCCGCACCCGACGCGTTCGGAAGCGTTGCGTCAGGCAGCGATGAATGTCGAGGGGATGGCGACGCAGATGTAGGTTCCAAACCTTGCCGCCGTCTTCGCGAGCAGGCTCGCTCCCACTTTGGAATGCGTTCCCCCGTGGGAGCGAGCCTGCTCGCGAATGGCGCCACCCGGTCTACACCGGCAGATGCCCCAACGGCAAAGCCCCCGGCGCTTTCACCGTGTGAATGGCAAAGTTGCTGCGAATATCGCTCACCCCCGGCAGCTTCAGCAGGTGCGCGCTGACAAAGCGGTCATAAGCGCGCAAGTCAGGCACCACTACCTGCAACAAAAAGTCCGATTCGCCGGACACCAGAAACGCTGAGACCACCTCAGGCAACGCAGTGACGGCCGCATAAAAAGCCTCGGCGCGTTCTTCGTTGTGCCGCTCGACCTTGACCCCGACAAACACCGTCAGTCCCAGCCCGACTTCATCGCGATCCAGATTGGCCTGGTAGCCTCGAATCACCCCCGCCTCTTCCAGCATGCGCACCCGGCGCAGACACGGCGAAGCCGACAGGCCGATTTCTTCTGCGAGCTCGACATTGCTCAAACGCCCGTTGCGTTGCAGCGCGGCGAGAATCTTGCGGTCATAGGCGTCGAGTTTCATCTTTGGCAGATCCCGATAGTCTGACGGTTGAAAACCAGCAGGTTATGCCAAAGCTGCGAACAATTGAAGCCGACTACGCAAGCACCTGCCCTGCCCTCTCGCTCTAGACTGGCGCGAGCAAATCGACATCGAAAAGGGGTGTGATGTGGCAAGTCTGTGGCTGTTTATTTTGACGCTGGCTGTGGTTCTGCTACTGCCGGGACCGGACATGATCCTGCTGTTGCAAACCGGTGCGCGGCAAGGTCGAGGTGCGGCGCTGGCCACCGCGCTGGGCCTGGCCATCGCCCGCGGCTGCCACGTGGCACTGGCGGCATTGGGGCTGGCGGCGCTGTTCAAAACGGCGCCGTGGACGTTTGACGTGGTGCGCATCGCCGGCGCGGCCTATCTGATGTGGATCGGCATCCAGTGTTTTCGCAGCTCGCTGGTGCCGAGCCTGCAAGCCCAAGAGCAGGTACCTGCCCACGTCCAGTGGCGCGGTGCGATCCGTCGCGGTTTGCTGACCAACCTGCTTAATCCCAAGGCGTTGCTGTTCTGCTCGGTACTGTTGCCACAGTTTATCGTCAGCGGCGGCGCGCCGGTGCTGACACAGTTCGCCGTGCTCGGCCTGGTGCTGGTCAGCGTCGGCCTGCTGTTCGACAGTGTTGTCGCCATGACTGGCGCGGCACTGGGCCGTTGGCTGCAACACAGTCCAACCGCCCAGCGCGCTCAGCAATGGCTGTTCGGCAGTCTGTTGATTGGCTTCGCCGTACGCCTGAGCTTCATTCAACAGGCCTAGCCTTTGCGCACCTTGCGCTGACGACGGGTGATCAGCAGTAACGCAGCAACAGCGACCAGGATGATCGCGCCGATCTGCACCGGCCACTTGTACGGTCGCAGCGTTTCACGCACGGCATCGGTCACCTGGGTGACGTAGCGCTTGTCGGCATTCTCAAAATCCGGGTAGGGGCATTGATTGCCGAAGTCTTGCGCCCACGGCACATAAGGGCCTTCCTTGACGTAGCGCTGATACAGCGCACTCTGGTCTTCAAGGCTGCTGTTCCAGCCGGCGGCATTGCACAACACCGCAGCAAACGCCTGACTGGTGTGCGGCAGGTTATCGGCGGCGCGACTGGCCAGTGCCGTGGCGACAAAACGATAGTGATAACGCAGATCCGGTTGCGCGGCGCTGGCCTGCTGGCGCTGCACTTCCGCCGCTGAAATCAGCGGGCCGACATCCAGCTTCGTGCTCTCCAGCGTGTAATTGCCGCCGAAGGTGGCGTAATCAGGGGCCATCTCATAACCGAGGATGTCCATGCCCCACTCCCGGGCCGTCCATGCGGCGTTGTACAACGCACTGGCGCGTTTGCTCGGCCACCACGCCGACTCGGCCTTGAGCCGTTGCTCGCCATAGAGCCGGGCCTTGTGCTGCAGATCGTCACTGGCGAAATAACCGACCGCTTCCTCGTATCGCCCCTCACGCAGCAAGCGCCTACCGAGCAGATTGCGCAGATTGGCGGCCACCGACAGCGGCACATAGTTGTCGCGCTCCTGCTGCGTCAATGGCGGCGGCGCCGGCACGTTCTCATCGACGTACTGCTTGAGCTCATCGACCGTCAGCACCCGCTCGGCAACGGTGGCGGCATCGAACCAGTAAAGGCTGTTGCTGCGATACAGCTGCACGAACGCTTGCAGGTATTCGCCGCGTTGCAGCGCCAGGATCGCGCTTTCGCCCTCGACCCGGCATTTTGGCTGCACCGTTTCAAACGCCCAGTCCGGCGTGCGGCGATAACCCCAGTCTTCATTCTGCGGAAAGGCCTGGGCGGCTTTGGCGTAGGCGGCGGCAGCAGCAGTCGTGTCGCCGTCACGCACCGCCAGTTTTGCCCGCAGCCACCAGGCCAGTCCGCCGTCCCCGGCGTTTACCAGAAAGGCCTTGGCAGACGCGTAGTCGCCCTGTTGATAACTCATCGCCGCCAGTCGATCGGCATTGTCGAGGCTGCCACGGGTGCTGTTTTGCAGGAGTGTGACGAGTTTCTTTTCATTCGGCGGCTGCTCACCGAAAGACCAGCCCTGACGGCTGACCAGCGACGCCGTGACCAGTTGCTGCACTGCTGGCTGCTGGAGCAGTTTGGCCAGTTGAGATTCCGGCAATTCGGCCAGTTCGTTCATCAGTTGCTTGAGCGAGGTGTAACCGACGGACGAACCGTGCAGGTTCTGTGCTTCGTACAGTTCGATGGCGCCGCTCCAGTCGCCCGCGCTGCGCAACGCCCGCGCCTCTTCACCAAGGCTGGCAACGCCCAGTTCCAGCGGATCGCTGAAGCCGTCGATGCTCAGTTGCCGTGCCTGGCGAAAGGCATCGCGCGCCTGTTCCAGCGCTTCGATGCGATCGTGTGCCGCGTTGCTCATGGCAAAGGCGATGCGCCCGAGGGAATACGCCGCCCACGTGCTGCGCAACGGACGCTGGTCTGCCGGCAGCGCCAGCACCTTGTTGAAATACTCCGTGGCCAATTGATGGTCGCCAGTGGCAAAGGCCACCGCGCCGGCGACGTACAAGCGGATTTCCACCGGCAGACTGGCGCCCTGTTCCTCGGCCTGACGTGCATCGCTGAGCCCGCGCAGGCGCTTGACCACAGCGTATTGCTCGACGCTCAGGCCCACCTGCTCAGCCTGTTCGCGCGCCAGTTCTGACGCGTTGTCTTCGGCATAATCGTTGGGGTTGTGGGTCGCCGCTGTGACATTTTTCAGCCCGGCAATGGTTTTACCGAGGCGACTGACTTCGAAGCTGAAACTGCCTTCGGGCAGATCGGCGAGGGTCTGCGCGCGGTTGTCGAGCAGGCGCATCGGGAAGTCCGGGCCGCAGGCCAGCGCCGACCCCAGCGGCAGGCTGAGGCTCAGGCAAAGCAGATGGCGGGGCCAGTTACGGGTCAACATGCGAACCTCCTTGATCAATATGTGCACAACGCGCCCAACCGACAGCGCGCTGTCCGCCCGCCGGCAAGCGGCCGTCACGCAGGCGGGTGAAGGTAAGCAGATTGGCACTTTGTTGCAACGAGTAACCGGTGAGCGCATCGGCGCCTGCACAATCCCGCGCCTTTAGGGTGATTTGCGCGGGCCACGGGCTGTCGAGATTGCCGCGGTTATCGAGCTGGATGTCATACAAACCGCCCTGCTCTTTGAATGACAGGCGCAACTGACTGTTCAGCACATCTCCGCGAGCCACCGCGCGTAAAGTAGCCAGGCTCCAGGCGCGACGATCGTTGGCCAGCGGCAGGCGAAACCAGATCAAACCGGTCAGATGCTCAGGCGGATCCTCGCGCAAGGTCTTGGCCAATTGGCTGAGTTGCTGCGGATCGGCGAGCAACTCCCGGCGCTGCCCGCCGCGCTCCAGTTGCACTTCGCTTTCCACTACCGGCGCGCCACCGTCATCGCTCAACAGCGCAACGCCGTAGGCCGGCAGCGCCAGATAGAACGGTTTGTCGCTGACATGTGCCCAGGCCTTGGCCCACTTCAACGCCTGCCTGGCGTCGAAAAGACCCAGTCGCGGATCGCTCACGGCGTGGACTTGCAGCACGCTGCTGTCGACGCTTCGCAACAGCGCCGGCAACTGCGCGCTATCGAGCCAGGCCGGTAGCGCGGTGATGCTCAAAGGCAACGATGGCGGCAAGGCCGCACGCAAGTGTTTGAGGAATTCAGCGTACACGGGCAGCCGCGCGTTGCCGGCATCGTGGTCGATTTCGATACCGTTCAGCGTGAGGCCTTGCGCTTGCCAATCGGCAATGACCTGCAGAATCTGCTCGGTGACCTGCTGCTGGTCCAGCGACTGCAACTGGCCATCGAGGCGAATCACTGCGATCAGAGCGCGACCATCAGCTTTCAACAACGCCGGATCAACTCGCGCCCTGCTCCACCGCTCGCCGGGAAAGGCCTGCAACGCCAGCACGCGCAGGGTGGAGAAATCATGGCGACTGTCGCGCAATGCCGGCTCATGCGCAGGTGTCCATTGGCGTTGCCAGACGTAGAGCTGCTGGTCGAGGGCCGGTGCGGCGTGTTGCTCGCAACCTGCCAGCAAGACGCTAAGGATCAGACCCGCAATAAACCGCATACCTTGAAAATCCCTGAAGCCATAGGGCTGCAAGGTTACACAAAACCCTGCGCAGACGATCAGGGTTTGCGCGCGATAATCACCTGACTCTTGGCCACCACCGCATCCAGCGCCTGCTTGATCTGTGCACCGCGCGGGGAATCCAGCACCGCTTGCCAGGTATTGGCCCAGTGCTCGAGCATCGGGTGATCGGGATTGCTGAACTCGACCTTGGCCTCCCAGAACAACATCATCCACATCGACCAGTAGAAGCCATATTGGCTGTGGCTGATGATCTCCAGCCCGGCGTCGCTGACCATGGCCTTGAACTGGTCTTCGCTGATGATGCGTATGTGATTGGGTTTCTGGAAATACTCCGGCGCGGCGATGTCCTTTTGCAGGTCCTCGGAGCTGGGATGCGGCACGCTCAGCAGATACAACGCGCCCGGCTTGCCGACACGCACCAGTTCGGCAAGAAACTGCGCGGGATCGTCAACGTGTTCGATAACTTCAGTGCAGACCACACGCGTTGCCGTTGCCTCGGCAATCCGTAGCGGGTTGCAGTCGGTAACGTGGCATTCGATGTCCCGGGCCGGGGTGTCGCTCAGACGCTGGCGCGTGGCTTCGACCTTGGCTGCATCGATATCGGCAAGAATGATCTTCGCCCCACGCATAGCGCAGAAGTGCACGTTGCCGCCATCACCGCAACCGACATCAAGCAACGTGTCGTCGGCGTTCACAGCGAAGCCCGTGTACAGCTCGTGAGTCTCCTGGTTGAACCAGCCGCTGAGCTTCGCATCGTAAAGGCCGAGCATGTACGGATCGACTTTATCGGCAACCGCAGCGACCGGTTCTGCCGAAGTTTGCGCAGGCGTTGTCGCCGAGAGTTTCTTCAAAAAGCTCAGCATGAGGTGGCTCCGGGTGAGGTAACTGCAGTTCGGGAGGTGCCGAGGCGCTTGACCAGCGCAGCACCGCGATTGCGCATCGGCATTTCGATCAAGCGATAGTTGAATTCGCTGAGCAGCGCGATCAGGCCAAAGGCAATCAGCACCGTAAGGATGGGATGTCCGGCCGGGCTCGGCAGACCGCTGCTCTGCAAGCGAAAGATCAGCTCACGCAGCAGCAGATAGGCGGGGATGTGGATCAGGTAGATGCCGTAGGAACGGCTGCCGATCCATGCCAGCAACCGCTGCAAGCGTCCGGCAGGCATCAGGTAGTTGCGGTTGTACGAGGCGGTCCAGACCAGCAGCGCACTGAGCACGGCGATCGAACCGATTCGGAAGCTGGCCAAGGTAAAACGGTCGGTCGCCATGAAGCTCAACAGCGCAGCAATGACAATCAAGGCTGAAATGCCTAGCCATGGTCGGCGCAAGAACGAGGGCTGCCAGCGCTGATAACCCGGCTGCGCACTCCACATCGCCAACAGTACGCCAAGGGCCAGCGCGTCGGTGCGCACTACCATCAGCAACGGCGTGCGTACGGTCAGAATCTGCACCGCCACCAGCGCCAGCAATGCCCAGACCAGGTGTCGGCGAAACAACAGGATCAGCAAAGGAAAGAGCAGATAGAACTGCTCCTCCAGCGCCAGGCTCCAGTAAACGAAACTGCTGCCATATTCGTATTGGAAGAAGCTGTCGGCGAAGCGGAAATTGGCGTATTGCAGCACCCCGGCCAGGGTCGCCTGAAGATTGGCGGATAGCGTGCCGAACGCACCGGATCGATTGAAAAACATACAGGCCAGCAGGATCAGCGCCAGCCACAGCCAAGCTGAAGGCAGCAACCGAAAAGCCCGGCGCAGCCAGAAATGGCGTACCTGTTGCCAGCGCTCCCGGCCCGTCGTGCAGCCTTGCAGCACCGGGATCAAGCTCCGGGCGATGACAAAACCGGAGATCGCAAAAAACAGGTCAACGCCCCACCACGTCTGCGCCCATTCGTGGATCCGGGCCAGCGACGGCACCGGGTCAGTGAACAGATTATCCTGCAGATGATGGAACAACACCGCGAGCACCGCGACCGCACGCAGGATTTCAACGTCCATGATGCGCTTGCCGTTCATGCTTGAGGGGCTTCCAAGGCAGGCGCACGATGCTCGAACAACTGCGTCAGAAACCCTTGCAAACGCTGTTCAGCCACAGCCTGGCTGCAGAACGCCTGCAAACTGTCGACTGCCTGCGCGGACATATCGGCATAGCGCTGCGGCTGGTTTTTCGCGACGTCATAACTGGCCCGATAGGCCTCGCATAACGAGGTCCAGTTGGTCACATAACGCAGGGTTCTAAAGGCCTTGCGCGGGTCGTGAGGCCAGGCTGTCAGCTCATCCGTGGACTCGATGAGAAAGGCATTCGCGGTGCTCAGGTAATCGATCATCGCCGTGGTACGCGGCGCCACCGCCGGCTTGCCGCAGGACATGAACTCCATCAGCGGCAGGCACTGCCCTTCACCGTACGAGGTGTTGACCACATACCGCGTGGCCTGCACCAGTTGCTCGTAGTCCGGATCGGCGAGGTAGCCGTAGATCAGAACGATGCGGCAGCGATAAGACTGGTTTTTGTATAAGTGATGAAGAATATCGCTGAGCGCTTCTTCGGCGTCATGGTGAGTGAGCTTGAGCACCAGCGTCGCGTCTTCGACATCGCGGAAACACACACAGAACGCACTGAGCATGTCTTCCCAGTTCTTGCGCCCGTCACCGGGATTGAACACCGAGGTGTAAACCACACCGTCAAGCATCAGCGTCTGTTCGGAGGCCGGCGCGGCGAAGTCGATGCCGTCGCCGCTGCGCAGGTGCGCCGGCCCGAATGCATTCAGATTGAGGGTGCGGCTGTCCGCGACCAGGCCTTTGATCGTCAGGCTGTACGCGGCGGCCAGCGCTTGCTCGGGCATTTTCGCGCCACGGGCAGCAAAACGGTCCCAGACCGGCGCCGGCACCGCGACGATCGGGTACTCGGCACCCATCGCCTCATGCACGGCGTTGACCGTATAACTGGAATGGGTGATCGCCGCCCCGCAGGCATGCAAGACGCTACGCCAGTCGTTGCGCGGCTCGCCCGCGAAGGCTTCGTTGGGGATCGTGCTGAACTCCCACGCAAACACCGGCAGCGTCGGACAGGCCAGGTGAACGGGGGTGCGATGCGGCGGCGAGAACGACAGAAACACGCAAGGCTCGCCACGGCTCAGGCATTCCAGATACAGCGCATCGACTTCTGTCTGCGGATCGGCCACTTCCACCACCCGACCGATGCGTTCGAGCACCGGACGATATTCCTTGAGCACGAAGTAATAGCTGTACTCCGAACGCCCGAGGTTCTGCGCAATGGTGTGCCGGTTGGTTTCCGAATGAATGATGATCAGCATCACGCGTTATCCTTCGCGAACACGACATCCCCAACCTTGGGCAAAGGTTGGAAGAAATTCGACAGGCGCGTTTGCACCTCGCTTAAACCACAATATTGCTGCATGCGTTCTACCGCCGCTGCCGACATGCAGTGGTAAGCCTGTGGCTGCGTCGTGGCCATGCGGTAGCTGCGTTCGTAGGCAGTTTTCAGCGAGCCCCAGTCGGGGCGATGGCGCAGCGTGCGATAGATCAGGCGGCTGTCCTGCGGCCAGATGGACGGCTCCTCGCTGGACTTGACCACGAATGCCACCGAATCATCGATGTAGTCTTGCATCGCCGTATGGTCCGGTGCGATCACCGGTTTGCCGCTGCACATGAACTCCATCAAGGGCAGGCAAAGACCTTCACAACGCGAAGCATTGACGTAAAAACTCGCAGCCTGATAGAGCCGAGCGTATTGCCCATCGTCCAGGTAACCGTGCAGGACCACCACACGGCAGGCGAACGGCGTGAGCTGGGCGAGCAGGGTCATCAGTTCGTCATAGTAGAGCGTCAGATCGTTCTGAGTGATTTTCAGCACCAGCGTCGCATCAGCCGTCTCACGAAACGCCCAGCAGAACGCCGTGATCAGTTGATGCCAGTTCTTGCGCCCGTCCTTGGGGTTGAACACGCTGACGTAGATAACGCCGTCAACCTGGGTTTCGACCACCGAAGAGGTGTCCGGCAGATTGCGCGGAACAAGTTCGACAATTGGCAGCGGTGGCGCGGCGCAAACGGCCGGCAGACGCTGCTCGAGCCAATCGTGAACGGCATCAGGCAGCAGATCGCGAACGCCCTCCCAATACCAGTTGGACAAGAATTTGACTCGAGGTACCGGTTCGGCTTGCTGCTCACCGGCGTTCAACAGCCATAGCCGCAGGTAGTGCCGGGCAATGATCAAGCGCCGCTTGAGCGTCAACGGTGGTGGACGGGCCGCCTCCAGTTCCGCCGCCAGCGCAGCCTCTTCTTCGGCAGTCAGCGGGACAGGAAGCAAGCTGTCGGCCGAGAGACCCAATGTACGGCTGTCGAATATGCACCCCTTGATTGCCAGTGCAGTGCCTGGGTTGACCGGCATCGGTTGGTGTTGCTGACGAATCGTTGCGAAGCTGTCCCACAACGGCGTCGGCAAAACCAGCACCGGGAACGCTTCGCCCATGGCGCGGCGGATGGCCGTTGCCGTGTGGCTCGACAGGGTGATGACCCGACCGTGGCGCGCGAGCATGCGTGTCCAGTCCTGACGCGGATCGTCGTCCCACTGTTCATCGGGGATCGAATCGAACTCCCAGGCCACCACGCAAATCGTCGGGCATTGCAGATCAAACGGAGTTTTCTGCGGCGGGGTGAAGGACAGGAACACACTGTCTTCGCCATCGGCGAGCAATTGCCGGTAAATCACATCGACGTCGGCGACAGATCCGGCCACGTGCACGCGCCCCAGGCTTTCCAGCACCGGGCGATAGGCTTTGAGGACAAAGTAATAGCTGTATTCCGGACGCCCGAGACTGGCACTGATGGAGCTGTCGTTGACGTCCGAGTAGAGAATGAAATTCATGGCATCCCACGATGAAGCACCATCCCGGCGACTTCATGCTATGACGGCCGCGCGGCGGAGCGGGTCGGCAGGGCCGGCACTCGTCCGTCATCATCGGGCACGTCTCTGTTCTTGTTTTAGTGGTCAGTTTCACCCCGCGTCGCGGCGTCAGGAAAACAATCGGCCAACTCGCGACGAAGGCCATTCTAAACACATCCATCGCGAGTCCGGGAACCGCCGGGCGAGAATAAATCGGACTATGCTGACGAGAACTGACCAGTCACGGTTTGCCCGGTTGAAATTGCCGAGCAATTGGCACAGATTGGCAACCAAACAACTACAACAACGGCTTCGCTTGCTGTTTCACCGGATATTTCCTCCGGTCTGACAGGGCTTTCCTCAAAGCGTGCAAGGAAAGCGGCGCGAGTCATGACCAAGGGGTCGCTGTTTGAAAAAACGTCTGTTCGTCACGGGCCTCAGCGGCTTCGTGGGACAACACATTCAGTCTCGTCTGGCGTCGCCGGGCTCGTCGTGGGAGCTGCTGCCTGCCGCATCGGCCTACGACCTTACGAACGCCGACAGCCTCATCGACCTTTGGCCTGAGTTGCCGGATGCAGTCATTCATCTGGCCGGCCAGACCTTCGTGCCGGAAGCCTTTCGTGACCCGGCCCGCACCTTCGATATCAATCTTTTCGGCACCCTCAACCTGCTGCAGGCGCTCAAGGCTCGCGGCTTTTCCGGCACTTTCCTGTACGTCAGCTCCGGCGACGTTTACGGGCAAGTCGCCGAAGAGCATCTGCCAATCACCGAGCAACAACCGCCGCTGCCGCGCAATCCTTACGCGGTGAGCAAACTTTCAGCGGAGTTCCTCAGTTTGCAATGGGGCCTGAGTGAAGGCTGGCCGGTGCTGGTGGCGCGTCCGTTCAACCACATCGGCACCGCGCAGAAACACAGCTTCGTGATCGCCAGCGCCGCCCGGCAGATCTGCCGTATCAGACAGGGTCTGCAAGCGCCGCAATTGCAAGTCGGCGATATCGACGTTACGCGGGATTTTCTTGATGTCGGCGACGTGATCGCAGCGTATTTCGCCCTGCTGGAAAACGGCGCACCGGGGCAGGTCTACAACATCTGCTCGGGCCGCGAGCAAAGCATTCGCAGCCTGATCGAGCAATTGGCCGATCTGGCCGAAGTCGACGTAGAACTGGTGGCGGATCCGGCGCGCATGCGGCGCGCCGACCAGCGCCGCGTCTGCGGCAGCCACGCAAAACTGGCCAGCGCCACAGGATGGGCGCCAGCCACCACCACACAACAATCCCTGCGGGCGATCCTGTCCGACTGGGAGACGCGAGTACGACAAGAATGACAAAAAGTGCACTGATTACCGGGATCACGGGCCAGGACGGCGCCTATCTGGCCAAACTGCTGCTGGACAAGGGTTACAAGGTTCATGGCCTCGTCGCCCGGCGCAGCAGCGATTCACGCTGGCGCCTGCGCGAGATGGGCGTCGAAGCCGATATTGTCTACCTCGACGGCGACATGGCGGACGCCTGCTCGGTGCAGCGTGCGGTAATCAAATCGGCACCGGACGAGGTCTACAACCTCGCCGCACAGAGCTTTGTCGCCGCCTCGTGGGATCAACCGGTCACCACCGGCATCGTCGATGGGTTGGGCGTGACGCACCTGCTCGAAGCGATCCGTCAGTTCAGTCCGCACACGCGTTTTTATCAGGCCTCGACCAGCGAAATGTTCGGCCTGATCCAGGCTGAGCAACAGGACGAGAACACGCCATTCTACCCGCGCAGCCCTTACGGCGTGGCCAAGCTCTACGGCCACTGGATCACCGTCAACTACCGCGAAAGCTTCAACCTGCACGCTAGCAGCGGCATCCTCTTCAACCATGAATCACCGCTGCGCGGCGTCGAATTCGTTACCCGCAAGGTCACTGACGCCGCCGCGCGCATCAAGCAGGGCAAACAGCAGGACCTGGCGCTGGGCAACATCGACGCGAAACGCGATTGGGGCTTTGCCGGCGATTACGTCGAAGCCATGTGGCTGATGCTGCAGCAGGACAAACCCGACGACTTCGTGGTCGCCACGGGCGTCACCACCACGGTGCGCGAGATGTGCCGCATTGCCTTCGATCACGTCGGCCTTAACTACCGCGATTACGTGAAGATCGACCCGGCGTTCTTCCGCCCGGCCGAAGTCGAAGTGCTGCTCGGCAACCCGGCCAAGGCCCAGCGTGTACTGGGCTGGAAACCGAAAACCGACCTGGATACCTTGATCCGCATGATGATGGATGCGGACATGAAACGCGTCGCCAAGGAGTAGGCCATGCTGATTCCGGTGATTCTGTCCGGCGGTGCCGGCACCCGTCTGTGGCCGGTGTCCCGCGAGGGCCACCCCAAGCCGTTCATGACCCTGCCCGACGGCCAGTCGCTGCTGGGCAAGACCTACCAGCGCGCGGCAACGTTGCTGGACGGCTGGGGCGACATCGTCACGGTGACCAACCGCGAGTATTACTTCCAGAGCAAGGATCACTACTGCGCGGCGCATGTGTCGCGCCATCGCGGGCACTTTCTGCTGGAGCCGAGCGGGCGCAACACCGCACCGGCGATCGCAGCGGCAGCACTGTCATTGCAGGCGCTGCACGGTGACGACGCAATCATGGTGGTGATGCCGGCGGATCATTTGATCGTCAATCAGGACGCCTTGAAAAGTGCGGTCGAGCACGCAGTGAATCTGGCGAAGGACGGTTATCTGGTGACATTCGGCGTGGTCCCTACCGCGCCGGAAACCGGCTTCGGCTATATCGAGACCGGTGCGCCGCTGGACGCCAAGGGTGCGGCCAAGGTGCAGCGTTTCGTCGAGAAACCCGACCTGCAGACCGCCACGCATTACCTGGAGAGCGGCAACTTCCTGTGGAATTCGGGGATGTTCTGCTTCACCACCGCGACGCTCATTGCCGAACTGCAACTGCACGCACCCGAGTTGCTGGAACAGACCCGCGCCTGCATGGCCGTCAGCGCCCCGGTGGAAACGGTCGGCTGCCTGCAACAGGAGTTGTCACCGGCCCTGTTTGCCGAAATTACTGACATCTCCATTGACTACGCACTGATGGAGCGCTCGGAAAAAGTCGTGGTGGTACCTGCCGGTTTCGACTGGAGCGATATCGGTTCGTGGAACGCGGTCGCCGCGCTGATTCCCGCCGACGCCGACAACAACCGCGCCAGTGGCGAAGCGATCTTCATCGACAGCCACAACAACTTCGTGCAGAGCGAAGGCCGGCTGGTGGCGACCGTCGGTGTGGATAACCTGATCATCGTCGACACCGCCGATGCGGTGCTGGTGGCCCATGCCGACCGTGCACAGGATGTACGCCGCGTGGCCAAGCAACTCAAGGACAAGTCCCACGAAGCCTATCGCCTGCATCGTACGGTCAGCCGTCCCTGGGGCACCTACACCGTTCTGGAGGAAGGTCCGCGCTTCAAGATCAAGCGCATCGTGGTCAAACCCGGTGGCAAGTTGTCGTTGCAGATGCACCATCATCGCAACGAACACTGGGTGGTGGTCGAAGGCATGGCCAAGGTCACCAACAACGGTTCCGGCACGACTCTGGTCGCCAAGAACGAATCGACGTTCATTGCTGCCGGCCACAAGCATCGCCTGGAGAACCCCGGAGTGATCGACCTGGTCATCATTGAAGTGCAAAGCGGCGAATATCTGGGCGAGGACGATATCGTTCGCTTCGAAGATCAATACGGCAGGACGGTCTGAATGCTGCTCTCCCTGTACCGCTCGCTGTACAGCTACCGTGGGTTCATCCTCGGCAGCGTGCAGCGCGAGTTTCAAGCGCGTTATCGCAACTCGCTGTTCGGCGCGCTGTGGCCCATTTTCAATCCGCTGTCGATGATCATCGTTTACACGGTGATCTTTTCCCAGATCATGCGCGCACGTTTACCGGGTGTGGACGACAGCATGGCCTACAGCGTCTACCTGTGCGCTGGTCTGTTGGCCTGGGGACTGTTTTCCGAAATCACCCTGCGCAGCCAGAACATGTTTCTGGAAAACGCCAACCTGTTGAAGAAAATCAGCTTCCCGAGGATCTGCCTGCCGGTGATCGTGCTAATCAACGCCGGGATCAATTTCGCCATCATCATCAGCCTGTTTCTCGGGTTTCTGCTGGTCACCGGGCGCTGGCCGGGGATGGCTCTGCTGGCGCTGATTCCGCTGATTGCTCTGCAAATGATGTTCTGCGCCGGGCTGGGCATGGTCCTTGGCGTATTGAACGTATTCTTTCGCGATGTCGGCCAGTTGTTCGGCATCTGCCTGCAGTTCTGGTTCTGGCTGACACCGATCGTCTACCCGATCACGATCCTGCCGGAATGGGTGCAGCGCCTGCTGCAACTCAACCCGCTGACCCACCTGTTCAGCAGTTATCAGAACCTGTTTCTCTACGGTCAGTGGCCGGTATGGAGTTCGCTGCTGCCGGTTTTCATTACCGGCGTGGTGTTCTGTCTGATCGGTCTGCGACTGTTTCGCCAGCGCGTCGGCGAAATGGTGGATGAACTCTGATGGGACATATTCGCGTCACCGGCCTGGGCAAGGCCTATAAGCAATACCCCAACCGCTGGGCACGGCTGGCTGAGTGGCTGATTCCGTTTTCGCCGATCCGCCATCAACAGCACTGGGTGCTGCAAGATGTCGAATTCGAGATTGCTCCGGGTGAAGCGGTGGGTATCGTCGGCGCCAACGGTGCAGGCAAAAGCACCTTGCTGAAAATGATCACCGGCACCACTCAACCCACCCAAGGCAAGATTGAATTGCAAGGGCGCGTCGCAGCCCTGCTGGAGCTGGGCATGGGTTTCCATCCGGACTTTACCGGTCGGCAGAACGCAATCATGGCCGGTCAGTTGTTGGGCATGCAGCTTGAAGAAATCCAGGCCCTGATGCCCGATATCGAGCGTTTTGCCGAAATCGGCGAAGCCATCGATCACCCGGTGCGGACTTACTCCAGCGGCATGCAGATGCGTTTAGCGTTCAGTGTCGCCACCGCCCGGCGCCCGGATATCCTGATCGTCGACGAAGCGCTGTCGGTGGGCGACGCCTATTTTCAGCACAAGAGCTTCGAACGCATCCGCAGCTTTCGTAAATCTGGCACGACGTTATTGATCGTGTCCCATGATCGTTTCGCGATTCAGTCGATTTGCGACTCGGCGATCCTGCTCAAGGACGGGCGCGTGGCCATGCGCGGCAAACCGGAGCCGGTTCTCGATTATTACAATGCGCTGATGGCCGAACGGGAGGGTCAGGTCGTACGCCAGGAAACGCTCGCCGGCGGCGAGGTGCAAACGGTTTCCGGCACCGGCGAGGCGGCGATTCTCGGCGTACGCCTGCTCGATGAAAACCAGCGCAGCATTGACGCTGTCGAAGTCGGCCAACCGGTGGTGCTCGAAGTGCAGGTCGAGGTACGCGAGGACATCGAACGGCTCGTGCTGGGCTTTATCCTCAAGGATCGACTGGGCCAGATGATGTACGGCATCAACACCCACCGGCTGAACAAGGCATTGACCGATCTGCGCGCCGGTGAACGCTTCACCTATCGCTTCGCCTTCATCATGGGCCTGGGTAAAGGCAACTATTCGGTGTCCCTTAGCCTGTCGCGTCTGGACTCGCACCTGGATCGCAATTTCGAGTGGCGTGACTACGCACTGGTGTTCCACGTGATCAACAACCCTCGGGAGGATTTCGTCGGTTGTGCCTGGCT
Organism: Pseudomonas sp. 67(2021); assembly: GCF_017491835.1. Lineage (NCBI taxonomy): Bacteria > Pseudomonadati > Pseudomonadota > Gammaproteobacteria > Pseudomonadales > Pseudomonadaceae > Pseudomonas > Pseudomonas sp. 67(2021). Next base: position 615,806 of record NZ_JAFGYL010000001.1, read on the forward strand.
CGACGCAAAAACCACCATTACCCGTGAAACCGAGGCCCGGCCTGTCGAGCGTGCGCCATGACCCGCCTCTTGGTTGAATGCACTCACGTATTCAAACACCCCAAGGTCAATTCGGGGATTCAGCGCGTGGTGCGCAACGTCATCAAGCAGCTGCCCGCCAGCGCTGAAGGCGTCGAGTGCATGCCGGTGGTGGTGATCAATGGCCAGCTCTACCGCGTGCTGCAACTGGCGCCACTCGATACACCGTTCTGGAACAGCCTCGAAACCTTCGGTGAACGCCTGGAGCGCCTCGCCCACCGCTTCTGGCAATGGCACCAGCGCCGCGATGCGCTATGCACTTCGAAACTGGCGCGGCGGCTCCTTTACGTCAGCTATCGGTTGACCCAGTTTGCCGTGCTCGGCCTGCCGATTCGGCTGGTCAGACGGATCAACCGCAGGCAGCTGCTTCAACGTTGCTCGCCGCTTCAACACCATCCGGGCGATCAACTGGTGCTGCTGGATTCATCCTGGCACTCGGACTTTTTCGCCCATGTCGAGCAGCTCAAACGCGACGGCGTCGGCATGATCGCGGTGATCTACGACCTGATTCCGCTGACGCATCCGCAGTTTTACGACACGCGGCTGGTCGAAGTTTTCAATGAGTGGTTCGACTGGATTACCCGCACGGCCGACGGCTACATGGCAATTTCCGCCACGGTGCGTGATCAGGTGCGTGGTGAATTGCAACGCAGAATCGGTGCCGAGCAGACTGAAAAGCGCTGGTTCGATTACTTTTATCTGGGGTCCGAGCTCGACCTGCATCACGGCACGGCAACGATCGAACCACGCCTCAAGGATCTGTTCGCTGCATCCGGCCCGGTATTTCTGATGGTCAGCACCATCGAGCCGCGCAAGAACCATGGGTACCTGCTCGACGCCTTCGAACGCGCCTGGGCTGCCGGCTCGACGGCACGCCTGTGCATCGCCGGGCGTATCGGCTGGAAATGCGACGCGCTGCTCGAGCGAATCCGCAATCATCCGGAACTGAATCGGCGCCTGTTCATGTTCAATGACCTGAGCGACACCAGCCTGGAATACGCATACACGCAGGCCAGCGCGCTGGTCTTCCCCTCGTTCGTTGAAGGCTTCGGCCTGCCGCTGGTGGAAGCCATGCAGCGCGGTTTGCCGGCAATGGGCAGCGACATCGCGGTATTCCGCGAAATCGGTGGCCAGTTCATGGCGTATTTCGATCTGCTGGATCCACAAAGCCTTGCCGATCTGATCGAAACCTATCAGCGCAGCGGACAGTTTCCCGCCGCCCGCGACGTCGCTGACTGGCGCTGGATCGGCTGGCGCGAGGCCAGTGAGCAGTTGGCGACACACAGCCTTGCCCATGTTCAGCAGGCCCCGCGCGTGCAAGCGAGGCCGCATGCGCATTGCTCTTAACGCCCGCATCCTGCAAGCACCGCGCACCGGCATTGGCCACTACGTCGCCGAACTGGTCAACGCCTTGCGCAGCGAACCCGATGTGGACGTAAGCCTGTTTCACGGATGGGGCTGGAGTTCGGCCCTGCCGGCCGCAGCCATGCCCGGCTACTCGCGCATGACGCCATTGCTGCGGCAAATTCCCGGGGCTTATCAGGCACGCCGCTGGCTGGAGCAGAAACGTTTTGATCAAGGGCGTGCACAAGGGCTCGATCTTTATCACGAGCCGAGCCTGTGGCCGCTGGCCTTCGACGGCCCGACCGTGATCACCCTGCATGATCTGACGCACCTGCATTTTCCAGAAACCCAGCCACCAGCACGTTTGAGGGAAATCGAACGTCGTCTGGCCGCCGGCGTGGAGCAGGCGCGGGTCATTCTGACCGATTCGCAGGCGATCGCTGACGAAGCGCAGGCCTACTTCAATCTCCCTGCACAGCGATTCGTGGTGGCGCCGTTGGGTGTGGCCGAACGCTTCCGTCCTCGGCCACTTGAGGAAATCGACAGTGTGCTCAAGGCTCACGCTGTCCAGGCACGGGAATATTTCCTCTGTGTCGGCACCCTCGAGCCACGCAAGAACCTGAACCTGGCGTTGCAGGCCCACGCCCTGCTGCCAGACGCTGTGCGCCAGCGCTTTCCCTTGTTGATTGCGGGCATGGCCGGCTGGCAACGCGAGCAGTTCAGCGAGCCACTGCGCCAGGCATTGGCCAGCGGCCACGTGTGCCTGCTCGGCTATCTGCCCGATGAGCAATTGGCCCAACTGTTGGCCGGCGCCCGGGCGCTGATATTTCCATCGTTATATGAAGGCTTTGGCTTGCCGGTATTGGAAGCCATGGCCAGTGGCACGCCGGTGGTGACCACCCGTTCTTCGGCGATGCCGGAAGTGGCCGGTGCGGCTGGCAACTATATTGAAGCGGACGATGCCGAGGGCGTGCGCGATGCAATGAGCCGTCTGCTTGACGACTCGCAGCATTGGCAGGCCTGCCGCGAAGCAGGATTGCAGCAGGCGCGGCTTTTTTCCTGGCAACGTTGTGCACAGGCTACGGCCGGTGCCTATCGCCAGGCCATGGGAGGTTGAATGCGCGTTCTTCATTTCTTCAAGACGTACCTGCCCGATTCGGTCGGCGGCATCGAACAAGTCATCTTTCAGTTGTGCGAAAGCGGCGCCCAGCATGGCATCGATGGGCAAGTGCTGACCCTCAGCACCAATCCGACGCCGCCTGTGGTGCAACTGGGCCAGCACGAAGTACATCGGGCGAAGCTGGATATTCAGTTCGCCTCGACCGGTTTTTCCTGGAGCGTGTTCAAGCAGTTCCGTGAGCTGGCCGCCGAAGCCGACGTGATCAACTATCACTTCCCGTGGCCATTCATGGACCTGGTGCATTTCGCCAGCGCCGTGAACAAGCCGAGCGTGGTCACCTATCACTCGGACATCATTCGCCAGAAGCATCTGCTCAAGCTCTATCGGCCACTGATGAATCGCTTCCTCGCCAGCGCCGACCGCATCGTTGCTGCATCGCCGAACTATCTGCACACCAGCGATGTGCTGCAGCAGTTTCAGGACAAGACCCGCGTTATCCCCTACGGCCTGAATAAAGCAGGTTATCCACAGCCTGGTACCGAACGCATGAACCGCTGGCGCCAACAGCTTGGGGATAAGTTTTTTCTGTTCGTCGGGGTGATGCGTTATTACAAGGGGCTGCACATCCTGCTCGATGCGCTCAAAGACATCGATTATCCCGTGGTGATCGTCGGTGCCGGTCCGCTGGAGCAGGAACTGCATGCACAGGCCGCCGCGCTGGGCCTGCGCAATATTCACTTTCTCGGCCGTCTGAGTGACGAGGACAAAGTGGCGTTGCTGCAATTGAGTTACGCGATCGTATTTCCTTCGCACCTGCGCTCCGAGGCTTTCGGTATCTCGTTGCTCGAAGGCGCGATGTACGGCAAACCGATGATCTCCAGCGAAATCGGCACCGGTACCAGTTTCATCAATATCCACAACGAAACCGGACTGGTGGTGCCCCCGAGCAATCCACAGGCCTTTCGTGAAGCCATGCGTACGCTTTGGGAAAACCCTGAGCGTGCTGCCGAGATGGGGGTCAAAGCGGAAGCGCGCTATCGGCAGCTGTTCACCGCCGATGAGATGGGTCGCAAGTGGACAGAGCTGTATCAGGAACTGCTGGCTGAAAAGGCTCTGTCCTACGCTTGAGTGGAGGTCACGCGGTTTTCTGCAACCCGGCCACCGTGCGCGGCATTGCGACAAAACCCGGCAAGGCTTCGATCCGTGTCAGCCAGGCGCGAACGTTGGCGTAGTCATCCAGCGAGACATTGCCCTCCGGCGCATGTGCGATGTAGCTGTAGGCAGACACGTCAGCGATGGTCGGCTCTTCGCCCGCCAGATATGCAGTTTTGCCCAACTCCAGTTCCATGACCTTGAGCAGGTTGTGCGCACGGCCAATGACTTCCTCGGCATTCAGTTGCGCACCAAACACCGTGATCAGGCGTGCCGCCGCCGGGCCAAACGCAATCGGTCCCGCCGCTGCCGACAGCCAGCGCTGCACACGCGCTGCGCCCACCGGGTCGGTCGGCAGCCAGCGTCCGTTGCCATATTTCTGCGCCAGATAAACCAGAATCGCGTTGGAATCAGCCAGCACCACGCCGTCGTCATCAATTGCCGGCACCTGACCAAAGCTGTTGATCGCCAGGTACTGCGGTTGCTTGTGCTCACCTTTGGCCAGATCGACGAAGATCAGCTCGGTCGGCAGTTGCAGCAGCGACAGCATCAACTCGACGCGGTGGGCGTGGCCGGAACGTGGGAAGTTGTAGAGTTTGATCGCTTGCATGGTCGACTCCGCTGAAAAGTGACGTCGCTACGGGAATGAGCGCGCCGATGGAGTCATCATCTATGGGTTGCCGGAACAACAGAATAACCAGCCGCTGCAATCGATTATTTCATCTCGTGCAATAACGCCGCTGCGCTCAAGGCCGGATGCTCGCGCAGCGCCTTCACGGCGAAGTCGACAAAACTGCGGATCCGCGCCGGTGCCTTGCGCCCGCCTTGATACACCACATGGATCGGCAACGGCGGCAATTCAAACTCGGCGAGGACGATTTCCAGCTCGCCCGCCGCGACTTTGTCCGCCACTTGATAGGACAGCACTCGCGTCAGACCCAGGCCTTTGCGCGCGGCGGTGATCGCCGACTGATTGGCCGTGACGGTCAGGCGCGGTTCGGTGCGCACGCTAAAGGCTTCACTGCCGTCGAGAAACGGCCAGTTGCGTTGCTGCCCGATCGCCGACGTCGCCACCACCGGCAACCCGGCCAAGGCCTGCGGATGCTCCGGTCGGCCGTGTTCAGCCAGAAACGTCGGCGAAGCGCAAATCACCCGTCGCACTTCCCCGACGCGGATTGCATGCTGATTGCTGTCCGGCAGCTCACCGATACGCACCGCGACATCAATGCCCTCCTCGACCATGTTGACGACCCGGTCCAGCAACAGCGCATTGATCGACACATCAGGGTAGCGACAGAGGTAATCGGCCATCACCGGCGTGACGAACAGATCGCCAAACAGCACCGGCGCAGTAATCGTCAACTGCCCGCGCGGCAAGGCATGGCTGCCTGCCGCCGAATCCTCGGCCTCCTGCACTTCGGCAAGAATCCGCCGGCAGTCATCGCAGTAACGTTGCCCGGCTTCGGTGAGATGCACGGTGCGCGTGGTACGCACCAGTAACTGTGTACCGATATGCTGCTCCAGCGCCGCCACCGCCCGGGTGACACTCGCCGCCGACAGCCCCAGACGCCGCGACGCCGCCGAAAAGCCTTGCTCCTGGGCGACGACAACGAAGATCTGCATTTCCTGAAAGCGGTCCATGGGATTCCTCGGCGGCGGATACGACAATCGCAGCCGAGGCTGCGATTGTGGGAGAGCTGATCGTAGACATTAAAGTCTGTCTCAGTACGGCACAAATCTCGAGGTCTGTAGCATGTTAGATTGCGTTTTAAAGTCTGTCTCAACCTACCGAGCGAGCCGCTTCCGATTCGGAAAAATATTAAAAACTGTCTCGGCTCTCGCCATGCTGATGGATGAACGTAGGCTTTGAGTTCTTGGGCTCGAGTAAGTTATCGTGCGACGGTCGCCTCTGAGATTTCGTTGGCACGCGGCCTCCCCTTGGAGACACTTTATAACGCGCCCAATGGCGGGTTTGCTGTAGCTGCACCACGTCAGAATCCGTCAGATCCCTTTAAGATCGGGATACTCGGCCTCCTCCCTCGACTGGGTCTCATGCCAATCCGCCCAGAGTTTCTGCTCTTCGTCATACAGCTCCCGAGAGACGGTACGAGGTAGGTACGACTCAATGTCACGTGTATCGGACGCATACACATAGCGGCTGGCACCATTCAGAATCATCATCCGGAAAAATGCTGCCTCTTCAATACTGAGCGTGGTGCCGCGCTGCGGGGGGCGGGAGCCAACACAAGCAAACAGAAGATGCTTAGGACTTAAAGGCATGAAAAGTCGTGTATCTCGTACTCCCCAGCCACCTTCCAGATTCCACTTGCCGTTCTCTCCAATGCTCAGTCTTGTGAATGGATTATCTGTGGTTGGCCAAGTCACGCCGTCAGGAGCTCGCAGGATCGTCCATCGATGAGTTGGCATCCGATGGATTACACTTTTTAGGACATGTTCCAAATGCCAGATCCAGAGCTTCCGGCCATTGAGCACTCGCGCTTGAATACCTTCCTCCCCGTCCTTGTTTACAAGTTCGATCTTCAGCGGAAGCTTGTCAAAAGGGTCCAATAACTGGGCAGGCTCCAGATGTACACCCGAGGTAAGGGCTGCATCAATCCTTGCAACAGAACCCTTCATGGATTCGGACAATACTGCCTCAAGAGTTTCACTTTGACGTTTCATAAAGCTATGTAGACCTGCCGGCGTCCTGACCGACTGCGCTACGGCAAAGCGGAACAAGTTGTTCCAGTCCTCGCTGGTCAGCCGCGACTCGGTAACCACTTTCGCAATAGACAGGGACGCGGGTACTTCAAAATCACGATCAAGCCAGCGCTCGATCTCATCGCTGTCTTTTGAACCTGAGAAGTAAGAGTACAGGTGCTCAAGCTTGGCAATGCTCTTAGGTGATAGGGCTTTCCAGGTTTCGCACTTTACATGCGGCACAACGAGCCTATAGGTGAGGACCTTTCCCTCGTTCATCCACTGTTTAAGGTAAGTCTGAGGTACGTAATGATTGTCCTTCTTAAAGCCTTCCATGATGCTCAACATCCTCGTTGCTCTGCTATCACGCAGCAATCTGTCTTGGCCTGCTGGCGCAAAGCTCGTAAACCTATTTGCCACATGTAGTTTCAGGCGGAAACCTGAGTCGCCATCGGCTTACCATTCAATTTCGGTCCCGTTGTAAGTGCTGCCCTGAATAGAAAGGCCCCGCGATGGCGGGGTCTTTCGGTCACGCGGTCGAGAATGATGCCATACGCGAAGGTCAGATCAACGATCATGCTAAAGGACTGGTCCGGCCATAGCGCAATGTCACACTACCGGCTGGATCTTGCGGCCATGTAACTGAAGGGTTAGCTGAGGATGCTCCTCCACAGCTCCGCGCAGTTCGATGGTGCCTCCCTCGTAATCAACGCGTCCCTTAGCTAACAGGGTGTAATTGTCGATCCCTACGATATTCACATTACCTTCACGATATTTTCGGACAGTAAACCGTGACTCGAACTCGCCAGTTTGGCTTGGGACTTTTCCTTGGTACAGGTAATGGGAATCACCTCCATTCACCGTACCATCCTTAACAACTACGAGACCGTCGCCAGAATCACCAGTGCTCGCGCGAAATTCCACATGAAAAATCCCACTACTCATAATCCTACCCTCACCTAATTGGAGATCCAAGCATAGTTCACAAAAACTAAGGCGAAGCTGAAGTTGGTATATTTCTAAGGTGAGAGCATTAAATGCCAAATAAATGGCGCCAAAGCTGCCTCATTATCTAACGCATCGATTGTAAAAACTTTAGACATGCCCGAAGACTGACTATGGACTCCTAGATGGCATTGCGCTACCTTTTGAGCTAGCGTGGTAACGATGCTCCTACGTTAAGACAGCGTAGGTAGCTAGGTAAACACATAGATAATTATAAGGTAGTCAACTTTGCAAGTTACAGCACGTGAGCGCCGCAAACAAATTTCCATTGAGGATAATCAATTGAGTAATTCAGAGGCGCTCTGTAGCTTGGCTATGCTAAAGGTCCGAATTAATAGCGGCGGCGACTACCTCGATTATGTACGCCCTTACATTATCGACGTTCTAGCTAATGACCCACCCGCCAAAATAAATGATGTAGCCGTAGCAGAAAAACTTTCAGATTCTTGTGGACTCAAGATACCCACTAGAACCGTACAGGTTGTATTACAGCGCTTGGCAAAAGAAGGCCTTTTAGTAAAGCGCGATGGGCTGTTTACCTGTAATGATGACTTCCCTGAAAGTGACTTAACAGCCGCAAGGGCAGATGCAAATCGTCACATCTCCCTAATTGTCAATGAATTAATTGGATTTTCAAGAAGCACTATAGGTCGAGTGTTGTCTGAGGATGAGGCGACTGAAAGCTTAATTAACTTCCTGTCTCATTTTTCCATTCCATGCCTGAAATCATATCTCAGAGGGACTACGCTACCTGACATCGGAGAAAATGCAAATTGGCAACTAGCCCTAGTTGGGCATTTTGTTGAGGCTTTACAGGTTCAGCCAAATCTTTTCGACTCATTCACAATGCTCATGCAAGGCCACATGCTGGCCAATGCCTTGCTCTGCCCGGACCTACATTCAGTTTCTGACTCGTATAATGAAGTCACTTTCTATTTAGATACGCCGTTATTGATACAGCTATTAGGACTTGAGGGCGAGCGCGAGGAACAGGCGATTAAGGAAGTAATTGCTTTAGTCCAGCGACTGAAGGGTAAAGTTTGCTATTTCACTCATACATTTGATGAGCTTACCTATTCCATCAACACCTCGGCAGACTTCATCGACTCCTATAAGGGCCGAGGAACGATTGTTATGGAGGCTAGAAAATCAGGAATGCAAAAAGCTGACTTGCTGATGATATCCGGTAGAGCAGAGGAAATATTGGAGAGAAGTGGCGTGCTTGCCGTAGCCACTCCATCTTATACTCAGGAAAATCACAAGTTTGAAATTGCCGTTGAGGCGTTCGATGCTGTACTGAGTGATGAGATTGATTACAACAATCCACGTGCTAAGGATTACGACATTCAGTCAGTGCGCAGTGTCTATGTTCTTAGGAAAGACGGCTCACCTCGATCACTCGAAAAGGCTAAGGCGGTACTGGTAACAAGCAATACGTCATTTTCGAAAGCAGCATTTGAGTACGGTAAATCCTTCCAAATGTCTCGCGAGGTTTCGAGTGTAATAACGGATTTCAGCTTGGCCAACACAGCTTGGTTAAAGGCGCCTCAGGGAGCGCCTGCACTCCCTCAAAAAGAGGTTCTTGCCTTTGCATATGCAGCAGCGCGCCCGCCAAGAGGTTTTTGGGACAAAGTATTGATCGAAGCGGAAAAGCTAGAGCGAGAAGGTAAAATCACTGCGAGAGATCATCAGCTCCTGCGTAGCAGCCATCATGTGCAGATCGAACTGACGAGGCTGACCCTAGGGGATGAGGCCGCACTTACAGATGAGAAAATCACCGAAACAATTGCTCGCGTTTCAGATGATATACGTAGAGAGGCATTAGAGGATAAAAAGACTGTTAGCGAAAAGCTTGACGAAGCGAACTCTAGGATCGGAACGCTTTCCGAACACCTTGAAAATGTAAGAAAGAATACTTACTGGGACTGCAAAAAACAGGCTGATCGAGAGGCTACTTGCCTCTCTGTTGGGGTATGGCTGAGCCAAGGTGCTGTTGCAGCGCTTGGCCTCTTCCAAATAGACGAGGCTTCTTTAGGATGGGTTGTATTTGCGGTGGCATTGTTGAGCGGCGTCATCAGAATGGCCGGTGCTAAATGGGATATAAAGCCTGTTAACCTCAAGCCGCGTTATGCTGAATGGCGGTTTCATAAGTTACAAAGCAAAGCCTTGAAAAAGATTGGACTTGAGGTTAAAACCGATCCATCGTAAATCTCAATATCATCAGCATTCCTCTTAGGACCTGATGCCAGGCAACTCAATCCAAGCTTAGGGTCAGTCAGATCAAATCTCTGTTTCATATCTAATGCCCATGCCACAAAAGTATGCATATGTTCGAATTTTTGGACCGCCGTGACATGCTTCCTCCGAGAATTTCATCCGAGCGTCGATTACAAGGAGGTCGCCATCCTCCTCCCCCATTTTCGGCATTGCGTTGTCAACTAGTACGAAAAAATTGTGCCGTCGAACCTCCAATCGTCCTGAAACTGCCACAACGTGAAACCAAATTCTCGGCAGCAACACCCATATCTATCACTTCTCATCTGCTGTTGGCCACGTTCATTTTCTTTCCGCGTAGCGAAACAAGTTACACGTTTGAAAGAGGGTTCAAGACCACGGCACAATGTGCTGGCGGGCTCGCAGGTGGAGCGACCGGAGCCCCTATAGAGGGTTCTTTCAACTTTATTTTGGCTTTGTCGGCCTTACGCTGTTCACGCTTCCGTGCCTCTTCAAATTCCTGCATCGGATGAGTCACGAAATGCTGACGGTACGTTTTGAGCAGCCCTTTATCATTGCTGCTCGCGGCTTGGCCAAGCACGTAGTCGGCATCACGCGCCTGGATGTCCAGCTTTGGGTGTTTTGCCTGCGCAGCTTTTACCATCGCAATCGCGTCATCGGAGAGTTTGCCGCTAGTCCACAATTCGAACTTGTGGCGGATGGTAGCCCACTCGGAGTGCGTTTTTACAAATCCCCTGATCACAGGGATACGTTTATCGAGCCATTTCTCCACCTCGGCATCATCCAACGTGCTGAAGGGATGTATCCCTTTGCATTCAATGAAAACGATTTCATGGCTCGGACGGTGTGCCAGCACGTCGATCTCCGCTTCCGCTCCAATACTATCCTTGACGATCCTGTTCATCTCTTGGGGATATCCCCAAAAGGTAGATCGCGCGATCTGGGCGACTGCGAATTCGAAAAGACTGCCGCGTAGAGTCGAAGCTGCACCTTCGATTCGGGACAAATCGTTGAAAATTTTGTCCAGCGCGTCAGGGCTTTGTGTGAGCTTCGCTGTGTCGGTAAGGACCGCACATAAATTCTTCAATGCTAATGCCACATCACGGCCAAAGAGGCTCTCGGTTGTCGCCGGAATAATGCCCTGCTCCTTGAGCAGGGCGAAAGCCTCCGCGTGGTAGCTTTCGGCGACAAAAATCTGAAGGCATTTACCTACCTTCCTGAGACTGCGCAGCGTGACACATTTGTTGACGAACCCTGCCAGATTGGCAGCGGTAACCGACCCGCTAAGGGCAAGGTCGCAAACGAAGAAACCTGGTTTGAGAGTTGTATCGACGTACTCTCGCATGGGAAATAAGTAGGAAGGTCCAGCCAAGTCCCAGTTGAACGTCCCTACCTTGGGTAGCGCCTCAGAGCCCTCATCCTCTCGAGTTTCAACGGAATCGTAGCTCACCATTCCTAAATTGCGGGCCCAATCCTTCACCGCCAACAAGGTTATCTTTTCTGCGATGAGCCGCCCCTTCATCTTTGCCCACATGGAGGTCACTTCGAGCATCTGGTGGTGATCGCATCGCACCACACAGGATTCGCCACCTGGGAACGCCACCTCCTTTACTAGAGTCGCTTTCACCAGTCGCTCCAGCAGGGTTTCTGCTGAGATATGTTTCTTTTGAGCAACAGGTGCTCCACAGGCGATAAGAAAATGCCGGCGGGGCATTACATTGCCTCGAAGCGTAAGAGCTTGTAGTGCCGCAAAATAGGTACTTCGTGTTTTTTTCAATGCCTCCATCAAATTATCGAAGAAAAACGGTGAGCCATACTCCTCCTGGAGATAGCAGAAGCGCGCCCGATGAGGAAAGATGATGTGATTGAGACGGGTCATACCAGCGCATCCACGTTCAACCCGCTTTCTTGCGGCTTCGGGGTTAAGGCCATACTTCTTCTCAAGGAGCTTGGACAAATCACTGCTCAGTAAAGGACCATTTTGCTTCAATAAATCTGCGAGCGCATTGTCAGCCATGTTCGTTCTCGAAAGATGTCACACAGCGCTATTTATACTCCTTGTTAACAAGGGTGACCGCATCCTTTCGCCGCCTGTGCTTAGATATAGAGAAAATGGGCCTTTCAGAGCGCTTCATTTCGTTTTTCCAAGAAAATGTCACAATGCCATTTTTTTCACAGCGGACCTCCATGCATTCAGGCCGGCGGCGCCGGGAGCGAGTAATCGCCGCGACGAGAGGGATGAGGTATCGGCTCGCGGAAATTTGACCTCTTAGCTTGGTAGCCTAAATCGATGCCTACATGTCGCCGTTGATGGTTTTCTTGACCAATCACTCCATGCAGGCCAAAACTCACCCATCCTTTATGGCGGAGCTGATTATGGATGAGCATCGTGAAGTACCCGTTCGACTCGACTACTTCCGTTTAGTTAAACGCCTCAATGAGTACCTAACTAACCTCGGTGACGAGCGAATCGATGATGAAATTCATGAGGCTTGGGCAGGTTACTTTCAGGAGATGGCCATTACGCAGGATGAAATTGACATCATCGGCCCTTGGTATAACAGGTACTACACGGTCAGCCTCTCGATTCCAACTTTGCGTCATTACATTGAGCACCTCCGAGCCCACTCTTCATTGCCGGATCGGCGCCTTGTTGATCAGGTTGAAAGTGATGCAGCGACAATCCTTGAGGCATGTTCATCAATGGGGCTGAAAGGCCACAGGCTCTCTGACGCGCTCTTCCAGGCAGCCGCACTGGTTCACCACGCTGCCTATCGTGCGAATTACCCTAACATCGATTCAGCTTTGATCCGGCAGGAAATCGAGAGCCGCGCACGACTCGCGGACTACTTCTCTCGTGACATTTTGAATGAAGCTCAAAAGGGGGTCGGTGCCGCAGCCAAGCTAGGCAAAGCTCTTTTTCCAAAACACTGAAATCCGATCCCGGCACAGCGGTTGTGTGTGAGAAAAAGAAGATTCCGTGAGTACGACCCATGATCCAAGCAAGGCCCTACTTGATGGTCCCAACCAAGAGGGGTGACGTTTGGTCGGCGATTCTTTCGTCTTCATTAAGGTTTTGGTATGCCAAGCGTGTGAGGGAGCGCTCTCTTCCGGTAACGTACCGTTTATGTGACCACACCGGTCTACGGCAAACGCGCACGTTCAATGGTGCCGGCGGCTTGTCGGCCGCCGGTCCTTGAATCATCAAAAAGGGTTTGCTTTTCCGTCGACCTATAGACTTTTCGCTGCCTCTTAGTGGCCAACAAGCGGCGCATCGACCGTCAGTACGCCATGCTCGGTTTCGATCTGAAGAGTCGTTTTGTACTTATCGTCATCATCGTAAGGGTCGCCAACCACCGAAACATGGTTTCCTGCACGAACGATTGCCGCACGAGATTGCCCCTGCTTTCGGCCCGCATGATCGAACAGGACTACACGACTGACTTCAACAATTTTTCCAATCAGCTCACGGGATTTTTCATCTGTTGCGGAGAGAAACTCTTCACCAGTTAGATCACGGTCATCGTCGGGATTCGAAGGAGAGTGTTTTTTGAACTCCTTCAACAGCTTCTTCAGTTCTGGGGTCCGGCTTTTTTCCCACGGTTCGATCATGCTAATTCTCCTTAAATGTTGTGGAGCTCGATGCAAGCCACTTTAATTTTAAAAATCTTGTTTTCCAGCAGGTCCTAAGGGCGCATCCGGAACTCGCAAGCGGGATGGTGTTACAGCGAATCTAGCTCAGCTACGCGTCGTTGTAGATAGCGCCTACGCCTAAGATTTTAGCGCGTCGGCTTTTTCAGCTCTCACGGCACCATCCGCCAACCATTCAACCTGTCCCAACCACGCAGTTCTAAAAACCGCTGGCTGCTTGGCGGATTCACTATCCAGAGTAAACACCAGAGTTCGCACTTTCACGGTTGTTGAGGACGACCTTGTTGTAACCCAAGAAATAGAGCAGATCCCACCTCCGCAGCCACCAAGGCAGTACCTAGTGCCATCTTCAACCCGCATGCGCTCCGGACCTTCATTTGCGTGCGATTTTCCGCCGCTATTGCGTAGGTCACCTGAATAGGATTCCATCCGCAGATCAAGGATGGAGACCCCTATGTACCTAGCTGAACTCACCATTAAAAACTTCCGCAAACTGCGTGAGGCTAGGCTGAAGTTTCAGCCCGGACTGAATGTTCTCGTCGGCCCCAATAACGTGGGCAAAAGTGCCGTTGTAGACGCGCTTCGGACCCTCTTGGCCGGGCACGAGGAGCCATTCCCACGTCTCGATATCGCCGATCGGCATCGACCCGAAGAAAGTGAACCAGAAGGCGACATCAGCTTCCACTTCGTCTTCAAGGATCTCAGTCACGAGGACGAAGCCGACTTCATCGCGGCTCTGCAGCCCAGTACTGACAACACCATGGAAGCGCATATCCACGTCAGATACACCGATGCCGATAAGTCTGGCCGCTTCCGAGTGAAACGGTGGTGTGGAGATCACCAGGACGTCCCGCTGACCGTGGACATGATGGAGAACCTGCGCGGCGTCTACCTACAACCTCTGCGTGATGCTGCCCAAGGACTGCGGCCAAGCCGCAACAGCCAGCTGGCTCGCCTACTTCACCTTCTGACCGATGATGAGGGTCGTGAGGCGATCAACGCTGCGTTGAAAGAACTAGATGATCAGCTACAGCAGAACAAGGCGATCAAAAGTACCCATGCGGCGATCTCCACCCGGCACGGCTCCATGATGGGTGAGCAACTGGCGCAGGTACTGGCCGTCGGACTCAGCGCAACCGATTTTCAGCGGCTTTCAGCCCGCCTCTCCATGACTGCTCAGTCCATGGAAATTGAGCAAAACGGCCTCGGCTTCAACAACCTAATTTTCATGGCAGTAGTGCTTAGCGAGCTGGCGAAGAACCCTGATGCGGCGTACAGAAGCTTGATTGTGGAGGAGCCGGAGGCTCACCTTCACCCACAATTGCAGCGCGTACTATTAAGCTACCTGGCCGGAATCCCCACCAAGGAAGGTGAAAAACCGGTGCAGTTGTTCGTCACCAGCCACTCGCCGAATTTCGCCAGCAATTCGAAGCTCGAGTCTTTGGTGTGCTTAGTTGAGAACGAAGCTGGCGTGGAGGCCTTCTTTCCACGTGATGTCCAATTCGCGAAAGGCAAAAGGGAGAAACTGGAGCGCTACTTGGACGTCACCCGAGCTGAGTTGTTTTTCGCCCGCCGCGTAATTTTCGTGGAAGGTGCCGCAGAGCTCATGTTAGTCGACGCGCTCGCAAAGATTTTGGGATTCGATTTGCGGGAATATGGGATCAGTTTGATCAGTGTCGAGGGGCTGAATTTCGACTCGTTCTTGCCGCTGTTTGGAGAGAAGGGGCTGCGCATCCCGGTCTCGGTCATAACCGATGCTGACCCGTTCGACGAAGAGGAGGTGTCAGAACTAGCTGGGGCTGAGCGACCTTACGAAGAGATTCAGGAGGATTTGCTCGCGGAGGCAGCCTACCTCGACGAAGCAGATGCGGAAGACGGGGATAAAGTCGAACAGGTGACCGACGGAGGTAACGAGCCAAAGAAAAAGAAGAAGCTGAAAGCTGCATATCCAGGGCTCGGTGATGCTGTTCGGATATCGAGTAACACTTTGAAAATGAAGGAATCCGAAGATCAGTTTGTGAAGGTGCACCACGGTGTAAAGACTCTCGAGTACGACCTGGCGCTGCTGGCGGAGAATCGGGACGCCATGCTGAAAGCATTGGCTGAACTTCATCCCAAGATCTCTGTAGCGCTGCGCAAAATCGTGGACGGCGCGCCAGATAACACTGCTAAGGCCAAGGCGCTGTTCTGCGGGATGTTCGAGCGCAAAGACACCAGTAGCAATGTGCAGAAAGGCCGCTTCGGCCAAGCGCTTGCCCAACAAATTACTATAACGCCCGGATGCAAGGTCCCAGAGTACCTTGAGCAAGCGATCCGACACGTTTGCCAGGGAGCGGACAAGGCATGAAGCTATCGGGCGAGCAGAAAGCTGTAATTGAAGCCCCCTTAGAACCGATGGCGGTCACGGCTTGCGCGGGCAGTGGTAAAACAGCCACAGCCATCCGGCGGCTGATCGCCATTCGGCAAAAGCTGGCCGACGACCGCGGCCGCGTCGTGCTGTTGTCGTTTTCCAATGTCGCCGTCAATACTTTCAACAAGGGGTACGCAGAGCTGGCCTCCGATCTGCCTGACGACGCCAGTCGTAAGCGTGTAGAGGTGGACACGCTTGATGGTTTCTTCACTCAGCATGTTCTTCGCCCCCATGCCTACCGCACCATGGGCAGCACGCAGACCCCCTATCTTGTATCGGGTTCAGAGCCCTTCTTAAGTAGCTTCCAGTACTGGAAGAGCGAAACCGAGCGCCCAATCCCGATCAAGGATATGCAGGTGGGCGTAGAAAATGGAAAGTCCGTTTTTTTCATCGACATTCATGGGACAGCTGAACATCTTGATCACGCGAAGGCCAAGACGCTCATCGAAAAGCTGGGACGCACTGGCGCATATACCCATGATTTGGGACGCTACTGGGTAGTTAGAACGCTTCTGAATCAACCCGCCATTCTGCGTGCGTTGGCCACTCGATATCCGCAGATCCTGATCGATGAGTCCCAGGATCTGGGCACGATGCACAAAGTGACCTTGGAATTGCTCATAAAGGCGGGCGTGCAGGTTTCACTGATCGGTGACGTTAACCAAGGCATCTTCGCCTTCGCGGGCGCTGATGGCATGTTTTTGAAAACCTATTCCGACCGCGAGGGAGTCAGAGACTACAAGCTTACCCGCAATTACCGCTCCCTCCCTCCAATCATTGGTATTGCCAATCAACTTTGCGGCCGTAACGATGAGCCAGACAGGCAACCCGAACAAGGCGGGGCGTTCTTCGTAGGGTACAAAGACGCCGAACTCCCTAAGCTGTTCAGCTCTTTCAAAGTTCGCCTCAGTGAACTGGGCATACAGGTTGCAAACGCAGTCATTCTCAGCCGGAACGCTGATCGCGCCGCCAAGCTTGCGGGTAAGTCAGCCGCGCCAGGAATGGGTATTGTGAACCTTTTCGCAGAAGCGACATTGGCCCGCGATCAGTTGCATCGTTATCAGGATGCTTTCCGTCTGGTTTGCAACGCGGTTGTGAGTCTCCTCGAAGATGCCCCGCCTGGGCTCAGTTCGGCGCTGCTGGGTTCGCCTCATGATGGCTGGATGCTGAGACTCAGGAGATTGCTGTGGGCATTTACTCGCAATGCGGAGGCCGGGCTACCGTCTTCTTCGCTGCAAGCCAAAGCAGAATGGCATCCGAGGCTCGTCACAAATCTGCGCACTTTGCTTGCCCAAATCGACCAACAGTTCGGACTGACCACAGTCGCTACGTTCGGAAATAAAATGGCCAAGAGGCGCTTGGACGATATCGCGCTTAGCGGTGCCAACGCCAATGATAAAGAAGGACCTGGCCTACGAGTTGAAACAGTTCACCAGGTTAAAGGCGAATCCATCGACGCGGTGCTCTACATCGCGACCAAGGCCAACATCAGCGCGCTGCTGGCCGGTACCGCTACGGAGGAAGGCCGCATCGGCTATGTGGCACTGACGAGAGCGAAAAACCTATTTTGGCTGGCCGTCCCAAACAGTTGCCTGGGCGCAATGCGCGCCGAATTGATCAAGGCTGGCTTCACAGAGGCCTCGTAACGGTGACGATGAGCCAACCAGGCTCATCCCATCATGCAGCTGTCGGAGCGACCAGAGCCTTCTATCCGACAGAAAGCCTCTGGCATCCCGTCCCGCCTCGTCTTCCTGCACCCGCATTCGCCAATATTGGTTAGGCTTGACCCAAACCACCGATATTTAAGTGAAATTGCGGAACGCAGTGGGCAAATCCTCTACAGACAGCTTGATTCCTTGTGTTGAACAAAGCAGTCGTCAGAAGAGCTCATGGCCGTGGCCAGAACAGACGATTGGAAATGATGAACGCCGGGGAAACTGACGTTGATAACTTGGCCGTTACTCATCCGAACCGACCAGTGTTACTCGTTGAGCTTTGCCGAGAGCCATTTCGTCTTCCCGTTTGCACCTTTGCCGATCTCCAACAAAAAGATCTGACCATCGAGTCCACGCGATGAGAAGTCGATAGAGCCATCTGTCGGTGTGTAGATTCTTGCTGTCGACCGGTACGGACGGAATGCGGAAAGCAGATACTGTCGGCCATCGACCAGTGATGTGAAATAACACCCAAGACTTCCAGCAGCTGTCTTATTTGACCAGACCTTGAAGTCCAACCGAGCAAGCCATGTGCCTGTGGGAACATCTTCCCAAGAATAGGACTTAAGCTCATAACCCGCTTCCAGCGCACCTTTGTAGCTCCAGCCTCGCACCGAACTTTCGGCGGGTATGTCATACGTTTCGTCCATTGTCTTATTCCTCCGTGATTGGTCTGCCTATAGAGGCTGCGCACCGACATTCCCATGGTGGGTGACTGACGTCAATTTGTTCCACCATCATCGTCGAATGGGCCCTTGAGTACGCCGCTCTTCCTTAAGGCCGGCAACAGCTTGGAAAAACCAGCCTTCACACAGGTGTATCTCGTACCGTTCACCGTCATGCTTCGTTCCATAGCCCCAATGTGCCTGCAACGTTGCAAATTGAAGCCCACCGTTGTGTACCTTAGTGGTGAGCCGACAGATATCGCAAACAACGTCTTCGACACCATCAACTTCGACCTTACCGATAACTTTCATCTCCTATCTCCTCACGCCAGCGAGCGTATGAAAGCAGCCCCGAGTGACCGTATCGCGTGGAGGGGCACATCGCTATTGGTAAACACCCAAGCGAGCGCGCTCTAGGTAGTCCACCACAACCTTGAAACCCACCGAGGTATTGAGCATCTCGAAAGGAACAATCCCTGACAGGTGCTTACACGACCGTCCCAGCCAATTCTCGGCGAGCGTTTGAGAGCCGAAGACCATCACTGCAAGCTCAAGTCCCTGGGCGTATTGGAGCGCTACAGCGCTCTGCTGGGGATTCAATCGGACTTCGTTCTGGGGGTTACTGAGCCGTTGGATGGTCCGAGCGGACTTCCCCATGATTCGCTCCAGGAGCTTGTAAGATTTGAATAGGCTTGATGAGCGGACCATAGCCTGAACATCACTGAGGGCAAAACCAGCTTGGACGAGGCGCAGGATGTCCAGATGACTCAAGCTTCCCGTCTCAGCCTGGGTCAACTGGAACGTCGGTGGTTGAGCTGCGGCTCCTGTTTGAGGTCTCAAGATAGAAGAACTCATTGGACTGACCTCCCAATGCTCCGGATGCCAGATTTAATCCGTTTCTCTCTCATTGTAGTGATCATCTGCTTCGAAAGTGAGTTAATCCCACCTCGGCTCGCAGGATCGCTAAAGATCACTACTTCACTCTCAAACATCCGAGCAACTCCGGCAGCACATCGGTCGCTCTCTGCATGTGGGTCATGATGCACACCTGGGCGATCAGTACGGCCCTATCGTTTGAACAGCAGCTTCATGTAGGCCCGAGTTCGCGGATATCGATCTCGACGTTCCAGACGCTGTGCAAGGCGTGGGAGCAGGGAGAAGATCTGCGACTGCTTGAGACACAGGTTCTGATCCGATCCGAATCGCCGAATAATCTCAGCTTCCAACTCACGTTGCAGTCCATCGTCCCTACTCTCCCAATCGACTCGCGGATTAGGGTTTCTAGCAGGTTTGGGCACTTGACTAGCCTGCGCATACAACCACTCTCTGTCGTGACGATGCAGCCAGGTGTAAAGCGATTGGCATTCGCGGCGAAGCTCAGTGAGAGAATGCGATGGAAACCGCGACTGAAGCTCAGCCCATCGTAAGCGATGATCAGCCTGATCGAGAGCCATTCGTCGAGCCTCCCATGATGCTTGAACGCCACGCTCCGCGCGGAGCAGTTTGTTCACCGTGGATATGGTGAGTTGAAACTCCCGGCAAATTTCATTCTTTGCCGTTCCTTCAGCAAGTCGGCTCAGTAAATGTGCCCTGAATTCAGGCTTGAGCCGCTTCGGCCGAGGGTGACCCTTTCTGTTTGCCGGTGATACTGAAACGTCAGGTACTGGGGGTGACGCCGGCAGTGCCGAAATTGCTTTCCGCTGAGCACAAGCGACATCGTGGCATAACGCAAAGGACGAAACCTCGCCGAATAGCCAAGTAATCATCATCAGGTGTTTGAGTGGATGAATGTGCCGCCGTGGTGACCGCACCATTTGACTGATGAAGCTGGTGGCGGCGGTCTCAGTGGATGGTAGCCCACCATATGGACGAAACCTTCGCAAAGGGCTGATATGCGTCAACAGGCTCTGTGCCGCGCTTTCTGTTGGTAGCCACTTGCGGTAGAGCTGGGCGACCACTACTGGATCAAAGTGCTTGGCCAAGCCTAGAGACCCCAACTCGCGGCACACCGAGGCCAGTTGAGCGAGGCGCTCCCGTTCCAGGGAGTTGATCGCGCCACAATCCGAATCGCGTAATGTGCCAGCGCAAGGCATCGTCCAAGTGAAGCGCCCACACCAACGGCGATTTTGGCTGCATTCGCAAAGCACTTCACTGTGCTCAGGGCATACCACCACACCTGGGTACTGATGGGACAGATGCCAATATGAGACCCCACACGAGTCCAGATCCCGAGCCA
This sequence comes from Pseudomonas sp. 67(2021), assembly GCF_017491835.1. Lineage (NCBI taxonomy): Bacteria > Pseudomonadati > Pseudomonadota > Gammaproteobacteria > Pseudomonadales > Pseudomonadaceae > Pseudomonas > Pseudomonas sp. 67(2021). The sequence goes on from NZ_JAFGYL010000001.1 coordinate 636,117, forward strand.
TGCAGGACCGGCATGCTCGCAAAGGATGATCAGCACCGAATCCTCCACAAACGAGGCCGAGTTGGTACTTCAGCGGTCCAAGCAATGGGCCTCTGATTTGAACAAGGGCGGCGGCGACTGAGCTATCCGACTGAAAAGGGGAGAAGAACGGGAAAATGGTGCGCTGTTCGATGATGGAGATGGCTTCTCCCCAAAGGCCCGAGGTGTTCCGCTCGAAAGCATCCAGACCACAAGGCACATCGTGCTTGATGCACCGTTCTGAGAGGCTGAACAGCTGCTCGGTAGTCGCAGCTGGGCGGAGGTGACCAGACAGGAAATGCAGACGACTGCAAAGACTGAAGAACGTCTCTCCCGGTAGCCAAGCGAGGGAAAGTCCAAAACAAGAGGTAGCCATGGGCACCTCTCCATGCGAGAGGTTTCTCGGGCACGCAAACGTGCTGTGGATAACTTATTGTAGCCGGATGGCAGATGTGGATAGTTTGTTTGGAACTATCAGATAGCGTAGATATTCAGCTACGCCTTAGCAATGTGGATAACTTTAAAGTTATCCAACGAAGAGCAATTGAAACCTTTTGCACACATTAACCATTCAAACTTACGCTATATCAAGCAGCTAGGGAAGGGACCGGAATCTTGTGTGCGCTGTGCAAAAAGCTTTTATGGTTGTCAACACAGCTTTCATAGCGTTACCATGTGCAGTAATCGCTATATGCTTAACTGCGAACCGATCTAAAAAAGCATACATAGCGGCGTATGCTAAGCCTCCAAACTTCTCTCTGCGCCAAGAGCAAAAAGTTTGCTGCCAATTAAAATAGCCAAGTTATAGAATATAAAGAGGTAAGCGGTATGAAGAATTCTGGTTAGCTTTTCGGGGAGCCAGAATAGACAAAGGCCTGAGTTTTACCCCAAGCCCCTGTGTCAAGATTAGTGCCCTGACACAGCCATTGTCTATCTGCATGCGCGGGGCGTCAAGTCCTGCGGTCCCCCTTCGTCCCTTGAAACGTAAATCCGGGTGCCTCAACAGCACAAGGTCGTGTGCGTACGCCTTTCGTACGCATGTACTCCACTTGGCCACCGCTGGCAGAACAAGTGGTATGGGTATGGACAATAATGATTTCTGAAAAAACGCTGAAGCGGATTAGAGACCGCCAGGGCAATTTCCGGTGGGGGGACGATTACGTTCCCGCCATTTGTGCTGTACCAGGTGAAGCCCCGAAGACTTCGAGGATCTGCCGCCTTAACAGCCGAAAGCTCGGCCGCACACTTCACCTGCTATCCATTCCTGAACGAGTGTTTACGCAACTGGCGTTGTTCAATCCAGCAGTGTTTGAAATTCATGAGCAAAAAATGCTGCACCCGGTGCCGCATGTACATCCCCTCCATGGCCACCCTTTCGCCCTTGGCTTGAGTCTCAGTCCTCTAGTCGGAACTCTCGCCGCAGCAAAAGATATAGGGATGGACCATGCCAAGGTGGTGATAGAAACGCCGTGCGGCGAACGCCAGTGGTCCGCCTACCCATACCTGGGTGACCTACTGATCTACCTCCGCGAGCCGGGCACGGCGCCCTATGCTCTAAACTGGAACATCAAACTTTCTAAGTTTGATTTTATGGAGAAACGGCGTTCAGCGGTTAAATCATTAGAAGCGCGAAGAAAAGATCGTGAACGCGCAGAGTTACGCCTTCACCTAGAAGAAACTTATTATGCAAGCGCCGGTATCAGAACAGTAAATCTCTCGCTCGACGATATTGACCCCATTGTTGTAGCCAATCTAGATCAAATTTTTGGTTTACATGACCGTCCTCTCAGCCTTGACCAAAATTTACTGGAGGACTTCAGCCACCAATTACAAGAAGATTTTAATATTGGCCGCCCTCCGGCACTGGCGGCCATCACCTATGGCAACAAGTGGGGGCATCGCGACCAGTTCATCGCCCGCATTTATCAAGATATTTGGAATAGATCGCTACCAGTAGACTTATTTCAATACATACAGATCGACCAACCACTTGGGCAGGCCCGGTGCGAAGTGATTGAGCACTATCGCCATTTTTTCTCGGAAGCCGCTCTATGATGGCGGGATCTCGACTGATTGCACCACAAGGCTGCGGTGAACTCGTCAAAGGAAAGGAATACCACTTTCTCATCAGTGATGGCGGGTGTAACCGTGTCCGCTTGGTCGAATTCGATGAAAAAGGGTCATCTGCGAAGCTGCACACAATGACCCGGCTGCGCTTCGAAGCGGCGCTCGAGGCTGGTGAGATCGTAGAAACAGGTAGCCATGATTATCCGCCATGGCTGACAGCGGCAGCAGGCATCGAAACCAAATGGCGCGAAAGCCGCCGCGTTAGCTCGAAACGGTCCTACGAGGAGATAGTTGACGGCCGCCTACTGAGGATCGTAGAACTTATTCCCAAGAGAGCAGAGATACTGGCCTCGGACGACCCGGAGGCAGTTATTAATGCTCACGCTAGGACTTCAAGGCCGAGGCAGCACCCCGCACGTATCCGGCTATGGTTCTTCACTTATCTCGTATTTGGGCAAACAAAATGGGCATTGATGCCCCGCTTGGACGCATGTGGAAAGTGGGACAGAAGTGAGAAAACCGATAAGAAACTGGGTCGCCCATCCGGCCAAGGCCAGAATCATGGGTATCCCATAACTCCTGACATGAAGGAGAAAATCCTAACTGCCTTCTCGAAGCACTCACGGGTAGACAAGACCAAGGACGACATCTACGGGGATTCACTGCGAAAGACATTTGGTTGCCGTACTCGCCAGGGCTCAGCGGGGAAAGAGTTCTACCATCCCGACGGTGAGCCTTATCCAAGCTTCAATCAGTTCTGGAATTGGGTACAACGGCTAACAAACCCCTCTGCCCTTGCGCAAGCGATGAAAGGGCCAAGCGCTGCGCGTGCAAAATCCGGCCACATTGGGAGCTTTGCGCAGATGATAGGTAATCTCAATCAGCGATTAGAATTTGATGGTTATTATCCAGAGGAAAAATTATCTGGGTTCATCGAAGGATCGCCACTGGATTCATTTTGCGTGGTGAGAGCAGTGTGTGCACTTTCAGGAGCCGTTGTAGGTATAGGCTTTGCCAGAGGCAGAGAAAGTTTGGAGGCGTACCGGATGGCCCTATTTTGCATTGCAATCGGCAAGGTTAAATACTGCAAGCTATTTGGTATGAATATCAAACCTGAGGAGTGGCCCTGCGAAGGACTCTCAAGCCAGATGATATTCGATAGAGGTCCAGGAGTGCATATAGATGTCTCTGGTGCAAAAGAATGGTTAGGCCGCTTGGAAATTACCCCTACACATTCTGGGCAATCTAAAGCCACAGTTGAATCCTCTCATCCTAGAGATAAAAAGTTCAAAGATCAGCCGGCACATGTTCATAGCGGCCTCAATCTTGTTGAAATGTCACGTCGAGAGATACGTCGGGTTATCAAGGACAATGAAACATCCGACGCTAGCGACCGTATGGATGAGGAAATGTGGCTGGAAGGCTTCTCGCCGACCCCTCTGAACGTATGGAACTATCACGATGCGCTTGGCCGCAATCATGGCATCAAGATGTCGCCAGAAGAAGCTGTAAGGGAATTTTTGACGCCTATGCCTGCGGTGATCAGGGAAAAAGGTGTCTATTTACTCGGAAGAAAGTACAACTCAAAAGAATTGACCGATACAGGTATATTTGACCGAGTTGCTGGTGGTCGCGTGATTCACGCGACAACATATAGCATGACAATGTGCGTTCGACACATATGGATAGAGGTTGAGGGAAGGCTTTACGAACTCAACTGCGTTTTCACCGCAAGCACAAGACGTGGCAGCACGGACATCTCGCTCGAAGACCTTCAGTACATCAACGAATCACGTCTCCAAGCTCAAGCAAAACGCAGAAAAGAAAAAATTGCCATTGATCAGCATCACTATCAAGAGTTTGAAAATGAGACGGGCAAGCCTTGGCATGCTGGAGTGAGAAAGTCAGGGCGTCCGGCTAAGAATCTTGAAACACAGCGAGACTTAGATGATCAAAGACGACTGGTAGGTAATAAGCCATGATTGAAAGACTGCGAACCAGATTCGATGGTTTGATTGACATCGAGCACATACGGAAAAAAGTAACAGTCCGACCAAAACCCGTCGGCGACATAGATCGACTACCACCTATGTTAGCTGCACACATCCTTGATATGTCACTAAGACAAATTTACCTGCCAAATCAATTCAGTTTGGAGCTTATTGCAGAGCTAGTGGGGAAAGCAGCAGTCCATTCGGCAATACGTTCCGAAACAGAACAAACGTTTGTCAAAGGCATGTACTACCCTATAACAGCCGAAACTTTCCCGATCTGCCTTACTGGCTTAGCGGGTGTGGGTAAATCGGCAACCGTCGAAGCGCTACTTCGCGCTATGCCCGGCCCTACTGAGTTCAAGCTAAATCATTACATGGAACCTCAAACAGCCGAGTCTTACTGGTACGCCAGCGCTAAAGGTAAAGCGTCTGGTAAGCAGCTGCTCACGGATTTTCTTGGCATTGAAGCGACTACACGAGAGAACACTGCAATCCTCAGATTAAGAGCGCAGCAGCAAGCACATCAACGCGGTATCTCGTTGGCAATCCTTGAGGAAATGCAGCATTTAACACCTGGGAAAGGGGCAGCCCTGACAACCGACATACTGCTTACTATGTCCGGCCTTGGCTTACCCATGGTGTACGTATCTAATTTCAGTTTGGGACATAAGCTGCTTAAACGTAATCAGGAAGACACCCAACGCCTAGTCGCAGAGCCGAGAATCATGTGGCCAGACGCCCTAGAGTCAAAAATCTGGGCTGAATTCATAGACGAATGCATTACCGTGAGTGATGGTCGAATTCGGGCCAATCTTAAAGATTTTTCTTACGAAATCTATCGCGGGAGCTATGGGCTAAAACGTGCAGCCATTCACCTAATGATACAGGCATATATCCAGGCTCGTTCCTCAAATCGCGCATGGGTTGAAATTGAGGATGTGCAAAGGGCTTATGCCTCAAGCTCATATTATTCGTACCGGGTGGACGTTGAGGAACTGGAGCGGATTGCTATTCAAAAGAACTCCAAACGTGATGACCTCAATTGCCCATTTGGCTCTCCCATGCGCTCGAATGTGGTGCAGTTCGTTAGGAAGGAGCGCGACCATCGGGTCGCTCAAGCTGCTTTCAAAGGTGCGCTGACGGCTGAAGAGCGTGAAGCTCATAAAAGCTTGAAGCTGGATACCGACATGAAGGCTCAAAACCCGAAGCGCCCTAAGCGACCGCCTTTAGGAAAACCTACAAATGATGATTTGGGGAATGCGTTCAGCGACTATTTCGGCGACAAGGAGGACAATTAATCCTAATACCTGTCTTGGTACTCAACGCGCATCAGGTCATCTATGTTGCGAACCAGCTTATCTGTTTCACGCAGACTGTCTACTAAAGCAGCAAAGCTGCCATACAACATTGCTATAACTTCAATAATATTATGAGAATACCTATCGTCAGGGCGATATGTCAACCATGTGTCGGAAATTCCTTTAGAGCTTTTAAGCCTCCAATTTATCGCCATTAACTCTTCCTCACTAATACTTCCCTCCAGTGCCATTTTATTTGCCTGACCCGCAAGATGTTCTATAGCAGACTCCAAATCAACGGCAAACTTTGATTCTCCGATTTCCGCGAAAATTCTTGCGAATGTCAGTTTATATTCGTGTGGATTTTTCGTGGGTTCGCACTGATGGACATAGCTCCCTTTACACCCGCCCCAAAGTAGATCATGACCATATCCTTGGCGATGATATCGAATATCGTGCCTATATATAGGACATTGTCTAAGCAGGATTGTATTGTGCTTCGCACATACCTCCACATATCTATGGTCACGTCTCCAGTAAGGGAAACCAAGCGACTCAATGTCCTCTTTTACACAGTCAATGCAAATTCCAACTCGTTGACTTTCGGTTTCAAATCTCGTTTCGGAATCCTGATAATTGCGTCTGGTATAGCTGGATTGGCCGAAATCTGGAAAAACCCCTACCTGCGAATAACTCGTGTGTTCATGCAGCAGACGATTGAAATCATATGTATCAGCTCTGCCTAGCAGGTCAGCTATCACCCCGATAGACCATCCTCGCATGTAGTACCTGGATATTTCTTTGAGCTTTATCGACTCGGGTGATCGGGGGTCCAGGTAAAAATGCCTTTCGATGAAGGAGCGGAGAGACTCGTGCGGTTGGATGGTGAGCAGCAAGGAGGAGTACCCAATATTTCGAGGCACCAGAGGGGGCAGTAGAGGGATCTCTGCTCGGAGCCCCCAAAGGCTCCAAGCGAGACAGACTTTAATACTCAGAGACAGACTTTAATATTTACGATCAGAGCTTAGATCAACGGTGGATAACTTATTCCACAGTGACCGATTTCGCCAGGTTGCGCGGTTGATCAACGTCGGTACCCTTGAGCACGGCGACGTAGTACGACAGCAGTTGCAGCGGGATCGTATAAAGGATTGGCGAGAGAATGTCGTGGATGTGCGGCATCTGCACCACGTGGGTGCCTTCGCCATTGGTCATCGCGGCCTTCACGTCGGCAAACACGATCAGCTCACCGCCACGGGCGCGGACTTCCTGCAGGTTGGATTTGAGCTTTTCCAGCAGTTCGTTATTCGGCGCGACAGTAACCACCGGCATGTCGTTATCCACGAGTGCCAGCGGGCCGTGCTTGAGCTCGCCGGCCGGGTAGGCCTCGGCGTGGATGTAGGAGATTTCCTTGAGCTTCAAGGCACCTTCCATCGCGACCGGGAATTGCGCGCCACGGCCGAGGAACAGAGTGTGGTTTTTCTCGGCGAACAGCTCGGCGATTTTTTCCACGGTGCTGTCCATCGCCAGCGCTTCGCCGAGACGGGTCGGCAGGCGACGCAGTTCTTCGACGAGTGTGGCTTCGACGCCGTTAGCCAGAGTGCCGCGCACCTGACCCAGCGACAGGGTCAGCAGCAACAGGCCGACCAGTTGTGTGGTAAAGGCTTTGGTCGAGGCCACACCGATTTCGCGGCCGGCCTGGGTCAACAGGGTCAGATCGGATTCGCGCACCAGCGAGCTGATGCCGACGTTGCAGATCGCCAGGCTGGCGAGGAAGCCCAGCTCCTTGGCATTGCGCAGCGCCGCGAGGGTGTCAGCGGTTTCACCGGACTGCGAGATGGTCACGAACAGCGTGTCTGGCTGCACTACCACTTTGCGATAACGGAATTCGCTGGCGACTTCGACCTGGCACGGAATACCGGCCAGCTCTTCGAGCCAGTAACGCGCGACCATGCCGGCGTGATAACTGGTGCCGCAGGCGACGATCTGCACATTGCGCACTTTGGCAAACAGCTCGGCGGCTTGCGGACCGAAGGCCTCAACCAGCACCTGATTGTTGCCCAGGCGACCTTCGAGGGTGCGTTGGACCACGGCCGGTTGTTCGTGGATTTCCTTGAGCATGTAGTGGCGGAACTCACCCTTGTCGGCGGCTTCGGCACCATCGGTGTACTGCACGGTAGCGCGTTCGACGGCATTGCCGGTTACATCCCAGATCTGCACGCTGTCGCGACGGATTTCAGCGATATCGCCTTCTTCCAGGTACATGAAACGGTCAGTGACCTGACGCAGAGCGAGTTGGTCGGAAGCAAGGAAGTTCTCGCCCAGGCCCAGGCCGATCACCAATGGACTGCCACTGCGCGCGGCGACCAGACGATCCGGTTGCTGTGCGTTGATCACTGCCAGACCGTAGGCACCGTGCAGCTCTTTGACGGTCGCTTTGAGCGCGGCAGTCAGGTCCGGTTGTTCCTTGAGCTTGTGGGTCAGCAGGTGGGCGATGACTTCGGTGTCGGTGTCCGAGCTGAACGCATAGCCCAGCGCTTTCAGCTGTTCGCGCAGGGCTTCGTGGTTCTCGATGATGCCGTTGTGCACCACCGCAATGTCACCGGAAAAATGCGGGTGGGCATTGCGCTCGCACGGCGCGCCATGGGTAGCCCAACGGGTGTGGGCGATACCGAGGCGCCCGGACAGCGGCTGTTCGGCCAATGCGGTTTCCAGTTCGCTGACCTTGCCCGGACGGCGCATGCGCTCCAGGGTCTGGTCGTTGGTATAAACCGCCACACCGGCGCTGTCATAGCCGCGGTATTCGAGGCGCTTCAGGCCTTCGAGAAGGATGGCGGTGATATTACGTTCAGCTACAGCGCCGACAATGCCACACATGGTTATTTCTCCTGACTGACAGCCGCACAGATCAAAGTGATCCCACGGGCCTGAAGCTGATCGCGTGCCTCGACAGACAGGCGATCATCGGTAATGAGGGTATGGATGCTGCTCCAGGGCAGCTCCAGGTTGGGAATCTTGCGACCGATCTTGTCGGCCTCGACCATGACGATCACTTCTCGCGCAACGTCGGCCATCACCCGGCTGAGGCCGAGCAGTTCATTGAAGGTGGTGGTGCCGCGCACCAGATCGATGCCGTCGGCGCCGATGAACAGTTGGTCGAAGTCGTAAGAGCGTAGTACCTGCTCGGCGACCTGGCCCTGAAAGGATTCCGAGTGCGGATCCCAAGTGCCGCCGGTCATCAGCAGCACCGGCTCGTGTTCCAGTTCGCTCAAGGCATTGGCGACATGCAGCGAGTTGGTCATCACCACCAGACCCGGTTGCTGGCCCAGTTCGGGAATCATCGCGGCGGTGGTGCTGCCGCTGTCGATGATGATGCGCGCGTGCTCGCGGATGCGTTTGACCGCCGCGCGGGCGATCGCCTGCTTGTACTTGGAAATACTCTGCGCCGTTTCTGCGACCAGCTCTTGCGGCATGGTGATGGCACCGCCATACCGACGCAGCAAAAGACCATGGGTTTCCAGCGCAGCAAGATCCTTGCGAATCGTAACTTCGGAAGTTTCGAAACGCTTGGCCAGCTCATCCACACTGACTTCGCCCTGCTCATTGAGCAAGGCGAGGATGTTATGACGACGTTGGGGAGTGTTGCGTTTGGACATGGCGGCTTAAGTTTCGATTCGAAAGATAACGCGAGCAATGAAACTCTATCGAAAGGTTTCCGTCAAGACGCGGGGAGAAAAATTCAGAAAGATTGAAATGACTGTGGGAGCGAGCCCGCTCGCGAAAGGGAGTCTCAGCCACTGAAGACGTGACTGACAAACCGCATTCGCGAACAGGCTCGCTCCCACAAGAGGTTGTGGAAAAATCAGGATTTTTTGATTTTTTCCGGCCGTTTCCAGCCGTCGATGTTCTTCTGACGGGCTCGGCCAACCGCCAGCTGAGCGTTATCCACATTTTGCGTGATGGTCGATCCGGCCGCAGTGGTTGCACCGTTGGAGATATCCACAGGGGCGACCAGCGAGTTGTTGGAGCCGATGAACACGTCAGCACCCAGGACGGTTTTCCACTTGTTGGCGCCATCGTAGTTGCAGGTGATGGTGCCGGCACCGATATTGGTACGTGCGCCGATTTCGGCATCGCCCAGATAGGTCAGGTGGCCAGCCTTGGCACCTTCGCCCATGTGAGCATTTTTCAGCTCAACGAAGTTACCCACATGGGCGCGCGCTTCGAGCACAGTGCCTGGACGTAACCGCGCGAACGGACCAGCGTCACTGCCTTCACCGAGAATGGCGCCTTCTATATGACTGTTGGCCTTGATCACCACGCCCTTACGCAGGGTGCTGTCCTTGATCACGCAGTTCGGACCGATCTCTACGTCGTCTTCGATAATCACCTTGCCTTCGAGGATCACGTTGATGTCGATCAGCACATCGCGGCCTACGCTGACTTCGCCACGCACATCGAAACGCGCCGGGTCACGCAGGGTCACGCCCTGAGTCATCAGGCGACGGCCGGCGCGCAACTGGTAATGACGCTCCAGTTCAGAGAGCTGCTTGCGATCATTGGCGCCCTGCACTTCCATCGGGTCGTGCGGTTGTTCGGTAGCCACGACCAAACCATCGCTGACCGCCATTTCGATCACGTCGGTGAGGTAGTACTCGCCCTGCGCGTTATTGTTCGAGAGGCGACTCATCCAGTCAGCCAGACGATCGGCTGGCACAGCGAGGATGCCGGTGTTGCCTTCGGTGATCGCACGTTGCGCTTCGCTGGCGTCTTTATGCTCGACGATTGCCGCGACCTTGCCGTCAGCATCACGCACGATGCGGCCGTAACCGGTCGGGTCATCCAGCTCGACAGTGAGCAAACCCATCTGGCCCGGCACGACATGCTTGAGCAGACGTTGCAGGGTTTCCACTTCAATCAGCGGCACATCGCCGTAAAGAATCAGCACAGTGTCGGCGTCAATGAACGGCACCGCCTGGGCGGTGGCATGGCCAGTGCCCAGTTGCTTGTCCTGCAACACGAAATTCAGATCATCAGCTGCCAGACGCTCACGCACCACATCGGCACCGTGACCGATCACCACGTGAATGCGCTGTGGATCAAGTTGCCGAGCGCTGTGGATAACATGGCCGAGCATGGAGTTGCCGGCAATCGGGTGCAGCACTTTGGGCAGCGCCGAACGCATGCGAGTGCCTTGACCGGCCGCGAGGATAACGATTTCGAGAGACATGACTGGCTACCAATCCTGGGTGGTCAGCAACTGCGACCGGTTTGTGGGAATTCGGAAAAGAAAAAAGGGTAGCCGAGGCTACCCTTTTTTATCAATCGCACAACAAGCGGCTGACGGATTAACCGCCAAACTTCTTGCGGATCTGCTGGACGGTGCGCAGCTGGGCTGCAGCCTCGGCCAGACGTGTGGCAGCGGCGCCGTAATCGAAGTCCGCGCCTTTTTCGTTCAGGGCATTCTCGGCAGCCTTGAGAGCTGCCTGAGCCTGAGCTTCATCCAGGTCGGCGGCACGTTGCACGGTATCGGCAAGTACCTTGACCATGTTCGGCTGAACCTCGAGGAAACCACCGGAGATGTAGAACACCTCGGCTTCCCCGCCTTGCTTGATCAGGCGGATCGGACCCGGCTTGAGATTAGTGATCAGCGGCGCGTGACCCAGAGCGATACCAAGATCACCCAGTGCACCGTGCGCAATCACCATCTCGACCAGGCCGGAAAAGATTTCCCCTTCCGCGCTGACGATATCGCAATGGACTGTCATAGCCATCTGATTGCCTCAACCTAAATTAGCGCCCGTTGCCGGGCGCCGGGATTACAGTTTCTTGGCTTTCTCGATCGCTTCTTCGATGCCGCCAACCATGTAGAACGCTTGTTCTGGCAGGTGGTCGTAGTCACCGTTGAGGATGCCTTTGAAGCCAGCAATGGTGTCTTTCAGGGAAACGTATTTACCCGAAGCACCGGTGAAGACTTCAGCCACGAAGAACGGCTGCGACAAGAAGCGCTGGATCTTACGAGCACGGTTAACCAACTGTTTGTCGGCTTCCGACAGCTCGTCCATACCCAGGATCGCGATGATGTCTTTCAGCTCTTTGTAACGCTGCAGAACGTACTGAACGCCGCGAGCGGTGTCGTAGTGGTCCTGACCGATCACGTTCGGGTCCAGCTGACGCGAAGTCGAATCCAGTGGATCTACCGCCGGGTAGATACCCAGGGAAGCGATGTCACGGGACAGAACGACGGTGGCGTCCAAGTGGGCGAAGGTGGTCGCTGGCGACGGGTCGGTCAAGTCGTCCGCAGGTACGTATACCGCTTGGATCGAGGTGATCGAACCTTCCTTGGTCGAAGTGATACGTTCTTGCAGAACGCCCATCTCTTCAGCCAGGGTCGGCTGGTAACCTACTGCCGAAGGCATACGGCCCAGCAGTGCGGATACTTCAGTACCGGCCAGGGTGTAACGATAGATGTTGTCGACGAACAGCAGAACGTCGTTACCTTCGTCACGGAACTTCTCGGCCATGGTCAGGCCGGTCAGTGCTACGCGCAGACGGTTTCCCGGCGGCTCGTTCATCTGACCGTAAACCAGCGCCACTTTGTCCAGAACGTTGGAGTCCTTCATCTCGTGGTAGAAGTCGTTACCCTCACGAGTACGCTCACCCACACCGGCGAACACGGAATAACCGCTGTGCTCGATGGCGATGTTACGGATCAGTTCCATCATGTTTACGGTTTTGCCTACACCGGCACCACCGAACAGACCGACTTTACCGCCCTTGGCGAACGGGCAGACCAGGTCGATAACCTTGATGCCGGTTTCCAGCAGGTCGTTGCCGCCTGCTTGCTCGGCGAACGAAGGTGCTGCGCGGTGAATGCCCCAGCGCTCTTCGGTGTCGATCGGGCCAGCTTCGTCGATCGGGTTACCGAGGACGTCCATGATCCGGCCCAGGGTCGCTTTACCGACCGGTACGGAGATGGCTGCGCCAGAGTCGGTGACTTCCAGACCGCGCTTCAAGCCCTCGGTGGAACCCATCGCAATGGTACGCACCACGCCGTCGCCCAGCTGCTGCTGAACTTCCAGGGTGGTTGCGGCCGCGCTTTGTACAGTCAGCGCGTTGTAGATGCTCGGTACGCTGTCGCGTGGAAATTCCACGTCGATAACGGCGCCGATGATTTGAACGATACGTCCGCTACTCATAGCTGGATCCTCTGAATATTTGAACCGTTAAACCGCGGCAGCGCCGCCGACGATTTCCGAGATCTCTTGGGTGATCGCAGCCTGACGCGCCTTGTTGTAGATCAGCTGCAAATCGCTGATCAAATCACCGGCGTTGTCGGTAGCGTTCTTCATCGCGATCATCCGCGCAGCCTGTTCAGCCGCGTTGTTCTCGACCACCGCCTGGTAGACCTGCGACTCGACGTAACGAACCATCAAGCCGTCAAGCAGCTCTTTGGCGTCCGGTTCGTAGAGATAGTCCCAGTGGTGCTTGAGATCCTGATCCGGGGTTGCCACCAGTGGAATCAACTGCTCCACGGTAGGCTGTTGCGTCATGGTGTTGATGAACTTGTTGGACACCACGGACAGGCGGTCGATACGGCCGTCCAGGTAGGCATCCAGCATCACCTTGACGCTGCCGATCAGGTCATTGATCGACGGCTCTTCACCCAGGTGGCTGATAGCTGCAACGACGTTACCGCCGAAGTTGCGGAAAAAGGCCGCACCCTTGCTACCGACTACACACAGATCAATCTCGACGCCGTTTTCGCGGTTTACCGCCATGTCCTTGACCAGGGCCTTGAACAGGTTGGTGTTCAAGCCGCCGCACAGACCACGGTCACTGCTCACGACGACATAACCGACGCGCTTGATTTCGCGGTCGATCATGAACGGGTGGCGGTATTCCGGGTTGGCGTTGGCCAGATGCCCAATTACCTGGCGGATACGTTCCGCATAAGGACGGCTAGCAGCCATGCGCATTTGTGCCTTGCGCATTTTGCTGACCGCCACTTTTTCCATGGCGCTGGTAATCTTTTGCGTGCTTTTGATGCTCGCAATCTTACTGCGAATCTCTTTTGCGCCTGCCATGTAACACCTATCAGGTTAGCAAGCGGGAGCCTCGCGGCTCCCGCTGCGGCTTACCAGGTTTGGGTGGCCTTGAACTTCTCGATACCGGCTTTCATGCCAGCGTCGATTTCGTCATTGAAGTCACCTTTAACGTTGATCTTGGCCATCAAATCGGCGTGATCGCGGTTGAAGAAAGCGATCAGCGCTTGTTCGAAGCTGCCGACCTTGGCGATTTCAATGTCAGTCAGGAACCCACGCTCAGCGGCATACAGCGACAGCGCCATGTCAGCGATCGACATTGGTGCGTATTGCTTCTGCTTCATCAGCTCGGTAACGCGCTGACCATGCTCAAGTTGCTTGCGGGTCGCTTCGTCCAGGTCAGAAGCGAACTGGGCGAATGCCGCCAGTTCACGGTACTGAGCCAGAGCGGTACGGATACCACCGGAGAGCTTCTTGATGATCTTGGTCTGAGCGGCACCACCCACACGGGATACCGAAACACCGGCGTTCACTGCAGGGCGGATGCCCGAGTTGAACATGGCCGATTCCAGGAAGATCTGACCGTCGGTGATGGAAATCACGTTGGTCGGAACGAACGCGGAAACGTCGCCAGCCTGGGTTTCGATGATCGGCAGTGCGGTCAGGGAACCGGTTTTGCCGGTCACTGCGCCGTTGGTGAACTTCTCTACGTATTCTTCCGAAACGCGGGATGCGCGCTCCAGCAGACGGGAGTGGAGATAGAACACGTCGCCTGGGTAAGCTTCACGACCTGGTGGACGGCGCAGCAGCAGGGAGATCTGGCGGTAAGCCACTGCCTGCTTGGACAGATCGTCATAAACGATCAGCGCGTCTTCACCGCGGTCGCGGAAGAATTCACCCATGGTGCAACCGGAGTACGGTGCCAGGAATTGCAGCGCAGGAGATTCCGAAGCACTGGCAGCCACGATGATCGTGTTGGCCAGGGCGCCGTTCTCTTCCAGCTTGCGAACCACGTTGGCGATGGTCGATTGCTTCTGACCGATGGCTACGTAGACGCAAAAAATGCCGCTGTCTTTCTGGTTGATGATCGCGTCGATCGCCAGAGCGGTTTTACCGATCTGACGGTCACCGATGATCAGCTCACGCTGGCCACGGCCGACAGGGATCATGGCATCGACAGCCTTGTAGCCAGTCTGTACAGGCTGGTCTACCGACTTACGCCAGATCACGCCTGGAGCAACTTTCTCGACCGCGTCGGTCTCGGTGTTGCCCAGTGGACCTTTGCCGTCAACAGGGTTACCCAGAGCATCGACTACGCGGCCCAGCAATTCCTTACCAACAGGAACTTCGAGGATGCGGCCGGTGCACTTGGCGCTCATGCCTTCAGCCAGCGACTGGTAGGAGCCCAATACCACGGCACCTACGGAGTCCTGCTCCAGGTTGAGGGCCATACCGTAGACGCCGCCCGGAAACTCGATCATCTCGCCGTACATGACGTCGGCCAGACCGTGAATCCGCACGATGCCGTCAGATACGCTGACGACAGTGCCTTCGTTACGGGCTTGGGAGGTCACATCGAGCTTGTCGATGCGGCCCTTGATAATTTCACTTATTTCGGAAGGATTGAGTTGCTGCATTGCTCTGCTGCCCCTTCAAACTCAAGATTTCAATGCTTCGGCAAGTTTCGCGATTTTGCCGCGAATCGAGCCATCGATAACCAGGTCGCCGGCGCGGATCACGACACCACCAATCAAGGCAGCGTCCTCCGCAACTTGCAGGCGCACTTCCCGGTTGAGTCGTGCACTGAGAACCTTGGCGAGTTTGTCTTGCTGTTCTTGGTTCAATGCAAATGCACTGGTCACTTCAACGTCTACCGATTTCTCTTGTTCGGCCTTGTACAGGTCGAACAGAGCGGCGATCTCCGGCAGAAGCAGGAGACGGTCGTTCTCGGCAACGACGTTGATGAAATTGCGTGCCTTTTCATCAAACTTGTCGCCGCACACGTCAATGAACGTGGCGGCCTTTTCTGCGCTCGTCAGTCGCGGGGCCTTGAGCACGCGCTGCAGGGTGTCGTCTTGCGACACCGCTGCTGCCAGGCCGAGCATGGCTGACCAATTGGCCAGTTGCTGGTGGGCCTGAGCGTGCTCGAAGGCCGCCTTAGCGTAAGGTCGGGCCAACGTGGTCAGTTCTGCCATGATCGCCCTCGCTTAGATTTCAGCAGCCAGTTGGTTAACCAGCTCTGCGTGCGCGTTTTGATCGATTGTGGCACCCAGGATCTTCTCGGCGCCGCCAACAGCCAGCAAGCCCACTTGGGCACGCAGCTTGTCTTTGACGCTGTTCAGTTCCTGTTCGATCTCGGCTTGAGCCTGAACCTTCACACGGTCAGCGTCGATACGGGCTTTTTCAACAGCCTCTTCGACGATCTGGTTACCGCGTTTCTTGGCTTGCTCGATGATTTCAGCTGCCTGAGCTTTCGCTTCGCGCAGTTGCTGACCCGCTTTCTCTTGGGCCAACTCCAGGTCGCGAGCTGCACGGCTGGCAGCGTCCAGACCATCAGCGATCTTCTTTTGACGTTCGTGCAAAGCAGCGATGACCGGAGGCCATACATACTTCATGCAGAACAGTACAAAAATCAGGAACGCAACGGACTGGCCAATCAGGGTCGCATTAATGTTCACGCCAACACCTCGCAGTTACGTTGTCCATCACACCAAATTACCCGGAAGATCCGAGTAATCAGCCAGCGATCTGACCAACGAACGGGTTCGCAAAGGTGAAGAACAGAGCGATACCAACACCGATCATGGTTACGGCGTCGAGCAGACCGGCAACGATGAACATTTTTACTTGCAGCATTGGAACCATTTCTGGCTGACGCGCTGCGCCTTCCAGGAACTTGCCGCCCAGCAGGCCGAAACCAATTGCGGTACCCAGTGCGCCCAGGCCGATCAACAGTGCAACAGCGATAGCGGTTAGACCAACTACAGTTTCCATCTTTCCTCCCGACTTTTACGTCGTATGGTTTAGGTTTTTTAGATTAAAGCGGTAAAACAAATCGTTTCAGCTGCCCCGCAAGGAGCTCCCTCCCGTTTGACCGGGAGGAACATCAGACTAGTCGAGACTGGTCTTAATGGTTTTCTTCGTGCGCCATCGACAGGTAGACGATGGTCAGCATCATGAAGATGAACGCCTGCAGGGTGATGATCAGGATGTGGAACACTGCCCACGCCCACTGCAGAACAACGCCCAGGCCGCTGAGCCAGAGCAGGCCGCTGCCGAACATCACAGCGATCAGAATGAACACCAGCTCGCCGGCATACATGTTGCCGAACAGACGCAGAGCCAGAGAGATCGGCTTGGCGATCAGGGTGACGAATTCCAGCAGGAAGTTCACCGGGATCAGCAGGGCCTGAACGAAGATGTTCTTGCTGCCGAACGGGTGCAGGGTCAGTTCGCCGATGAAGCCGCCGATGCCCTTGACCTTGATGCTGTAGAAAATGATCAGTGCGAACACCGAGAACGCCATGCCCAGAGTCGCGTTCGGGTCGGTAGTCGACACGGCGCGGAATGGGATGTGGGCATCGCCGGAGATCAGGATGGCCAGTTGAGGAATCCAGTCGACCGGTACCAGGTCGACGGCGTTCATCAGGAACACCCAGACGAAGATGGTCAGCGCCAGCGGTGCAATCACCGGGCTACGGCCATGGAAGCTGTCTTTCACGCTGCCATCGACGAATTCGACCAATACTTCAACGAAGTTCTGCAAGGCACCCGGCTGACCCGACGTCGCTTTCTTTGCCGCCATGCGGAAAAGAAGAACGAAGATCAGACCCAGCGCGACCGACCAGCCGAGGGTATCGACGTGGAAAGCCCAGAAGCCCATTTCCTTGGCCTCTGCTGCGGTGTGGGCAAAGCCCCAGCCGCCGTTGGGTAGCTGACCGAAAGTCAGGTTCTGCAAGTGGTGCTGGATATAGCCCGAAGCGGTTGTCTCTGCCATGGTTGCCTCAAACGCCCTAAGGTCTCGAAAGTCTTGTTCTCATCAGCAGGGGAGCGAACCAGCTGACCGACTGCGTCAGCACGAACACGCCGAATACTGCGATCGGCGCCAGTGGCTTCACACCTGCGAACAACAGTGCAAACAGCACTGCCGTCAAAATAAGTTTGCCTGCCTCGCCGGCATAAAATGACCGGACGATGGACTGGGCTGCTCGGGCGCCGGAAAACCGAAATGCCTTGTGAGCGAAATAAACATTGGGCAGCAAGGCTATCAGGCCTCCGCAAAGTCCCGAGTATCCGGCAACGACTCCATGCCATTGCCAGAGCGCCAAAGCGGCAATGAGCAGAATGACAAATTGAGCCATCAACACCGGAAAAACCGCCAGGCGATGGAAAGGCAAGCGGTTTGGCGTGCGGGTTTCCATCACAGTTGCTCTCCAATGGTCGGCTGCCGAAATTCAATAACTTGGCATAATTTGTGCCGACAAAATGCGCGCAGAGTATAGGGGCGGTTCTGCCCCTATTCAACTGTCAGGTAGTGATTTCCGACTGCGCGCTACATGAGGAAATGTTTCAGCGGATGTGGGCGAGCACACCTTGAAGCTCGTCGAGCGAGTTATAACCAATCACCAATTGGCCTTTGCCCTTCTTGCCATGGCGAATCTGCACCGCAGAGCCTAGGCGCTCGGCCAAACGCTGCTCGAGGCGAGCGATGTCCGGGTCGGGTTTTGCAGCTTCCACAGGCTCCGGTTTGCCACTCAACCACTGGCGAACCAGTGCCTCGGTTTGGCGCACAGTCAGCCCTCGTGCGACAACATGTCGCGCCCCTTCGACCTGCTGATTGTCCGGCAGACCGAGCAAGGCACGCGCGTGACCCATTTCCAGGTCACCGTGCGACAGCATCGTCTTGATCACTTCAGGCAGTGCAATAAGTCGCAACAGGTTAGCCACAGTCACCCGCGACTTACCCACAGCCTCGGCGACCTGCTGCTGAGTCAGCTGGAATTCCTGCTGCAAGCGCTGCAAGGCGACGGCTTCTTCGATCGGATTGAGGTCTTCACGCTGGATGTTCTCGATCAGCGCAATCGCAATGGCGGTTTCATCCGGCACATCGCGAACCATCGCCGGGATGGTTTCCTGCCCGGCCTGCTGACTGGCGCGCCAGCGGCGTTCACCGGCAATGATCTCAAACCGACCGCCGCCAATCGGGCGCACCACGATCGGCTGCATCACGCCTTGGGCCTTGATCGACTGCGCCAGCTCTTCCAGGGCCTGCGGGTCCATGTCACGGCGCGGCTGATATTTGCCGCGCTGCAGCAGGTCCAGCGGCAGGTGTTGCAGTTCGCGGGTGTCGGCCTGCGCGGCTTGTTCTTCCAGCGCGCTGACCGTCGGACCACTCAGCAGTGCATCCAGTCCACGTCCGAGACCTCGTTTCTTGACGGCCATGGGGATTCCTTAAGTTGGCTGAGCAGCAGCAATGCGTGAATTTTTGCGCTGACGACGAACCATCTCGCCCGCCAGAGCCAGATAGGCCAGAGCGCCACGCGATTGCTTGTCGTAAGCCAGCGCCGGCATGCCGTAGCTCGGTGCTTCGGCCAAGCGAATGTTGCGCGGGATCACCGTGTCGTACAGCTGATCGCCGAAGTGTTCCTTGAGCTGCGCCGAAACATCGTTCATCAGGCTCAGGCGCGGGTCGTACATGGTCCGCAGCAGGCCTTCGACTTTCAGGTTCGGATTGAGCAGTTCAGCGATGCGCTTGATGTTATCCACAAGGTCGCTCAAACCTTCCAGCGCAAAGTATTCGCACTGCATGGGAATAATCACCCCATCAGCGGCGACCAGTGCATTGAGTGTGAGCATCGACAGCGACGGTGGGCAGTCGATCAGAATGTAGTCGTAGTTGTCCCGGATCGGCGCCAGCGCACTGCGCAGACGGCTTTCCTTCATCTGCATTTCCAGCAGCACCACTTCGGCCGCGGTCAGATCGCGGTTGGCCGGCAGCAGTTGATAACCGCCGTGCTCGGAGAAGTGCATCGCCTGGCCGAGGTCGCATTCACCGATCAGCAGATCGTAGACCGAGTTTTCCAGACCATGTTTATCCACACCGCTACCCATGGTGGCGTTGCCCTGTGGATCGAGATCGATCAACAGCACCCGGCGCTTGGTCGCGACCAGGGATGCTGCGAGGTTGATGCAGGTGGTGGTCTTGCCCACACCACCCTTCTGGTTCGCTATCGCGAATACCTTAGCCATTCTTGCTTGTGTTCCCAATCATGCCGTGCGGCGCAGTATCAGCAGATGGCGTTGGCCTTGGCAACCGGGGACGGCCAGGGCGTGTTCGCTATCGAGTTTGAAATCTGCCGGCAATGCTACCAGCTCATCGGCCGGATGAACGCCCTTCATTGCCAGCCAGCGCGTATCGGCATCGCCCAAGTGGCGAGTCCAGTTGGTGAAGTTTTCCATGCTGCTGAATGCCCGGGAAATGATCCCGTTGAATGGCTGCGCAGGCTGGAAGGCTTCTACGCGACTGTGGATAACTTGCAGGTTATCCAGCTTCAGCTCCAGCTTGACCTGAGTCAGGAAGCGGGTTTTCTTGCCGTTGCTGTCCAGACAGGTCACTTGCGAGTCCGGATAAAGGATTGCCAGCGGAATACCAGGCATGCCACCGCCACTGCCGACATCGAGCCAGCGACCGTTTTCGATGAACGACATCACGCTGAGACTGTCGAGCAAGTGCCGCGAAACCATTTCGTCTGGATCGCGCACGGCGGTCAGGTTGTAGGCCTGGTTCCATTTGATCAACAGGGCCAGATAACCCAGCAGCAATGCGTGCTGGGTTTCTGTGAGATTGACACCGAGCTCGCGGGCTCCTGTGGATAACTCTTCGGCATGTTGCGAAGTGACCTTGGCACTCAAGCGCTTTGCTCCAACTGACGGCCCGCGCCGCGTTTTTTCAAATGAATCATCAACAGCGAAATCGCTGCCGGGGTCACGCCCGGGATCCGCGAAGCCTGGCCCAGAGTCTCGGGACGTGTGGCGCTGAGCTTGCTCTGGATCTCCTTGGACAGACCCGAGATGTTGGTGTAATCGATATCCACAGGCAATTTCGTGTCTTCGCTGGCGCGCAGACGGGCGATTTCGTCCTGTTGGCGGTCGATGTAACCGGCGTACTTGGTCTTGATCTCGACCTGCTCGGCGACCTGTGGATCTTCCGCGCCCTGCCCGGTCACTTCGACCAGACCGGCGTAATCGATTTCCGGACGGCTCAACAGGTTGAGCAGGTTGTACTCGTGAGTCAGCGGCGTGCCAAATTTCTCGGCAATCGCATCGCCCTGCGGGGTGTTCGGCCGCACCCAGGTGCTTTTCAGGCGCTGTTCTTCAAGCTCGATGCTTTCGCGTTTCTTGCAGAAGGCCGCCCAGCGCGCGTCATCGACCAGACCGAGCTCGCGACCTTTTTCGGTAAGACGCAGGTCGGCGTTGTCTTCGCGCAGAATCAGGCGGTACTCGGCTCGGGACGTGAACATGCGGTACGGCTCTTGGGTACCGAGGGTGATCAGGTCGTCGACCAGAACGCCGATGTACGCTTCATCGCGGCGCGGACACCAGGCTTCTTTGCCCTTCGCGCGCAGTGCAGCGTTGGCCCCGGCGAGCAGACCTTGAGCGCCAGCTTCTTCGTAACCGGTGGTGCCGTTGATCTGCCCGGCGAAAAACAGACCGCCGATGACTTTGGTTTCCAAGCTGTACTTCAGGTCGCGCGGATCGAAGTAGTCGTACTCGATCGCATAACCCGGACGCACGATGTGTGCGTTTTCCATGCCGCGGATCGATTGCACGATCTGCAATTGCACGTCGAACGGCAGGCTTGTGGATATCCCGTTCGGGTACAGCTCATGGGTGGTCAGACCTTCCGGCTCGATGAACACCTGATGGCTTTCCTTGTCGGCAAAGCGATGAATCTTGTCTTCGATCGACGGGCAATAACGCGGGCCGACGCCCTCGATCTCCCCGGCAGCGGAATACATCGGCGAACGATCGAGGTTCGCCGCGATGATTTCGTGGGTACGTGCATTGGTATGGGTAATCCAGCAACTGACCTGGCGCGGATGCTGCTCCTTGCTGCCCATGAACGACATCACCGGGATCGGAGTGTCACCCGGCTGCTCGGTCATCACCGAGAAATCCACAGATTTGCCATCAATACGCGGCGGTGTACCGGTTTTCAGGCGCCCGACACGCAATGGCAACTCACGCAGACGGTGGGCCAGAGCAATCGACGGTGGATCACCGGCGCGACCGCCGGAGAAATTCTGCAAACCGATGTGGATAAGTCCGCCGAGGAAGGTACCGGTGGTCAACACCACAGAATCGGCGAAGAAACGCAGCCCCATCTGTGTAACCACACCACGGACTTGTTCCTGCTCGACGATCAGGTCGTCAGCAGCCTGTTGAAATATCCACAGGTTCGGCTGGTTTTCCAGGATTTCGCGAACAGCTGCCTTGTAGAGAATCCGGTCGGCTTGTGCACGGGTGGCCCGTACGGCCGGACCCTTGCGGCTGTTCAACACGCGAAACTGGATGCCGCCCTTATCGGTAGCCATGGCCATCGCGCCGCCGAGGGCGTCGATTTCCTTGACCAGGTGGCTTTTGCCGATGCCTCCGATGGCCGGGTTACAACTCATGGCACCGAGGGTTTCCACGTTATGCGTCAGCAACAGGGTTTTTGCCCCCATGCGTGCTGACGCCAGTGCTGCCTCGGTACCGGCATGACCGCCGCCGATGACGATCACTTCAAAACGGGAAGGGAAATCCACCACGCACCTCGTGCCTGCTTAAGTAGGTCATTCAGGAAATAGTTGAGCTCAGGTTTCTGGACCTGGTCGGCAAGTATAGGGACTTCGCCCTTTCTAAAGAACCCTTTGCACAAAATTTAACCAGCTGTGGAGAACTCGAGGTTAAAAGAATAAAAAAGAGAGAAATTTATAAAACCTTTGTTTTAATGTTTATTCTTACTGAACCACCTTTCTGTGGATATATCGCTACAGGCCTTATTTTTCAACGCGTACAGAGATTCAAAACTCTGTGCTCATGTGGCAATGAGGCCATTGGATAACCGGTTTAAGCCTGTGGATGAATCGGGTGGTTATCCACAGTGCCGGTTATATCCAGTTTTCAACCCCATTTATCAACTGCCCTCAGTGGCAGTTATTCACAGGGCTTAATCCACCGAAAATCGCCAACAAGGCTTTTTCCGGACGTAAAAAAAGCGCCAGCGAAGGATCGGTGACGCTTGGCAAGCCAAGGGCAGGAAAATCAAAAGGCTATTGTGAGAGGACGTAACAGAGGCTAATAATAGCCATTATCATTAACTTGTCAGTTTCCCCATGTCCCTACCCGCCCACACCGCTGCGATCGAGCGAATCTACGAGCAACATCATTCGTGGCTGTATGGTTGGCTCAAGGGCAGACTGCACAACGGCTGCGATGCAGCCGATGTGGCGCATGACACGTTTTTGCGAGTTCTGGCCGCGCGCAATGCAGCTCATATCCGTGAGCCGAGGGATTACCTGACGACCATTGCACGCGGGCTGGTCATTGATCGTTATAGACGCAGGGCCATTGAAAGCGCTTATCTGCAGGCCCTCGCAGCTCGGCCGGAAGCGACGACCGTCAGCGAAGAAGACAGAGCGCTGATCATTGAAACCCTGGTTGCTGTGGATAAAGCATTGACCGGATTGGGCACGCGCACACGGCAGATCTTCATGCTTTCGCAAGTCGACGGACTGACTTATCAACAGATCGCTGTGCAATTGGAGGTTTCGCTGACCACAGTGAAAAAACACATGGTTCGCGCCCTGACTGAATGCGCCCTGATCATGGCGCAACCATGATGGCCGCCGCTGCAGATCGTCAGGTCTTCGAAACTGCCGCCAGCTGGTATGTCCAGTTTCAATCCCAGCCACCGAGCCTTGCCGAACAAAAGGCCTGGCAGATGTGGATAGACAGCGATCCAGCGCATCTGGCGGCGTGGAACCAGATGGAACAATTGCAGCGCCACCTCGGTACGCTGCCGCAGGATCTGAAACGACGTGCGCTCAATAGCGGCCAACGAAGACGCCAGGTACTCAAACTGCTGTTGCTCGCAGCGGGAACAGGTTTCGTTGGCTGGAACGTTCAACGACACACATCTCTCGGCAACGTCTGGGCCGACTATAAAACCGGTGTGGGTCAGCGTCGCACCATCAGCCTGACCGATGGCAGCCGGATCCAGCTCAACACCGACTCGGCCATTGATGTCTCTTTCGATGCAGCACAACGCCTGATCCAACTGCGTACCGGTGAAATCCTCGTCCAAACCGGCAAGCTTGGCGATCAGCGGCCGCTCTATGTGCAAACCCGTGACGGGCGGATCCATGCATTAGGCACCCGGTTCTCGGTGCATCAGATGCGGAACTCAACCCGGGTCGGCGTACTGGAGGATCGAGTCAGCGTTCAACCTGCGCAGTCATCCAGTGCTGCGCTCATCCTGAACGCAGGCGAAGGC
The DNA here is from genome assembly GCF_017491835.1 of Pseudomonas sp. 67(2021). Lineage (NCBI taxonomy): Bacteria > Pseudomonadati > Pseudomonadota > Gammaproteobacteria > Pseudomonadales > Pseudomonadaceae > Pseudomonas > Pseudomonas sp. 67(2021). The sequence continues at coordinate 660,076 of NZ_JAFGYL010000001.1, forward strand.
GCGGATTTCGACAGTCGGCACATCGGCCTCAGGCATCCCTTCCAGTCATCAGAAGTGGCCTGGATCAGCGGCCAGTTGATCGTTCTCGATGCGCGCCTGGGCGATGTCATCACAGAGTTGGGGCGCTATCGCAGCGGTGTATTGCACTGTGATCGCCGCGCTCGGGATCTGCGGGTCTCCGGGACCTTCCGGCTCGATTCGACCGACGCAGTGCTGGCCAATCTCAAGGCTTCGTTGCCGATCAACGTCCGCTATTTCAGTCGTTACTGGGTCTCGATCAGCCACAACGTTTGATCAAAAAAACGCCTGGGAAAAATAATCGCAAACGGGGTTATCTTTTTGCGTCCTGAGCCGGCCCTACAGGTAATCGCGATCAACGCGGCTCTTCGCCACCTTCAGGGCTAATCCACACATGCGTCTTCCCACGTTCCGTCAGCGCTTTTCTCCACACTGCATTGCATACAGCTTATTGATGGCCAGCGCTGCGTCCTGTCTGGTGATCAGCAACAGCGCCTTCGCGGCGTCGACATCCCAGCGCTTCGCCATTGCCGCCGGCCCGCTGGATAGTGCCTTGAGCCAGTTCGCCGCTACCGCCAATGTGATTCTGTCGTTCTCGCCGCAGCAGACCAGCCGCTTGCGCAGTGCCGGGCTGAACGGCGACTTCAGCGTCGAACAAGGTTTCGCTCAATTGCTGCAAGGCTCGGGTTTACAGGCAGTGCCACAAGCACCCGGCAGTTTCATTCTGCAGAACGCGCCCAACGGTGACTCCCTGGAACTGGCGCCGACCAACATCAATGCGCAGTTGGGCAATCCAATGAAGCTCGATTACGCCGCCGACGTCGGCTACAAGGCGCAAAACAGCCGGATCGGTACGAAAACCAGTACGCCGCTGTCGGAAACACCGCGTTCCGTGTCAGTGGTGACCGGGCAGCGGATCAAGGATCAGAAATCCCAGACACTCACCGACGTACTCGGCTACGTGCCGGGGATCTTCGCCCCACCTTTTGCCGCCGGCGACAGCTTGGCTGGCGACCTGTTCTATATCCGTGGTTTCAACGCCACCGATTACGGCTACGGTTTGCTGCGCGACGGACTGCGCGTGCAGGGTAATCGCTATGACACCAGCACCGAGCCGTACGGACTTGAGCGGGTCGAGGTGTTCCGTGGCCCGTCTTCGCTGCTGTATGGCGAAAATGCGCCAGGCGGTCTGGTCAATCTGGTCAGCAAACGCCCGACCGCCGCGCCTCAGGGCGAAGTGCAACTGGGCTATGGCTCGAACAATCGCCGGCAAATCGGCGTAGATGTCTCCGGCCCGCTCAATGACAGCGGCAACGTTCTTGGACGCGTGGTGATGCTGGGGCGCAAATCCGATACCCAGACCGATCACGTGCCTGACGACCGTATTTATATCGCCCCTTCGCTGACCCTGAATTTCGACGATTTCAATACGCTGACGCTGCTGGCCAACTACCAGAAAGACCACACCAACATGGAGCTTGGCCTGCCGGCCGCCGGCACATTGCTGAGCAACCCCAACGGCCAGCTATCCAAAGACACCATGCTCGGTGACCCGGACTGGAATACCTTCGAACGGGAAACCTGGAGCACCGGCTACGAGTTCAGCCACTCGTTCAACGATGACTGGCAGTTCCGCCAGAACTCGCGCTACATGCAGTCGCGCATCACTCGCCACGAAACCTGGCCGGGCAATCTGAACAACGCCGGTTTCGGCACGCGGTTGAACGTGACCGCCTACGATCGCTTCAACAAATCCATGGTGTATTCGCTGGATAACCAGCTCGAAGGCAAGTTCCAGGCGGGGGATCTGGAAAACACCGTGCTGTTTGGCGCCAGCTACGATCGCATCTCGTTCAACCAGGACTGGAATGCCGGCATTGTCGGGCCGATCGACATCTACAACCCGGTTTACCTGCGTGATCCGACCACGCCGATTGCCGTACAAAACACATTGCTCGAGCAGCAGATGAAGGGTGTTTATGCACAGATTCAGAGCAAGTACGACAACTGGCTGTTCCTGCTCGGCGGGCGCCAGGACTGGGTCGACAGTGACTTCCGCGACAAGGTGGCCCGAGGCAGCAACATCAGCTCCGAGGACAAGAAGTTCACCTATCAGGGCGGCGTGATGTATCAGTTCGACAACGGCATGACGCCGTATGTCAGCTATTCCACGGCGTTCGTGCCGGTGCAGCAGATTTCCAACGCCGGAGCGCCGCTTGATCCGATCACCAGCAGCCAGTACGAAGTGGGCTTGAAGTACGAACCGATCGGCTGGGACACCGCGTTCACCGCTTCGGTGTATGACCTGCGCAAGAAGGACGACACCTATTTCGACGCAACGACTTCGACCTATCGCCAGGTGGGCGAAAGCCGCGCCAAGGGCGTCGAGCTGGAACTAAACAGCAACCTGACGCAGAACCTCAATGTCACGGCGGCCTATACCTACACCGACGCGAAGATCACCAAGGATGCAGCGACATCGCTGGTTAAAGGACATCAAATGACCGGCGTGCCGCGTAATCAGGCCTCGGTCTGGGCGAAATATCGCTTCCTCGACAGTGATCTGAACGGCTTGTATGTGGCCGGTGGCGTACGCTACTTCGACAGTGCGTTTGCTTACACTTCGCCGTCTCTATACGGAAAGCTGGATGCCGGTGACGTTACATTGGTCGACGCGGCAGTTGGTTACCAGATCGATCCACACTGGAGTGTCGATTTGAATGCGAAGAACCTGTTCGACAAGGAATATGTGTCGGGATGCAACGACGCAGGCCGCTGTTACTGGGGCGAGGATCGTACTTTGCTCGGTACGGTGTCCTATAACTGGTGAACAAAAAGGGGCTGCGGATGAATTATCCACAGCCCCTTCTTTTATTTGCCGATGCAGAAGCTGGAGAAAATCCTTCCGAGCAAATCATCAGAGCTAAACGCCCCGGTAATTTCACCCAGCGAATGCTGAGCCTGGCGCAGATCTTCGGCGAGCAATTCGCCTGCCCCGGCCAGGGTCAGTTGCGCGCGGCCATGTTCCAGTGCCGCGCTGGCGTGACGCAGTGCTTCCAGATGCCGGCGACGTGCGCTGAAGCTGCTTTCCGAAGTCTGCTCGTAACCCATGCACGCCTTGAGGTGGTCCCGCAGCAGGTCTAGGCCTTCGGCGGATTTGGCGCTGAGACTAATGGTCACGTGGCCGTCGTCACTGGTTTCCAGAGAAACCGCTTCACCGGTCAGATCGGCTTTGTTCCGGATCAGCGTGACTTTCGCCGGGTCCGGTCGAGACTCGAGGAATTCAGGCCACAAGGCAAAAGGATCCAGTGCCTCTGGTGCGGTCGCATCGACCACCAGTAAAACCCGATCCGCTTCACCAATGGCTTTCAAGGCCCTTTCAACACCGATTTTTTCCACATGATCATCAGTGTCACGCAGGCCTGCGGTATCGACAACGTGTAACGGCATGCCGTCGATGTGGATATGCTCGCGCAGGATATCCCGCGTGGTGCCGGCAATCTCGGTAACGATGGCAGCCTCGCGACCGGCCAGAGCATTCAACAGGCTTGATTTACCGGCATTCGGCCGCCCAGCGATGACGACGGTCATGCCATCACGCAATAACGCGCCCTGCCCCGCTTCGCGCAATACTGTGGATAACTCATCGCGTACTTTGTCGAGCATGCTCAATACGTGGCCGTCGGCGAGAAAGTCGATTTCCTCTTCCGGGAAGTCGATGGCGGCTTCAACGTAGATACGCAAACCGATCAGTTGCTCGGTCAGGTTATGCACACGCTGGGAAAACGCACCCTGCAATGAACGCAGCGCATTGCGTGCAGCCTGGGCAGAACTGGCTTCGATCAAATCGGCGATTGCCTCGGCCTGGGCCAGATCGAGTTTGTCATTGAGGAAGGCGCGCTCGCTGAATTCCCCAGGACGGGCCAGACGGCAGCCCAGTTCCAGGCAGCGCTTGAGCAACATGTCCAGCACGATCGGGCCGCCGTGACCTTGGAGTTCCAGCACGTCTTCGCCGGTGAACGAGTTCGGCCCCGGGAAATACAAAGCCAGACCTTCATCCAGCACTTGCCGGTCGTCACTGAAAAACGGCCCGTAATGGGCGTAACGCGGTTTCAGTTCTCGGCCGCTGATGGCTTTTGCCGCCATGCTGGCCAACGGCCCGGAAATACGGACGATGCCCACACCGCCGCGCCCTTGAGCAGTGGCGACAGCAGCGATGGTTTCACGGGGTGTGCTCATAAAGCGGCATCCAGACAAAAGTGGCAGATAGCAAAACGCCCCACTAGGGGGCGTTTTGAGTGGTGTTATCCACAGTGCAAGTTACGCCTCGGCTTTTTTCGTCGCCGCTTCGATCTTACGCGTGATGTACCACTGTTGTGCAATCGACAGGCAGTTGTTCACAACCCAGTACAGCACCAGACCCGCCGGGAACCACAGGAAGAAGAAGGTGAAGATGATTGGCATCATTTTCATGACCTTCGCCTGCATCGGATCCGGAGGCGTCGGGTTCAACTGCTGCTGGATGAACATGGTTGCGCCCATGATGATCGGCAGAATGAAGAACGGATCCTTGATCGACAGGTCAGTGATCCACAGCATGAACGGCGCCTGACGCATTTCCACGCTTTCCAGCAGAACCCAGTACAGCGACAGGAAGACCGGCATCTGCACGAGGATCGGCAAGCAGCCGCCCAGTGGATTGATCTTCTCTTTCTTGTACAGCTCCATCATGGCTTGCGACATTTTCTGCCGGTCATCGCCATGTTGCTCTTTCAGCGCAGCCAGTTTCGGAGCCACGGCACGCATGCGCGCCATCGATTTGTAGCTGGCAGCCGACAGCGGGAAGAAAATCCCTTTGATCAGCATGGTCAGGAAGATGATCGACCAGCCCCAGTTACCGACAATGGCGTGAATGTGTTGCAGCAGCCAGAAGATCGGCTGGGCAATGAACCACAGAATGCCGTAGTCGACGGTCAGTTCCAGACCTGGGGACAACTCTTTCAGTACAGCCTGGCTTTTCGGACCGGCGTACAGCACAGCGCTGGTTTCAACTTTCGCACCTGGAGCAGCGGTCAGAGTAGGACCGGTGTAACCGATGATGTAGTTGCCTTTGCTGTCTTTACGGGTTTGGACGATATTGTTTTCGCCCTTGGCCGGAATCCACGCGGTCACGAAGTAGTGCTGCAGCCAGGCTACCCAACCACCGGTGACGGTTTCCTTGAGCTGCGCCTTGTCCATGTCCTTCATCGACACTTTCTTGTACGGCTCGGAACTTGTCCACAGGGCAGCGCCCAGGTAAGTCGCGGTGCCAGTAGCAGTGGTCGACGAAGGATCAGCGCTGGCATCGCGCTTCAACTGGGCAAACATTGCGCCGTTCCAGGGCTGAGCGCTCTGGTTATCCACAATGTAGGAGACAGCAACGTCGTACAGGCCACGTTTCAGGGTGAAACGCTTGATGTAGTTGACGCCGTCCTTGCTGAATTTCAGGTCAACGACGAGTTGATCCTGACCGTCAGCCAGTTGGTAAACCTTCTTCTCCGAGGAATAAACCGGACGACCGGCCGGGTTAGCATCCGGGCCGTTGGTACCGATCAGGCCGCTTTGCGCCAGATATACACGTTCGCCGCCGTTATCGAACAGCTGGAACGGAACGTCAGGACGATCCTGACGACGCGGATACAAAGGCAGAGTCAGTTGTGCAACGTCACCACCCTGTGGATCGATCGCCAGATCGAGCACATCGGTCTTGACCTGAATCAGATCCTTGCTGGCGGCGACCGGCGTTTCGGCAGGTGCGCTGGTATCGCTGGCGGCGCGCGGAATATCGTCACTGGCGGCATTTGTGCCAGTGGCGGTGTCCGGCAAACCGGATGTAGTCGTACTGGAAGCAACATTCTGAGTCGGCAGGGCAGCCTGGCCATAATCCTGGTTCCATTTAAGAACCATGACGTAGGACACGATTGCCAGGGCGACGATCAGGATCGTGCGTTTGATATCCATGATTACTCGGCCATCGAAGAAGAACGGGAGGTAGGGACAGGTGGAACCGGGTCATAACCACCGGGATTCCACGGATGACAGCGACCTAAACGACGAAAGGTCAGCCAGCCACCGCGCAGAAGGCCATGATTTTCAATGGCTTCATACGCGTAGCAGGAACAACTGGGGTAGAAGCGACAGTGGCTGGCCATTAAAGGACTAATGGCATAGCGATAAAACTGGATCGGAACGAGGGCCAGTTTACGCATCGGTACTGTCTACCCCTACAGTTTCGGTTTTGACTGCCGGAACGGGCTTGTTGCGCGCCAGACGCTTCCAGAGTTTGCCGAAATGCTGAATCAATTCGGGGTTTTCTACATCACCCAAACCTTTGCGCGCGACGATAACGATGTCCCAGCCGACCAGTGAATCCTGGTGCAGACGGAACGATTCGCGCATCAGACGTTTGAGGCGATTGCGCTCAACGGAGAGCTTTACGCTCTTTTTCCCGATAACCAGCCCGAGACGGGGGTGATCAAGATCGTTGTTGCGTGCAAGGAGCAGGAGATTTTTCCCCGGAACCTTGCCGGTAGGGGAGTCAAAGACTGCCTTGAAATGCCGGGGGGTAAGCAGACGCTTTTCCCGACTGAAGTCCTGACTCACCTCCAGTACCGGATTATCAAACTGCCAGACGCGCACGACCTTTGGCGCGACGACGCGACAGGACTGCGCGGCCGTTCTTGGTAGCCATGCGAGCACGGAAACCGTGGGTACGAGCGCGTTTGATAGTGCTTGGTTGGAAAGTACGTTTCATGTCGTGTTACCTGGTTCGTCCACAACGGGCCGGAATGGCCCCCGTTTTAAGAGACCGGGGATTCTAGAGAAAGCAAGCCTTCAGGTCAATTTCCAACCAGCGTTTCCTTATAAATAGATCCGGGCACGGTTTTAGCTAGAAAGCCTGTCCGCCAGATATAGAAATAAAAGAAGGGAATTATTTAAAGCTTTTCTGTAACGCTTGTAAAAGCTAGGCACGCCATCTTCTGTGGATAACTGCCATGGAGCCTTACTACACGGGATGTACAGAGAATGACAACTACAGTGGAAAACCGTGTTCAGCCTGTGCTGCGCTATCGGATAAGCTGTGCGTGGAATGGCCTGTTATCCACAGGCTGGTTATCCACCGGGTTTAGCCCCCAGTTGTCCAGTGCCCTCAGAGGCGTTTATCCACAGGGCTTATTCACATGCCGTTGGTCGCCTTTTAATGCGTTAACGCGTTGATAAATGATGGTGACGAACCTACCTGCATGTGGATAAGTGAATCGCTCGCCGCTACAATGGCCGCTTGTTTTTGCCTCACCGGCTTTCAACTTAGGGGATATCCGTGTCAGTGGAACTTTGGCAGCAGTGCGTGGAGCTTTTGCGCGAAGAGCTGCCTGCCCAACAATTCAACACCTGGATCCGTCCACTACAGGTCGAAGCCGAAGGCGACGAGTTGCGCGTCTACGCACCGAATCGTTTCGTGTTGGACTGGGTCAACGAAAAGTACCTGGGCCGCGTCCTTGAACTGCTGGATGAGCACGGCAATGGCTCGACGCCGGCGCTGTCCTTGTTAATAGGCAGCAAACGCAGCTCGGCACCTCGTGCCGCACCCAATGCGCCACTGGCGGCCGCGCAGGTTGCTCAGGCGCAGGCCAATAATGTGCCAGCGAGCAATCCGGCACCGACGCCAGCCCCTGCTCCGGCCAAACGTTCCACACAGAAGGCCGCTGAAGTCAGCGAAGAACCTTCCCGCGACAGCTTCGACCCGATGGCGGGCGCTGCTTCGCAGCAGGCCCCGGTTCGCGCGGAGCAGCGCACCGTGCAGGTAGAAGGTGCGCTCAAGCACACCAGTTACCTGAATCGCACGTTCACCTTCGAAAACTTCGTTGAAGGTAAATCCAACCAGCTCGCCCGTGCGGCGGCCTGGCAGGTGGCGGACAATCCCAAGCACGGTTACAACCCGCTCTTCCTTTATGGTGGCGTCGGCTTGGGTAAAACCCACTTGATGCACGCGGTGGGCAACCATCTATTAAAGAAGAATCCGAATGCCAAGGTCGTGTACCTGCATTCCGAGCGTTTCGTGGCCGACATGGTCAAAGCGCTGCAACTGAACGCCATCAACGAATTCAAGCGTTTCTACCGTTCGGTGGACGCCCTGCTGATCGACGATATTCAGTTCTTCGCCCGCAAGGAGCGTTCCCAGGAAGAGTTTTTCCACACCTTCAACGCTCTGCTTGAAGGTGGTCAGCAGGTCATTCTCACCAGTGACCGCTATCCGAAAGAAATCGAAGGCCTTGAAGAACGCCTCAAATCCCGCTTCGGTTGGGGCCTGACGGTTGCCGTCGAGCCGCCGGAATTGGAAACCCGCGTGGCGATCCTGATGAAGAAGGCCGATCAGGCCAAAGTCGAGTTGCCTCACGATGCCGCGTTCTTCATAGCCCAGCGCATCCGCTCCAACGTCCGTGAGCTGGAAGGTGCGCTGAAACGGGTTATCGCCCACTCGCACTTCATGGGCCGCGACATCACCATCGAGCTGATCCGCGAATCCCTGAAAGACTTGCTGGCGTTGCAGGACAAACTGGTCTCTGTGGATAACATTCAGCGCACCGTCGCCGAGTATTACAAGATCAAGATTTCCGACTTGCTGTCCAAGCGGCGTTCGCGCTCGGTGGCTCGTCCGCGTCAGGTCGCCATGGCATTGTCCAAGGAACTGACCAACCACAGCCTGCCGGAAATCGGCGATGTGTTTGGCGGCCGCGACCACACCACCGTGTTGCACGCCTGCCGCAAGATCAACGAACTTAAGGAATCCGACGCGGACATCCGCGAGGACTACAAGAACCTGCTGCGTACACTGACCACTTGATGAACACCAGCGCAGCTTATTAAGGCAAGGGACTAGACCATGCATTTCACCATTCAACGCGAAGCCCTGTTGAAACCCCTGCAACTGGTCGCAGGCGTCGTCGAGCGCCGACAGACCTTGCCGGTACTGTCCAACGTGCTGTTGGTCGTCGAAGGCCAGCAACTGTCGCTGACCGGTACCGACCTGGAAGTCGAGCTGGTCGGTCGTGTGCAACTCGAAGAGCCGGCCGAAACTGGCTCTATCACCGTGCCGGCGCGCAAGCTGATGGACATCTGCAAAAGCCTGCCCAACGACGCGCTGATCGATATCAAGGTCGACGAGCAGAAACTGGTGGTGAAGGCCGGCCGTAGCCGCTTCACCCTGTCGACCCTGCCGGCCAACGATTTCCCGACTGTTGAAGAAGGCCCGGGCTCACTGACGTGCAGCCTGGAGCAGAGCAAACTGCGTCGTCTGATCGAACGCACCAGCTTCGCCATGGCCCAGCAGGACGTGCGTTATTACCTCAACGGCATGTTGCTGGAAGTTTCCGCTGGTGTGATCCGCGCCGTGGCCACCGACGGTCACCGTCTGGCGATGTGCTCGATGCAGGCCGATATCGGTCAGCCGGATCGTCATCAGGTGATCGTGCCGCGCAAAGGTATCCTCGAACTGGCGCGTCTGCTCACCGAGCCGGACGGCAATGTCAGCATCGTCCTCGGTCAGCATCACATCCGCGCCACCACGGGCGAGTTCACTTTCACCTCGAAACTGGTCGACGGTAAATTCCCGGATTACGAGCGCGTCCTGCCGAAAGGTGGCGACAAACTGGTACTCGGCGATCGTCAGGCGTTGCGTGAAGCGTTCAGCCGTACGGCGATTCTGTCCAACGAGAAGTACCGCGGTATCCGTCTTCAGCTGGCCAGCGGTCAGTTGAAGATCCAGGCCAACAACCCGGAGCAGGAAGAAGCGGAAGAGGAAGTGGGTGTTGAATACAACGGCGGCTCGCTGGAGATCGGCTTCAACGTCAGCTACCTGCTCGACGTGCTGGGCGTGATGACCACTGAGCAGGTTCGCCTGATCCTGTCCGACTCCAACAGCAGTGCGCTGGTGCAAGAGTCCGACAATGACGACTCGGCTTACGTTGTCATGCCGATGCGTCTGTAATCAGCTGATCCTGAATGTCGTTAAGTCGTGTTTCGGTCACCGCGGTGCGTAATCTACACCCGGTGACCTTCTCCCCCTCCCCCCGCATCAATATTCTTTACGGCGCCAACGGCAGCGGCAAAACCAGTGTTCTGGAAGCCATTCATCTGCTGGGGCTTGCCCGTTCGTTTCGCAGCACGCGGCTGTTGCCGGTCATTCAGTACGAACAGCTCGCCTGTACTGTATTTGGTCAGGTTGAGCTGGCTGAAGGCGGACACAGTGCGCTGGGGATTTCTCGCGACCGTCAGGGCGAGTTCCAGATTCGCATCGATGGCCAGAACGCCCGTAGCGCTGCGCAGCTGGCGGAGATCCTGCCGTTGCAGTTGATCAACCCGGACAGCTTCCGTCTGCTGGAAGGCGCGCCGAAGATTCGCCGGCAGTTTCTGGACTGGGGTGTGTTCCACGTTGAACCGCGTTTCATGGCCACTTGGCAGCGTTTGCAGAAGGCGCTGCGCCAGAGAAACTCCTGGCTGCGGCATGGTACACTTGACGCCGTTTCGCAAGCGGTTTGGGACAGGGAACTGTGCCAGGCCAGCGCTGAAATAGATGAATACCGCCGCGCTTACATCACAGCCTTGAAACCGGTCTTCGAACAGACCTTGAGCGAACTGGTTGAGCTCGAGGGTTTGACGCTCAGCTATTACCGAGGCTGGGACAAGGACCGCGAATTGAGCGCCGTGCTTGCCGGTTCCGTGCAGCGGGACCAGCAGATGGGGCACACCCAGGCCGGACCGCAACGAGCTGATTTGCGTCTCAGATTGGGCGCACACAATGCCGCGGACATCCTGTCCCGGGGTCAGCAGAAGCTTGTGGTCTGTGCACTACGGATTGCCCAAGGGCACCTGGTCAGCCAGGCCCGCCGCGGACAGTGTATTTATCTGGTGGATGACTTGCCGTCCGAGCTGGACGAGAGCCACCGTCGCGCGCTGTGCCGCTTGCTGGAAGACTTACGCTGCCAGGTGTTCATCACCTGTGTAGATCACGAATTACTGAGGGAAGGCTGGCAGACGGAAACGCCAGTCGCTTTGTTCCACGTGGAACAGGGCCGTATCACCCAGACCCACGACCATCGGGAGTGAAGGCATTGAGCGAAGAAAATACGTACGACTCAACGAGCATTAAAGTGCTGAAAGGCCTGGATGCCGTACGCAAACGTCCCGGTATGTACATTGGTGACACCGACGATGGCAGCGGTCTGCACCACATGGTGTTCGAGGTGGTCGACAATTCGATCGACGAAGCCCTCGCCGGCCATTGCGACGACATCAGCATCATCATCCACCCGGACGAATCCATCACCGTTAAAGACAACGGTCGTGGCATCCCGGTAGACGTGCATAAAGAGGAAGGCGTTTCTGCCGCTGAGGTCATCATGACCGTCCTCCACGCTGGCGGTAAGTTCGATGACAACTCCTACAAGGTTTCCGGCGGTCTGCACGGTGTAGGTGTTTCGGTAGTGAACGCACTGTCCGAAGAGCTGGTCCTGACCGTTCGCCGCAGTGGCAAGATCTGGGAACAGACCTACGTCCACGGTGTGCCTCAGGCACCGATGGCCATCGTTGGCGACAGCGAAACCACCGGTACCCAGATTCACTTCAAGGCTTCCAGCGAAACCTTCAAGAACATTCACTTCAGCTGGGACATCCTCGCCAAGCGCATTCGTGAACTGTCCTTCCTCAACTCCGGTGTCGGCATCGTCCTCAAGGACGAGCGCAGCGGCAAGGAAGAGCTGTTCAAGTACGAAGGCGGCCTGCGTGCGTTCGTTGAATACCTGAACACCAACAAGACTGCGGTCAATCAGGTGTTCCACTTCAACATTCAGCGTGAAGACGGCATCGGCGTGGAAATCGCCTTGCAGTGGAACGACAGCTTCAACGAGAACCTGTTGTGCTTCACCAACAACATTCCGCAGCGCGACGGCGGCACCCACCTGGTGGGCTTCCGTTCGGCACTGACGCGTAACCTGAACAACTACATCGAGCAGGAAGGTCTGGCGAAGAAGCACAAAGTCGCCACCACCGGTGACGATGCCCGTGAAGGCCTCACCGCGATCATTTCGGTGAAGGTGCCGGATCCGAAGTTCAGCTCGCAGACCAAAGACAAGCTGGTGTCTTCCGAAGTGAAGACTGCGGTCGAGCAGGAGATGGGCAAATACTTCTCCGACTTCCTCTTGGAAAATCCGAACGAAGCCAAGCTGGTAGTCGGCAAGATGATCGACGCCGCCCGTGCCCGTGAAGCCGCGCGCAAGGCCCGTGAGATGACCCGCCGCAAAGGCGCGCTGGACATCGCCGGCCTGCCGGGCAAACTCGCTGACTGCCAGGAGAAAGACCCGGCGCTGTCCGAACTGTACCTGGTGGAGGGTGACTCCGCGGGCGGTTCTGCCAAGCAGGGACGTAACCGCAAGACCCAGGCGATCCTCCCGTTGAAGGGCAAGATCCTCAACGTCGAGAAAGCCCGTTTCGACAAGATGATCTCGTCCCAGGAAGTGGGCACGCTGATCACCGCGCTGGGCTGCGGCATCGGTCGCGAAGAGTACAACATCGACAAGCTGCGCTATCACAACATCATCATCATGACCGATGCTGACGTCGACGGTTCGCACATCCGCACCCTGCTGCTGACCTTCTTCTTCCGTCAGCTGCCGGAGCTGATCGAGCGTGGCTACATCTACATCGCCCAGCCACCGCTGTACAAGGTCAAGAAAGGCAAGCAAGAGCAATACATCAAAGACGACGACGCCATGGAAGAGTACATGACGCAGTCAGCGCTTGAAGATGCAAGCCTGCACCTGAACGAAGAAGCCCCGGGCATTTCCGGTGAAGCGCTGGAACGTCTGGTCAACGACTTCCGCATGGTCATGAAGACCCTCAAGCGTCTGTCGCGCCTGTACCCACAGGAGCTGACCGAGCACTTCATCTATCTGCCGGCCGTCAGCCTTGAAACCTTGGGCGACCACGCGGCGATGCAAGAGTGGCTGGCGCAGTACGAAGTCCGTCTGCGTACCAACGAGAAGTCGGGCCTGGTCTACAAGGCCAGTCTGCGCGAAGACCGTGAACGTGGCGTCTGGCTGCCAGAGGTCGAACTGATCTCCCACGGCCTGTCGAACTACGTCACCTTCAACCGCGACTTCTTCGGCAGCAACGACTACAAAACCGTGGTCACCCTGGGCGCGCAACTGAGCACCCTGCTCGACGAAGGCGCGTACATCCAGCGTGGCGAGCGCAAGAAAGCCGTTACCGAGTTCAAGGAAGCCCTCGACTGGCTGATGGCCGAAAGCACCAAGCGCCACACCATCCAGCGCTACAAAGGTCTGGGCGAAATGAACCCGGATCAGCTGTGGGAAACCACCATGGACCCAAGCGTGCGGCGCATGCTGAAGGTCACCATCGAAGACGCCATCGGCGCAGACCAGATCTTCAACACCCTGATGGGTGATGCGGTCGAACCTCGCCGGGACTTCATCGAGAGCAATGCACTGGCGGTTTCCAACCTGGATTTCTGATCCTGATTGCTACCCGCTTATGAAAAACCCCGGCCAATGCCGGGGTTTTTTTGGCCTCACTCATTCCCAGTGCCGACACTCTCCAACCGATACCCATACCCATAAATCGTCAGCAACTGCCAACCCCGATCCGCTGTCAGCCCAAGCTTGTTGCGCAATCGGTAGATGTGCGTATCCAGTGGCCGCGAGGAAGTCGTCTCTTCGTTCGGCCAGAAGCGCTCGTACAGATAATCCCGCGACAATGGCCGCCCCAGGTTGCTGAACAGGCAGCGCGCCAAGCGGTATTCGCGTTCGGTCATGAGGATCGGTTTGCCTTCACGGGTGACGGTCAGTTCGGCGTCGTCGAAAGTCAGATCGTGGAACGTCTGTACTTCGCCCGCCGCGCTGCGCGGTTGGCTATGTCGGCGCAATACCGCTGCCACCCTCGCCTTCAACTCATTCGGGCGAAATGGCTTGCTGACATAATCGTCGGCCCCGGCATTCAAGGCTTGAACGATATCGCTCTCGCCATCGCGGCTGGTGAGCATGACTGCAGCGGGTGGCGCGTCCATGTGTTCGCGGGTCCAGCGCAGCAGTGCCAGGCCTGTGAGGTCCGGCAGTTGCCAATCGAGGATCAGCAGGTCAAAAGTCTCCCGACGCAACTGGCGCAACAAGTCTTCGCCGCGCTCGAAGCTGTGCAGTGACCACGGCTGTTCGCCAGCTTCGGCCATTTGCTCCAGGGTTTGCTCGACCCGGCGCAGTTCGGCGGGTTCGTCGTCCAGAATGGCAACGCGCATCGGCGGTGTTCCTTGTCGCTGGGGCTGGGATGTCGACAATAGCGACTCCCCGGCCGCGATGAAAGAAGCAGCCCGTCGTTGGTCGACGTCCGCTATGATTCTTCGGGTCTACGCCTCAGACCTGAGACCTATGAAACCATTCCCACTGCCCTGCCCTGTGCCTCATGCATAACACTCAACGCCGACGTGAAAGTCGTGAGCCGAGCCAGGTCCAGCGTCTGTTCCGCCGGCTGGTGCGCGAGTGGTTGTGGATAAGTCTAGTGCTGTTGCCGCTGACTGCCTTGTTGTCTTATCGCGCCCAGATCAATCTGCACAATCCCTCGCCAGCGCCCGGCGCGCTGTTGTCCGTGGCGATGATCGCCGGTGTACTGGGATTATTGCTGTGGCGTCCGCGTTGGGCGCTGTGGGTCACCTTGATCGGTATGGCCTGTGCGCTGATCGCCAGCGCCCTACTGGCCGAAGTCCGCTACTGGTGGTCGCCAACGCCAGCCGCGCTGGGCATGTTGTTCGGTTACCTGATCTGGAACTGGCGACGTCTGAGCGTGGTGCTGACCTACTTCGGTTGGGAGCTGGCGCGTCTGGACAGCGAACCGAAAGTCTTCCCTGAACGCCGCCGGACCCGCTTCACCGGTGCCGACCGTTTGCAGGGCCAGATCATGGCGCTCGAACAAGCCATGAGCCGTACCCGCGACACCCGGCGGTTCATTGCCGATGGCTTGGAGTACCTGCCGGTGGCGACGCTGATCAGTGATCCGCAGGGCAAGATCCTGCTGGGCAATCGCAAGGCGCGCGAGTTGTTCGAGGATCCGCTGGTGGGCGATGACGTACTCGAGCAACTGGCGCGGCTCGGCTATCCGGAATTATCCACAGCGCCGCGACCGCCACTGGCCACCCTGCCGCTGCTGGAATTTCGCGATCACAAGGATCGCAGTCTGCGCCTGGAAAGAGCGGCGCTGCTGCCGGTTGACGGCGATACGCCGATCGGTTGGCTGCTCAGCCTGACGGACTTGAGTGCCGAGCGTGCGGCTGAGGAGCAGCGCGGCGTCCTGCTGCGTTTTCTTTCCCACGACCTGCGCGCTCCCCATTCGGCGATCCTCGCCCTGCTGGATGTGCACCGTCATCAGGCCGGCGCTGATGCGCCGTTGTTCGAGCAGATTGAGCGTCAGGTGCGCCGCGCACTGGATCTGACCGATGGTTTCGTCTTGTTGGCGCGGGCTGAGTCCGAGACCTACCAGTTCCGCCCGACATTATTCGCGATGCTGGTATTGGACGTCCTCGATCAGGCCCTGCCCATCGCCCAGCAGAAACGCATCGAGCTGCTCAACGAAGTTGATGAGGAATGTCAGGAGCGGCTGATTCTGGCCGATCAGGGATTGCTGACTCGCGCCCTGTTCAACCTGCTGGAAAACGCGATCAAGTACAGCCCGGCAGACAGCACGGTGCAACTGACGGTCAGCTGTGATGGGCAGTGGCTGCGCTGCGAATTGTCCGATCATGGCAAGGGGATTGCTGCCGATGAATTGCCTGACCTGTTCAGCCAGTATCGGCGTTTCTCCTCCGCCCAGGGCATCGACGGTGTGGGCCTGGGTCTGTCGATGGTCAAAGCCGTGATTGATCATCATGGCGGCACAATCGAGTGTCGCAGCGTGGTCGACGCGGGAACCACATTCCGCATCGATTTGCCGCTGATTTCTGAATGAAAAAGAGGCACAAAAAAACCGGCTATAACGACCGGTTTTTTTACATCCGAATAAAACTTATGCACGGATTTCGTTCAACTTATCGATTTAAAAATATCGATGAAAATCAATAAGTTACAAAACGATCACGGACTTTTGAAGCAAAAACGTACACAGGTTATCCACAAAATTCAGACAGCCAGTTGATCACTCGCGGCCGGTGCCTGTGGCGCCGGTGGCAGCGAGCCCATATCGCGCTGGGTTTTCTCGTTCCACGCCTGCACACGGTCATTCAGATCAGCGATGGCGCGCGGTCCACTGCCTTCGGCATACATCGGTTCGCCAATGACCACGGTGATCACTCCGGCCTGTTTGCCCCAGCCGATTTTTGGCCAGAATTTGCCGGCATTGTGTGCAATCGGCAGCACCGGAAGCGCCGCATTCACCGCCAATGCGCTGCCACTGCGGGAGAATTTTCCGACAGTGCCGTAGGGGACTCGTGTGCCTTCGGGGAAGATCAGCACCCAGACGTTGTCCTTGAGCAGCTCGTCGCCTTTGGCCGCGACTTGTTTGAGCGCGGCCTTCGGGTTGTCGCGGTCGATGGCGATCGGGCGCAGCATGGCCATGGCCCAGCCGAAGAACGGCACGTAAAGCAATTCGCGCTTGAGCACTTGGCTCAATGGCGAGAAATAAGCGGAGAGAAAGAACGTCTCCCATGTGCTCTGGTGGTTCGATTGAATCACGCAGGGCCGGTCTGGCACGTTCTCCGCGCCTTTGATTTCGTAGCGGATCCCAAGGAACACCTTGGTCAGCCACAGGGCGCAACGGCACCAGTACACGTTGATGAAACGATAGCGCGCCTTGAAGGACAGAAACGGCGCGATGAAAAAGCTCAGGCTGCACCACAGCAACGCTGTTGTGCCCAGCAGCAGGTAGAAAAGAAAGATTCTGAAGGCCCGCAGTATCGACATGGCGACGGTTACCGTTACGGGGCAATGCCCGACTGTTCAAGCGCACTCCCGAGCAATCCCTGGCCAGGAAATTCAGAAGTACTCTAGTTGTGGATAAGTTCTGCGGCAATCGCCGCCAGATCGTCAAAAATCAGAGTGCCAACCGGCAGGGTTTTGCCCTGAGTCTTTTCGCCTTTCCCGGTCTTCACCAAAACTGGCTGTGAATCGACGGCTTTGGCGGCCTCCAGGTCACCAAGGCTGTCGCCAACGAACCAGACGTTGGTCAACGGCACCGTGTAATGCTCGGCAATGGCTTTCAGCATTCCCGGTTTCGGTTTGCGGCAATCGCAACCCTCATCCGGGCCATGCGGGCAATACACGATCAAGCCGACCTCGCCGCCCTGCTCCGCGACCAGCTCGCGCAGGCGCGCGTGCATGGCCTCGAGGGTGGCGAGGTCGTAATAGCCGCGAGCAATGCCCGACTGGTTGGTGGCCACTGCCACCGTCCAGCCGGCCTTGCTCAACTGCGCAATCGCTTCGATCGAGCCGGGCAACGGAATCCACTCCTCCACCGACTTGATGTAGGCATCGGAGTCGTAATTGATCACGCCGTCACGATCGAGAATCAGCAGTTTCAACAGCAATCCCTCAACCCAGCAGCGAAATGTCGGCAACACCGAGGAACAGGCCACGCAGACGCGCCAGCAGCGCGTAACGGTTGGCCCGCACATTGGCATCGTCGGCATTGACCATCACCGCGTCGAAGAACGCATCGACCGGCTCGCGCAGTGCCGCCAGGCGTGCCAGCGATTCGTTGTACTGACGCGCCGCGGCCATTGGCTGCACCGCTTGATCCGCTTGCTGGATTGCCGAATACAGCGAGAACTCGTTGGCGTTGTCGAAATACTTGGCCTCGACCACGGTTGGCACCGAGCCTTCGACCTTGCTCAACAGGTTCGACACGCGCTTGTTCACCGCCGCCAGCGCTGCCGCTTCCGGCAGTTTGCGGAAGGCCTGCACCGCCTGCACACGCTGGTCGAAGTCCAGCGCCGAGCCCGGCTTGAGCGCACGTACCGACAGGTAAGTGGCGACGTCGACGCCTTCGTCTTCATAACGCGCACGCAGACGGTCGAAGATGAATTCCAGCACGGCTTCGTTGAGGCCGGCAGCCTTGACCTTGCCGCCGAACGCATTCACCGCGAAAGCCACGGCGTCGTTCAGGTCCAGATCCAGTTGTTTCTCGATCAGGATCCGCAGCACGCCCAGTGCTGCACGGCGCAGGGCATAAGGGTCTTTGCTGCCGGTTGGCAGCATGCCGATACCGAAGATGCCGACCAGAGTGTCGAGCTTGTCGGCGATGGCGACAGCTGCACCGGTCAGGGTCGCCGGTAATTCAGCCCCGGCACCGCGTGGCATGTACTGCTCGTTCAGTGCCAGCGCGACATCCTGTGGCTCGCCGTCATTGAGGGCGTAGTAGTAACCGGCGACACCTTGCATCTCCGGGAACTCGCCGACCATTTCGGTGGCCAGGTCGCACTTCGACAGCAGGCCCGCACGGGCAGCCCACGAGGCGTTGCCGCCGATGCGTGCGGCGATGTACGCGGCCAGTTTCGATACGCGCTCGGCCTTGTCGTAGACGCTGCCGAGTTTTTCCTGGAACACCACGTTCTGCAGGCGCAGGTTGAAGTCTTCAAGTTTCTGCTTCTTGTCCTGCTTGAAGAAGAACTCGGCGTCGGTCAGGCGTGGGCGAACCACTTTCTCGTTACCGGCGATGATCTGCTGCGGGTCTTTGCTTTCGATGTTGGCCACGGTAATGAAACGTGGCAGCAACTTGCCGTCGGCATCCAGCAGGCAGAAGTACTTCTGGTTGTCCTGCATGGTGGTGATCAGCGCTTCTTGCGGCACGTCGAGGAAGCGTTCCTCGAACGAGCACACCAGCGGCACGGGCCATTCGACCAGCGCGGTCACTTCGTCAAGCAATGCCGGCGGAACGATCGCCGTGCCTTCCTGACGGGTGGCCAGCTCTTCGGTGCGCTTGCTGATGATCTCGCGACGCTCGTTGGCATCGGCCAATACGTAAGCGGCGCGCAGGTCGGCGAGGTAGCTCGACGGCGAACCGATGCGTACGGCTTGCGGATGGTGGAAACGGTGACCACGGGATTCACGGCCAGCCTTCTGCGCGAGGATCGTGCAGTCGATGACCTGGTCACCGAGCAGCATCACCAGCCACTGGGTCGGACGCACGAACTCTTCCTTGCGCGCACCCCAACGCATGCGTTTCGGAATCGGCAGGTCGTTCAGCGAATCTTCGACGATGGTCGGCAGCAGGCTCGCGGTCGGCTTGCCGGCGATGTTCTGGCTGTAGCGCAGTTTCGGACCGCTCTGGTCGATTTCGCTCAGCTCGACGCCGCACTTCTTGGCGAAGCCCAGGGCGGCCTGAGTCGGATTGCCATCAGCGTCGAACGCGGCCTGACGTGGCGGGCCATCGAGGTTGATGCTGCGATCCGGCTGCTGAGTGGCCAGCGCAGTGATCAGCACGGCCAGACGACGTGGCGCGGCATAAACGGTTTTGCTTTCGTAGCTCAGGCCGGCGGCTTGCAGGCCCTTGTCGATACCGGCGAGGAACGCATCAGCCAAAGTGTTCAGGGCTTTGGGTGGCAGTTCTTCGGTGCCCAGTTCAACCAGAAAATCTTGCGCACTCATTGTGCAGCCTCCAGCTTGGCCAGTACTTCGTCACGCAGGTCCGGGGTCGCCATCGGGAAGCCCAGCTTGGCGCGGGCCAGCAGGTAGGCTTGCGCAACGGAACGCGCCAGGGTGCGTACGCGCAGAATGTATTGCTGACGCGCGGTCACCGAGATCGCCCGGCGCGCATCCAGCAGGTTGAAGGTGTGCGACGCCTTCAGCACCATTTCGTAGCTCGGCAACGGCAGCGGCTGGTCGAGTTCGATCAGGCGCTTGGCTTCGCTTTCATAGAAGTCGAACAACTCGAACAGTTTGTCGACGTTGGCGTGTTCGAAGTTGTAGGTGGACTGCTCCACTTCGTTCTGGTGGAACACATCGCCATAGGTGACTTTGCCGAACGGGCCGTCAGCCCAGACCAGGTCGTAGACCGAATCGACGCCTTGCAGGTACATCGCCAGACGCTCGAGACCGTAGGTGATCTCGCCGGTCACCGGGTAGCACTCGATGCCGCCCGCTTGCTGGAAGTAGGTGAACTGGGTGACTTCCATGCCATTGAGCCAGACTTCCCAGCCCAGACCCCAGGCGCCGAGGGTCGGCGATTCCCAGTTGTCTTCGACGAAGCGGATGTCGTGCACCAGCGGGTCGAGGCCGACATGCTTGAGCGAGCCCAGGTACAGTTCCTGGAAATTGTCCGGGTTCGGCTTGAGCACGACCTGGAACTGGTAGTAGTGCTGCAGACGGTTCGGGTTTTCGCCGTAACGGCCGTCAGTCGGACGGCGGCTTGGCTGCACGTACGCGGCGTTCCAGGTTTCCGGGCCGATGGCGCGCAGGAAGGTCGCGGTGTGGAAAGTGCCGGCGCCTACTTCCATATCGTAGGGCTGAAGTACCACACAACCTTGCTCGGCCCAGTATTGCTGGAGCGCGAGGATCAAGTCTTGGAAGGTACGCACGGCTGGCGTAGGCTGGCTCACGAAATTCACCTGTTTCTTGGGCTGCGATTTAAAGAGCGGGAGTATACCCGATTCGTTGCTGCGCACGCCCCCTGGAGCCTTATGCCACGCTGCTTTTGGTGTACCGAAGATCCGCTGTACATGGCTTATCACGACCAGGAGTGGGGCACGCCGCTGCGCGATGCGCAGGGTTTGTTCGAGTTGCTTTTGCTCGAAGGGTTCCAGGCCGGGCTGTCGTGGATCACTGTGTTGCGCAAACGCGAGCGTTACCGTCAGGTGCTGTTCGGCTTCGATGTGCAGCGCGTGGCGCAGATGAGTGACGCCGAAATCGACGAGCTCATGCTCGACCCGGGCATCATCCGCAATCGCCTGAAACTCAACGCCGCCCGGCGCAATGCCCAGGCGTGGCTGGCGCTGGAGGATCCGGTGGCATTGCTCTGGTCGTTCGTGGGCGACCAACCGATCATCAATCATTTCAAGGATCGCAGCGAAGTCCCGGCGATCACCCCGGAAGCGCTGGCAATGAGCAAGGCGCTGAAAAAAGCCGGGTTCACCTTCGTCGGTCCGACCATTTGCTACGCGCTGATGCAGGCCTCGGGCATGGTCATGGACCACACCCAGGATTGCGACCGCTACGCGCAGCTCGCCAACGCCGGTTAGAATGCCCGCCTCGCGCACAGCACAAAGATCAGGAGTGACCTGTGGAAAAGTTTAAAGGCGCCTTGCTGGTAGGCGCTCTGCGGCTGTTTGCCCTGCTGCCATGGCGAGCCGTGCAGGCCGTGGGGTCGGCGATCGGCTGGATCATGTGGAAAACCCCCAACCGTTCCCGCGACGTGGTGCGGATCAACCTCGCCAAGTGTTTTCCCCAGATGGATGCGGCCGAACGTGAGCGTCTGGTCGGGCAGAGTCTGAAGGACATCGGCAAGTCGCTGACCGAAAGCGCCTGCGCGTGGATCTGGCCGGCGCAGCGCTCGATCGATCTGGTCCGTGAAGTCGAAGGCCTTGATGTGTTGAAAGACGCGCTGGCCTCGGGCAAAGGCGTGGTCGGCATCACCAGCCACCTCGGCAACTGGGAAGTGCTCAACCACTTCTATTGCAGCCAGTGCAAACCGATCATTTTCTACCGTCCGCCGAAGCTCAAGGCAGTGGATGAATTGCTGCGCAAACAGCGCGTGCAGCTGGGCAACAAGGTCGCAGCGTCGACAAAGGAAGGCATTCTCAGCGTCATCAAGGAAGTGCGCAAGGGCGGTGCCGTGGGCATTCCCGCCGACCCGGAACCGGCCGAATCCGCCGGGATTTTCGTGCCGTTCTTCGCCACACAGGCGCTGACCAGCAAATTTGTGCCGAACATGTTGGCCGGCGGCAAAGCGGTCGGTGTGTTCCTGCATGCGCTGCGCCTGCCTGACGGCTCGGGCTACAAAGTCATTCTCGAAGCCGCGCCCGAAGCGATGTACAGCACCGATACCGCAGAGTCCTGCGCGGCGATGAGCAAGGTAGTGGAACGTTATGTTGCGGCGTATCCGAGCCAGTACATGTGGAGCATGAAGCGCTTCAAGAAGCGTCCGCCGGGCGAGGCGCGCTGGTACTGAGCAACTTCGATGGGGTGACGGTTGATGCAGACCGGCTCGCCTTGCTCAATCGGTAGCTCAAGGCGCCTGCCGCTCGAGCTTCTTCAGGAACACCGTCATCTCCTTCTCGGCCTGTTTGTCACCATGGGCGCGGGCCGCTTCCAGGCCCTGTTCCCAGGCCTGGCGCGCAGCGGCGTGATCGCCCAGCGCCAGCTGCGCCTTGCCCAGCAACTTCCACGCCGCTGAGTATTTCGGATCGAAAGCGACACAACGCTGAAAATGCTCGGCAGCCTTGGAGTTTTCACCCAAGTCCAGATAACCCTTGCCCAGACCGAAGCGCAGCAGAGCGTTATCCACACCCTTGGCGAGCATTTTTTCCAGGGATTCGAGCATTTTTTGCAACCTCGTTTGAGTGATCGTTCCCACGCTCCGCGTGGGAATGCCTCAATGGACGCTCTGCGTCCGCTTATGGGGCGCAGAGCGTCCCGGGCTGCATTCCCACGCGGAGCGTGGGAACGATCAACCTCAGAAAAAGCTCAACCCCACATGAAACAGCTTCTCCACATCGCGAATATGCTTTTTATCCACAAGGAACAGAATCACGTGGTCGCCCGCTTCGATCACCGTGTCGTCGTGGGCGATGATCACTTTCTCATTGCGGATCACCGCGCCGATGGTGGTGCCGGGCGGCAGGCCGATCTTCTCGATCGGCTTGCCGATGACCTTGCTCGATTTCGCATCACCGTGGGCAATCGCCTCGATCGCTTCCGCCGCGCCGCGGCGCAGTGAGTGGACGCTGACGATATCGCCTCGGCGCACATGGGCGAGCAAGGTGCCGATGGTCGCCAGTTGCGGGCTGATGGCGATATCGATGTCGCCGCCCTGGATCAGGTCGACGTAGGCCGGGTTGTTGATGATCGTCATGACCTTCTTCGCCCCCAGCCGTTTGGCCAGCAGCGACGACATGATGTTGGCTTCGTCATCGTTGGTCAGGGCGAGGAAGATATCGGCGTCGGCGATGTTCTCTTCCAGCAGCAGATCGCGGTCCGAGGCACTGCCCTGCAACACCACGGTGCTGTCGAGGGTATCGGAGAGGTAGCGGCAACGCGCCGGGCTCATCTCGATGATCTTCACCTGATAGCGGCTTTCGATGGCCTCGGCCAGGCGCTCGCCGATCTGCCCGCCACCGGCGATGACGATGCGTTTGTAGGTTTCGTCGAGGCGGCGCATTTCGCTCATCACCGCGCGAATGTCTTCGCGGGCGGCGATGAAGAACACTTCGTCATCGGCTTCGATCACCGTGTCGCCCTGAGGCAGGATCGGCCGGTCACGGCGGAAGATCGCCGCGACGCGGGTTTCGACGTTCGGCATGTGCTCGCGCAACTGGCGCAGTTGCTGACCGACCAGCGGCCCGCCGTAATAAGCGCGCACCGCCACCAGTTGCGCCGCGCCTTCGGCGAAGTCGATCACCTGCAAGGCGCCGGGATGCTGGATCAGGCGTTTGATGTAATTGGTCACGACCTGCTCGGGACTGATCAGCACGTCGACCGGAATCGCTTCGTTCTGGAACAGTTGTTCCTCGCGATTGAGGTACGACGCTTCGCGCACCCGGGCGATTTTGGTCGGCGTGTGGAACAGCGTGTGCGCGACTTGGCAGGCGACCATGTTGGTCTCGTCGCTGTTGGTCACCGCGACCAGCATGTCGGCGTCGTCGGCACCGGCCTGACGCAGCACCGACGGCAGTGAGCCCCGGCCCTGCACGGTGCGGATGTCGAGGCGGTCGCCGAGGTCGCGCAGGCGCTCGCCATCGGTGTCGACCACAGTGATGTCGTTGGCCTCGCTGGCCAGATGTTCGGCCAGCGAACCGCCGACCTGTCCCGCACCGAGGATGATGATTTTCATCCAGTCACTCCATGAATCCGTTTAGCCGCGCGCGGCGGCGATCTTGATCAGCTTGGCGTAGTAGAAGCCGTCATGCCCGCCCTGCTGGGCCAGCAACTGGCGACCATGGGGCTGCTTGATGCCGGCCGCGGTGGCCAGATCCAGTTCCCGCGCGCCGGGGGTGCGCTCGAGGAACGCGGCGATGACTTCGGTGTTCTCGGTCGGCAGCGTCGAGCACGTGGCGTAGAGCAGGATGCCGCCGACTTCGAGGGTTTTCCACATGGCGTCGAGCAGTTCGCCTTGCAGTTGCGCGAGCGCGACGATGTCGTCGGGCTGGCGGGTCAGTTTGATGTCCGGATGGCGGCGGATCACCCCGGTGGCCGAGCATGGCGCATCGAGGAGGATGCGCTGGAACGGTTTGCCGTCCCACCATTTGTCGATATCGCGACCGTCGGCGGCGATCAGTTCAGCGTCGAGGCCGAGGCGCTCGAGGTTTTCCTTCACCCGCACCAGACGCTTGGCTTCCAGATCCACCGCCACCACCCCGGCCAGCGCCGGTTCGGCTTCGAGGATGTGGCAGGTCTTGCCGCCAGGGGCGCAGCAGGCGTCAAGCACCCGCTGGCCCGGCGCCAGATCAAGCAGGTCGGCAGCCAGTTGCGCGGCTTCGTCCTGCACGCTGATCCAGCCTTCGGCGAAACGCGGCAGGCTGCGCACGTCGGCAGCGGCTTCGAGGACGATGCCGTCGCGGCTGTAAACGCACGGTTTCGCGGCGATCCCGGCTTCGCCCAGCAACGCAAGATAAGCATCGCGGCTGTGATGACGGCGGTTGACCCGCAGGATCATTGGCGGATGCGCGTTATTCGCTGCGCAGATCGCTTCCCACTGCTCGGGCCAGAAGGCCTTCAGGGATTTTTGCAGCCAGCGCGGGTGGGCCGTGCGCACTACCGGATCGCGTTCCAGTTCGGCGAAGATCGTCTCGCTTTCGCGCTGGGCATTGCGCAGCACCGCGTTGAGCAGACCTTTGGCCCAAGGCTTTTTCAGCTTGTCGGCACAACCGACGGTTTCGCCGATGGCGGCGTGGGCCGGCACGCGGGTGTAGAGCAGTTGATACAGACCGACCAGCAGCAACGCCTCGACATCAGCGTCGGCGGCTTTGAACGGCTTCTGCAGGAGTTTTTCCGCCAGTGCCGACAGGCGTGGCTGCCAGCGTGCGGTGCCGAAGGCCAGGTCCTGAGTGAAACCGCGATCGCGATCCTCGACCTTGTCCAGTTGCGTCGGCAGGGAGCTGTTCAGCGAGGCTTTGCCGCTGAGTACGGCAGCGAGTGCCTTGGCGGCGGCCAGACGCGGATTCATTGTGAGTCCACCGCTGCGCCGAGCACGCTGCCGACGGCGAACTTCTCGCGGCGGCTGTTGAACAGGTCGCTGAAGTTCAGCGCCTTGCCGCCGGGCAATTGCAGGCGGGTCAGGCACAGCGCTTGTGCACCGCAGGCGACGATCAGGCCGTCCTTGCTGGCGCTGAGGATTTCACCCGGAGCGCCAGTGCCTTCGGCCACGGTGGCGGCCAGCACTTTCAACGCTTCGCCATTGAGTGTGCTGTGGGTGATCGGCCATGGATTGAAGGCGCGGACCAGACGTTCCAGCTCCACCGCCGGACGGCTCCAGTCGATGCGTGCTTCGTCTTTGTTGAGTTTGTGTGCGTAGGTGGCGAGTTCGTCATTCTGCACCTCACCTTGCAGGGTGCCGGCAGCCAGACCGGCAATCGCCTGCACCACTGCGGGCGGCCCCATCTCGGCGAGGCGATCATGCAGGGTGCCGCCGGTATCTTCAGCGCTGATCGCAGTGACAACCTTGAGCAACATCGGTCCGGTGTCGAGACCGGCTTCCATGCGCATCACGGTCACACCGCTTTCGGCATCGCCGTGTTCGACCGCGCGCTGAATCGGCGCCGCACCGCGCCAGCGCGGGAGCAACGACGCATGGCTGTTGATGCAACCCAGACGCGGAATATCCAACACCGCTTGCGGCAGGATCAAACCGTAAGCGACCACCACCATCAGATCCGGCTTCAGCGCGGCCAGCTCTGCCTGGGCGTCGGCATTGCGCAAGGTCGGCGGCTGCAACACCTGGATATTATTTTCCAGGGCGAGTTGTTTGACCGGGCTCGGCATCAGTTTTTGCCCACGGCCGGCCGGCCGATCCGGCTGGGTGTAGACCGCGACGATCTCGTATGGGCTGCTCAGCAGGGCCTTGAGGTGTTCGGCGGCGAATTCCGGGGTACCGGCAAAAACAATGCGCAGTGGCTCAGTCATGAAAGGCGTCTCATAAAAAGAAAAAGGCTTGCCGCAGCAAGCCTTTGAAGAGGGGCATCAAGCGTTCTGGCGGTGCAGCTTTTCCAGCTTCTTCTTGATCCGGTCGCGTTTGAGTGTGGACAGGTAATCGACGAACAATTTGCCGTTGAGGTGGTCGCATTCGTGCTGGATGCACACCGCGAGCAGGCCTTCGGCGATCAGCTCATAGGGCTTGCCGTCGCGGTCCAGCGCCTTGATTTTGACCTTTTGCGGGCGGTCGACGTTTTCGTAGAAGCCCGGTACCGAGAGGCAGCCTTCCTGGTACTGGTCCATCTCGTCGGTCAGCGATTCGAACTCGGGGTTGATGAACACCCGTGGCTCGGTGCGGTCTTCGGATAGGTCCATCACGACGATACGTTTGTGCACGTTGACCTGGGTCGCGGCGAGGCCGATGCCCGGCGCTTCATACATTGTTTCAAACATGTCGTCGACCAACTGACGCACTTCGTCGTCCACTACAGCCACTGGTTTGGCGATAGTGCGCAGACGCGGGTCCGGAAATTCGAGGATGTTTAAAATGGCCATAGGCTTCGATTGCTGCACACGTTGAGTAAAGTCGGGTCGATGGCCTGGCGGGTCCGAAGATGCAGGCTACCGTTGTGAAGCGTAGCTTCTGAAATACAGAAGCGAGCCACGGGGCTCTGACGATTCACGCGAACGCACATGATAAAGGGATTCACTGCATGAGGAAAACACTACTCGCCCTGCTGCTTCTGGCTTCGGCCGGCGCCGCGCAAGGGCAAGTGCAACTCAGGGATGGTTTTCCACAGCAATACACGGTGGTTTCCGGAGACACGCTCTGGGACATTTCCGGCAAATACCTGCGCGAGCCCTGGCAGTGGCCACAACTGTGGCGGGCCAATCCGCAGATCGAAAACCCCAACCTGATCTATCCCGGCGACACGCTGACCCTCAGCTACGTCAACGGCCAGCCGCAACTGACCGTCCATCGGGGCGAGTCGCGCGGCACCATCAAGCTCTCGCCACGGATTCGCACCAGCCCGGTGGCCGAGGCAATTCCGAGCATTCCGCTGAAATCGATCAACAGCTTTCTGCTGAGCAACCGTATCGTCGACAAGGCCGAAGACTTCGACAAGGCGCCGTACATCGTCGCCGGCGATGCCGAACGGGTGCTCAGCGGTACAGGCGATCGCATCTTCGCGCGCGGCCATTTCGATCCGGAGCAGCCGGTGTACGGCATCTTCCGCCAGGGCAAGGTCTACACCGATCCGCAGACCAAGGAATTCCTCGGCATCAACGCCGACGATATCGGCGGCGGCGAGATTGTTGCCACCGAAGGCGACGTCGCCACCCTCGCCTTGCAACGCACCACCCAGGAAGTGCGCCTCGGTGACCGCTTGTTCGGCGGTGAAGAACGTTCGATCAATTCGACTTTCATGCCGAGCGCGCCGAAAAGCGACATCAACGGCGTGATCATCGATGTGCCACGCGGCGTCACGCAGATCGGCGTGATGGACGTGGTCACCCTGAACAAAGGCAAACGCGACGGTCTGGCCGAAGGCAATGTTCTGGCGGTGATGAAAACCGGCGAAACGGTGCGTGACCGGATCACTGGCCAGCCGCTGAAAATTCCCGATGAACGCGCCGGCCTGCTAATGGTGTTCCGCACCTACGACAAACTCAGTTACGGCCTGGTGCTCAACGCTTCACGCTCGCTGGCGGTGCTCGACAAGGTGCGAAATCCGTAAGCTTGCTTAACAAGTTACCAACAGAGTTATCCACAACTTGTTCCGAATGGTTCGGAGCATAGAACGATCAAGGATGATCCATTCATGTTGTCTGTCAGTACGGCCATTTCCCCGGCGGAACTGGAAGCGCGTCTGCGCCTGCACCGCATGCCGGATATCGGCCCCAAGCGTTTTGCCAAACTGCTCGAAGCCTTCGGCTCGGCGTCGAAAGCCTTCAGCGCGCCGGCCAGTGCCTGGCGCTCACTGGGGTTGCCGGCGGCCTGCGCCGAAGCACGGCGTTGTCCAACGGTGCGCGACGGCGCCAGCCACGCAATGCGCTGGCTAGAGCACCCCGGCCAACATTTACTGATGTGGGACCAAGCGGATTTTCCAGCGTTGCTGGCGCAAATCGCCGATCCACCGCCGCTGTTATTCGTCGCGGGCGATCCGTCGATTCTGGAAAAACCGCAACTGGCGATGGTCGGCAGCCGCCGCGCTTCGCGCCCGGGCATGGATACGGCGGCGGCGTTTTCCCGCAGTCTGGCCGGGGCCGGTTTTGTCATCAACAGTGGTCTGGCGCTGGGCATCGATGCCGCTGCCCATCAGGCTGCTCTGGACGTTGGCGGGTTGACCGTGGGGGTGCTTGGCACGGGCCTGGAGAATTTTTATCCACAGCGCAATAAACGCTTGGCTGAGGCAATGATCGCCTCGGGTTGCGCGGTGCTTTCCGAGTTCCCGCTGGACGCCGGGCCGAGCCCGAGCAACTTCCCCCGGCGCAACCGCATCATCAGCGGGTTGTCCCTTGGCGTGCTGGTGGTCGAGGCCAGTGTTGCCAGCGGCTCGCTGATCACCGCGCGGCTGGCAGCCGAACAAGGCCGCGAGGTTTATGCGATTCCGGGCTCGATCCATCACCCCGGCGCGCGCGGTTGTCACCAGTTGATTCGCGACGGGGCGGTCTTGGTGGAGACTATCGAACATATCCTCGAAGCCCTGCGCGGCTGGCAGCAGCCACTGTTATCCACGGCGGCGGCGAAGGCCGAACACCCGTTGCTGGCGCTGCTGCACGCGGCGCCGCACACCAGCGAGGCCTTGGCCGCGAGTTGTGGCTGGGCGTTGCCGAAAGTGCTGGCAACGTTGACCGAGCTGGAAATCGAAGGCCGTGCGGTATGCGAAAACGGTCGCTGGCTGGCGCGGTCGAGCTAGGTTTTACGATGAAGATCGGTAAACTGCGCGAAACCTGTTTGTGGGAGAGTTTTTTCATGGTCAACAGTTGGCGTGTGCAACAAGCCGCGCGTGAAGTTCGCGCCGGCGCGGTGATTGCCTATCCAACCGAAGCCGTCTGGGGGCTGGGTTGCGACCCGTGGAATGAAGACGCGGTGGACCGCTTGCTGGCGATCAAGAATCGCTCGGTGAGCAAAGGGCTGATCCTGGTCGCCGACAATATCCGCCAGTTCGATTTCCTGTTCGAGGACTTCCCGCAGGACTGGATCGACCGCATGGCCAGCACCTGGCCGGGTCCGAACACCTGGCTGGTGCCGCACCAGAACCTGTTGCCGGAATGGGTCACAGGCGTGCATGACACCGTGGCGCTGCGGGTCAGCGATCACCCCCAGGTGCGCGACCTGTGCTCGCTGGTCGGGCCATTGATTTCCACATCGGCCAACCCACAGGGGCGACCGCCGGCGCGCACGCGTTTGCGCATCGAGCAGTATTTCCGTGGTCAGGTCGATCTGGTGCTGGGCGGCAGCCTTGGCGGGCGCAAGAATCCCAGCGTGATCCGCGACCTGGCCACCGGTAACGTCGTTCGTCCTGACTGACGCCATTCTTTTTATTTTTGCGGACTCCTCGGCGCCATCGACGAGGAGTTCTGCGCATGCCCGCAGTTTATTCCCGCATTTATTAAAACTTGGCCGTTGCCATTGTTCTTTCATGCGTCAGACGAATCTTTCAGTCTGAAATATCTGTAAGTTTTCCCACGTGATTATCAGAACGCGTGCAGTGGCGAGATTTCCAAAAGCATCCATTCTTTCAATGTGCTTGAAGCAACTTCGAAATATTAATGGCTGCGGAGAAGTAATGGATATTACCGATTTACACCTCAAGGATTATCTGCAGGGCTTTCAGGAGACACTCAAGAATCAACAGGCCGACTATCGTGTGGCCATTGTTGAGGCAGGATCGGATGCCGGGGAATTTGAACGCTTCATCAATCGACAGTTTCGCCTGCGATTGCAGCATTACATGCTCACCTCCAGAGCCCGGGCGCTGGAAACTCGACTGGCGATCACCTCACGCAGCACGCACTTTCTGTTGTATCAGCGTGATCAGCTTATTGCGGTGCTGCGGGCAACCCCGGCGCCCTTCGAATGGGCTTCACTGGCGCAGCATCATGTGTCTCCCACTGTGGCATTGGCGCGGCATGTCGAATTCAGTCGCTTGATTACCCATTCCCAGCAGCACCGGCCGGTATCGATCAATGGCCTGCTCGCCACCGCTGCGGAATGGGCGATCGATCGCGGATATCAGGGGGTGACGGCCTTG
Source organism: Pseudomonas sp. 67(2021) (assembly GCF_017491835.1). Lineage (NCBI taxonomy): Bacteria > Pseudomonadati > Pseudomonadota > Gammaproteobacteria > Pseudomonadales > Pseudomonadaceae > Pseudomonas > Pseudomonas sp. 67(2021). Next base: position 690,725 of record NZ_JAFGYL010000001.1, read on the forward strand.
TGCAGATCGCCACAGCGACAACTGTTTCAGCGCTTCGGCCTGACACCGATCGCTTCGCACGCCATGCATATCGAGCAGCGCGCCCGGGGCGATTATTGGCTGTTGTCTGCCGAGTGGCGACAAATCCTGATGGCCCTGGATCAGCCTGTGAACATGAACGTGCATCAGCCGGAGTATCGTGATGTCTATCACCGTCAGTATTGATCCGCCAATAATCGAAGAGTGGGCGGAGAAATGGCTTGTATACGAGCCGAAGAAGTTGCGCAGGAAGTTCGCCGGTCGTAGGCCAGCGGCGAAGAAACTTCACCGGAAGATGTACTTGATATAGCTGAAAGATACTCGGCGAACTCATGGAAGAGTTCACCGAGTATCAACTTGAAGCGTTATGGCAGCAGAATCGTGGAACCGGTCGTGCGCCGTGCCGACAGTTCAGTTTGTGCTTTCGCCGCATCCGCCAGTGCATGGCGCTGGCTGATGTCGACCTTCAGTTTGCCACTGATGATCATCTCGAACAGCTCGTCGGCCATGCGTTGCAGGTTCTCGGCGTTGTTAGCGTAGGTCGCCAGCGTAGGCCGGGTGACGTACAACGAGCCCTTCGCGGCAAGAATGCCCAGATTGACGCCATCGACCGCGCCGGAAGCATTGCCGAAGCTCACGACCAGGCCCCGAGGTGCGACGCTGTCCAGAGACGTGAGCCAAGTGTCCTTGCCGACGCCGTCATACACTACCGGGACTTTCTTGCCGTCAGTCAGTGCCAGCACGCGCTCGGCAACGTTTTCATGGCTGTAGTCGATGGTGGCCCAAGCGCCGTTGGCTTTGGCCAGCTCGGCTTTCTCCTTCGAGCTGACGGTGCCGATCAGCTTCACGCCCAGCGCTTTGGCCCATTGGCAGGCCAGCGAGCCGACGCCACCGGCTGCGGCGTGGAACAGAATGGTTTCGCCGCCCTGCAGTGGGTAGGTCTGGCGCAGCAGGTATTGCACGGTCAGGCCCTTGAGCATGACGCCGGCGGCAGTTTCGAAACTGATTTCATCGGGCAGGTGCACCAGATTGTCCTGCGGCAGAACATGCAGCTGGCTATAGGCGCCGAGCGGGCCGCTGCCGTATGCCACGCGATCGCCGACCTTGAACCGGGTGACGTCGCCGCCCACCGCTTCGACCGTGCCGGCGCCTTCCGAACCCAGCCCGGACGGCAACGCGGGCGGCGCATAGAGGCCGCTGCGGTAATAGGTGTCGATGAAGTTCAGGCCGATCGCCTGATTGGCCACGCGCACCTGATTCGGCCCGGGCGCAGCGGGTTCGTAGTCTACATATTCGAGCACTTCGGGACCGCCGTGGGCGCGGAACTGGATACGCTTTGCCATCTGCCTGCTCTCCTTGGGTCGTTGCTAAGCCCTCTATCCAACTCCCCTGCTTGATCTTCGTCAACTGCGGCGCGCCGGTCTGCGATGGTATGCTACGCGCCCATTTGCGCCGCCCGCCTGCCGGGGCGCCGCCCGATTCAAGGTGAAGCCATGACGACCCGCACCGACGCCGTAAAGGCCTATCTGCTCGATCTGCAAGACCGCATCTGCGCTGCACTGGAAACCGAAGACGGCGGCAAATGCTTCGTCGAAGACGCCTGGACCCGGCCGGCGGGCGGTGGCGGGCGCACCCGCGTGCTGGAAAACGGCACGCTGATTGAAAAGGGCGGGGTCAACTTTTCCCACGTGTTCGGCAGCGGTCTGCCGCCGTCGGCCAGTGCCCATCGGCCGGAACTGGCCGGGCGTGGTTTCGAGGCGCTCGGCGTGTCGCTGGTGATCCACCCGCACAACCCGCATGTGCCGACCTCCCACGCCAATGTGCGTTTTTTCATTGCTGAAAAAGAAGGCGAAGAACCGGTCTGGTGGTTCGGCGGCGGTTTCGACCTGACCCCGTACTACGGCGTTGAAGAAGACTGCATTCATTGGCACCGCGTCGCCGAGCAAGCCTGTGCGCCGTTTGGTGCGGACGTCTATCCGCGTTACAAAGCCTGGTGCGACACCTATTTCCATATCAAGCATCGTCATGAGCCACGTGGCATTGGCGGTCTGTTCTTCGACGATCTGAACGAGTGGGATTTCGACACCAGTTTCGCCTTCATGCGCGCCATCGGCGACGCCTACATCGAGGCCTACCTGCCGATCGTGCAGCGGCGCAAGAATGACGCGTTCACCGCTCAGCAGCGCGAATTCCAGGAATTCCGTCGTGGCCGCTACGTCGAATTCAACCTGGTTTACGACCGTGGCACGCTGTTCGGCTTGCAGTCGGGTGGCCGTACCGAATCGATCCTGATGTCGCTGCCGCCGCAAGTGCGCTGGGGGTATGACTGGAAGGCCGAGCCGGGCAGCGCAGAAGCGCGTCTGACCGAGTATTTCCTGCAGGATCGTGACTGGCTGGCCGAGGCCTGAGGACGGGTGATGGATCGTTACGTTGTTTTCGGTAACCCGATCGGCCACAGCAAGTCGCCGATGATTCACCAGTTGTTCGCCGAACAGACCGGCCAACGCCTCGACTACAGCACGCTGCTGGCGCCGCTGGATGATTTTGCCGGCTGCGCCACGGCATTCTTTCGCGAAGGCCGCGGCGCCAACGTGACAGTGCCGTTCAAGGAAGACGCTTACCGGCTGGCCAACAGCCTGACCGCCCGCGCGCAGCGCGCCGGTGCGGTGAACACCTTGAGCAAACTGGAAGATGGTTCACTGCTCGGCGACAACACCGATGGCGCCGGCCTGGTCCGCGATCTGACGGTGAATGCCGGGTTCAGCCTGACCGGCAAGCGCATCCTTTTGCTCGGCGCCGGCGGCGCGGTGCGCGGTGCGCTGGAGCCGTTGCTGGCAGAGAAACCGGCCTCGGTGATCATCGCCAATCGCTCGGTGGACAAGGCTGAGCTGCTGGCGGAATTGTTCGGCGATCTCGGGCCGGTGTCGGCCAGTGGTTTCGACTGGCTGCGCGAGCCGGTGGACGTGATCATCAACGCCACCTCCGCCAGCCTGACCGGCGACGTGCCGCCGATTGCGCCAAGCCTGATCGAGCCGGGCCAGACCCTGTGCTACGACATGATGTACGGCAGGGAACCGACCGCGTTCTGCCGCTGGGCCACTGAGCACGGCGCGGCGCTGGCGATGGATGGTCTGGGCATGCTCGCCGAGCAGGCGGCCGAGGCGTTCCTGCTGTGGCGCGGCGTACGCCCGGATACCGCGCCGGTACTCGCCGAGCTGCGCCGCCAACTGGCCCTTTAACTTTTGCTCCCACATTGAAATGCGATCAATGTGGGAGCGAGCCTGCTCGCGAATCGCATCACCACCAATGTCAGCTCAATCCTCAAACCTGATCGGGCACTTCTCCGCCCCCTCCAGCTTCCTCAGTTCCTCCAACACTGGCGGCCGCGCCCGGCGCAAGGTCAGGCTGCGACCTTGGCCCAGCAGCCGTCGCGCTTCCTGATGCAGCATCTCTACCCCTGAATAATCGATGAAGTTGATCTGCTGTGCCTCGATTACCACCCGCGCGCCATGCAGGCGTTGCAGGCGCACTTGCAGGTAATGGCTGGCGCCGAAAAAGATCGAACCGCCCACCCGCAGCACATCGTCGTCACCGTCGCGCCAATGCTGCACCCGTGGTTGCGAGGTGCGCTTGAGGTAGAAAAACAGCGACGCCAGCACCCCGGCGTAAATCGCCGTCTGCAATTCCAGCAGCAAGGTCGCGAGACAGGTCAGGGCCATCACCACGAACTCGGCACGGCTGACTCGCAGCAAAGCGCGAATGCCCCGGTGATCGACCAGACCCCAGGCAATCAACAGGATGCTGCCGGCCATGGCCGGGATCGGAATGTGCGCGATCAGCCCCGCGCCGAACACCGCAAACAGCGCCACCCAGATTGCCGAGAACACTCCGGCCAGCGGCGAGCAGGCACCCGCCTCATAACTCAGACCTGAGCGGGTAAACGATCCGGCTGACAGCGACCCGGAAAAGAACGCACCGACAATGTTCGACAGACCCTGTGCGCGGACTTCCTGATTGGCGTCGAGCAACTGTTGCGAGCGCGCCGATATCGAACGGGCGATCGACAGACTGGTGACCAGCCCGAGCATGCCCACCGCCACGGCGCTCGGCAGCAGGCGCAGGATCACCTCCAGATCCAGCGGCAAGGCGCTCAGCGGCGGCAGGCGTCCGACGAAGGCGCTGACCAGATGCACATGACCGAACATCGCCGGCCAGATCCACACCAGCAGGCTGGCCAGCACCAAGGTTATCAACAGCGTCGGCCAGCGCGGCAGAAGTTTTTTCAGGGTCACGCCGACGATTACCGTGGCGACGCCGAGCGTCAGTGAAGGCTTATCCACAGCCCCCAGATGTCGCAGCAGATCCATCAGGCTGGCGAGCGCTGTGGTGTTGGCCGGCAATTCCAGCCCGAGCAGATTGGGCAATTGCCCGATGGCGATCACCACGGCGGCACCGAGGGTGAAGCCGAGCACTACCGAATGCGAAACGAAATTCACCAGCGCGCCGAAGCGCAGCAAACCGAGCAGCCACTGGAAAATCCCGGCAAGGAACGTCAGCAGCAGGATCAGGGTGATGTAGTCCTCGGACGCAGGCACGGCGAGCGGGCTGACGCTGGCGTACAGCACAATCGAAATCGCCGCCGTCGGGCCGCAGATCAAATGCCATGACGAACCCCACAGGCAGGCGATCAATACCGGAATGATTGCGGCGTACAGCCCGTATTCCGGTGGCAGCCCGGCGATCAGTGCGTAGGCAATCGACTGGGGTAAGGCGAGAATCGCACCGCTGAGGCCGACGATCAGGTCCCGCCCGACGCTGGCGCGGGTTTGCCGTGGCAACCAGCTCAGGAAAGGAAAAAGTGAATGGCGGCTGGGGAAGGCCATGGGTCCTCGCGGTTGGGGGTTTTTCCGGCAAGCCTATCAGGACACGGCAATCATTGTGGCGAGGGGATTTATCCCCGATGGGCCGCGAAACGGCCCCAAACCCAGAGTTCTCGGTGAGTCAGGTATATCGAGTTCACGGATCTTGCGACTGCTTCGCAGCCGATCGGGGATAAATCCCCTCGCCACAGGTAAGTGGTCGACAGTCAGGTGGCATTACAGTTGGGCTTTCACCGCCACCAACGCATCCTTGCCATCCACGGTCTTCACCCCATCCAGCCACTTGTCCAGCACCGCCGGGTTGGCTTTGATCCACGCCTTCGCCGCTTCGGCATTGCTGACCTTCTTGTTCACCACCTCGGCCATGATGCTGTTCTCCATGTCCTGGGTGAACGCCAGATTGGTCAGCAACTTGCCCACATTCGGGCAGGCCTCGGCGTAGCCCTTGCGGGTCAGGGTGAAAACGTTGCCGGTGTCGCCGAAGTATTTTTCGCCGCCCTTGAGGTAACGCATTTTCAGCTGCACGTTCATCGGGTGCGGGGTCCAGCCGAGAAAGGTGACGAATTTCTGTTTCTTCACCGCCCGCGACACTTCGGCGAGCATCGCCTGTTCGCTGGACTCGATCAGCTTCCACTGCCCCATGTTGAAGTCATTCTTCTTGATAATTTCCTGCAACGAAATGTTCGCCGGCGCGCCTGATCCGATGCCGTAGATCTTCTTGTCGAACTTGTCGGCGAATTTGTTCAGGTCGGCAAAATCATGCACACCTGCCTCCCAGACATAGTCGGGGACGGCGAGGGTGAATTCGGTGCCTTCGAGGTTTTTCGCCAATTGCGTCACATCACCGGTGGCGACGAACTTGTCATAGAAGCCCTGCTGCGCCGGCATCCAGTTGCCGAGGAACACGTCCACCTGGCCATCCTTCAAGCCGCCGAAGGTGATCGGCACCGCGAGGGTGTCGACCTTGGCCTTGTAGCCCATGCCGTCGAGCAGAAATCCGGTGATGGCATTGGTCGCGGCGATGTCGCTCCAGCCCGGATCGGCCATCTTCACGGTTTCGCAACTTTGCTCGGCGAAGGCCGAGGCGCTGCTCAATGCGATCAGGCCAACGGTGACAGCTGTGGATAACTTGCGCATGGACTTCCCCTTAACGTTATTGGTTTTGGCAGGGTTGTGGATAACGGGCCTTGCGCTCCAGATCATCAAGGTCGATGTGGTTGCGCATGTACTGCTGACTGGCATCGACCAGCGGCTGGTGATCCCAGCTCTTCAGCTTGCCGATGGTTAACGCATCGGCGACGAAACGGCGTCGGCGCTGGCTGGCCAGTACGTCCCGATGGATCGACGGAATGTCCCACTTGGCCCGCGCTTCCGCGAGAAAATCGTCGAACAGCTGACGATGTTGCGGCGATTGGCTCAGTTCCTCTTCTTCGCGCGGATCGTTATCCACATCGAAGAGTAGGCACGGGTCGCTTTCGCTGTAGATAAATTTGTAGGCGCCGCGGCGGATCATCATCAGCGGGCTGACAGTGCCTTCGGCCATGTATTCGCCGAACACCTCGTCATGCCCGCCCTGCCCTTGCAGGTGCGGCAGCAAGGAACGGCCGTCCAGTGGCAAGCCCGGCTCAAGCGTGCCACCGGCCAGATCCACGAACGTCGGCAGCAGGTCGGCGGTGGAAACCGCGGCGCTGACTCGGCCCGCCTCAAATTGTCCCGGGGCGCTGATCAGCAGCGGCACCCGCGCGGCCATCTCGAACCAGTGCATTTTGTACCAGAGGCCCTTCTCGCCGAGCATGTCGCCATGGTCACCGGAGAAGACGATGACGGTGTCGTCGATCAGCCCGGTTTCTTCAAGGGTTTGCAGCAGTTTGCCGACATTGGCGTCGATATAGCTGCAAGCACCGAAGTAGGCGCGACGGGCATCGCGGATCTTATCCACAGGCAGCGGCTTGTCCCACAGATCGTAAACCTTGAGCAGACGTTGCGAGTGCGGATCGAGTTCGTCCTGGTTCAGGGCTGTAGGCGACGGAATATCAGCATCGTCATACAGATCCCAGAAAGCCTTGGGAATCGTGTACGGATCGTGCGGGTGGGTCATCGACACGGTCAGGCAGAATGGCTGGTCGCCATCCTCGCGGATGTGATCGAACAGATACTGCTGCGCCTTGAACACCACCTCTTCGTCGAAATCCAGCTGATTGGTGCGCACGCACGGCCCGGCCTGCAGCACCGACGACATGTTGTGATACCAGCTCGGCCGCACGTCCGGCTCGTCCCAGTTCACCGCCCAACCGTAATCGGCCGGGTAGATATCGCTGGTCAGGCGTTCTTCATAACCGTGCAACTGGTCCGGCCCGCAGAAATGCATCTTGCCCGACAGCGCGGTGCGGTAGCCGAGACGCCGCAGGTAATGCGCGTAAGTCGGAATGTCGGCAGGAAAGTCAGCCGCGTTGTCGTAGGCGCCGATCTTGCTCGGCAACTGGCCACTGACCAGGGTGAAGCGCGACGGCGCGCACAGCGGGCTGTTGCAATAGGCAGCATCGAACACCACGCCTTGGGCGGCGAGGCGGGACAGATTCGGCAGTTTGATCGGCGATGGGCCGTAGAACGGCAACATTGGCGCGGCCATTTGATCGGCCATGATGAAAAGAATGTTCTTGCGCTTCATGTGATCGCGGCATTCCATGTTGAATATTTATGCGAGAGTGCTGCGATCGAGCATGGATTCCATGCCTGTTCCGGTAAAGCCCGCGCCGGACAATGACTAGGATAAGTACAGCTTATGTATGACGCCCTCGGTGACCTCTCCCTCGATCTGCTGCGCGCTTTTGAAGCGGCGGCCCGCCATCGCAGTTTTACCGCCGCTGCGGTGGAGCTTGGCACCACGCAGCCTGCGATCAGCCAGCAAATGAAACGTCTGGAAGAGCAGCTCGGTACGCGCCTGTTCGACCGGATTTACCGGGGTATCGAGTTGACAGAGGTTGGCGCCCTGCTGTTCGAGCAAGTTACCCTCGGTTTGCAGAATATCGACGCAGGATTGAGCGCAATCAGCACTCAGCAGCAACATGAAGTGCTGCAAGTGGCCACGGATTTCGCTTTCGCCGCTTATTGGCTGATGCCGCGCCTGCATCGCTTCCATGAGGCCAATCCGCATATCGATGTCAGCCTGGTCACCAGCGAGCGCAACCACAACATGCTGCGCACCGACATCGACGTGGCGATCCTGTTTGGCGATGGTCGATTCAAGCAGGGTGAGAGCCACTGGCTGTTCAGCGAAGAAGTGTTCCCGGTGTGCAGCCCGCTGCTGCTCAAGGAGCGGTCACTGCCGTTGCCCGCGCAGGCCCTGCTGGAATTTCCGCTGCTGCACCTGCGTGGGGAAAACAGCAGCAACTGGTTCGACTGGAGTGGCTTGTTTCGTCAATTGGGCCTGACTACGCCGCCAGCGCCGGGGCAATTGCGCTTCGACAATTACACCTTGCTGATTCAGGCGGCGATTGGCGGACAAGGCGTGGCGATTGGCTGGCGGCACCTTGTGGATAACTTGCTGGTGCAGGGTTTGCTGTGCCGGCCGCTGGCGGAAACCACGCTGTCGCGCCTTGGCTATTACGTTGTGCTGCCGCAACGCAAACGTCGGGGTGCGTTGATTCAGGAATTTGTTGATTGGTTAATGGCGGAACAGGCCAGCAGTGCCGAATCGCTTAACGGTCTGGCCCTGCCCTCAATTGCGGTGTGAAGAGCAAAAGGTCGTCGATCGCGGCCCGAGCCTCCGGACGATCTTTTACGAATCAGAAGCCGCCACAAAATTCACATGCTGCCCCACATGCAGATTCAACCGCAGCTCATCGGCGATGCCCACCGCCACGCGGTTCAATCGCTCCAGCGGTTCGGCCAGTCCCGGTTCGAGATTGCCGCCGACCTGACTGAAGTGCTCGATGGTCAACCCGGCCACGCCATGCGGCGCATTGACCAAGGTCCAGCGCAGTGAGCTGCTTTGTACCGCCTCGAGGATTTCTTCGGCAGCGTGACGTTGCAGACGCTCGTCATTGTCAGGCTCGTCGAGCACACCGAAGTTGCCGACCAGAAACAGGCGCGGCACGCTGGCCAGTTGCAAACCTTCGACCAGCGCGTCGACTGCCAGCACTTGTTCCACCGGCCCCAGCGTCACCGAGCGCTCAACGTGGTCGCTGCTGAACGGCAACCCCGGAGCGTCCAGCAGGCAGATCACCGCCGAACTGCCGGCGACGCTCTGATTGACCCGCTCGGCATCGAACAGATCGCCGGTTTTGGTGCGCAACCCCGGACGCGGCGCAAGTGCGGTGAGATCGTCGAGGATGGCGATGACTTCGTGTTGGCGACGGAGCAATTCAGCCATCAATGCACCGCCCAAGCTGGCCATGGCACCATAAAGCACCACTTTGACCACTGGGGTCTCGGCATTTTTCATGGCTGTTTTCCTTATAGTTGTCCTATATGACCTGTGACGGTGGAAACAGCCAAGGGTTCGAACCGATTGAGAGGCGACACGATGCAAGGGATCAAGGGCTATCACGCCCATGTCTATTTCGACGCGCAAACCATCGACCAGGCGCGGGCCTTGTGCGAACAGGCCGCGCAGTTGTTTGCGCTGAAAATGGGCCGCGTGCACGAACGCCCGGTGGGGCCGCATCCCGACTGGAGCTGCCAACTGGCTTTCGGTCCCGAGCTGATCGGCGAAGTGCTGCCATGGCTGGCGCTCAACCGCAAAGGCCTGGTGGTGTTCCTGCATCCGGACACTGGCGATGACTTGCTCGACCACACCGAACACGCGATCTGGATGGGCGCGGTGCGGCCGCTGGATCTGTCGATTTTTTAACCAGATGCTGACGCTGAACTGATAACGGATATGTCCAGACTGCCAGCCAGCGCTGTCTGTCCGTTTATCCGCATCGCTACTGGTCCCGTATTCATTGGCTGTGGTTGCATCCGACCGCCGGTTGACCATTGATTCATCGCTTTCGCGCCCGAAAGGTAGCTGAAAGCTTCCCCGATTAGGATCGCCCCACTCCCGGCAACAGACCGGTTGGCCCAAGCCCTGTGGTTTTTCCACAGGCCCGGCCCAATTAACAACAACAATGGTGATTCTGATGTCTTCTGCAACCCGCCGTTTCTCCCGCTTCCTGCTGGTCACTCCGCCCGTACGCCTCGCGCCTCCCGTTCTGCGCTGATCCCGCCCGATCCGCTCATTCCATTAGCCGCGCTACGCCTGGAGTATTCCCATGCTGACTTTCCTTGGCTTCGCCATGGTCATCACGTTCATGTTCCTGATCATGACCAAGCGCCTGTCCGCGCTGATCGCCCTGATCATCATCCCGATCCTGTTCGCGCTGTTCGGTGGTTTCGCGCCGAAGATCGGCCCGATGATGCTTGAAGGCATCACCAAACTGGCGCCGACCGGCGTGATGTTGATGTTCGCCATTCTGTATTTCGCCCTGATGATCGACTCCGGCCTGTTCGACCCGGCCGTGCGCAAGATTCTCAAACTGGTCAAGGGCGACCCGTTGAAAGTTTCGGTCGGTACCGCCGTTCTGGCGCTCGTCGTTTCCCTCGATGGTGACGGCGCGACCACTTACATGATCTGTGTGGCCGCCATGCTGCCGCTGTACAGCCGCATCGGCATGAGCCCGCGGATCATGGCCGGTCTGATCATCCTCGCCGGTGGCGTGATGAACATGACCCCGTGGGGCGGCCCGACCGCCCGCGCGGCGAGTGCCCTGCATGTCGATCCGTCGGACATTTTCGTACCGATGATCCCGGCCATGGCCGCCGGTGTCTTGGCGATCCTGGTGATTGCCTACTTCTACGGCAAGCGTGAGCGTGCCCGTCTCGGCGAGCTGCATCTGGTCGGCGACGAGATCGATCACAGTGAAATCAGCGTCTCGCAATTCCCTGACGCACGCCGTCCGAAGCTGATCTGGTTCAACGCCGCACTGACTTTCGGCCTGATGTGCACGCTGATCGGTGGCCTGTTGCCGCTGCCGGTGCTGTTCATGGTGGCGTTCAGTATTGCCATGATCGTCAACTACCCATGCCTGCAAATGCAGAAGGATCGCGTCGCCGCGCATTCCGGCAGCGTGCTGGCAGTGGTCGGGCTGATCTTTGCGGCCGGTATCTTCACCGGTATCCTGTCGGGCACCGGCATGGTCGATGCGATGTCGAAGAGCCTGTTGGCGGTGATTCCGGATTTCCTCGGCCCGTACCTGGCGGTGATCACGGCACTGGTGAGCATGCCGTTCACCTTCTTCATGTCCAACGATGCGTTCTATTACGGTGTATTGCCGGTGCTGACCGAAGCGGCCAGCCACTATGGGATCACTGCGGTGGAAATGGCCCGTGCCTCGATCGTCGGCCAGCCCGTCCACTTGCTGAGCCCGTTGGTGCCGTCGACCTATCTGTTGGTGGCGCTGGCCGGCATTGATTTCGGTGATCACCAGCGTTTCACCCTGAAATGGGCGATCCTGGTGTGTATCTGCATTCTGATTGCTGCACTGCTGTTGGGGACTTTCCCGATGTTCAGCACTCTATAAGCCCAAGACTCACCGTTACGGGTCCCGGCTTCGCGGTTTGAAGCCCGGACCTTTTTCGGTTCAACAATTGCTCAAAGGAATACACATGGATTGGCTGACCAACCCCGAAATCTGGGTTGCCTTCTTTACCCTGACCGCCCTGGAAATCGTCCTCGGTATCGATAACATCATCATGATTTCGATCCTGGTCAGCCGCATGCCCAAACACATGCAGCAGCGCACGCGGATCTTCGGTCTTGGCCTGGCCATGGTCACGCGGATCCTGTTGCTGCTGTCGATCACCTGGGTCATGCGCCTCACTGCCGATCTTTTCGAAGTGTTCGGCCAGGGCATCTCCGGTCGCGACCTGATCCTGTTCTTCGGTGGCCTGTTCCTGCTGTGGAAAAGCTCGCAGGAGATGTACCACGCGCTGGAAGGCGAAGACGAAAGCGACGACGCGCCGTCGGGCAAGGGCGGCAATTTCCTCTACACCATCATCCAGATCGCGATCATCGATATCGTCTTCTCGCTGGACTCGGTGATCACTGCCGTCGGCATGGTCTCCCACGTTCCGGTCATGGTCGCGGCGATCGTCGTGGCAGTGCTGGTGATGATGCTGGCGTCGGGCAAGATCAGCGAATTCATCGACAAGCACCCGTCGCTGAAAATGCTCGCCCTGTCCTTCCTGCTGGTGGTCGGTACCGTGCTGATCGCCGAATCGTTCGACGTGCACGTGCCAAAAGGCTACGTCTACTTCGCCATGGCGTTCTCGCTGGCGGTTGAGGCTATCAACATCAAACTGCGCGGCGCGATGGCCAAGAAGAGACAGCAACAGGATCCGGTGAAACTGCGCAAGGATGTGCCGGGCCAATAATCCGGTAGTCCCGGCAGCACGCTACACCCCTGTGGGAGCGAGCCTGCTCGCGAAGATGGAGTGCCAGTCGACAACAATGTTGGCTGGCCCACCGCTTTCGCGAGCAGGCTCGCTCCCACAGTTGTTTTGGGCAACAGAGGGGAAACGTGTCGGATTCGGTGAGTGGATGCATTTGTTTTGATGACACTTTTGTTTCAATCCACGCTTTAGCTGTGCAATGCTGGCGCCGAGACCGTTCGCCAACTACAGCTTAAGTATCAAGAACGTAGAAACCGCGCGGTGCCGTCCACTTGCCCCTCTGGGGCGCTGCTACTACAGGGGGTCTGCATGCTCACCCTGCTCAATCTGTTGTCCGCCGTCGCCCTGTTGATCTGGGGCACGCACATCGTCCGAACCGGCATCCTGCGGGTTTATGGCACCAATTTGCGACATGTCATCGGCCAGAACATGTCGAAGAAATGGCTGGCGTTCATCGCCGGTATTCTCGTCACTGCCATGGTGCAGAGCAGCAACGCCACGGCGATGCTGGTCACTTCGTTTGTCGGTCAGGGCCTGATGGCGCTGACCCCGGCGCTGGCGACCATGCTGGGCGCCGATGTCGGTACCGCTTTGATGGCGCGGGTGCTGACCCTCGATCTGTCGTGGCTGTCGCCGCTGCTGATCTTCCTCGGGGTGATTTTCTTTCTGTCGCGCAAACAGACGCGGCTCGGGCAGATGGGCCGGGTGTCGATCGGGCTGGGGCTGATCATTCTCGCCCTGCAATTGATCGTCGAGGCCGCTGCGCCGATCACTCACGCGCAAGGGGTGAAAGTGATTTTCGCCTCGCTGACCGGCGACATCCTCCTCGATGCCCTGGTCGGCGCCCTGTTTGCAATGATTTCCTACTCCAGCCTCGCCGCCGTGCTGCTCACCGCCACGCTGGCCGGGGCTGCGGTGATCAGCCTGCCGGTGGCGATCGGTCTGGTGATCGGCGCCAACATCGGCAGCGGCATCCTTGCCTTCATGAGCACCAGCATGCAGAACGCCGCCGGCCGCCAGGTTGCGCTGGGCAGTCTGTTGTACAAATTGATCGGTTTGCTGCTGATCATCCCGGTGCTCGACCCGCTGGTGCACTGGATCGACAGCCTTGATTTCAGCCCGCAGGAAATGGTCATCGGCTTCCACCTGCTCTACAACACCGCGCGCTGCCTGATCCTGCTGCCCAGCGTCGGGCCGATGGCGCGGCTCTGTGCTTGGCTGTTGCCGGAGCGGCCGGAGGTCAACGGCGCCGCCAAACCGCGCCATCTCGACCCGACCGCGCTGGTCACGCCGAGCCTGGCGCTGGCCAACGCCGCGCGGGAAACCCTGCGCATGGGCGATCTGCTCGACAACATGCTCGATGCTTCCCTCGATGTGCTGCGCGGCAAGCAGACCGCCGTCACGCAGGAGATGCGCCGCCTGACCGATGACGTCGAAGCGCTGTACAGCGCGATCAAGCTGTATCTGGCGCAGATGCCCCGCGAGGATCTCGGCGAGCACGACAGTCGGCGCTGGGCCGAGATCATCGAACTGGCGATCAACCTGAAACTCGCCGCCGACCTGATCGAGCGCATGCTGCGCAAGATCCAGCAGCAGAAGACTTCGCAGCGCCGTTCGTTTTCCGAAGAAGGCCTGGAAGATCTTGCCGGGCTGCAACAGCAACTGATCGCCAACCTGCGCCTGGGCCTGTCGGTGTTTCTCAGCGGCGACCGCGAAAGCGCGCGGCAGTTGTTGCGGGAGAAACGCCGCTTTCGTGCGCAGGAACGGCGTCTGGCTCATGCGCACGTCAGCCGTTTGCAACGCAAGATCGTTCAGAGCCTGGAGACCAGCTCGCTGCATCTGGAGTTGATTGCCGACATGAAACGGCTCAATTCGCTGTTCTGCAGCAGCGCCTATGTCGTGCTGGAAACGGCGGACACCGGCGCGCTGGCGGTGGATGACATGGCCGACATTACGCATTCGCCTTGAACGTCTGGGGCTGGGGCCAGTCAGTTACAGTGGTTCAGCCTTGAGACCGTCATCGCTGGCAAGCCAGCTCCCACAGGGTTTTGTGAGCGCCGCAGATCCTTGTGGGAGCTGGCTTGCCAGCGATGGGGCCTGACTGACGACACGGATCTCCAAATCAGCCGTATGGAAGCCTGTTATGCGTTGCCTGTTGTTCGCCTGTCTGTTGCTCGGTTCCCTGCCCGCCTTTGCCCTGGATCGCTTTCAGGTCGAAGGCTATGCGCTGCCCAACGGTTTGCAACTGATGCTCAAGCCCGGCACCGAGCGTGGGCATGTGGCGATCCGGCTGGTGGTCGGCGTTGGCCTCGATGACTTCGATTGCGACGAAAAAGAGCTGCCGCATTTGCTCGAACACCTGCTGTTCAGCGGTATCGACGCCACCGGCGAAGGCGGTCTGGAAGAACGCATGCAGGCGCTGGGCGGGGACTGGAATGCGTTCACCAGCAACGCCGACACCACGTTCGTCATCGAAGCCCCGGCGAAAAACCAGCGCAAGGTGCTTGACCTGCTGCTCGCGCTGCTGACCCAGACACGCATTGACGACAACGCAATCAACGCGGCGAAACGGGTGGTCGAGCGTGAGGACGGCGGGCATTACACCAGGCTGCAACGTTTCCTCGACCGTCAGGACCTCGGTCATACCGCGAGCAATCAACTGGCTGTCGAGCTGGGACTGAAATGCCCGCAGCGTGCCGAAGTCGGCCATCTGACCCAAGAGCAATTGGAGAAGGTGCGCAAAGCCTGGTACGCGCCGAACAACATGACCCTGATCGTAGTCGGCGAACTCGACAAACTGCTGCCGGCCTATCTCGAGCGCACCTGGGGCGAGTTGGAGCCGGTCGAGCCGAGCGAACACCGGGCGCTGCCGGACATCCGCACCAGCGCCGCCCATGAGCGCACCATCACCCGTGGCTTCATTGGCGACAGCGCCAAGCTGCACTGGCTGGTGCCGGAACCGGTGCTCGACGATCAGTACGACCAGACGTTCGACATTCTCAAGGATTATCTCGACTGGGCGCTGTACCGGCAGATTCGCCTCAACCACGGCTTGTCGTACGGGCCGTGGGCCGAGCGCGAAGTGTTCGGCGGTGTCGGCTTCATGAGCCTCAACGCTGACCTGGATCGCGATGACGTCGACGAAGCCATCCAGGTACTCGATGACCTCAAGGCCGACCTGCTGAAAAACGGCCTCGACCCGAGCACCTTCGCCCGCATCAAACAAGCCGCCATCGCCCACCAGGCCTGGGCCGTGCAGGGCAACAGCGCGCTGGCGGACTATTACTGGAGCGCGCTGGCCGACTATCAGGATGGCCGCTTTGCCAATCCCGCGCGGGAGCTGCAAGGGGTGACGCTGGATGCGGCGAACAAAGCGATGCGCGAGCTGTTGCTGCAGCCGGGGTATATCCGGATCGAGAAGCCTTTAATCAGTGATGATCAGGTGTTGTGGCTGGCTGCAGGTGGGGTGGGTCTGGTGCTGCTGATGTTGATCGGCTGGCGTGTGTATCGCCGCCACAAAATTGCTGGAAGCCATTAATCCTCTGGTGAGTGAGCACTTGTGGCGTTAACCTTTCCGGGATTTTCCCCATATCGTCGTGAACCGCCAAAATGCCAAAACTGACCCTCCTTATCCAGCGCCTTCTCGAGCTGATGAAGCGCTACCCCGGGTTGATCGCGGCGGGTGGTTTCATTTCCGGGGTCGGCAGTTTCATCCTCGTCGATCGCCAACAGGGGCTGGCCAGCTGGATCACGGTGATCATGCTGCTCAGCTGGATCTGGCTGATGCTGGAAAACACCCTGACCGGGCTGTTCACACGGATTTTCAAGCGCGAGATTCCCCAGCCGCTGCTGCGCTACGCGACGCAGATGATCCATCAGGAAAGCCTGTTTTTCGTTCTGCCATTCTTCTTCATCACCACCACGTGGAACAGCGGCCAGTTTGTCTTCACGGGGCTGCTCAGCGTTGCTGCACTGATCTCTATCGTCGATCCGCTGTACTACAAATGGCTGGCGCCACGGCGCTGGGCGTTTCTCGCGCTGCACACCCTGACCCTGTTCGCCGCCCTGCTCACCGCGCTGCCGGTGATCATGCACCTGACCACCGCGCAGAGTTTCAAATGGGCGCTGGGGATTGCCGTGCTGCTGTCGTTCCCGAGCCTGGCATCGATCTTCCCGATCCGCACGGTGCGCAATGCCCTGGCGATTCTGTTCATCACAGTCGGCATCGGCGGCGTCGGTTGGGCGCTGCGTTCGTGGGTGCCGCCGGCAACGCTATGGATGACCGACGTAGCGATCAGCACGCAGCTGCAGGATCGCACCCCCGGCGCCAGCCTCGACACCGTCAGCGCCGAGCAGATCCGCAGCGGCGGGCTCTACGCCTACACTGCGATCAACGCGCCGCGCGGCCTCGATGAGCGGATTTATCACGTGTGGACCTTCAACGGCAAAGAGGTCGACCGCATCGCCCTCGACATCCATGGCGGGCGCAAGGAAGGCTACCGGGCGTGGACGCACAAGCAGAACTTCCCCGGCAACCCGGCGGGCAAATGGCAGGTGCGGGTGTTGACCGAGGACGGGCAGTTGATCGGCGTGCTGCGTTTCGCAATCTCCGACAGCACACCGGCCAAAGAAAAGTAATCCGGTTCGTGCTATTACGTAGGATCTCGTAACGGCCGTACAAGCACGGAGCTTATGACCAGCAGCCCAACCCCCGGCAGTGCCCACCTGGACACCGCGTTCAGCCCTGCCCGCCTGCGGGTCAGCGGCGACTGGACGCTCGCCCACTACACCGCGCTCAAGCACCTGAGCGAAAAGCTCCGCGGCCAGTACGATGCCAACACTTCCATCGATCTGAACGGCCTCGGTGCCCTCGACACCGCCGGCGCGTCATTGCTGGTCGAGCTGCTCGGTTCCGAGCGTTTGGGCAAAACCGCCGAACACCCCGATTGCACCCTTTCAACTGCCGACCGCGCCTTGCTGCAAACCGTGTACTGCTCGCTGAGCGATTTCTGCGTACCGATCAAGGAGCCGGAAGTCAGCGTCAGCGTGCAACTGCTGACGCGCATCGGCCGCGCGGTGGACAAGGTCTGGACTGACACGCTGCAACTGCTCGGCTTCGTCGGCCTGATTCTCGAAGTCATCGCCCGTGGGCTGTTGCGGCCCAAGCGCTGGCGCATTACGCCGATGATCGCGCACATCGAGCAGACCGGCCTCGACGCCGCGCCGATCGTGGCCCTGCTGACGTTTCTGGTCGGCGCGGTGGTGGCGTTTCTTGGCGCCACGGTACTGGCCAGTTTCGGCGCGACGATTTTTACCGTGGACCTGGTCGGCTTCTCGTTCCTGCGCGAATTCGGCGTGCTGCTCACGGCGATCCTGATGGCCGGGCGCACCGCCAGTGCTTTTACCGCACAGATCGGCTCGATGAAGGCCAACGAAGAAATCGACGCGATCCGCACCCTTGGCCTCGACCCGATCGAATTGCTGGTAGTGCCGCGTGTGCTGGCGTTGCTGGTGGCGCTGCCCATGCTGACGTTTCTGGCGATGCTCTCGGGGATCGTCGGCGGCGGTGTGGTGTGTGCGGTGTCGCTGGACATCTCGCCGGCGATGTTCCTCTCGCTGCTGCAATCGGACATCGGCATTCAGCATTTTCTCGTCGGGCTGGTGAAGGCGCCGATCTTCGCCTTCCTGATCGCGGCGATCGGTTGCCTGGAAGGCTTCAAGGTCAGCGGCAGCGCCGAATCGGTCGGCGCGCACACCACCTCCAGCGTGGTCCAGTCGATTTTCGTGGTGATCGTGCTCGATGCGGTGGCCGCGCTGTTTTTCATGGAGATGGGCTGGTGAGTCGTCTACCCCGCGCGCCCTCGGAGGCGGTGATCGAAGTCCGTGGCCTGTGCAATCGCTTCGGCCCGCAGAGCGTGCACGAGAACCTTGATCTGGACGTGTACAAAGGCGAAATTCTCGCCGTGGTCGGTGGCTCCGGTACCGGTAAATCGGTGCTGCTGCGCAGCATCGTCGGGCTGAATCGGCCCAGCGAAGGCATGGTCAAGGTCTTCGGCCAGAACCTGCCGAATCTGCCCGAGCATGAACGCTCATTGATCGAAAGGCGCTTTGGTGTGTTGTTCCAGAAAGGCGCGCTGTTTTCCTCGCTGACCGTGACCGAGAACGTCGCCCTGCCCCTGATCGAACACGCCGGCCTCAGCCGTCACGATGCCGAGCACCTGGCGGCGGTGAAACTGGCGCTGGCCGGGCTGCCGTTGTCGGCGGCGGACAAATACCCGGCGTCGCTGTCCGGCGGCATGATCAAGCGCGCGGCGCTGGCGCGCGCCCTGGCGCTGGATCCGGACATTCTGTTTCTCGACGAACCCACCGCCGGCCTAGATCCGATCGGCGCGGCGCAGTTCGATCAATTGATCCTGACCCTGCGTGATGCGTTGGGTTTGAGTGTGTTTCTGGTCACCCACGACCTCGACACGCTGTACACCATCACCGATCGCGTGGCGGTGCTGGCGCAGAAGAAAGTGCTGGTTGCCGGCCCTATCGACGACGTCTCGGAAACCGACGACGCGTGGATTCACGAATACTTCCACGGCCCGCGCGGCCGCTCGGCGCTGGACGCCGCCAAACAGCTCAACGAGGTCTGATATGGAAACCCGAGCCCATCATGTGTTGATCGGCCTGTTCACGGTGATCGTCGTGGCCGGCGCCCTGCTCTTCGGCCTGTTTTTGGCCAAATCGAGCGTCGACACCGAGTTCAAGGATTACGAAGTGGTGTTCAACGAGGCGGTTAGCGGTCTGTCCAAGGGCAGCTCGGTGCAGTACAGCGGGATCAAGGTCGGTGACGTGGTCAGCCTGCGCCTCGACCCGCAGGACCCGCGCCGGGTGCTGGCGCGGATTCGTCTGGCGGGCGACACGCCGGTCAAGGAAGACACCCAGGCCAAACTGGCGCTGACCGGCATCACCGGCACCTCGATCATCCAGCTCAGCGGCGGCACACCCGAGAGCCCGAAACTGCGCGGGCATGACGGCAAGCTGCCAACTCTGGTCGCCTCGCCCTCGCCTATTTCCCGCCTGCTCAACGACAGCAGCGACTTGATGACCGGCATCAGCGCCCTGCTGCAAAACGCCAACCACATGTTTTCCGCGGAAAACGTCGAGCGTGTGAGCAAGACTCTTGCCCATCTGGAACAGACCACCGGCACCATCAACGACCAGCGCGGCGACATCAAGCAAGCCATGCAGCAACTGGCGACCGTCGGCAAACAGGCCGGCAGCATGCTCGAGCAGACCTCACTGTTGATGCGCAACGCCAACGGCCTGCTTAACGATCAGGGCAAGCAGGCCTTGGGCAGTGCCGAACAGGCGATGAAGTCGCTGGAGCAAAGCAGCGTGACCATCAACGGCTTGCTCAGCAAAAACCAGAATTCGCTGGATAACGGCATGCAGGGCCTCAACGGCCTGGCCCCGGCGATTCGCGAACTGCGCGAGACGCTGACCTCGCTGCGCGCCATTTCCCAACGCCTCGAGGCCAATCCCAGCGGCTATCTGTTGGGCAGCGACAAGAACAAGGAATTCACCCCATGAAACTGACTCGAATCGCCCTGCTCGGCGCTGGCCTGACCCTGATCGGCGCGTGCTCGATCTTGCCCAAGTCGGAACCTTCGGACGTCTACCGCCTGCCCGCCGCGCAAGCGCCCGCCTCGGCCAGCCCGGCGGCGACGCAGTCGTGGTCGCTGCGCTTGAATAAGTTGCAGGCCAGCGAAGCACTGAACCGGCCGAGCATTGCCGTGATCCCGCAGGGCAATGTGATCAGCAGCTACAAAGGCTCGCGCTGGAGTGATCCGGCGCCGGTGCTGCTGCGCAATCGCCTGCTCGATGGCTTCGCGCGGGATGGTCGGGTGACGCTGCTGAGCACCGACGACAGCAACTTCCAGGCGGATCTGGAACTGGGCGGCAGTTTGCAGGCGTTTCAGACGGAATATCAGGGCACCCAGGCCGGCGTTGTGGTGCGGGTCGATGCGTTGCTGGTGCGCGGCTATGACCAGCGCATCCTCGCCAGCCGCCGTTTTGAAGAGCGCCAGCCGTTGAGCGATGTTCAGGTGCCAGCGGTGGTCGCCGGGTTTGGCCAAGCCAGTGATCGCCTCACGGCCAAGGTTGTGGCCTGGGCCGTGGAGCAAGGCCAGAAACTCGCCCCGCAACCCCGCTGACACACCACAGCTCCTGTGGGAGCGAGCCTGCTCGCGAAAGCGGTGTATCAGTCACTTAAGCGTTGACTGACACTCCGACTTCGCGAGCAGGCTCGCTCCCACATGGGAATTTTGCTCAGCCGAAGAACCAGTAGCAGACCCCGATAGCGCCCACCACTCCGGCAAACTCCGCCAGCAACGCACACCCGACCGCGTGCCGCGCGCGCTGAATGCCCACCGCGCCGAAGTACACCGCCAGCACATAGAACGTGGTTTCGGTACTGCCCTGCACCGTCGCCGCGACCAGCGCCGGGAAGCTGTCGACGCCGGAAGTCTGCATGGTCTCGATGAGCATCGCCCGTGCGGCGCTGCCGGAGAACGGTTTGACCATCGCCGTCGGCAGCGCATCGACGAAGCGCGTGTCCCAACCGGCCCATTCGACCAGATGACGAATACCGTCCAGGCCGAAATCCAGCGCACCAGAGGCGCGCAACACGCCAACCGCACAGAGCATCGCCACCAGATACGGCAGCAAGTTTTTCGCCACATCGAAGCCTTCTTTCGCGCCTTCGACGAACGCTTCGTACACCTTGACCTTGCGCAGCGCGCCGATCAGCAGAAACAGCATGATCAGGCCGAACAGCGTGAGATTGCCGAGGATCGACGACAATCCCGCCAGCGCTGTCGCGGAAAGCGTGCCGAGCAGCGCCATGAAGCCGCCAAGGATCAGCGCGCCGGGCAGCAGATAGGCGAGCACCACCGGGTCCCAGATGCGCAGGCGTTGCATGAAAGCTACGGAAAGAAAACCGACGATAGTCGAGCAACTGGTCGCCAGCAGAATCGGCAGGAACACCAGCGTCGGATCCGGCGCGCCTTGCTGGGCGCGGTACATGAAGATGGTCACGGGCAGCAGGGTCAACGACGAGGCATTGAGCACCAGAAACAGAATCTGCGCGTTGCTGGCGATGGTGGCGCTGGGGTTCAGCTCCTGCAGCGCTTTCATGGCTTTCAGGCCGATCGGCGTGGCGGCGTTGTCCAGGCCCAGACCGTTGGCGGCGAAATTCAGCGTGATCAGGCCAAGGGCAGGGTGGCCGGGCGGGACTTCCGGCATCAGCCGCAGAAACAGCGGGCCGAGGACCTTGGCCAGCCACTCGACGATCCCGGCCTTTTCGGCGATGCGCAGAAAGCCCAGCCACAGGGTGAGGGTGCCGAACAGCAGCACCATGACTTCGACCGACAGCTTGGCCATGGCGAAAATGCTTTCCACCATCGCCGCGAAGATCCCGGCGTTGCCGCCGATCAGCCACTGCGCCAGCGCCGACACGGCTGCAACGATGAAGAAGCCAAGCCACAGGCCATTAAGCATCAGTCAAATCCCCCGAAGAATGCGGCGAATGATAGCGGGGTCGCCAGAAACGACAAACCCCGGATTGCTCCGGGGTTCGTTGGTGGGGCTTGCATCAATCACTGTGGGAGCGAGCCTGCTCGCGAAGAGGCCGGCACATTCAACATCTCTGTAGATTGATACACCGTCTTCGCGAGCAGGCTCGCTCCCACAGGGTTTTGCATCAGTTCTTGGAAATTTCGCCAGCCGGCAGTTTTTCCTTGCTGCGCCAGTGCGGCAGGGAGTTCCAGTAACGCTCACCCTTGGCGTCGTCGTACATGCCTTCCCAGCGCGCGATAACCAGCACTGCCAAGGCATTACCGATCACGTTCAGTGCAGTACGCGCCATGTCCATGATGCGATCGACACCAGCGATGAACGCCAGGCCCTCAAGTGGAATGCCGACGCTGCCCAAAGTGGCCAGCAGCACCACGAAAGACACGCCCGGTACGCCGGCGATACCTTTGGAGGTGACCATCAGCGTCAACACCAGCAGCAGTTGCTGGCTGATCGACAGGTCGATGCCATACAGCTGGGCGATGAAGATCGCCGCGATCGACTGGTACAGGGTCGAGCCATCGAGGTTGAACGAGTAACCGGTCGGTACCACGAAGCTGCAGATGGCTTTCGGCGCGCCGTAGGCTTCCATTTTCTCGATCACCCGTGGCAGCACGGTTTCCGAGGAGGCTGTGGAGTAGGCCAGTACCAGCTCATCCTTGAAGATGCGCATCAGCTTGAGCACCGAGAAGCCGAACAGCTTGGCGATCAGGCCCAGCACGACGAAGGCGAAGAAGGCGATGGCGACGTAAACCAGGATCACCAGTTTCGCCAGCGGCAGCAGCGAGGCGAAGCCGAAGTTGGCCACGGTCACCGCGATCAGTGCGAACACGCCGATCGGGGCGTAGTTCATGATCATGTGGGTGACCTTGAACATGCTTTCCGAAACGCCCTGGAACATCTTCACCAGCGGCTCGCGCAGGTCCGACTGCAGGCTCGACAGGCCGAGACCGAACAGCACGGAGAAGAAGATGATCGGCAGCATTTCGCCGCGAGCCATGGCCGCGAAGATGTTCGACGGGATCAGGTTGAGGATGGTTTCGATGAATGCATGTTCATGCTGCACTTCGGCGGCGGTCGCCTGGTACTTCGAAATGTCGACCGTGCCCAGAGTGCTCATGTCGATGCCGGTGCCCGGATGGAACACGTTGGCCAGCACCAGACCGACAACGATGGCGATGGTGGTGACGATCTCGAAATAGATGATGGTCTTCAGGCCGATACGCCCGAGTTTCTTGGCGTCGCCGACGCCAGCGATGCCGACGATCAGCGAGGAAATGACGATCGGGATCACGATCATCTTGATCAGACGGATAAAGATATCGCCTGCCGGTTGCAGGACGTTGCTGATCCACCAGGCCTTTTCAGCGCTGAAGTGGTTGAGCAACGCACCAATTGCAATCCCCAGAATCAGACCGATGAGGATCTGCCAGGCGAGGCTGATTTTTGCCTTCTTCATTATCTTTACCCTTACTTGCGTTTGACTCAGGCACATGCAGGAACTGGAACGCTCATCAGCGGAAAAGTCTGTGCATCTGCCTCCGTATAAGGTGCCCCGAAGCGCGTGTTTACGGCTCTTCGGCAGGCGAAAAAAGGCGCAACTATTCCGATGCAAGGTGGCGCCGTCTAATGCCGTAAACGCCTACCCTATGCCTAATCGGCATGAGCTTTTTCATTTGAAACTGGCGTCCCAAGCGGTTCGATTGTGACATTTGTGCCGGCATAAGTGCCGTGAACCGGCCATTACAGCGTAGGCTGGTTAAATTTTGCACAGGGAAAACCGGCGGAAATTTCCGGAAAAAGTCTGAATCGCAAGACTAGAAGTCACACGGAACGAGCGCGATCTTTGTCGATATACGGTCGCCAGGAAACACCGCGAAATGTTTTCCTCGCAGTGTTGACGATTGAAAAAGGAATTTGGCGTGCTGGATCAATGTTTTAGCGAATTCAAAGCCCAGCGCAGATTCGTCAGACCACCGGGTCGACGAACCTGCGGCGCACCTTTTACCCTGACCCGGCCCTTGCGCAGGTACTCCCTGTACCCGTAGGTCACTCCGACCCTGTATCAGTCAGAACATCCCGGCCCCCTGGTCATGCACCGACCCTCATCGGGCGGTGCAATGGAAAGCAGCGGGGCGCTGCTTTCGTGTTCGAAACCTTTGCGCGTCCTGCGTCAGTACCACTTCGGATCTTTCTTCAGGGTTTCCATCAGCAGATCCTGCATGCCCTGATCAGGTTTGCCGAAGAAGCGATAAGTCGCGTGTCGCGTTGGCGACTTGTCCTGCGGCAGACCTTCCGGCACATCGACCAGCATGGCGTAGGCGTCATCCTTGTCGAAGCTGAAGGCCACGATCAAACGGTGATTCAGACACTTGTCCTGATTCTCGCAGAGCGGGCCGACCAGATACTGATCGCCATCTTCCGTAACGGCATGCATCTGTTGTTCGGAGGTGCCGGACAGGTTGATCACCCATTCCGGTACGCGCTCTTCCTTTTTGATCACGCCTTCCCAGGTTTCACGGTACTGCGCGTCGGAGGCGAGCAGTTCGTTGACCCGGGTCTGGCCGTCATTGGCCGCCATGGCCATGGCACTGCCGCCCAGAAGCAGGGCGGCGGCCAATGTCTTGAGACCGATCATCGTTAACCTCGGCCGCGACGGCCAAAGAAGAAAGAAGCGATGAACATCACCAGGAACACGACAAAGAGAATCTTGGCGATACCCGTGGCGGTGCCCGCGATACCACCGAAGCCCAGAACGGCGGCGATGATGGCAATGATCAAGAATGTAATTGCCCAGCTCAACATGGTGATTCTCCTTACTTCTCTATTTAGGGGTGTTTCAGGTTTCCGGCGCTACGCGCCCGAATGTATTCAAAGGCTTAGAAAACCCAGCGCTCTTCCCGTGGCAATTGATCCAGCGGTTGCGCCTGGTCGACATCGATCATGTGCATCGAAGCGTTCTCGGCCTGGCTGCTGCTCACGGCACTGAAGTGCGTTTGAGTGCTGTGCTGCATCGAAATCAGTGGCTCGGGTTTACGGCTGTTTTCCCAGCTCATGTACTGCTGGCAGACGATCAGGGTGATCAGCAACGCCAGTACACCGAACAGACCTTGCTGGATCTGCAGTGGCGAAATACGTACTTGGGCGGCGATTGGGCGAGTCATCCTGTGTTCCTCACGCTTGTTCGGTTGGGGCAGTGCTGTTCTGCCCGGGCTGAGTGAGGTATTGCAGCCTGCATGCCAGTTTTTTCATCTGTGAAAAAACCAATAAAAACAATGAGTTATACGTGATTGAGAAATTTCCTAAGACGCATCCTGCACGATGGCTCTTCTGCGGTCGTGCGCAATGCACGATTATTTCGTGGGAAATTTCGATGATATGGAATTGCTACCGGTACGCAGATGTCAGAAGAGGACGCAGGATCTGCCCTGCAAAACGCAGAATGTTTTAAAACTCAACGAAATCAATGAATTGGCCGTTATGGCAGTAGAGAGCTACCCTCCTATGGCTGGTATCGTTCAGAATCAACCATGCAACTTGCCCGATTTTTCCGGGACTAACCCAAGACTAATCACTATGGAGCGTAGGAAAAATGGAATCTGCCACTGAGCAACAAGGCCGCATTCTGCTGGTGGACGATGAATCCGCCATCCTGCGTACGTTTCGTTATTGCCTCGAAGACGAAGGCTATACGGTAGCCACCGCCAATAGCGCAGCCCAGGCCGATGCTTTGCTGCAACGTCAGGTCTTCGATCTGTGCTTCCTTGATTTGCGCCTGGGCGAGGACAACGGTCTCGACGTCCTCGCGCAGATGCGCATTCAGGCGCCGTGGATGCGCGTAGTGATCGTCACCGCCCATTCGGCGGTCGACACCGCCGTTGATGCCATCCAGGCCGGCGCCGCCGATTATCTGGTCAAGCCGTGCAGCCCTGATCAACTGCGCCTGGCCACCGCCAAGCAGCTGGAAGTGCGCCAGCTCTCCGCGCGGCTCGAAGCGCTGGAAGGCGAGATCCGCAAACCGAAAGACGGTCTCGATTCCCACAGCCCGGCGATGAAAGTCGTGCTGGAAACGGCCCGGCAGGTCGCAAGCACCGACGCCAACATTCTTATCCTTGGCGAGTCCGGCACGGGTAAAGGTGAACTGGCCCGTGCGATTCACGGCTGGAGCAAGCGCGAGAAGAAATCCTGCGTCACGATCAACTGCCCGTCGCTGACTGCCGAGCTGATGGAAAGCGAGCTGTTTGGCCACAGCCGTGGCGCGTTCACCGGCGCCAGCGAGAGTACTTTGGGTCGGGTCAACCAGGCGGACGGCGGTACGCTGTTTCTCGACGAGATCGGCGACTTTCCGCTGACTTTGCAACCCAAGTTGCTGCGCTTCATCCAGGACAAGGAATACGAGCGGGTCGGCGATCCGGTCACTCGCCGCGCCGATGTGCGCATCCTCGCCGCCACCAACCTCAACCTCGAAGACATGGTCCGCGACGGCCGTTTCCGCGAAGACCTGCTCTATCGCCTCAACGTCATTACCCTGCATCTGCCGCCTCTGCGCGAGCGCGCCGAAGACATCCTGACCCTCGCCGATCGGTTCCTTGCACGTTTCGTCAAAGAGTACGCACGCCCAGCGCGCGGCTTCAGCGATGAGGCGCGCGAAGCGCTGCTCGGTTATCGCTGGCCGGGCAATATTCGCGAACTGCGCAACGTGGTCGAGCGAGCGAGCATCATCTGCCCGCAGGAACGCGTGGAAATCAGCCACCTGGGCATGGCCGAACAACCGGCCAACAACGCGCCACGGGTCGGCGCGGCGCTGAGCCTGGACGAGCTGGAGAAAGCGCACATCGGCGCGGTGCTGGCCACCGCCGGCACCCTGGACCAAGCGGCGAAAACCCTCGGCATCGACGCCTCGACCCTGTATCGCAAACGCAAGCAGTACAACCTGTGAGCACTGCGCGATGAAACTGGCGATCAAGCTGCGCACGCGCCTGTTCCTGAGCATTTCTGCGTTGATCACCGTGGCCTTGCTCGGGCTCTTGCTCGGGCTGGTCAGCGTGATGCAGATGGCCGGGTCACAGGAAGCGCTGGTGCGCAGCAACTTCGTCACCCTGGATCTGGGCCTCAAGCTGCGCCAGACCCTCGGTGATCAATTGATCATCATGCTCGCCGAAAAACCCGATCCCGTTGCGTTCGAAGCGTCCAAACAGCACTACTTCGAGTTGCTCGACCAAGGCATCGCCCAGCAGCCGGAGGGCGATGACCAGCCTTACGGTTTCCGCCAGGCCAAGGCCGACTACCTGAACTTCCTCGCCTCATTCGACGTGACTGCCGAAGCGGCGAAGAACGCGAGCACCAGCGCGGATTTCCGCGAGCGCTTCAATATCCTCCGTAACGGTTTGATCGCTGAGCACAAACACGCACTGGAAACCATCAATGCCGTCCAGCACGCTGCCCGCGAACGCGCGTTGCTGATTGCCGGGCTGCTTGGCCTGGTCGGGCTGGCGGTGCTGATCATCGGTTTCGTCACCGCCCAGGGCATCGCCCGACGTTTCGGCGCACCGATCGAAGCGCTGGCCAAGGCTGCCGACAACATCGGCCAGGGCAACTATGACGTGACCCTGCCGATTTCCACGGCCATGGAAGTCAACCTGCTGTCGCGACGCTTCGGCCTGATGGCCGAGGCGCTGCGCGAACACCAGGCGATGAATGTCGACGAACTGTTGGCCGGTCAGCAGCGCTTGCAAGCGGTGCTCGACAGTATCGACGACGGTCTGTTGATGATTGATCGCCAGGGCCAGCTCGAACACCTCAATCCTGTGGCTCAGCGCCAGTTGGGCTGGGAAGACGACCGGCTCGGCCAAGGCTTGGGCACCGCACTCGGGCGCCCGGAGCTGGATGCGCAACTGCAATTGGTCCTGCGCGGCGGCACGCTGGAGCGCGCGCCGGAAGATCTGAGCATCGAAGTCGATGGCGAATCGCGCCTGCTGACCTACAGCCTGACGCCGGTCAGTCATACCCAGGGGCATATTCTCGGCGCGGTGATGGTGCTGCACGATGTCACCGAGCAACGCGCGTTCGAGCGCGTGCGCAGTGAGTTTGTCTTGCGCGCTTCCCACGAACTGCGCACGCCGGTGACGGGCATGCACATGGCCTTCGGGCTGTTCCGCGAGCGGACCAAATTCCCGGCGGAATCGCGCGAAGCTGACCTGCTGGATACGGTCAACGAAGAAATGCAGCGTCTGATGCAGTTGATCAACGACTTGCTCAACTTCTCGCGCTACCAGAACGGCCTGCAGAAACTCACCCTGGCGCCATGTTCCATTGATGACCTGCTGGAGCAGGCGCAACTGCGCTTTGCCGACGTGGCTGCGGCCAAAGGTGTTGCGCTGAACGTCGAGATTCAAGGCCCGCTGCCGAGGTTGCAGGCTGATCAGGCGCAACTTGATCGCGTCCTCGACAACTTGATCGACAACGCCTTGCGGCACACCGCCCGCGACGGTCAGATCCGTCTGCAGGCACGCCGCCATGGCGAGCGGGTCATCATCAGCGTCGAAGACAATGGCGAGGGCATTGCCTACGGCCAGCAGGGGCGGATCTTCGAACCGTTCGTGCAAGTTGGACGCAAGAAGGGCGGTGCCGGCCTTGGCCTGGCGCTGTGCAAGGAAATCGTCCAGTTGCACGGCGGGCGCATGGGCGTTTATTCGCGGCCGGGGCAGGGCACCCAGTTCTACATGGCGCTGGCCGTCTAGGCTTCGTCGTCCATACGCCGCGCGGCAAGGCGCCTGCCGCGGGTGATCAGTTCAATGAACTGCACGGCGCTCAGTGCGTGGGCAAACAGCCAGCCCTGACCGAACTTGACCCCCTCACTGCTGAGCAGCGCTGCCTGGGATTCCAGCTCGATACCTTCGGCAATCACTTTCAGATCCAGCGCCTGCGCCATGTGAATGATGTGCGGAGCGACGCCGCTGCTCGCCGCGTCATGGCCGAGCGCATCGATGAACGCCTTATCGATCTTCAGGCAGTCCACTGGCAAGGTCTGCAGATAGGCGAGGCTGCAATAGCCGGTGCCGAAATCATCGATCAGCACCTGATGGCCGACGTCGCGCAAGGCTTGCAGGTTTTCCCGCGCCACCACCACATCAATCAGGCCGCGCTCGGTGACTTCGAAGGCTATCTGCCGCGCGGCGACACGGTGCAGCGCGAGCAGCCGCGCCATGACCTGGCCGATGCGCGGCACCATGACATCGCAGGCCGCGAGGTTCACCGAGATATACAGCTGCGGATTGGCGCGCAGTAACTGCCCCAGTTGTTCGAGCAGACGCTGCAGCACGAAGTCGGTCATCTGCCGGATCTGCCCGGTGTTCTCCGCCATCGGAATGAACAGGTCGGGGCTGGTCAGCGTGCCGTCCGGGCGCCGCCAGCGCAGCAGCGCTTCGGCGCCGACGCAGTTGCGGCTGTCGAGATCGAAGATCGGCTGATACAGCACCTGCAACTCACCCCGGCGGATCGCCCCGTGCAGCTCGGCATCCAGCGACTGGCGCTGACGCACCAATAGCAAGGTCAGAAAGCCGACAACGGCCCCGGCGATCAGGCACACCGGCAACAGCCACCACCACACCGCCGGGACGTGCATGCCCGTGCGCGGCGTAATCAGCACCAATTGATATTCCGGGTTGTCGGTGGGCATGCGATAGATCAGCCGCGTTTGTGTGACTTGCAGGGCATCACGGCTCTTCGGTGGCCAAGGCTCGGTCGGTGGCCAGGTCTGTGCGGTGCCGAGCACCGGAATCGCTCGAGTGCCGTGATCGAGCACCACCAGCAAGCTGCTGCCGGGCGACAGATCGACCATGTCGGTCAAATGTCCACGCGAGGTAGCGACACGGAAGTTACCCCGCCCGAGCATCAGTGCCGCGCGGTTTTCATCGGGTTCGGTGGTGGTATTCAGCCAATAGCTGTAGGTCGGGCCCTGAATGTCCGGCGCGCGCACCAACGACAGTCCTTCCTGGCGTGGACGGTTGGAGCAGAACCGCGAGGCGTCCATGTACGCGGCTTCGTAGACGAAGCGGTAGTTGAAGGTGACTTGCTGCAAGGTCGCGATCATTTCTTCGTCGCAGCCGCGCAAGGGCTGGGCTTCAAGGTCGTCGAGACTTTCGCGCAACTGGCCGAACAATTGTTCGAGGCGCGCGAGGAAACGCTCGCCCTGGGTGTTCATTTCCTGGCTCTCGCGCATTTCCATCTGGCGCATCGCCGCGAACATACCGCCGGCGATCAACAGGCTGGCGCTGAGGACAGCCGCGATCATCGCCAAAAAAACAGGGCGATAAAACCAGCTACGCAGCGTCTCTCGGGTCGCAGCCATCAGGGATTTTCCGAAGAATTACCATGAGTTATAGCTGCTGATTGCGATTTCGCCCTGACCGTCGGGCGGGCGTCATTATTTTGTCTGATTGAGGACCAGCAGAAGTGCCGCGCTTTGTGCATCCGGCGTGCCATCGAAGCGGGCAGGGCGGTAATGCATCTGGAACGCGGCGAGGACATGCCGCGTGGCGACGTCCAGCTCGCCAGTCTGCGGTGTGTCGTAACCCAGACGCGCGAGTTGCGCCTGGAACCAGCCGATCTCCGGCAACGGGTTGCTGTTAAAAATAGCCTGCTGACGCGCCACCGCTTGCTCGTTCGGCCACAGGCCAAGGCCTTCGGCGGCGAGACGTTTCCAGGGGAACAGTGGCCCCGGATCAAGCTTGCGCAGCGGCGCGATGTCGCTGTGACCGATGATGTGCCGCGGGCTGATGCCGTTGCGTTTGCTGATGTCCTTGAGCAGGGTGATCAACGACTGGATCTGCGCTTCGCTGTACGGATACCACAGGCGCCCGGTCGGTGTGTCCTTGTAGCCGGGATTGACGATTTCGATGCCGATGGAACTGGAGTTCAGCCAGGTGCGGCCCTGCCACTGACCTTCGCCGGCGTGCCAGGCGCGCTGGTTTTCGTCCATCAGCTTGTACACGGTGGCGCTCTTGTCATCGCCGATCAGGTAATGGCTACTGACGTCGCCATGGGTCAGCAATTGCAGCGAACGCTCCAGCGACGCCGAGGTGTAATGCACCACGACAAACTGGATGCGGCTGTCGTAATTGGCCGAAGGGTGGCTGGTGTCGTAGCGCGGGCCGCTGGCGCAACCGGCGAGGACGAGCAGCGAGGCAACAAGGGCAAGGAATTTCATGGCAGAGGACGATACGCTGAAAACGATAATGCAACAGTGTAACGTACGGATTTGCTCAGAGTCCGCCAGCGGGCGGATTTAAACAAAATGGAACAATTGCCTTAGCCGAGCTCGACTCGGTTGCGCCCGGCGTTTTTTGCTCGGTACAGCGCCTGATCGGCTCTTTTCAGCGCCAGATCGCTGTGTTCTCCCACCCGAAATGACGCGAGTCCCATGGAAATGGTGATAGTCACTCGCTCGCCCTTGAAATGAAACGGGCAGGCTTCGATCGCCGCGCGCAGGGTTTCCAGCAGTTTCGCGCCCACCGCTGGTGGCGTCGCGGGCAGCAACAGCACGAACTCTTCACCGCCGAAACGGGCGATGAAATCCGAGCCGCGCAGGCGTTTGCGCAATACCGTGGCGATGATCTTCAGCACTTTGTCGCCGGCCAGATGGCCATAGCTGTCGTTGATCCGCTTGAAGTGATCGAGGTCGAGCATGGCCAGGCTGAGGGTGTTGCCGTGCTGCTGCCATTGCTGGATTTCATGCTCAAGGCGTTCGCTCCACGCCGCACGGTTGGGCAGGCCGGTCAACGGATCGATCAGGGCTTTCTGCCGCTGCTCTTCAAGGTGTTCACGGAAGCCCATGGCTTCCTGCTCCATATGCGCCACTCGCTCCGACAGGCTCTTCAATCTGGCAGCGACTTCCTGTTCGCGGGCGTCGCGCTGCTTCTGGTGCTGGTCCATCGTTCCCAGCAGGCCTTCCAGATGATTCTCCAGCACATGCTTGAGGTCATCGAGGTCGGCTGCTTGCTGGACGCTGCTCTGCAAGCCGTCGACCTGCTCGCGAATCTGCGTGTCCATGGCCCGCGCCGCCGAGCTGTTGTCGGCATGCCCTTCGCTGGCCGCTTGCAGATTGCTTTGAAACGCTTCGAGGCGTTCGTTGAGTTGCTGCAGATAGGCTTCGAATTCGTGCTGACCGCTGTCGGTAATCGCCAGCATCAAGGTTGCGAGATCGTCGAGGATCGGCAGCAGTTCGTACCAGTTCAGCCCGTGTTTGAGCCGCTCGCGCATGGCTTCGGCTTGCGGCCGGTGGCGCTCGGGCAGGGTCAGGTCGTCGAGCAGGCCGATCAGCGTGTCTTCGATATGTCTGGCTACGGAGCTGTAGGACGGCTCCGGGGAATCCGGCAGCGCGAAGAGGATGTCGTGTTCCGACTGCTCCGGGTCGATGGCGGCCAAGGCCTGAGCAATCGGTTCGGGCAGGGGCAGGCTATCGAGAATCAGCGGCGACGGATCGCCGGGGTGGATCAGTTCATCGGGGTTGAACGCCTCGGTTGCTGGCGCAGCGACGGTTATCTCGGCGTCAGCGGCTGGTTCAACCTGCGCTGGCTCGGCTTCAACGGCGACCACAGGCGCAGCGAACGCAACGACTTGCGGCTCATCAGGCGGCGTCTGGACAGGCGCTTCGATGACGGTCTCGGGCGCTGCGATCGCTGGCTCAGCGTGGGCCACCGGAGCCGATTGCACAGGCTCCGGTTCAGATTGTCGGGCTTCGACCGGTTGCGGCACTGGTGTTGCTGGTATGTCGGCCGCCGGTGCAGCGGCTTCCTCACCGTCACGGCTGCCAAACAAACGCTGCAACAGCCCCGGCCGGCCTGGCTCGGCAGGAGTCTCCAACTGACTCAAGGCCTTGCCCTGCAAACCACTGAGTTCGCTCAGCAGCAGCGGCATTTCCCGTGCCTGACCGACGCGGCTGTCCAGTTGTTTGGCAAATTTCTTCAGCGGTTGCGCGACTTCGCGCGGCAGTGGCAGGGCCTGCAACTGGGTGACCAGCGCGGTGAGCGCGGTGCTGACCTGATCAATGCGCGTTTCACGGCGCTGCTCGGAGTCGAGCACGGCTTTTTCCAGACGCGGCAGCAGGGCGGCGAGGCCGGCGTCCATGTCATCGGTACGCACGACTTCGCGCATTTCCTTCATGCACTGATCGACGACCTTGTCGGTGCCCTCGGCCGCCAGCGTGCTGCGCACCAGACCGCGCCGCAGCAGGTCGAGCCGCGCGGCCCAGCGGCGTTCGAGCTTGTCCTGCTGTTCGATGCTCTTGAGGTACTTCTCTTTCCAGCGCTGGGCGTCGTCGCTCATTCACAGGTTCCGCGAGGGGCAGGGCTCAACGCGGGCAATGCGTCGGCCGTGAGCGAACCCGGCAGACGAATTTCCACCGCGACCGGCAGGTGATCGGAAATGGGCTGGGCCAGCACCTCGACCTTTTCCAGGGTCAGGGTCGGGCTGAGCAGAATATGATCAAGGCAACGCTGTGGGCGCCAGCTGGGGAAGGTCGCTTCCACCTGCGGGGCCAGCAGGCCGAGATCGCGTAACGGCGAGTGTTCGAGCAGGTCGCTGGCATGGGTATTCATGTCGCCCATCAGCACCTGATGCTTGTACCCGCTGATCAAATCACGAATGTAGGCCAGTTGCAGGCTGCGCGTCCGCGCGCCGAGGGCCAAATGCATCATCACCACCACCAGTGCCTCCGGACCTTCGCCGAAGCGCAGCAGGATCGCGCCGCGACCTTTCGGGCCGGGCAGCGGGTGATCCTCGATCGCCCACGGTTTCAGGCGACTGAGCACGCCATTGCTGTGCTGGGCCAGTCGACCGAGGTTGCGATTGAGTTGTTGATACCAGTAGGGAAAGGCGCCGAGGTGGGCCAGATGTTCGACCTGATTGACGTAGCCTGAACGCAGGCTGCCGCCATCGGCTTCCTGCAGGGCGACCAGATCGAAGTCGCCGAGCAGGTCACCGATCTTTTGCAGATTGCCGGAACGCCCGGTGTGCGGCAGCAGATGCTGCCAGCTGCGGGTCAGGTAATGCCGATAGCGTTCGGTGCTGATGCCGACCTGAATGTTGAAGCTCAGCAAGCGCAGACGCTGGTCTTCGGGCAGGCCCGTAGACGCCAGATGATGCTCGTTGACCTGCGGATCATGCAGGCCAACGATGCGTTCGGACTTCCAGCGGCGCATGGCGAATGCCGCGCTTAGTTGGCAGCAGCCTTGTTCGCCGCTCGCTCTTTGGCGACCAGATCGTCAGCCAGCTTCAATGCTTGCTCGGCACCACCGGCAGAGCCGATGTCGAAGCGGTATTTACCATTGACGATCATGGTTGGCACGCCAGTGATTTCGTACTTCTTCGCCAGCTCACGGGCTTTGACGATCTGGCCTTTGATAGCGAACGAGTCGAAAGTGGCGAGGAACTTGTCCTTGTCCACGCCTTGAGTGGCGAGGAAGTCAGCCATGTCGTTCTTGTCGGTGAGCTTCTTGTGTTCTTTCTGGATCGCGTTGAACACGGCGTTGTGCACCTGATGCTCGACACCCATGGCTTCCAGAGTCAGGAACATCTGACCGTGAGCGTCCCATGGGCCGCCGAACATGGCGGGAATGCGCACGAAGTTGACATCGGACGGCAGTTTTTCAACCCATGGATTGATCACTGGCTCAAAAGCGTAGCAATGCGGGCAGCCGTACCAGAACAGCTCGACCACTTCGATCTTGCCAGGCTTTGCCACCGGCACCGGGTTGGCCAGTTCGACGTAAGGGGCGGCAGGGGCTTCAGCGGCCTGGGCGGTGACGCCGAACAGGCTGGCAGCGACGAGGGCGGCGCTGATGATCAGATTACGCATGCTTTACTCCTGAACAATTTGGGTCGCCTCGCTCGACCTGTTTCGACACAGATCCTGGCGGGCATGAGTGCTGTAGTGTAACGGCAGCGGCCACAAAAAAGGGCGGCCAAAGCCACCCTTTTTATACTTGCTGCGAAGGATTAATCGAGCGTTAACGTGGCCGGCGCTGCGCGCCTCGTTCAGCCCTCGATTCAGGGCCTCAGTGCAGGCCCTGGATGTAGCTGGAAACCGCAGCGATGTCTTCGTCGCTCAGCTTGCGCGCGATGGTGCGCATGGTCATCGCGTCGCCGTCGTTGGCGCGACCGCCTTCTTCCTTGCGGAAATCGGTCAGTTGCTTGGCGATGTATTGCGCATGCTGGCCACCCAGATGGGGGAAGCCTGCTGCAGCATTGCCGGCGCCGTTCGGCGAGTGGCAGCCGGTGCAGGCTGGCAGACCTTTTTCCAGGTTGCCGCCACGGAACAGCGCTTCACCGCGAGCGACGATCTTCGGATCGGCGGCGCCGACGCTGCCTTTCTGGCTGGCGAAGTACGCGGCGATGTCGGCCAGATCCTGATCGTTCAGGTTGGTCAGCAGCCCGGTCATTTCCAGCACCACGCGCTTGCCCGACTTGATGTCGTGCAATTGCTTGTCGAGGTAGCGTTCACCTTGACCGGCCAGTTTCGGAAAGTTTGGCGCCATGCTGTTGCCGTCCGGGCCATGGCAGGCTCCGCACACGGCAGCTTTGGCCTGGCCTGCTGCGGCATCGCCGGCAGCATGGGCGACACCTGAAATTCCCACGGTCAACAGCAGACTCACGATCAATTTGTTCATCAGCTAATCCAACTACGGCTAAGGGTTAAGTTATGGACCGGGCTTACTCTCGCTCATCCAAAGGATGATGGCCTGGTAATCCTCGGCACTGCAGTCCATGCACAAACCACGCGGCGGCATCGCCTTGAAACCCTGGGTCACGTGTTGCACCAGCGTCCCCATACCTTTCGCCAACCTCGGCGTCCAAGCTTCCTGATCGCCTCTTGCGGGCGCCATGGGTAGTTGGCCGGAATGACAGGCACCACAAACACGGTTGTACACAGCTTCCGGATCCTGTGTAGCCTGTGCGCTGTAAAGCGGCATCAAGACTCCGGCAGCCAGCAGCCATTTCGTCATAAAACGACCTTTTCAGGGTTGAGAGCGTTCTGCGTTCTAATGCGCAATCAAAGTCTGTCGCTCTCGTGAACTTCATCCTTCGCTGGGACAAAGCACACACAAAATCTGCGGCATTATATACTGGCGTCACTGAAACGGAAGCGACACCGCGTTCCGCGCCCAATCCCGGCGCCGCCCACATCGGAAATCCCATGCAACTCAAGAATCCCATCCTCGGCCTGTGCCAACAGTCCACGTTCATGCTCAGTGCCGCCAAAGTCGATCAATGCCCAGACGACGAAGGCTTCGAAGTGGCGTTTGCCGGTCGTTCCAACGCTGGCAAATCCAGCGCGCTGAACACCCTGACCCACGCCAGCCTGGCGCGCACCTCGAAAACTCCGGGTCGCACACAGCTGTTGAACTTCTTCAAGCTAGACGATGATCGCCGTCTGGTCGACCTGCCGGGGTACGGTTATGCAAAAGTACCGATCCCGCTCAAGCAACACTGGCAGCGCCACCTCGAGGCTTACCTCGGTGGTCGGGAGAGTT
The DNA here is from genome assembly GCF_017491835.1 of Pseudomonas sp. 67(2021). Taxonomy (NCBI): domain Bacteria; kingdom Pseudomonadati; phylum Pseudomonadota; class Gammaproteobacteria; order Pseudomonadales; family Pseudomonadaceae; genus Pseudomonas; species Pseudomonas sp. 67(2021). Next base: position 727,212 of record NZ_JAFGYL010000001.1, read on the forward strand.
TGAAAGGACTGATCCTGATGATGGACATCCGCCATCCGATGACCGACTTCGACCTGCTGATGCTCGACTGGGCCGTCGCCGCCGGCATGCCGATGCACATCCTGCTGACCAAGGCCGACAAGCTCACCTACGGCGCAGCCAAGAACACCCTGCTGAAAGTACAGTCGGAAATCCGCAAAGGCTGGGGCGACTCGATCACCATCCAGTTGTTCTCCGCGCCAAAACGCATGGGCCTGGAAGAGGCCTACACTGTATTGGCCAACTGGATGGAACTGGCAGACAAAGGCGCCGAGGCCGCCGCCGAGTAAATTCAGAATGGGGAAAAATTGGTTGTAGTGTGGCCAGGCAAGGCAAAAGTAGCGCTAAAAAGCGGAGTTTAGGGGACCTAAATGAGCATTTTTAGCGATGCTTTTAACGCAGCATGGCCGCGCTTCAGCCGATTTTTGGGCAAAAAAAGCCCCGGATTTCATTGGGGAGGGAGAAATTCCGGGGTTCAAGTTCCGAACCGCTAGGGCGGGGTTCAGATATCTGCCAACACTTAACACAACATAGGAGCATCGAAGGGCTTCACCAGCCATTCAGTACCTCTGAGTGTTCGATCGACAGATTAGTTCAGATTTTTTTCAAAAAGCTTTGGAATAGCCTGAAGCGTTTTTCGATCTAAGCCGGATTCCCGGGAGTTGCCGCGACGGTAGGTCGCAGCAACTCTGCCAATACTCAGTGCGCCTCATCCCAGTTGTTGCCAACGCCAACTTCCACCAGCAGCGGCACATCCAGTTTCGCCGCTTCGCTCATGTGCGTACGAATTTCGGCGCTGACCTGCTCGACCAGATCCTCGCGAACCTCCAGCACCAGTTCGTCGTGCACTTGCAGGATGACCCGGGCATCCAGCCCCGACGTGGCCAGCCAGTTATCCACAGCCACCATGGCTTTCTTGATGATGTCCGCTGCCGTGCCCTGCATCGGCGCGTTGATCGCCGTGCGTTCAGCGGCGGCGCGTTCCTGCGGCTTGTTCGAGTTGATCTCCGGTAGGTAGAGGCGACGGCCGAAGAAAGTTTCGACGTAACCCTGATCCGCCGCTTGCGCGCGGGTGCGCTCCATGTATTCGCGCACGCCTGGATAACGGGCGAAGTAGGTGTCGATGTAAGCCTTGGCGGTCTTGGTGTCGACGCCGATGTCCTTGCCGAGCTTCTGCGCGCCCATGCCGTAAATCAGGCCGAAGTTGATCGCCTTGGCGCTGCGACGCTGGTCGGATGTCACTTGATCAAGCTCGACCTTGAATACTTCGGCAGCGGTTGCAGTGTGTACGTCGAGATTGTTGCGGAAGGCGTTCATCAGGCCTTCATCGCGGGACAGGTGCGCCATGATCCGCAGTTCGATCTGCGAATAGTCCGCCGCCAGCAGTTTGTAGCCTTTGGGTGCGACGAACGCCTGACGAATGCGTCGGCCTTCGGCAGTGCGCACCGGAATGTTCTGCAGGTTCGGATCACTGGAGGACAGGCGCCCGGTCGAAGCCACCGCCTGGTGATACGAGGTGTGGATGCGCCCGGTGCGCGGGTTAATCTGCTCCGGCAGGCGATCGGTGTAGGTGCTTTTCAGCTTGCTCATCGAGCGGTGCTCCATCAGCACCTTCGGCAAGCGGTGATCGTCTTCGGCGAGTTTCGCCAACACTTCTTCAGCGGTGGACGGCTGGCCTTTGGCGGTTTTCTTCAGCACCGGCAGGCCGAGCTTTTCATAAAGAATCACGCCCAGCTGCTTCGGCGAGCCGAGGTTGAATTCTTCCCCGGCGATTTCGAAGGCTTCACGCTCCAGCGCGACCATTTTGTTGCCCAGCTCGATGCTCTGAATGCCCAGCAACTCGGCATCGACGAACGCGCCCTGGCGTTCGATGCGCGCCAGCACCGGTACCAGCGGGATTTCGATGTCGGTCAGCACGCTGGCCAGGCTCGGAATCGCGCTGAGCTTGTCGAACAGGGCCTGATGCAGGCGCAGGGTGATGTCAGCGTCTTCAGCGGCGTACGGCCCGGCCTGTTCCAGGGCGATCTGGTCGAAGGTCAATTGCTTGGCACCTTTGCCGGCGATGTCCTGGAAGCTCACCGTGGTGTGGTCGAGATACTTTTGCGCGAGGCTGTCCATGTCGTGGCGGGTCGCGGTGGAGTTGAGCACGTAGGACTCGAGCATCGTGTCGAAGGCGATGCCGCGCACGCTAATGCCTTCACTCTGATCGCCGCCAATGGCGCAGTTGGCCAGAATGTTCATGTCGAACTTGGCGTGCTGGCCGACCTTGAGTTTGTTCGGGTCTTCCAGAATCGGCTTGAGTGCGCGCAGCACGGTGTCGCGATCCAGCTGCTCCGGCACGCCGATGTAGGAATGGGTCAGCGGGATGTACGCGGCTTCGTTGGCCTGTACGGCGAACGACAGGCCAACCAGTTGCGCCTGCTGCGCGTCGATGCCAGTGGTTTCGGTGTCGAAGGCGATCAGTTTGGCGTTGCGCAGTTTTTCCAGCCAGACGTCGAAGCGGGCCTGATCGAGGATGGTTTCGTACGCGGCCTCGGCAGGGGCAGCAGGTGCCTCGGCTTGCGGGGCGCTGAACAGATCATGGGCGGGCGCAGGTTCGGCAGCCGCGCTCAGTTCCTGACGCTTGGCATCGCGATCCAGATCATTGAGCCAGCTCTTGAATTCCAGCAGGGTGTACAGCTCGTAGAGTTTGGCCGGGTCTTCCTGGCCCATTTGCAGATCGTCGAGGCCGATATCCAGCGGCACGTCTACCTTGATGGTCGCCAGTTGATAGGACAGGAAAGCCATCTCCCGGTGCTCTTCGAGCTTGGCCGGCAAGGTTTTTGCGCCACGGATCGGCAGGGTCGGCACGATGTCGAGGTTGGCGTACAGCTCGGTCAGGCCGCCATTGACGCCGACCAGCAGGCCGGACGCCGTCTTCGGGCCGATGCCCGGCACGCCTGGAATGTTGTCGGACGAATCGCCCATCAGCGCCAGATAATCGATGATCTGCTCCGGTGCGACGCCAAATTTCTCCTTAACGCCCTCCACATCCATCGAGCTACCGGACATGGTGTTGACCAAGGTAATGTGGCCGTCGACCAGTTGCGCCATGTCCTTGTCACCGGTGGAAATGATCACCGGGCGATCTGCTGCCGCACTGCTGCGGGCGAGGGTGCCGATCACGTCGTCGGCTTCGACGCCGTCCACGCACAGGAGCGGGAAGCCGAGGGCGATCACGCTCTGGTGCAGCGGCTCGATCTGCACGCGCATGTCATCGGGCATGCTTGGCCGGTTGGCCTTGTATTCGGCGTACATCTCATCGCGAAATGTCCCGCCCTTGGCGTCGAACACTACGGCGAAGGGACTGTCCGGGTACTGCTTGCGCAGACTCTTGAGCATGTTCAGCACGCCTTTGACCGCACCGGTCGGCAGGCCTTTGGACGTGGTCAGTGGTGGCAGTGCATGAAAGGCGCGGTACAGGTAAGACGAACCGTCCACCAGGACGAGGGGGGCTTGGCTCATGAGCAGGATCAACCTTTTCGGCGGGTCCGGGGCTAGAATAGCGGGACCGTTGACGACAAAGGGACAAGGTTATCATGCGTACGTTAAATCGCTTGCTGCTGGTCGGGTTGATCGCTGTCTCACCACTGGCCGCGATGGCGGCGGATGATGCGCCGGGCGGCGACCCCGAGGTCACCATTCGCACGGAGGGGGACAAAACCATTCAGGAGTACAGCCGGAATGGCTTCGTCTATGCGATCAAGGTCACGCCCAAGAAGGGCAAACCGTATTTCCTGGTGCGCGCCGATGGTTCGGACGCCAATTACATCAGATCCGACCAGCCGGATATGCTGATTCCGTCGTGGGAAATCTTTACCTGGAAGTAAGCTTCCCGATTTTTAATCGGCGTCGCCTGACTGCGGCGCCAAAACTGAGCAGTTTTCAATGTCTGTGTTCACTCCCCTGGCTCGGCCCGAGCTGGAAACCTTTCTCGCCCCTTACGGGCTCGGCCGCCTGCTTGATTTCCAGGGGATCGCCGCCGGCAGCGAAAACACCAATTTCTTCATCAGTCTGGAGCAGGGCGAGTTTGTCCTGACCCTGGTCGAGCGCGGCCCGGTGCAGGAGATGCCGTTCTTCATCGACCTGCTCGACGTGCTGCACGAAGCCGAACTGCCGGTGCCTTACGCCCTGCGCACCACCGACGGCTTGGCCCTGCGTGAGCTCAAAGGCAAACCGGCGCTGCTGCAACCGCGCCTGTCCGGCAAGCACATCAAAGTCGCTAACGCCCAGCACTGCGCCCAGGTCGGCGAGTTGCAGGCGCATCTGCACCTGGCGACCCAGGGCGAGCGCATGATCAAGCGCAAGACCGATCGTGGTCTGGACTGGATGCTGGAGGAGGGCACTGAATTTCTCTCGCACCTGAGCGATGAGCCGCGTGCCTTGCTGCAAAAGGCGCTGGATGAGATCACCGAGCGCAAAGACAAGATCCTTGCACTGCCTCGGGCGAACATTCACGCCGACCTGTTCCGCGACAACGCCATGTTCGAAGGCACCCACCTGACCGGGCTGATCGACTTCTACAACGCCTGCTCGGGGCCGATGCTGTACGACGTGGCAATTGCCTTGAATGATTGGTGTTCTGACGAGGAGGGCGTGATCGATGGCCCGCGTGCGCGTGCGTTTCTCGGTGCCTATGCGGCGCTGCGGCCGTTCACGGCGGCGGAGGCTGAGCTCTGGCCAACGATGTTGCGTGTGGCCTGTGTGCGGTTCTGGCTGTCACGCTTGATCGCCGCCGAGCAGTTCGCCGGGCAGGATGTGTTGATTCACGATCCGCAGGAGTTCGAGCAGCGCCTGGCGCAGCGGCAGAAGGTCAGCACACCGTTGCCTTTCGCCCTTTAAGATCAAAAGATCGCAGCCTTCGGCAGCTCCTACAAGGGATTGATGCACACCCTGTAGGAGCTGCCGAAGGCTGCGATCTTTTTCTATGGGGTTACAGAGATTCCAGGCATCCCGCCAAATCATTGCCCAACTTTTCCAACACCTGCTCATAGCCCTGAGCCGTCGCCGGGGTGTACCCGCCCAACGCATCCAGTTCCGCCAGCTTCACCGGCAGGCCAGCCACCAGTGTTTCCGCCAGGCGCGGACGCAATGGCGGTTCGCTGAACACACAGGTCTTGCCTACTTCCTGCAAACGCTTGCGCATCGCCGCGACATGCTGGGCGCCGGGCTGTACTTCGGCGGCCACTGCGAACACGCCCGCGTGCTTCAGGCCGTAAGCGTCTTCGAAATAATCAAAGGCCTCGTGAAAGACGAAGTACGGCTTGCCTTCGACATTGGCCAGACGCTTCTTCAAGCGCTGATCCAGCGCATCCAGACGTTCATCGAAGGCTTTGGCATTGCTCTGATAGCGCTGGGCATTGGCCGGGTCGGCGGCGCTGAGGTCGGCGGCCATTTTGTCAGCGATCACCCGCGCATTGGCCGGTGACAACCACAGGTGTGCATCCAGCGAGCCGGGGCGATGATCATGATCATGCTCATCGGCCTCTTCGGCGTGGGAATGGTTGTCCGCGCCGAAATGCCTCAGGTTGAGGCCTGGCAGATCCTGCACCGCGACGCTCGGCAGGCTGCGACCGCCGAGCACGCGCGGCAGGAAACCTTCCATGTCCGGGCCGATCCAGTAGAGCAGATCGACCGACTGCACCTTCCGTACGTCGGACGGGCGCAGGGCGTAATTGTGCGGCGAGGCACCCGGTGGCAGCAGCACCTCGGGAATCGCCACGCCGTCCTGCACGGCAGCGGCAATCAACTGCAACGGTTTGATGCTGGTGAGCACTTTGACCTCGGCCTGAGCCGTACCGATCAGCAGAAAACTGGCAACAAAAGCCACAAAAACAGAAAAAAGTCGGGACACGATGACCACTCAAGGAAGCGAGAACGGGTAACATAATAACGTCTCCAGCAAATCTCGTCGCCGCTCATGCCTATTACCCCGATTGCCAGCCGTCCCCACGACCACTCCCATTGCGTGCACAGCGCTTTGTCCGAGGCCGATACCTTGTGCGCGCAGAAAGGTTTGCGTCTGACCGCCCTGCGCCGCCGTGTGCTGGAACTGGTCTGGCAGAGCCACAAGCCGCTGGGTGCCTACGACATCCTCGCGGTGCTCAGCGAGCAGGACGGCCGCCGCGCCGCGCCGCCTACCGTGTACCGCGCACTGGATTTCCTGCTGGAAAACGGCCTGGTCCATCGCATCTCTTCGCTGAACGCCTTCGTCGGCTGTGTACACCCGGAACACGCGCATCAGGGCCAGTTCCTGATCTGCCGCGAGTGCCACGCCGCTATCGAACTTGAGCAAAAAGTGATCAGCGACGCGATCATCAGCAGCGCCAAAGACGTCGGTTTCATCGTCGAAGCGCAAACCGTCGAAGTGGTCGGCCTGTGCGCCGGTTGCCAGGGGGCCTGATGAGCAATGCGCTGATCCGTCTGGAACAGGTCGCCGTCACGTTTGCCGGGCAGACCGTGCTGGACAACATCGAGCTGAGCGTCGAGCCGGGGCAGATCGTCACCCTGATCGGCCCCAACGGCGCCGGCAAGACCACGCTGGTACGCGCCGTGCTCGGGCTGTTGAAGCCAAACAGCGGCAGCGTCTGGCGCAAACCGAAGCTGCGCGTCGGTTACATGCCGCAGAAACTGCATGTCGACCCGACCCTGCCGCTGTCAGTGCTGCGCTTCCTGCGCCTGGTGCCTGGCGTTGATCGTTCGCGTGCCCTGGCCGCGTTGAAGGAAGTCGGCGCCGAACACGTGATCGACAGCCCGGTGCAGAGCGTTTCCGGCGGCGAAATGCAGCGCGTGCTGCTGGCTCGGGCACTGCTGCGTGAGCCTGAGCTGCTGGTGCTCGATGAGCCGGTGCAGGGCGTCGACGTTGCCGGGCAGGCCGAGCTGTACAGCTTGATCACCCGGCTGCGCGACCGCCACGGTTGCGGCGTGCTGATGGTGTCCCACGATTTGCATCTGGTGATGAGCACCACCGATCAGGTGGTCTGCCTCAACCGCCACGTCTGCTGCTCCGGGCACCCCGAGCAGGTCAGCGGCGACCCGGCATTCGTCGAACTGTTCGGCAAGAACGCGCCGAGTCTGGCGATCTATCACCACCATCACGACCACGCCCACGACCTGCACGGTTCGGTGGTCAAAGGCCCGCTCGGCGGGCAACCTCATGTTCATGGAGACGGCTGCAAGCATGGCTGATTTTCTTTTGTATGCCCTGCTTGCAGGTCTGGCCCTGGCGCTGGTGGCCGGACCGCTCGGCTCGTTTGTGGTGTGGCGGCGCATGGCCTATTTCGGCGATACGCTGTCCCACGCCGCACTGCTCGGGGTGGCGCTGGGCTTTCTGCTGGACGTCAGCCCGACGGTGGCGGTAACGGTCGGTTGCCTGCTGCTGGCGGTGCTCTTGGTGACGCTGCAACAGCGCCAGCCGCTGGCGTCCGACACGCTGTTGGGAATTCTTGCACCGAGCACGCTCTCTCTCGGCCTGGTGGTACTAAGCTTCATGCATGAAGTGCGGATCGACCTGATGGCCTATCTGTTTGGCGACTTGCTGGCAATCAGTCCGAGCGACCTGGCGTGGATTCTCGGCGGCACCGCGGCGGTGCTGGTGTTGCTGGTGACGCTGTGGCGGCCGCTGCTGGCGGTCACCGTGCACGAAGAACTGGCGCGGGTCGAAGGCCTGCCGGTTGCGGGTTTGCGCTTGGCGCTGATGCTGTTGATCGCGGTGGTGATCGCCGTGGCGATGAAAATCGTCGGGGTGCTGCTGATCACTTCGCTGCTGATCATCCCGGCGGCTGCGGCACAGCGTCACGCCCGTTCGCCGGAGCAGATGGCGCTGGGCGCGAGCCTGCTGGGCATGCTCGCGGTGTGCGGCGGGCTGGCGTTGTCGTGGTTCAAGGACACCCCGGCGGGGCCGTCGATCGTGGTGACGGCAGCCGCGCTGTTTCTGTTGAGTTTTGTTCTGCCCCGTCGTGGGGTGTAGACTTGGCCGCTTTTTGCGCAATTAGAGAGTCGCAGGAATGAAGCCGTTCGCCTCCCGTTATCTGCTCCTTGTCGCATTTTCAGTGCTGCTGGGCGCCTGCCAAAGCACGCCGCCGGTGGCTGAAGTCCCCGATGCGCGGGCTACGGCCATCGCACAGCTGGAGCAAAGCCTGGCCAGCAGCGAACTGGCCACCGCCGAAGACCAGTTGGCCGCGTTGCAGGCCGCAACCCCCAATGATCAATCCCTTGAGCAATACCAGCGGCAGCTGGCCGAGGCGTACCTGCGCCGCAGCCAGATCGTCCTGCAAAAAGGCGATGTCAACGCTGCCGCCACCGCGCTCAGCCGCGCCCGTGCTCTGATGCCCAAGGCGCCAGCGCTGACCGGCGGCGTCAACGGCGCGATCACCGAAGCGCGCAAGGCCGAGCTGGAAAAGGCTGAGGCCGCGCTGCTGGCTGCCGAAGCCAGGCCGAAAGCCAAGGTCATCGACCCGACCGCCGAGAGCACCACTGTTGCGTTGAACATCGGCGATATTCACAAGCTGCAACGACAACTCGATGCTATCGCCGCCGATGTGGTGAATTACGAATGTGCCGTCAGCGTTCAGGCGCCGCGCACCGCGGATTACCCGTGGCTGGCGACGTTGCTGAGCAAGCGAGTCAAGAAGCTCGATCCTGATTTTGATCTGCAGATCGAGAAGCAGATCTTGCGCACAGTGCCGGCGCAGATGGTTTTAAGCCCGCGTAAACCATAAAAAGATCGCAGCCTCCGGCAGCTCCTACATGGGATTGAGTACATCCTGTAGGAGCTGCCGAAGGCTGCGATCTTTTGCTTTTACGCTGGAATCGCCTTGGCCTTAGGCTCCCGCGCCCAGACCCGATGCTCGCCGATCGCGGCGAAGAACGGCTTGGTCAACGCGCCCACATCCGCGCCCTGCAACAGCCCCGCATCCGCATCGAGCTTCAGCAAGTCCTGCAATTGCTTGGCCTCGCCGTGCAGCGCGATCGCCTTCAGGTGCTTGTACGCTTCCAGCAGGTAATGCAACGCCACTCCATCACCGCTCAACGCAGTAATCGACGCCGCGCCACCCGGCACGAATACCGCGTCGAAAGCGATCGACGGCATGCCTTCCATCGACGCATCCACCGGCAATGCCTTGCCGTCAGCGGCTGTCACTGGCGCCGAGGTCGGGCCGAGCAGTTTTGCGTGAGCGCCTTCGGCTTCCAGCGCTTTCTTCATCGCATCGATGGCCGCAGCATCAACTCCGTTGGCCGCGAGAATCGCCACCTTGCGCGTCTTGATATTGCCCGGCAGCAGGTTGGCCTGGCTCAACGCTGGCGATTGCTCCAGCGAGGTCTTGCGCACTTCGACCGTGCCTTTGGCTGGCGCCGGCAAACCAAGGTTTTCCGCCACGCGTTTGGCCAGGGTCAGGTCGATATTGGCAAGGATCTCGTTCACTTCGCGGGCACGGATGAACTCACGCTCGACCTTGCCCAGCTCGAAGCTGTAGGCAGCGATGATGTGCTCTTTCTCGTGGTCGCTCATGCTGTTGAAGAACAAGCGGGCCTGGGAGAAGTGATCGCTGAACGATTCGCTGCGCTGACGGATCTTCGCGGCGTCGATGCGCTCCGGGTAGCTCTCGAAACCACCGTCCTGTGCCGCCGGCGGGGTTTCTTTCGGCCAGCCGCCGTCGATCGAGTTTGGCTCGTAAGAAGCGCGGCCCTTGTCGATGGTAGTGCGGTGCTGTGCGTCACGCTGGCCGTTGTGGAACGGCGCCACCGGACGGTTGATCGGCAGCTCATGGAAGTTCGGCCCGCCGAGTCGGCTGATCTGCGTGTCGGTGTAGGAAAACAGCCGACCTTGCAGCAGCGGGTCATTGGAGAAGTCGATGCCTGGCACGATGTGGCCAGGGCAGAAAGCGACCTGCTCGGTTTCCGCGAAGAAGTTGTCCGGGTTGCGGTTCAGGGTCATTTTGCCCAGCGGCGTAATCGGAACGATTTCTTCGGGGATGATTTTGGTCGGGTCGAGAATGTCGAAATCAAAGTCATGTTCGTTCTCTTCTTCGACGATCTGTACGCCCAGTTCCCACTCCGGGTAGTCGCCCATCTCGATCGCTTCCCACAGGTCGCGACGATGGTAGTCGGTGTCTTTACCGGCGAGCTTCTGCGCCTCGTCCCACACCAGCGAGCAGGTGCCGGCGGTAGGGCGCCAGTGGAATTTGACGAAGCGTGATTTGCCCTCGGCGTTGATCAGGCGGAAGGTGTGTACGCCGAAGCCCTGCATGCTGCGCAGGCTTTTCGGGATGGCCCGGTCGGACATCGCCCAGATGACCATGTGCGCCGATTCCGGCACCAGCGAGACGAAGTCCCAGAACGTATCGTGCGCCGAGCCGCCGGTGGGGATTTCGTTGTGCGGCTCGGGCTTCACCGCGTGGACGAAGTCCGGGAACTTGATCGCGTCCTGAATGAAGAACACCGGCATGTTGTTGCCGACCAGGTCGAAGTTGCCTTCATCGGTAAAAAATTTCACCGCAAAGCCGCGCACGTCACGCACGGTATCGCCGGAACCCCGTGGCCCCTGCACCGTGGAAAAGCGCACGAACACTGGGGTTTTCTTGCCCGGATCCTGTAGGAAACCGGCCTTGGTCAGCGCTGCATGGTTCTCGTAGGTCTGAAAGAAACCGTGGGCGCCGGTACCACGCGCATGGACGATACGCTCCGGAATCCGCTCATGGTCAAAGTGCGTGATCTTTTCACGCATGATGAAGTCTTCCAGCAGCGAAGGCCCGCGCGGCCCGGCTTTGAGGGTGTTCTGGTTGTCGGCGATCTTCACGCCCTGATTGGTGCGCAGTGCCTGACCGGTGGCGTCCGAACGGAATTCTTCCAGGCTGTCGAGCTTGGCGTTGGTGTTGGCGCGATCCGGGGTGTCGGTTCCGGCCATCTCGCTTTTATCGGGTGCAGGCTTTTTGATGCTCATCAGACGTAAACTCCTCGTTTGGCCCCGGATGCCTTCCGCAGACCCTTGAGTGATTCCCGGGCACGGCACCCAGGGTTTCAAGTCGCTTACTTAGTGACTGATGAGCGTTTCAGCCGTTCCGTTTATCTGACCTTTGATCGCGTTATTGCCAAATTGAAGGTTAATTGCGAAATAAATGCTAAGAACCTCTATACGGACAGGCTAAAATGCGCGCCCGGCTAACCGCTGATCCTTTTCCAACGCGCCCCACAAGGTTCGCTACGTGATCGAGTTTCAAAACGTCCACAAGACTTACCGCGTTGCCGGTAAGGATATTCCCGCGCTGCACCCGACCAGTCTCGCCATCGAGAACGGCCAGGTGTTCGGCCTGATTGGCCATTCCGGTGCGGGCAAAAGTACCCTGCTGCGTCTGATCAATCGTCTGGAAGATTCCAGTGGCGGCAAGATCATCGTCGACGGCGAAGAAGTCACCGCACTGGACGCCAACGGCCTGCGCCGTTTCCGCCAGCAGGTCGGGATGATCTTCCAGCACTTCAACCTGCTCGCCTCCAAGACCGTCGCCGACAACGTGGCCCTGCCGCTGACCCTGGCCGGTGAGTTGTCGAGCAGCGAAATCAACCATCGCGTGGCCGAGCTGCTGGCGCGGGTCGGTCTGTCCGACCACGCGAAAAAGTACCCGGCGCAATTGTCCGGCGGTCAGAAGCAACGCGTCGGCATTGCCCGTGCGCTGGCGACCAAGCCGAAAATTCTGCTGTGCGACGAGGCCACCAGCGCCCTCGACCCGCAGACCACGGCATCGGTCCTGCAACTGCTGGCCGAAATCAACCGCGAACTGAAACTGACCATTGTCCTGATCACCCACGAGATGGACGTGATCCGTCGCGTCTGCGATCAGGTCGCGGTGATGGACGCTGGCGTGATCGTCGAGCAGGGTCCGGTGGCCGATGTGTTCCTGCATCCGCAGCACCCGACCACCAAGCGTTTCGTCCAGGAAAGCGAGCAGATCGACGAGAGCGAGCAGCGTGACGACTTCGCCCATGTGCCCGGGCGCATCGTGCGTCTGACCTTTCAGGGCGAGGCGACCTACGCGCCGTTGCTCGGCACCGTCGCGCGGGAAACCGGCGTCGACTACAGCATCCTTGCCGGTCGCATCGACCGCATCAAAGATATTCCGTACGGGCAACTGACCCTCGCTGTCACCGGTGGCGACATGGAAGCGGCGTTTGCCCGCTTCACCGCCGCTGACGTTCACATGGAGGTGTTGCGCTAATGGCCGACCTAATGAGTTTCTTCGCCAATATCGACTGGTATGAAATCTGGCTGGCGACTGGCGACACCATGCTGATGCTCGGCGGTTCGCTGTTGTTCACGGTGCTGCTCGGTCTGCCGCTGGGCGTGCTGCTGTTTCTCTGCAGCCCGCGTCAGTTGCTGGAGAACCGTGGCCTCTACGCCGTGCTGTCGCTGGTGGTGAACATCTTGCGTTCGCTGCCATTCATCATTCTGCTGATCGTGATGATTCCGTTCACCGTGCTGATCACCGGCACCTCGCTGGGTGTGGCCGGGGCGATCCCGCCGCTGGTGGTGGGTGCTACGCCGTTCTTCGCGCGTCTGGTGGAAACCGCGCTGCGCGAAGTCGATCGCGGCATCATCGAAGCGACCCAGTCGATGGGCGCGACCACGCGGCAGATCATCATGAACGCCCTGCTGCCGGAAGCCCGTCCGGGCATCTTCGCAGCGATTACGGTGACAGCGATTACACTGGTGTCCTACACGGCGATGGCCGGTGTGGTCGGCGCCGGTGGTCTGGGCGACCTAGCGATCCGTTTCGGCTACCAGCGTTTCCAGACTGACGTGATGATCGTCACCGTGGTGCTGCTGTTGATTCTGGTGCAAGTGCTGCAAATGGTTGGCGACCGTCTGGTCGTGCATTTCTCGCGCAAATAAGCGGTTTTTTAATCAAGAGGCGCGGGCCATTCGCTGGCGGGCGCCCTCACAAGGAGTTAGCTGAATGAAAAAACTGATCGCTGCTTTCGCCGCTGTTGCGGCGTTTTCGGCCCACGCCGAGACTCTGACCGTTGCCGCCACCCCGGTGCCGCACGCGGAAATCCTCGAATTCGTCAAACCGGCCCTGGCCAAGGAAGGCGTGGATCTGAAGGTCAAGGTCTTCACCGACTACATTCAGCCGAACGTACAGGTCGCTGAAAAGCGTCTGGACGCCAACTTCTTCCAGCACCAGCCGTACCTCGATGAGTTCAACAAGGCCAAGGGCACCAGCCTCGTCGCCGTGACCGGCGTGCACTTGGAGCCGCTGGGTGCTTATTCGAGCAAGCTCAAGGATCTGAAGGACCTGCCCGGTGGTGCCAACGTGGTGATCCCGAACGACGCCACCAACGGCGGCCGTGCGCTGTTGCTGCTGGACAAGGCTGGCGTGATCAAGCTCAAGGATTCGAAAAACATCCTGTCGACCGTCAAAGACATCGCCGAGAATCCGAAAGACCTGAAGATCCGTGAACTGGAAGCCGCGACCATCCCGCGCGTGCTGACTCAGGTTGATCTGGCGCTGATCAACACCAACTATGCGCTGGAAGCCAAGCTTGATCCGTCCAAGGATGCGCTGGTGATCGAAGGCAACGACTCGCCGTACGTGAACATCCTCGTGTCCCGCGCGGACAACAAGGACAGCGACGCGATGAAGAAACTGGCGGCTGCGCTGCACAGCCCGGAAGTGAAGCAGTTCATTACCGAGAAGTACAAAGGCGCGGTGTTGCCGGCGTTCTGATTAAGGTTGCTGCAATGAAAAAGGGGACGCCAATGGCGTCCCCTTTTTTGTGTCTGGTGCCTGGCTTGCGACCTGCCTTGAAGCTTCCCCTCACCCCAGCCCTCTCCCGAGGGAGAGGGGGCCGACCTTCAAGCTTTTCGAGCCTGAGTTCGACTCACAATTGCAGGTCGGCGCAATTCGAATAAACACCTCGGTCAGTCCCCTCTCCCTCTGGGAGAGGGTTAGGGTGAGGGGCTTTTTAGCTTTTGAACTGTCAATTGCGCTCAAGCATCGCCGGCAACTGCGCCACCAGCTTGGCATTGTTCAACGGCGCGCGAATAAACCCGCGCTGCGTGCCGTCCGGGCCGATCACCGCAAGGTTGCCGCTGTGGTCCACGGTGTAATTCGGCTTGCTGGTATCGGCGGGAATGAACGGAATGCTCACCGCGTTCGCGACCTTCTGCAGCTCCTCGATAGATGAAGGCGTCAGGCCAATGAACTGCGGATCGAAGTAGCCCAGGTACTGTTTCAACTGCTTCGGCGTATCGCGGTTGGGGTCAACGCTGACCAGCACGATCTGCAATTTATCCACAGCCTCTTTCGGCAATTCACTCTTGATCTGCCGCAGTTGCGCCAGGGTGGTCGGGCAGATGTCCGGGCAGAAGGTATAACCGAAGAACAACAGACTCCACTTGCCTTTCAACTCGTCGATGGCAACTGGTTTGCCGTCCTGATCGGTCATGGTCACGTCCGGCAGGTTGCGGCTCTGCGGCAGCAGGATAATGCCGGCGTCGATCAGCGCAGTCGGATCGCCCTGGCCTTTGCCGTTCAGCACTTTATTCACGGTAAGCCCGAGGATCAGCGCGATCACGGCGACGAGGATGAAGACGGTTTTCTGGGTTCGGGTCATAGGTTCAACAGTAAGTAGTGGTCTACGAGCAGGGCGATGAACAACACGAACAAGTAATAAATAGAGTACTTGAAGGTGTTGATCGCCGCGTGCGGCCGAGTGCCACGGTACAGCACCACGGCCCATTGCAGAAACCTTGCGCCCAACACCAGCGCACAGACCAGGTACAGCGCGCCGCTCATGTGAATCACGTACGGCAGCAGACTCACTGCCAGCAGCGCGAAGGTGTAGAGGAGAATGTGCACTTTGGTGTAGTGCTCGCCATGGGTCACCGGCAGCATCGGAATGTCGGCCTTGGCGTATTCCTCTTTGCGATGAATCGCCAGCGCCCAGAAGTGCGGCGGGGTCCAGGCGAAGATGATCAGCACCAGCAACAGCGGTTCGGCGCTGACATGGCCGGTGGCGGCGGTCCAGCCCAGCAGCGGCGGCGCGGCACCGGCGAGGCCGCCGATGACGATGTTCTGCGGCGTCGCACGCTTGAGAAAACCGGTGTAGACCACCGCATAACCGAGCAGCGAGGCGAGAGTCAGCCAAGCGGTCAGCTGATTGGTGAAGGTCAGCAGCAGCGCCTGGCCGAGCAATGCCAGCACCAGGGCGAAGGTCAACGCCGCCGCAGGTGAGACCCGGCCTTCGGCCAGCGGACGTTTGTGCGTGCGCGCCATTACCGCATCGATACGCCGATCGACCACATGATTGACCGCCGCCGCGCCGCCGGCGCACAGGGCAATGCCCAGATTGCCAAACACCAGCACCGTCCACGGCACGCCCGCGCGGGTGGCGAGGAACATGCCGACCAGCGAGGTGATCAGCATCAGCACCACGACTTTCGGTTTGGTCAGCTCCAGATAATCGCGCCACAGCGCTTGCGCTGCACGCTGGCCGATCAGACTCGCCATGGCGTTTCTCCTTTCAATGCGATGGGCGCGACGACAGGTTTGTGCGCACTCAAGCGCCAGCGCGCCAGCACCGGTTGGTTCACCCGCAACAGGCTGGTGCGCGCGTGATAGTTGACCAGCACCAGAGTCAGCAACAGCGCCGCACCGCCAGCGTTATGGGCGACGGCCACTGGCAGCGGTAGATGAAACAGCACGTTGCTGATGCCGAGGGTGATCTGCGCGGAAAGGGCGATCAGCAGCAGCCCGGCCAGACGCGTCATGCCCACCACTTTCAACTGCCACGCCAGACCGAGCAGCACGACCGTCACCAGCAAAGCGCCGATGCGGTGTGTCAGATGAATGGCCGTGCGCGCGTCGCTATCGAGTTGTCCGCCGAGATAATTCGGGCCGATGTGCTGGGTCAGGTGGAAACCGTTGGCGAAGTCCGCCGCAGGCAGCCATTGGCCGTGGCAGGTGGGGAAGTCGATGCAGGCCACCGCTGCGTAGTTGGAACTGACCCAGCCGCCCAAGGCGATCTGGCCGATCACCAGCAGCAGCCCCGCCGTCGCCCAATATTGCAGGCGCTTGGGTACGGTCAGCGCCGGCAGCACGCCGGACAACCTCAGCGTCAGCAGGAACAGCAGACTCAATGTGGCAAAGCCGCCGAGCAAATGCCCGGTGACCACTTGCGGCCAGAGCTTGAGCGTCACCGTCCACATACCGAACGCCGCTTGGGCGATGACCACCGCCAGCAGAAACAGCGGCAGTTTCACCGGCTGGCCCGGATGGCGCCGGTTGACCCAGGCGCGCCCGGCCAAAACTGAAATCAGCAAGCCGAGGGTGCCGGCGAAGTAGCGGTGGATCATCTCGTTCCAGCCCTTGTGCGCCTCCACTGGCGCGTCAGGGAAATGCAGTTCGGCATGGGCCAGTTGCGCCTCGCTTTTCGGCACGCTGATAAAGCCGTAGCAGCCTGGCCAGTCCGGGCAGCCGAGGCCGGCGTGGGTCAGGCGGGTGTAGGCGCCGAGCAACACCACAATCAGTGCCAGCAGGGTGGCAAACAGCGCGAGGCGAAATCCAGGTTTGGCCATGACGATGCCCTCATCCGATGTTCGACAGTTTCAGCAGATGCCGCAGGTCGTTAAGCAGATCCTTGCCCTTCACATTCGGCTCGTAACGCAGCACCAGATTGCCGTGCGGGTCGACGATCCACAGCTGCGGCACGGCTTTATCGCCGGTGGTCCTGGCGAACACCCCGGCATCCAGCGGATAGCGCTGCAACTGCGGATATTCGCGGTCGAGTTTGGCGGCGTAATCAGCGCTCAGTGGTTGCGCGGCGGCGAGGGCGTGGCTGGCGCGCCCGGCTTCGCGGCCGAGGCTGATCTGGATCTGCCGCGCCAGATAAACCAGTTGCTGGCAATCGACGGCACAATCCTTCGGCGCTGTGACCAGAATCTGCCAGCGCTGCTCATCGGCCTGCACGCCGAGGTCGGCGCGGGTCTGGCCGTTGCCGATCAGCTCGCCGTGGTAGCTGCGTCCTTCCGGCACCCAGAACTGCAATTTGTACATGCCGGTGGCGAGCAGCATCGGCCCGACCACGCCAAGCACGATCAGCAACAATTGAATGCGCCCGCGCCGGCGGCTCGGAACGGGTTTGGCCTCAGACATGCTGGGTGGATTCATGGCGCTTCCCATGGCGTTTCTCCTTTGCGTGGTGCCAGCCGAAATAGAGGTAAAGACCGAGCAGGGCCGTGGCCATGGCGAACCATTGCACGGCGTAGCCGAGGTGTTTTTCCGGGCCCATCGCGACTACCGGCCAATCGGTCTGGTAGCTCGCCGGCCCGGGTTCGGCGCGTAATTCGTAGGCGAAGCCGTCGCGCTCCAGGGTTTGCCACAATTTGCCCGGCTCGACGGCGGTAATGGTTTGCGGCCAGACATGGCTGACCGGATCGGCGTGCAACTGGAACGTTGCGCCGGGGGCGACATAGACCCAGGCGTCGAGCGTCAGCGCCTCGGCCGGTGTCGTGAATTGCGGCGGCACGCGCCGATCGGGCCATGGCAGCCAGCCGCGATTGACCAGCAGCCAGAGGCCGCTGCGTTGGTCCTGAAACGGTTGCAGCAATTCGACGCCGACCTTGCCGCCACGCTGGCGGTTGTCCAGCAACAGGGTGTGGGCCGGATCGAACTGGCCGTGCAGGCGCACGCGGCGGTAAGCCGGGTCGGCGTTGCCGAGCAGTTCGCTGCTGGCCAGCGGTTCGGCCACGCGACGTTCGGCATGACTGGCCAGCAGCGCGGTTTTCTCCGCACCCCGGCCCAGTTGCCAGAAGCCCAGCGCAACCATCAGCGGCAGCAACAGGGCGACCACTACGGTGGGAATCACGCCCGGGCGAAAGCGCTTCATGGGCGCGCCATAAAGTCAGTCATCGCGCTCGCTATACTCAAGTGCATCGCCTGTCCCCCGGAGTCTTGCCATGTTCAAAGCAGCGATCGTCCTGATGCTGATTGCCACGGTCGTCAGCCTGTTCAGCGGCCTGTTTTTCCTGGTCAAGGACGACAGCAGCTCCAATCGGCTGGTCATCGCCTTGAGTGTTCGGGTGGCACTGGCCGTGGTCACCGTCGGCCTGATGGCCTGGGGTTTCTACAGCGGCCAGTTGGTGTCCCACGTGCCGTGGTAGACGCGAGCGGCAAGCTTCAAGCGGCAAGCTACAAGTTAGAGGCCATCCCGCTTTGACTTGAAGCTTGCAGCTCGCCATTTGCAGCTGTTTTCAGAGCACATAGACGAAGAAGAACAAGCCGATCCACACCACGTCGACGAAGTGCCAAT
Organism: Pseudomonas sp. 67(2021); assembly: GCF_017491835.1. Lineage (NCBI taxonomy): Bacteria > Pseudomonadati > Pseudomonadota > Gammaproteobacteria > Pseudomonadales > Pseudomonadaceae > Pseudomonas > Pseudomonas sp. 67(2021). The sequence goes on from NZ_JAFGYL010000001.1 coordinate 745,575, forward strand.
ACCAGCTCGCCGCTTCGAAACCGAACTGGTGCTCGTTGTCGAAATGGCCTTTCATGATGCGCATCAGCATCACGAACAGGATGATCGTGCCGATGGTCACGTGGGCGCCGTGGAAGCCGGTAAGCATGAAGAACGTCGCGCCGTAGATGCCCGAGCCGAGGGTCAGCCCCAGTTCTTGGTAGGCGTGGATGTATTCCTCGGCCTGGAAACCGAGGAACGCGATGCCCAGCAGCACGGTGATCGCCAGCCACAGTTTCAGCGCGCCGCGATGGCCTTTCTTCAGCGCATGGTGGGCGATGGTGATGGTTACGCTGGAGCTGACCAGCAGGATCGTGTTGAGCAGCGGCAGGCCCCAAGGGCTGATGACATCCTTGGGCGGTGGGAACAGTTTCGGGTCGGGGTTGTTCAGCAACGGCCAGACATATTCGAAGTTCGGCCAGAGCATTTCCGACAGGCCCTTGCTGCCTTCGCCGGCCAGCCCGGGTGCGGACACGACGCGGATATAGAACAGCGCGCCGAAGAAGGCGACGAAAAACATCACCTCGGAAAAGATGAACCAGCTCATGCCCCAGCGGAACGAACGGTCCAGCTGCGGGCTGTACAGCCCCGCGCGACTTTCCTTGATCACCGCACCGAACCAGCCGAACAGCATGTACGCCAGCAGCAGGCCGCCGACGAAAAAGATCAGCGGGCCGTGGGAATCCGGGCGTGCGGCCTTGAGATCGTTGAACCAGGTGGCGAGGCCGTAGACGGTGACGAACATCCCGAGCGTGGCGATGATCGGCCATTTGCTCTGGGCCGGGACGTAATAATGCTCATGAGTTGCCATTTATTGTTCTCCTTATCGGGCACGCTCAGCCACCAGTGTTTACAGCCACCGGCGGATGTCGGGCGGTGATATCGAACAGCGTGTAGGACAGCGTCAGGTGCTTCACTTCCTTGGGCATGTCGCGGTCAACGATGAAACGCACCGGCATTTCGATCTGTTCACCGGGCTGCAGCACCTGCTGGGTAAAACAAAAGCATTCGGTCTTGTGAAAAAACGCCGCGGCGTTGCTCGGCGCAATACTCGGCACCGCTTGCGCACTCATCGGTTTATCGGTGGGATTGCGCGCGATGAATACCATCTCGTTCACGGCACCGGGATTGGCGGTCAGCTCGTCGTGTTTCGGGTAAAAGTCCCACGGCATGTCGGCGGTGTTGGTCGAGAGAAACTGCACACGCACCTGGCGCGAGGTGTCGACCACTTGCTCGCCCGCGTACTGGCCGCCGGTCTTGCCGTTGATGCCGAAGGCTTTGCACATCACGTCGTAGATCGGCACCAGGGCGAAACCGAAGACGAACATCGCCACCACCACCAGCAGCAGGCGGGTGACGAGTTTCTTCAGCGAGATCGAGTCAGCCATGGTTCATGCCTCCCCGGTGATCACCTTTGCTCGGCAATACCTGTGTGGTGAGGGGATTTATCCCCGTTGGGCTGCGAAGCGGCCCTGAATCCAGCGCACACGGTCTACCTGATGAATTTCGATTGCAGGTTTTGGGGCTGCTGCGCAACCCAACGGGGATAAATCCCCTCCCCACAAGGGATCTGTGTACATCCACAGGAGATCTGTGAGCATCCACTGGGGATCTGTGCCTCTGCACACATTGCAAAAAACAGCAGGTGTTCATTTCACTTCCGGCGGCGTGGTGAAGGTGTGATACGGCGCTGGCGACGGCACGCTCCACTCCAGCCCTTCGGCACCGTCCCACGGTTTCGCCGGGGCCGGTGCGCCGCCACGGATGGTCTTGATGACGATGAACAGGAAGAAGATCTGCGTGGCGCCGAACATGAATGCGCCGATCGACGAGACCATGTTGAAATCGGCGAACTGCAGGTTGTAGTCCGGAATCCGTCGCGGCATCCCCGCAAGACCGACGAAGTGCATCGGGAAGAAGGTCAGGTTCATGCCCACGAACGACAGCCAGAAGTGCAGCTTGCCGAGGGTTTCGTCGTACATGTGCCCGGTCCACTTCGGCAGCCAGTAATAGGCCGAGGCGAAGATGCCGAAGATCGCCCCCGGCACCAGCACATAGTGGAAGTGCGCGACGACAAAGTAGGTGTCCTGATACTGGAAGTCCGCTGGGGCGATCGCCAGCATCAGCCCGGAGAAACCGCCAATGGAGAACAGGATGACGAACGCCACGGCAAACAGCATCGGTGTCTCGAAGGTCATCGAGCCTTGCCACATGGTGCTCGCCCAGTTGAACACTTTCACACCCGTCGGCACGGCGATCAGCATGGTCGCGTACATGAAGAACAATTCGCCCACCAGCGGAATGCCGACCACGAACATGTGGTGCGCCCAGACAATGAACGACAGGAACGCGATGCTCGCCGTGGCGTAGACCATCGAGGTGTAGCCGAACAGCGGCTTGCGCGCGAAGGTCGGGATGATCTGGCTGACCGCGCCGAACGCCGGCAGGATCATGATGTACACCTCGGGGTGGCCGAAGAACCAGAACACATGCTGGAACAGCACCGGGTCACCGCCGCCGGCAGCACTGAAGAAACTGGTGCCGAAGTGAATATCCATGAGCATCATCGTCACGCAGCCGGCCAGCACCGGCATTACTGCGATCAGCAGAAACGCGGTGATTAGCCAGGTCCAGACGAACAGCGGCATTTTCATCAGGGTCATGCCGGGCGCGCGCAGGTTGAGGATGGTCGCGACCACGTTGATCGCGCCCATGATCGAACTGATGCCCATCAAGTGGATGGCGAAGATGAAGAACGTCACGCTTTCCGGCGCGTAGGTCGTCGACAGCGGCGCATAAAAGGTCCAGCCGAAATTTGGCCCGCCACCCGGGGTGAACAGCGTCGAGACCAGCAGCAGAAACGCCGCCGGCAACAGCCAGAAGCTGAAGTTGTTCATCCGTGGCAGGGCCATGTCCGGCGCGCCGACCATCAGCGGAATCATCCAGTTGGCGAGGCCGACGAATGCCGGCATCACCGCGCCGAACACCATGACCAGACCGTGCATGGTGGTCATCTGGTTGAAGAATTCCGGCTGCACGATCTGCAGGCCGGGCTGGAACAGCTCGGCGCGAATGACCATGGCGAACGAGCCGCCGAGCAGGAACATGCAGAAGGCAAACCACAGGTACAGCGTGCCGATGTCCTTGTGGTTGGTGGTCAGCACCCAGCGCATCAGGCCTTTGGCGGGGCCGTGGGCGTGGTCGGCGTGACCGTGGTCATCGATGACAGCGCTCATGGCCGGTCTCCTTCACGAAAGTGGACGGGGCAGGCCGGGGCGCGCTGCCCCGACCGGTTCACTGAATACGCAATTGACCGGCTCATTTGCTTTCCGCCTGTTTCAGCTCCAGCACTTCTTTTGGCGTGACCATGTCGCCCTTGTTGTTGCCCCAGGCGTTACGTTCGTAAGTCACGACCGCTGCGATATCGACTTCCGACAGCTGTTTGCCGAACGCCGCCATGGCGGTGCCGGGTTTGCCGTGGTAGACGATGCTCAGGTGATCCTTGATCGGCCCGGTGGCGATTTTCGAGCCCTTGAGCGCCGGGAACATCGGCGGCAGGCCCTGGCCTTCAGCCTGGTGACAGGCCACGCAAGTGGTGTGGTAAACCTTGTCGCCGCGCTCCTTGAGTTCGTCGAGGGTCCATTCCTTGCTGGTCAGTTCTTTGAGCTGCGCGGCCTCGGCCTTGCGCTCGGCGAGCCATTTTTCGTAGTCGGCCTGTTCCTTGACCTCGACCACGATCGGCATGAAGCCGTGATCCTTGCCGCACAATTCGGCGCACTGGCCACGGTAGAGACCGGGCTTGTCGATGCGCGTCCAGGCCTCATTGACGAACCCGGGAATCGCATCGCGCTTGACCGCAAACGCCGGCACCCACCATGAGTGAATGACGTCAGCCGAGGTCACCAGAAAGCGCACCTTGGCGCCGATCGGCAGCACCAGCGGCTTGTCGACTTCGAGCAAGTAATGCTCGCCCTTGGCTTCCTTGTTGTGGATCTGCTCGGCGGGGGTGGCCAGGTTGCTGAAGAACTCGACGTCCTGGCCCAGGTATTTGTAGTGCCACTTCCACTGATAACCGGTGATCTGGATATCGATGTCCGGCTCGCTGGTGTCGTACATCTTGATCAGCGTCGCGGTGGCCGGCACGGCCATGGCCACCAGGATCAGCAGCGGCACGATGGTCCACATGATCTCGACGCCGGTGCTTTCGTGGAATTTGGCCGCGACCTGGCCAGTAGAGCGGCGGTGCACCATCATCGACCAGAACATGGCGCCGAAGACGATGATCCCGATCACCACACAGATCCAGAAAATGGTCATGTGCAGGTCGAATACTGCGTGACTGATTTCAGTCGCTCCAGGCGCCATATTCACAGTCCATGCCGCGTTGGCCGGGCTGAAAATCGACCACAACAGGAGGCCCATCCAGACATGTGGATGTCGCATCATTGCGGGTTCCCCTTATCGTTCTTGTTATCCCGCCGGCGTATCGCCTGCGGCAAGGGAGCGGCTGCATCAGACTACGAACTTGAATCGCCGGGCCTTGCTGCGGGTGCAGTCGGGCGTCATCAGCTAACTCCATTCATTGGCGAGTATAGACAGCGCCCGGGAATTGCAACCCGGGCACGTAAATGAGCTGAAACACCCGGCGCTTGCGTTCAAGTGCCCGAATGGAGAAGGATGCAGACGAGTGGTGGCGAATGGATATAACGCAGCTGCATCAAGGATGAAATAATTATGACAAATGCGTCTTAGCGTTTTTCGTAAGCCAGCTAAGTTATGTCTTCCCTATTTCATTGCCTTGTTTCCTGGAGTTTTCATGAACACCGCCGCATTGCGCGAGCAGATCCAAAAAGCCCAACAGCACGAAAAAGACACCGGCCTGCTGACCCGTCAGCTGGAAAGCAAGCTGCCTCACCTGCACCCGGCGATCCAGTTGCCGGAAGCCGACGCCCAGGGCGTGCTGACGCGTTTTGTCGCCGCCTACATCGATGAAGTACCGGACCTGCTGGATGCAGCCAATGAAGTCGCCAGGGAAGCGGGAATCGAATCGCAGATCAAACCGGTGCTGAAAATCGCCGAGCAGTATTTCCTCCAGCCGCCGGCGATAATGGCCGGGCATGTCGGCCTGGACAGCCTGCTCGACGAGGCCTATCTGGCACACCGTTTTGTCGAAGAGGTCAACGACCTGTACATCAAGCACTTCGGCCAGCCATTGATCCCCTTGGACATGACGGTCGCCAACCTGATTGCTCACCAATTGATCGGTGAGGAATTCGCCAACCAACTGGATGAAGCGGTGCATCACGCGATCGACGAGATGCTCAACGAAGAGAGTTTTGCTTTGGAGTCGGTCGAAGCCTACCGCGAAAAACTCAGCAGTCCGGACACTGGCGCGGCGTGGAAACGCTGGCCGTGCATGGGCCGCCGGTTGGGGGTGGGTCTGGAACTCGACCAGCCTGCTGCATAACCCTCAAACACCTCATTCCAATGTGGGAGCGAGCTTGCTCGCGAATGCAATGTGTCATTCAACATCACGGTTGACTGGTCCACCGCTTTCGCGAGCAAGCTCGTTCCCACAGGGTTTGTGCTCAGGCAGGAAGATCTAGCCAGCCGCACCAATCCCGGTATTGGTCCGAACCCGCCCCTCAAGCCGTCGCTTCAACCCACGCGATTCGATCAACAGCTTCGATCCCTTCGCCGCATTCGCCCGGCCCCATTCCTCAAGCAACTCGAGACACGAATGGTCGATGTAGCTCAGGTTGTTCAGCGGCACATGCACCGTCGTGCCGTGGGGAATGCTGCCCAGCACCTGGGTCAGCGCCGGCACTTTGAGGAACGTCGCCGCGCCGACCAGACGCAATTCCATTTCGCCGTCCTGCGGCAAGTCGATCAGGCTGATTTTCAGGCGCGAAGCCTTGAATGCCAGTTTCAACATGGTCAGGCCGAAACCGATCAGCACACCGGTGAGCAGGTCAGTAAAAATGATCGCCAGCGCCGTCGCGGCGTAGGTGAACATCGGCATCCGCCCGTACCGGCCCAGACCACGGAAAGCTTTCAGGTCGACCAGTTTGAAGCCGGTATACACCAGCACCCCCGCCAGACTCGCCACCGGAATGCTTTGCAGCACGCTCGACAGCAACAGCACGAATGCCAGCAGCCACAGGCCATGGAAAATCGTCGAGTAGCGTGTGGTCGCACCAGCCTGAACGTTGGCCGAACTGCGCACGATCACCCCGGTCATCGGCAGCGCGCCGACCAGACCGCAGAGCATGTTGCCGACACCTTGTGCCGACAGTTCACGGTCGAAGTCCGAACGCACGCCGCTGTGCATGCGATCCACCGCCGCAGCGGACAGCAGGGTTTCGGCACTGGCGATGAACGCCACGGCGAACGCGGCAATCAGCAGTGTCGGGTCGGCCAGATTCATCAGGTCGGCCGGCTTGAGCCAATCGATCGCCTCGGCCAGATTCGCCGGCACTTCAACGCGTTTGACCTGCAACGCCAGCATCAGGCTCGCCACCGTCGCCAGACCCACACCGAGCAATGCGCCGGGAATGAAGCGCAGCGAATGCGGGCGGAATTTTTCCCACAGCCACATCACCGCAATCGTCGACAAGCCGAGCAGACCCGCCTGCCAGCCGAACGACGGCAAGGCTTGCGCTACGGCCGCCGGGAACGCCGTGAGGTTGTCGAGCCCGGAAGGCTGCGGCTTGGCATCGAGCATCACATGGATTTGCGAGAGCACAATCAACACGCCAATGCCTGCGAGCATGCCGTAGACCACCGCTGGCGCCGTGACGCGAAACCAGCAGCCAAGCTTCAGCCGCCCGGCGACCAGTTGCAGAAATCCGGCGAGCAGCAGGATCGGCCCGAGCATCTCGACGCCATGCTGGCGCACCAGCTCGAAAACCAGCACCGCCAGACCCGCCGCCGGGCCGCTGACCTGCAACGGCGAGCCCGCCAGCCAACCGACCACCAGACCGCCGATGATGCCGGTGATCAGACCCTTGGCCGGCGGCAGCCCTGAGGCAATCGCGATGCCCATGCACAGCGGCAGGGCGACCAGAAACACAACCACGGAGGCGAGCAGCTCCCGTGGCAACACAGCTTTCAATTGAGCCGCACGCATGGCGATTCTCCCGAAGTTTTCTTCAGGCGTGGCGAGGCCGGACCGCTGAATCAGCGGCCGGCGTCATACCACACAGATTGTTGGGAAGATTTAGAAGCGCGCTTTGGGCGTCGCCACAGGAATCGGATGGCTGCCGTCGAGAGGCAGGAAACGACCCTGGTCCGCGTCGTAAGCTTTGATTTCGCTGGTTTCGATGTTGTAGACCCAGCCATGGATGAACAGATGACCGTTCGCCATGCGCGAGGCTACCGAAGGATGGGTACGCAAGTGCTGCAATTGGGCGATGACGTTTTCCTCGGTGAGGATCGGCATGCTGTCTTTTTCGTCGGTGCAGTTGCAGTTGTCGTGCACCATGGTTTTCGCGACTTCAGCATGGCGCAGCCAGGCTTTGACCGTCGGCATTTTTTCCAGGCTGTCGGGGTTGAGTACCGCGCGCATGGCGCCGCAATCGGAGTGGCCGCAAATGATGATGTGCTGCACGCCCAGCGCCAGTACCGCGTATTCGATCGCGGTGGAGACGCCGCCGTTCATCTGACCGTAGGGCGGCACCACGTTGCCGACGTTACGGGTAACGAACAGATCGCCCGGCGAGCTTTGGGTGATCAGTTCGGGAACGATGCGCGAGTCGGCGCAGGTGATGAACATCGCCTTGGGCGCCTGAGCGGTGGCGAGCTTCTTGAACAGTTCTTCCTGCTGCGGAAAAACGTCATGGTGAAAGCGTAAAAAGCCATCAACGATCTGTCGCAGTGCTGCATCGGCGGATTGTGCTTCAGGGCTTTGCGCCGAGGCAGCCAACGACTGTTTATCCTTGTCACTCATGATTCATCCTCTTGTGCGGATTCAGGGAGTCTTCCCCGGTATTCCGGTATGAAGCCAGTGGCTGTTTAAACCATCCGGGTCATCCCGACCCGTCAGTCACTCGATGAACAAGGTAGCCGCCGAAACTTAACTGAAACTGAATCAAACGCTCTAGAACGTGTGTTCCAGGTCACAAAAAACGTGACCGGCGTGTTTCGGCGGAAGGATTCCAACCCGTCAACCCAAAGCCAATTGTCGCTAAATCAACGACATCTGGCGACCCGGCGGACAGAAGGCCGAGCAGTCGAGGTTATAGCCCTCGCGTTTGTTCAGGCCAAGCTTTTTGATGGTCTTGGCAAATCTTTGTGCGAGCAGGTCGGCAAACGGCCCTTCACCGCGCATCCGCGCGCCGAATCGACTGTCGTAGAGTTCACCGCCGCGACTCTGGCGGATCAGGCTCAGCACATGGGCGGCACGTTGCGGATAGTGCGCCTGCAACCACTCCTCGAACAGCGGCGCGACTTCCAGCGGCAGGCGCAGCATCATGTAGGCGGCGCTTTGCGCACCGGCAGCGTGGGCCTCGGTGAGCAGGCTTTCGATTTCGCTGTCATTGATCATCGGAATCATCGGCGAACACAGCACGCCCACCGGAATGCCTGCTTCGCGCATCACCCGGATCGCGCGCAGGCGTGCCTTGGGCGCAGCGGCGCGCGGTTCGAGGATGCATTTGAGTTCATCTTCCAGCGTGGTCAGGCTGATCATCACCGTTACCAGCCGTTGCTGCGCCAGCTCCGTGAGCAAATCGAGATCGCGCAGAATCAGCGAACCTTTGGTAACGATGGTCACCGGGTGGCGATAGCGCAGCAGCACTTCCAGGGTCTGACGGGTGATTTTGTATTCGCGCTCGATGGGCTGATACGGGTCGGTATTGGAGCCGAGATTGATCGGCGCACATTGATAGCCGGGTTTGCTCAGCTGTTCTTCGAGGACCTGGGCGGCATTGGTCTTGGCAATCAGCCGGGTTTCGAAATCCAGGCCCGGTGACATGTCCCAATAGGCGTGGCTGGGCCGTGCATAGCAATAGATGCAGCCGTGTTCGCAGCCGCGGTAGGGATTTACCGAACGGTCGAAGGGCAGATCCGGCGAGGTGTTGCGGCTGATGATCGATTTGGCCTTCTCGATGATCACTTCGGTGTTTTGCGTCTCTGGCACTTCCTGATACCAGCCATCGTCCTCGGCCACTGAACGACTGGGGGCAAAGCGGTTGTGCGGGTTGGTTGCGGTGCCGCGACCGCGAGGTGGCAATGAAGTAGACATGAAAACGCCCCGATACTGTATATGCGCACAGTATCGGGGCGATCCTCATCTGGCTAGTGCCGTCGGGCGAGTGGTCAGTTGTGGTTGTTCATGTCCGCTACTTTCGGGGAGGGGGACAGCATCCAAGGCTATCTCTGATCGTAACCGACGTTCCTACAACTGTGTGCACATACACCCTGTCAGATATGACAGTAGACGTGGTTGCAAGCGCCGTCTTACGTTAAAGCCGTATGACTAATAGTGGCTTGCCAACCGGAATGGATTGAATGTGATGCCAATCAGAATTTTGCTTGAAATTGCAGACATGGAACGCGACGGAAGTCCCGAGGTTGTTTTTTATCATTACGGCGATGACGCCACCGAAATGATGGACTACGACTACGCGCTATTTGCCTCTTCATCGCAGGCAAACGATCGCTATGACCTCCTTTCCGAAGAGGTTATCGATAGCGACGGGGATGGCGATATCGATAACCATGACAAGAGACTGTACTTGCAGTTGGCGGATGCGTTTGTGCAGTTCAGAGGTCTGAAGTCGACTCGATGAACACCGCTGACTCAACATACGAAGTCATGTCGTGCCAGCGGTCTGTCGACACATTTCGCTCAGTTATGCGAGGTGAGCTGCCCAAGATCGTCACCGGAGGTCTGCTTCATATCCTCCGTACGTAACTCGGCAACATCGGCAGCTTTCACCGGCGCACCCTTGTTGCCCCAGCTGCCACGAATGAAACTCACCACATCCGCGACTTCCTGATCCGACAGGCGCCAGGCGAAACCGGGCATGGTGAAGCTCGATGGCGCGGTGTGCGTTGCCGGCAAAGTCCCGCCCTTGAGCACGATGTGGATCAGCGATGTCGGGTCATCCGTCTGCAGCACCGGATTGCCCGCCAGCGCCGGGAACACCCGGGTGTAGCCATGGCCATCGGTACGGTGGCAGGCCGCGCAGTTGTCGATGTACACCGACGCGCCGCGTTGGCTGTCGTCACCGTTCCACAGCGCTTTGGCCACTTTCTGGTCGTACTGATGCGGCTGATCCGCCGGGTCATTGGCCGGCAGTGATTTGAGATAGCGGGCAATCGCGGTGAGGTCGGCGTCGCTCATGTATTGCATGCTGTGGGTGACCACATCACTCATGCCGCCGAATACTGCGCTGCGATCACTGCGCCCGGTCTTGAGAAACTGCACCAGTTGTTCTTCGCTCCAGCTGCCGAGGCCATCCTGGTGATCGCCGCGCAGGCTCTTGGCGATCCAGCCTTCCAGCGGCGCACTGCCGGCGAGGAATTCGCTGCCGTCCGCCGCGCTCAGGGATTTTTCCTGCATGGTCAGCGCACGCGGGGTGTGACAGGCGCCGCAGTGGCCGAGGCCTTCGACCAGGTATGCGCCACGATCGATCACCGGATCGGCCGATGTGGCCTGGTAATCCTCGACCTTCGGTGCGAACAGCCAGCGCCAGCCCATCAGCGGCCAGCGCATGCTCAACGGCCAGGGAATGTCGCTGGCCTTGTTCTCCTGCGCCACCGGTTCGACGCCGTGCATGAAATACGCATACAGCGCTTGCATGTCCGCCTGGTTGACCCGCGCGTAGGACGGATAAGGCATCGCCGGGTACAACGTGCTGCCGTTTTTGGCCACGCCATGGCGCACGGCCTGATCGAAGTCCTCGAAGCTGTAATCGCCCAGGCCGGTTTTATCCGGGGTGATGTTGGTCGAGTAGATCGTGCCGATCGGCGTCTCCATCGGCAGGCCGCCGGCGAACGGCTTGCCGCCCTTGGCGGTGTGACAGGCCACGCAGTCACCGGCGCGGGCGAGGTATTCACCTTGCTTGATCAGATTTTGATCAACATCGGCCGCATAAATTGCGGTGCTGCCGAGCAGGGCGAGGGTGGCGATAACGAAAGTTTTCATGGTCATCGCTCCTTAAGCCTGCACCAGCGGGCCGGGGTTTTTCAGGTATTGCTCGCGGATCGCTTTCGCCGACCAGTAGGTCAGCGCCGCCACCAGTCCGGTCGGGTTGTAGCCCAGGCCCTGCGGGAACGCCGAGGCGCCCGGGACGAACACGTTGTGCACGTCCCAGCTCTGCAAATAGCGGTTCAGCGCGCTGGTCTTCGGATCGGTACCCATGATTGCGCCACCGTTGAGGTGGGTGGTCTGGTACGAGGCGGTGTTGAAGTGGTCGCCGACCTGCTTGCCGATCACCGCAATGGCTTTCGGGCCCATGGCTTGGGCGATCTTGCCCATTTTCTCGACCATGAAGCGGTTCATCTTGATGTCGTTTTCCTGCCAGTCGAAGGTCATGCGCAGCAGCGGCAGGCCGTAGGCATCGCGGTACACCGGATCGAGATCGAGGTAGTTGCCACGGTAGGATTGATGCGCGCCGTGGGCGTCCATCGACACTTGGTGGGTGTAGTAATCGGCGGTGGCGCGTTTCCACGCGCTGCCCCAGGCCGGCGTGCCCGGCGGGTTCGAGGTGCCGGCAATCGGTCGACTGCCAGCCTGGTTGACCCACATCGGCGAGCCACCGACAAAGCCGTGCGGGCCGTGATCGAAGTTATCGGCGTTGAAGTCGTCCACCGCCACGCCGTTGCCGCCAGCGCCGATGAAGTTGTTGGTGTGGGTGTCCTTGTCGAAGAAGGCCTTGATGGTGGCCATGTTCTGGTAGGCGAAGTTACGCCCGACCACGCCTTCGCCGCTGATCGGATCGTAGGGTTTGCCGATCCCGGAGAGCAGCATCAGACGCACGTTGTGCAGCTGGAACGCGCCGAGGATCACCAGATCCGCCGGCTGCTCGATCTCGCGGCCCTGGCCGTCGATGTAGGTGACGCCGGTGGCTTTGGACTTGCTGCTGTCGAGGTTGACCCGCAGCACATGGGAGTTGGGCCGCAGTTCGAAATTCGGCAGGGGCTTGAGCGCCGGCAGAATGTTCACGTTCGGCGAGGCCTTGGAATACATGTAGCAGACGTAGCCGCTGCAGAATCCGCAAAAGTTGCACGGCCCCATTTGTGCGCCGTAGGGATTGGTGTACGGCCCAGAGGTATTTGCCGAAGGCAGGTTGTAGGGTTTGTAACCCACCTCTGTAGCCGCTTTGCCGAACAGCTGTGCGGATACGGTGTTCTTCTGCGCTTCAAGCGGGAACGGGTTGGAGCGGTCCGGCGCGTAGGGGTTGCCGCCCTTGCCCTGACCGACCAATTGGCCCTTCACCGTCCAGGCCTGGCCGGAGGTGCCGAAGACTTTTTCCGCGAAGTCGAAAAACGGTTCCAGCTCTTCATAGCTGACGCCGAAATCCTGGATGGTCATGTCCTTGGGGATGAAGCTTTTGCCGTAGCGTTCTTCGTAATGGCTGCGCATGCGCAATTCGATCGGGTCGACGCGAAAGTGCACGCCCGACCAATGCAGCCCGGCGCCGCCGACGCCATTCCCCGGCAGGAACGCGCCCAACTGGCGGTTGGGCAGGGCGATATCATTGACGCTGTGGCGAATGGTCACCGTCTCTTTGGAGATGTCCTGAAAGAGCTTTTTCCGCACGCTGTAGGTGAGTTCGTCGATCACCTGCGGATAGTTGCCGTCGGGGTAGGTGTCCTGCATCGGCCCGCGCTCCAGCGCCAGCACGTTCAGACCCGCTTCGGTGAGTTCCTTGGCCATGATCGCCCCGGTCCAGCCGAAACCGACGATGACTGCATCAACCTTCTTCATTACCGTTGCCATGCTTACGCCCTCTCGCCGCGAATCGACACTGCCGGGAAGGGGTATTGCTCGTTGCGTTCCACCCAATCCATGAAATCGGCGCGGGCGCCGGGGAAACCGATCATGGTCCAGCCGACCATGCCTTTATTGCCACCGTGGATCGGGTCGCAGAAGAAACCTTCCTTGGTGTTTTGCAGCAGCAGATTGAAGAAAATCTTCGCCGGCACCGCATCGAACTGCGGCTTGCCGGCTTCGAGTTGCTTGAGCAAATCGTCTCGGGTAGCGCTGTCTTGCTCGGCAAATGTTTTACCGTTGAGACCTTTTACCCACTGATCCGTGGCGGCGATGCCGAGGCGATAGATGTCTTTGGGCACCAGTTTGCTCTGCCAGCCCATCTCCGGCGCAGCGTCGGCATTGAACGGGCCTTGCATGTACCACAGGGCACCGGCGGCGTACGGCGTGTTCATCTGCCGGTCGATGTATTCCGGCACGCCGGCTTCGAGAGCACCCGGGCCTTGCGCATCGTTGGGGATCAACTGGGCGACGGCGGCGTTGATGAACGCCCATTCTTCGGCGGTGAAAAAGCTCGGCTGATACTCACCGGCGCCAGCCGCGACCGGTTTTGCTGCGGCAGGCGCCGGTGTGCTTTCAGGTGCGGCTTGCAGCACGCTGCTGCCCAGGCCGGTACCGGCAAGCGTGACCACCGGAATCAGGGTCAGGGATTTGCGCAAAAACTCACGCCGCGGGTTGTCTCGATCTTGATCAGACATGGGGGGCACCTCATCAGGCATAGAAGTCAGCCGCTTCTGCGAGCAGCTCGAGGAATTTTGCGTCGCGATGACGAGGGTCTGTCCCGAAAAAGGGCGCCACGTCTGCAACATCATGTGACAAATGGTAGCAGGCTAAGCATCAAGAAAAACCGTTTTCCTGGAAAAAAGCCCGGTGAGGCGCCGATTCACGTTTCTTTGACGGCCGGCTCACGGCGTATTGACCGCTTTATAGCGAAGCTGCAATTCCTCTCATGAAGATTGCCGAAACGGTCAGCCCAGCATGTCTCGAGTGCGCTTTTTCCCCGCGTTATGTTTTTCGCTTGTTGCCCTGTTGCATGGCATTGCCGCCCGGGCGGCCGACGCCACGCCATCTCGCCCGGCCGAGTGGGCACAGCCGGTTGAGGCGCAGTTCAACCTGTTCCGCATGTCACCGACGCTGTATCGCAGCGCCTTGCCCAGCCGCAGCGCGGTGCCGCTATTGAACGATCTGCATGTCGTCACCGTAATCAACTTCCTGCCTGATGCTGATAGCGATTGGCTCTCCGCGCCGGGCATCAAGCAAGTGCAACTGCCGTATCGCACCAATCACGTCGACGACAGCGATGTGCTCAAGGCTCTGCGCGCGATTCAGTCCGCCGAAGCCGACGGCCCGGTGCTCATGCACTGCAAGCACGGTTCTGACCGCACCGGTCTGATGGCGGCGATGTACCGCGTGGTGGTGCAGGGCTGGAGCAAAGAGCAGGCGCTCAAGGAAATGACCGAGGGCGGTTTTGGTGACAGTCAGCATTTCCACGACAGCGTGCGCTACGTGATGCAGGCCGATGTCGATCGGTTGCACGAAGCCCTGATCAATGGCGAATGCAGCACCAGTGCATTCGCCATGTGTTCGATGAAGAGCTGGTTCGACTCGGCGCACGTCCGGCGTTGATCAGCTCAATCGGCTGGTGCAGGAAACAGCGCGCTGTCGATCGGTTTACCCAAGAACGCTTGCAGCGCGGCGGGGAGTGACTGTCTGTCTCCCGACAGCAGGTGCTTGCGCAGGTCCCGGCCCGTCTGTTCATTGAACAGACCTTCACGTTCGAAGCGTTTGAACGCCTCGCTCGCCAGTACACCCGACCATTTGTAGGCGTATAGCGAAGCCTCGTAACCGGTGACCAGATAATCGCAGCTGTTGGCGAAGCGGCAGTAGGCTGGAATATGCAGGCCCGGGAATGCGCTTTGCACATCCGCCATCACTTGTTGAACAGTGCGACCGTCGCCGTGACTGCAATGCAGTTCGAAGTCGAACAGCGCGCTCAGCAGCAGCATCGCCGTCTCTCGGCTGCGCTGGATGTCGGTGGTGGAAAACGCGGCGTCGGCCTGCGTTTCCGACAGGCGCTCACCGCTCTGATGATGCGTACCCAGCCAGCGCAGGAATTGCCCGGATAGCGCCCATTTCTCGAACAGCTGCCCGACAAACTCCGCAGCGTCGCGGCTCAGATGCGAAATGCCGGACAGGTTGTAGTGCGGCGAACGTGTCAGCACGTGATGCAGGCAATGGCCGAATTCGTGCAGCAGCACGCGCAGATCCTGATGTGCCAGCAGATTCAGCCCGTCGGCGGCGGCCGTGTAATTGCATTGAAGCGAGGCTATCGGCAGTGATGGCCGGCCTTCCGCATTGATCCGTCGGTTGCGCAGTACACCTGTCCAGGCGTAGTCGGCGCCAGCAGCGCGGTGGAACGGGTCGATGTAGATGAAGCCGACCGTTTGCTCATGCTCGCTGACTTCGAACAGGCGCACGTTTTCGTTGAAAGTCTCCAGGCGAATGTTTTCGCTGATCCTGATGCCGAACATGTGCTCACTGAAGCGGCACAGGCTCTGCAGTATGGCGTCCAGCGGAAAAAACAGGCGCAGGTCCTGCACCTCGCCGCCCAACTGCTTCAGGCGCAATTGCTCGGCGAGGAAGTCGTGATCCCACGCTTCTATCTGATCAATACCGTACTGGCGTGCAGAGGCTTGCAGGTCATCGGTTTCGCGCGCAAGCGCCGCTGCATTGAGGGCGATCTGCTGTTGCAGAAAACGGCGGACCTGGTCAGTATCCACGGCCATGCGGTCGAGCAGTCGCAGTTGAGCGAAATTGTCGAAACCCAACAGCCGGGCTTTGGCATGACGCGCCGCCAGCAGCTTGTGCAGCACCGGTCCGTTGTCGAAGCGGCCGGCGTATGGCCCCTGATCCGAAGCGCGGGTGCACCAGGCTTTGAAACACTCTTCACGTAAACCGCGGTGCCGCGCCCGCTTCATGACCTGATCGTAAGTGTTCTGATCGAGTGTCAGCCGCCACCCGGACAGGCCGGCATTTTTGGCATTGGCGGCCAGATGCGCCTGCGTTTCGGCCGGCAGTCCTGCCAACAGCGCTGCATCGTCGACGTCCTTGCTCCATGCAGCGTTGACCGATCTGAGATTGCTCATGAAGCGCTTTTCCAGCAGATCGATTTCGCCGTTCAATCGCGTCAGATCCTTGCGCAGCGCACTCGACAATTCGCTGCCGGCCAAGTGAAACCTGCGCAGGATTTTCGCCAGCGAGGCTTTGCGTGCATCACTGAAGCTCGCGGCTATGGAGCTCTGTGCCAATCGTTGATAAACCTGGAGCAACTGCCGATTGCCGGCCTTCGCAGCTTTGTAATGCTGTGCAGCGTGGGTGCTGAGCGCTTCCTGCGCCAACCACTCGGGATCATCGGCATGCCTGACCGAGAGGAATTCGATAATCGCCATGGTTTCATTCAGGCGTGCATCGGCTTCATCAATGGCAATGACCACGTCGTCCCAGTTGGGATGATCGAGTTGAGTAGCGATGACGTTCTCGATGATAAGCAGGTTGTCGGCAACGATGCGCTCGACTGCCGGCAGCAGATGTTCGGCGCGTATCGCCGACCAGGGCGGCAACTGCCATTGTTGCAGGAGTGGGTTGGTGTCAGGCATGGCGTCTTCCGTGAGAGAGGGCTGGATTGACCAGCCTAATCACGAAGCGCGGGGGCGAGGTGGTAGATAGTTACCGCCACCTGACGACGATCATCGGCAGGTGGCGGTAGTTGTCACTGTTGCTCGTCGGGCTTTTTCTTCAACTTGGGGTTGGGGAAGAACTGCACGGCCTGGACCTTTTTGTCGGCGGCAGGCTTCAGCGCACTGGTATTGACCCGCGTGCCCAGTTCTTTGGGCACCGACAGGCCCTGCTCGTTGAGGGTGTCGGAGTAGCCGCAAGCCACGCATTCGCGGTGTGGCACGCCGTCTTCGTTCCACATCATCAACTTGTCCGGCTCGCTGCACGCCGGGCAGACCGCCCCGGCGATAAAGCGCTTCTTGGTGATCACAGGGCCGTCGCTCATGCTGCCGCGTCCTCACTCAGGCCGCTGTGGCGCAACAGCGCGTCGATCGACGGCTCACGGCCACGGAAGTCGACGAACAGCACCATCGGTGCCTGCGAGCCGCCGCGCGCCAGAATCGCTTCGCGGAACGCACGACCGGTTTCAGCGTTGAGCACGCCGTCTTCCTCGAACTTCGAGAAGGCGTCGGCGGACAGCACTTCAGCCCACTTGTAGCTGTAGTAACCCGCCGCGTAACCACCAGCGAAGATGTGCGCAAAGCTGTTGGGGAAGCGGTTGTAAGCCGGTGGACGCATCACCGACACTTCGTCACGCACGCCCTCGAGCACTTGCGCCACGCTGCGGCCATCGCCATGGGTGGCATGCAGTTCGAAGTCGAACAGCGAAAACTCCAGCTGACGCACCATCATCAGCCCGGACTGGAAGTTCTTCGCCGCGAGCATTTTTTCCAGCAGGTCCTGCGGCAGTGGCTCGCCGGTCTCGTAGTGGCCGGAGATCAGCGCGAGGCCTTCCGGCTCCCAGCACCAGTTTTCCATGAACTGGCTCGGCAGCTCG
Organism: Pseudomonas sp. 67(2021); assembly: GCF_017491835.1. Classification (NCBI taxonomy): domain Bacteria; kingdom Pseudomonadati; phylum Pseudomonadota; class Gammaproteobacteria; order Pseudomonadales; family Pseudomonadaceae; genus Pseudomonas; species Pseudomonas sp. 67(2021). The sequence goes on from NZ_JAFGYL010000001.1 coordinate 763,205, forward strand.
ACCGCGTCCCAGGCCACGCCGTTGATGCCGGATACGCCAGCGTGTTCGACGCGGGTCAGCAGGTGATGCAGGCCGTGGCCGAACTCGTGGAACAGGGTGGTCACTTCATCGTGGGTCAGCAGCGCAGGCTTGCCGCTGTCGGCCGGGGTGAAGTTGCACACCAGATTGGCGACCGGGCTTTGCAGCACTCCGTCGACGGTGCGACGACGGTCGCGGGCGCCATCCATCCACGCGCCGCCACGCTTGTTGGCGCGGGCATACAGGTCGAAGAAGAAGCGGCCGACGTGCTGGCCGTTTTCCTTGATCTCGAACAGGCGGACGTCCGGATGCCAAGTGTCGAAGCCTTTCTGCTCGGCGATCTCGATGCCGTACAAACGCTGGACGATGGCGAACAGGCCGCTGAGGACTTTGTCGATCGGGAAGTAGGCTCGCAGGGTTTCCTGAGCGACGCTGTAGCGTTGCTCGCGAAGTTTTTCACCGTAGAAACCGCTGTCCCAGCTTTGCAGATCGGCGCAGCCCTGTTCGGCAGCGTAAGCGCGCAGCTGTTGCAGATCCTGCGCGGCGAACGGCTTGCTGCGTTGGGCCAGATCGCGCAGGAAGCTCAGCACCTGATCGCTGGATTCGGCCATTTTCGTCGCCAGACTCAGTTCGGCGAAACTGGCGAAACCCAGCAGTCGGGCCAGTTCCTGACGCAGGGCGAGGATCTCTTCCATCACCGGACCGTTGTCGTTCTGGCCAGCATTCGGGCCTTGATCCGAGGCACGGGTGCAGTAGGCGGCGTAGACTTCTTCGCGCAGCGCACGGTCTTGCGCGTAGGTCATCACCGCGTAATAGCTGGGGAATTCCAGGGTGATCAGCCAGCCGTCGAGGCCTTTGGCCTGGGCTGCGGCAGCCATCTGCGCCTTGGCCGAATCGGTCAGGCCGGCAAGGGCGGCTTCGTCGGTAATGTGCTTGGTCCACGCCTGCGTGGCATCGAGCAACTGGTTGGAGAAGCGGCTTCCGAGCTCGGACAGTTTGCTCTGCACTTCGGCGTAACGTTTCTGCTCGGCTTCCGGCAGATCGATACCCGACAGACGGAAATCGCGCAGGGCGTGTTCCAGAATGGTTTTTTGCGCGACGTCGAAACTGGCAGCTTCCGGACTGTTGGCCAACGCTTCATACGCCTGGAACAGTTCGCGGTTCTGGCCCATTTCGGTGGAGTAGGCGCTCAGGGCCGGCAGGCACGACTCGTAGGCTTCGCGCAATTCGGCGCTGTTGCACACGGCGTTAAGATGGCTGACCGGGCTCCACGCCGCACCGAGACGATCATTGAGTTCGTCCATCGCCAGCACCAGACCGGCCCAGGTCGGGTTCTTGCCCTGGGTCTTGAGGATTTCGGCGATGGCGGCGCGGTTGTCCGCGAGGATGGTTTCGATGGCGGGCAGGACGTGTTCGGCACGGATCGTGGAGAACGGCGGCAGGTCGTAGGACTGCAAAAGAGGGTTGTTCACGCTCACGGTTGGCACCTTGGCTGGAAGAAACATGCGCCCATCTTAATTACAATCGACACTCACCGCAGCTATCGGCGACAGAGAGAGAACTAATCGTGTCCCTTCGCAAATACCAGAATCACACCCCCCGCCTGAGCAACGGCGCATTCGTCGACGGTTCGGCGGTGGTGATCGGCGACGTCGAAATTGGCGCAGACAGCTCGGTCTGGCCGCTGACGGTGATCCGTGGCGACATGCACCGCATCCGCATCGGTGCGCGCACCAGCGTGCAGGATGGCTGCGTGCTGCACATCACCCACGCCGGCCCGTTCAACCCGGACGGTTTTCCATTGCTGATCGGCGATGACGTGACCATCGCCCACAAGGTCATGCTGCACGGCTGCACCGTTGGCAGCCGCGTGTTGATCGGCATGGGCAGCATCGTCATGGACGGTGCCGTGGTCGAGGACGACGTGATCATCGGCGCCGGCAGCCTGGTGCCGCCGGGCAAGCGCCTGCAGAGCGGCTTCCTGTATGTCGGCAGCCCGGTCAAGCAAGTGCGCCCGCTGACCGATAAGGAAAACGCCTTCTTTACGTACAGCGCGGCGAACTACGTCAAGCTCAAGGACCTGCATCTGGCCGAAGGCTACGACCAGCTCTGAATCGCCTTACACCTGCTCGGGAATTTCCATGCATTACCAGACTGTACTGTTCGACCTCGATGGCACCCTGACCGACCCGCGTGAGGGCATCACCCGCTCAATTCAATTTGCCTTGGCCAATCTCGGCATCGACGAACCGGATCTGAGCAAACTGGAACACTTCATCGGCCCGCCGCTGCTGCAAGCGTTCATGCAGTTCTACGACTTCGACGAGGCCAAGGCCTGGGAAGCGGTGAATTTCTATCGCGAGCGCTTCAAGGTCACCGGGCTCTACGAGAATCGGGTGTTCGACGGGGTCACGCCGTTGCTGGAAACCTTGAGCGGGCAGGGGCGGCAGTTGTACATCGCCACCTCCAAACCGTGGGTGTTCGCCCGCGAGATCGCCCGGCACTTCGACTTCGCCCGCCACTTCAAAGTGATCTACGGCAGCGAACTGGATGGCACGCGGACCAACAAGGTTGAGCTGATTGCGCACTTGCTTGAGGAAGAACGCCTGGACCCCGCGCAGACCCTGATGATCGGCGATCGCAAGCACGACCTGATCGGCGCGCGCAGCAATGGCCTGGATGCGGCGGCGGTGGGCTATGGGTTCGGCAGTTTTGAAGAACTGAATGCCGAGGCGCCGGCTTATCACTTTGAAACCTTGGACGAGTTACATCAGGCGTTTTTGCAGCGCTGAGCAGATGGTTATCGCCGGCAAGCCAGCTCCCACAGGATAGCGATTCTTCAGGCTCACCGCTGTCCCTGTGGGAGCTGGCTTGCCAGCGATGAGGCCCGTTCAGCCGCTGGAGGACTCAGGAACTGCCAAGGCCCTCAAAGCCGCCTTACGCTCATCAACCGGCAACCGTCCCAACCGCTCGACCTCGGCATAAAACCTCAACCAATCCTCACCCACCTGCCTGAACACCGCCGCAAACGCCGGCACCCACTGGTCATACAGCCCGAACGGCAACAACCGCGCGTTGTTCAGTGGCGCATTGACCCAGGCGTCATAGCGCTTGTCCCCAGCGCACTGACTGTCGCGCATGACCCGATACTCCCGGCGCAAGCGCTCGAATTCAGCTGCTTTGCGCTCACGCATCTGCTCAACCGACAGCGGCTGCGCATACAGCGTCTCCAGCCGTGAGCGCGTGTCGAGTACCAGACCGATGAACTGGTCACGCTGCTTGAGCCTCGCATCCGACTCCGCCGGCAGCCCGCGGAACGCGCGCCATTGCCGCGTGCCTTCCTGCTCGACGAAGGTGGCGAAAGACTCGTTGAATTCAGTGTCGTCCTTCACATAGAACTTCTGGTGCGCCAGTTCATGAAAGATCAACGTGGCCAGCCGTTCGTCGCCCCAGCCCATCATCGAATTGAGAATCGGGTCATTGAACCAGCCGAGCGTCGAGTACGCCTCGACCCCGCCGATCGACACGTCCATGCCCTGCAAGCGCTGAAGCGCCGCTTCGCCACGGGCGGCGCTCTGGCTGTAGTAGCCGCGATAGGCCACGCAGCCGGCAATCGGGAAGCAGTGATTGTGCGGGGTCAGGGAAAACTCTGCGGTGGCGAACACGTTCCACACCACGAACGGGCGACCGATGTCGGCGTACAGACGATAGCTCTGGTTGTCCGGCAAGTGCAGATGCTCGCTGGCGAACGTGCGGGCCTTTTGTGATTGAGCCAGATGCGCGCGCAATCTGGCATCGCGGCTGGGGTCGGCAATGACTTTTTCGACCGGCTCCCGTGCGCGCAGTAATTGCAGTTGGCCGCTGGCCAACTGGCTGTAATAGCTGACGCTGGTGCAACCGTTGAGCAACAAAAACAACACACCCGGAAACAAAATCGGAAAAACGCGATCAAGTAACCCAAGGCTGGAAAACGGCCTGATCAAAATAAGAAATTCCCCGGAAAGTCTGCCCCAAGACTATCCCGCCTCAAGGAGCACCGCTATGCGCATGTTGATGCTGACAGGAGGCCTGCTGACGCTGGCCGGTTGTGCCGGATTCGGAATGCCCGACCCCGACCCTTCGCAAGCCTGGATCGATCTTGACGCTCGTCAACACGACACGGCGCTGCAAGCCGTACAAGTCGATGCCACACAGGCTGTCGACAAACGTTATTTCGAAGTGCAGCCCGGCAGCCATGAGCTGAAGGTGCGCTATCAATTCCCGGTCGAGGCCACCAACATCGGCCCGACTGCCGAACCGCTGTGGCGCGATTGCCAGTTGAGCGTGAAATTCAAGGACTTCACCGCCGGCCAGCGCTATCAGCTGCAGGCGGGCAGTATCGGCTTCCGGCCTTGGGCCAAGCTTTATGACGAACAGCGCAAGGTTGTCGGTCAGGGCACGCCGGCGGGCTGTCAGAGCAGTTGATCGGCGCTATGCTGGCTATTCGAATCTGCGGATATCCATCATGCGTACCTTGCTGCTGTTGCTCGTTGTCGGTCTAGTCGCCGGTTGCCAGACGCCATTGCCACCGGTTGACCCGCACATGGCCTGGGTCGACTTCTCTACGCCAAGCCCCGGCGGCAAGTTGCTGATGGCCGAGCGTCTCGACAACCAGCGCTTGAACGACGGGCGTTTCTTCCAGGTGACGCCCGGTAGCCATGAGTTGCGGGTGCGTTTCGACTTCGAAGTGTTTGGCGGCGGTGGCAGTCTGCTCACCGGCCCGGTGGAGCGTTTGTGTTATCTGACGATCCGCTATGACCACTTCGAGGCCGGCCAGCGTTATCTCTTGGAAGGCCGCTCGCTGGCGTTTACGCCGAGCGCGCGTTTGTACAATGCCAAGCGCGAGATCGTTGCTGAAGACCGCGAGTTCCACTGCATCATCTAGCGCTTCAGCTGTCGTTTTTCTGGTAGATGATGCGCTTGGTACCGTTCTCGCAAGTGCCGACGATCATGGCTGAGTCGTGCTGCTTCGCCTCTTCCGCCGTGATGATTTCCAGGGTGTACGTTGGGATCGCCTTCGCCTGGATCTTGATCTCGATCTCCTTTCTAAGCTCCTCGCATTTTTTGGGGGCTGCGATAGCGGTCGTGGCCAGTGCACTGCAAAGGATCGCCAAGCCAATACGTTTCATCGATGAAGCTCCTTGAGGCAGCGCGCACGGGTGTGCGCTGAAGCTGCTGTCGATTATTCGACCACATTTCTGCAGAGCGGGTTCTGACTTTGCGCACACCTTGTATTAATTGCCGGCCGCTGAGCAGGTTTCGAGACTGCCTTCGCGAGCAAGCTCGCTCACACACTGGATCTGCGACGTGCACAAATCCCCCGTGGGAGCGAGCCCTGCTCGCGAAGGCGTCAGCCCGGCAAACGCCGAATCAGCTGACCAGCGAAGCCTCAAGCGTGATCTTCGCATTCAGCACCTTGGAAACCGGGCACCCTTCCTTGGCCTTGTTGCTCAACTCCTCAAACTGTTGCTGAGTCGCGCCCGGGATCTTCGCCTTGAGAATCAGTTTCACCGCAGTGATCGCGAAGCCGCCGTCAACCTGATCGAGGGTGACTTCGGCGTTGGTGTCGATGCTGTCTGCCTTCAGGCCGGCATCGCCGAGAATCATCGAAAACGCCATGGAGAAGCAGCCGGCGTGGGCCGCGCCGATCAGTTCTTCCGGGTTGGTGCCTTTGCCGCCTTCAAAGCGCGCCTTGAAGCCGTACGGCGCTTCGCGCAGTACGCCGGTTTCGGTGGAGATCGAGCCGAGACCGGTTTTCAGATCGCCTTCCCAATGCGCCGATGCCTTTTTCACGATAGCCATGTCTGCCTCCTCAAATATGGCGCGGAACGCCGCGCCGTCGCGGTTTTTACTAGCAAGGCTTCTGAGGATAGACGGCGGAACAAAGTTCAGCCTGGCTGAATCGTTGACTTTTTTAGTAGGAAATTTCGTCGCTGCTATTGAATCTCGGGTATATGCCCTCATTCCATAAAACACGCTTATGGATTTGGCAGGTTTTCGTTCGCAAGAAAAACCTGCCTCCCCACCCGGAGATGCAGGTTAATGAAAAAACTGTCCGACGTTAAATTTTCCACCCTCGACCTGGTGCCGGTGCGCGAAAACGGCAGCGCGGGGCAATCGCTGCGCAACTCGCTGGACCTGGCGCAGCATGCCGAGAAATTCGGCTACACGCGCTTCTGGGTCGCCGAACACCACAACATGGACGGCATCGCCAGTTCGGCCACTTCGGTGTTGCTCGGCTATCTGGCCGGAGGCACGTCGACGATCCGCGTCGGTTCCGGCGGGGTGATGCTGCCCAACCATGCGCCGCTAGTGATTGCCGAGCAGTTCGGCACCCTCGAGAGCCTGTACCCTGGACGCATCGACCTGGGTCTGGGCCGCGCGCCCGGCTCTGACCAGATGACCGCCCGCGCCTTGCGCCGTGAGCGCTCGGGCAGCGCTGACGACTTCCCTGAAGACGTTGCCGAATTGATGCGCTACCTCGGCCCGCGCACCCCGGAGCAGCGGGTGATCGCCATGCCCGGCACCGGCACCAACGTGCCGATCTGGCTGCTCGGCTCAAGCCTGTTCAGTGCGCAATTGGCGGGTGAGCGCGGCTTGCCTTACGCCTTCGCCTCGCACTTCGCGCCGCGCTTCATGCACGAGGCGATCCGCATCTACCGCAATCACTTCAAACCGTCGGCGGTGCTCGACAAGCCGTACGTGATGCTCGGCGTGCCGCTGGTGGCAGCGGATACCGATGAGCAAGCCGATTACCTGGCGACGTCGGTGTACCAGCGCATTCTTGCGTTGATGCGTGGCCAGAGCCTGGTGCAGCGTCCGCCGGTGAAAACCATGGACGGTCTGTGGCTGCCCCATGAACGTGAGGCAGTGGGCGATTTCCTCGGCCTCGCCATGGTCGGCGGCCCGCAGAAGATCCGTGCCAAGCTTGAGGTGTTGATCGAGCAGACCCAGGCGGACGAGCTGATTTTCACCTCGGACCTGTACGAGCATGCCGATCGCGTGCATTCCTACGAGCTGCTGGCCCAAGTCATGAAGGGATAAAGCGCACCCCTGTAGGAGCTGTCGAGTGCAACGAGGCTGCGATCTTTTGATTGTGATTTGAAGTCAAGAACAAAAGATCGCAGCATGCTGCAGCTCCTACCCGGAAAATCATCGTCCACAAAAAAGCCGACGCATCCACGTCGGCTTTTGTATTTCAGGCGCAATCAACCGCGCTTGTAGACGATTTCCTTGCTGCCGCCTTCGCAACTGCCGACGACGTCACCATCAGCCGCCGCACCCTTGTCGACAACTTCCAGCGAATATCCGGAAACGCCTTTGGCGTCGAGCTTCGCGGCGATTTCGCTTTTCAGCTCGTCACATGGCTTGCCGGCTGCAAACGCACCACCCGCAAGGCTCAACAAACCTACTGCCAACATGAACTTCTTCATCGGTCGCACTCCCTGGTCGGATTGAAAGAGGCGGGCATCGAGTCATCCACCCGATGCGCTCACCTTGTAGCGCTTTGCCATTCCCTATGGCACTCGGCCAGCGCGCAAGTTCAGAAGACTAGCTCAAACTCAGCTGGCGGCAATCTTGAAGCCGACTTTCAGCGTGACCTGAAAGTGCGCTACCTGGCCATTTTCGATGTGGCCACGGGTTTCGGTCACTTCAAACCATTCCAGATTGCGCAGGGTCTTGTTCGCCTCGGCCAGTGCATTGTTGATGGCGTCTTCGATGCTGGTAGTGGACGAGCCGACCAGCTCGACTTTCTTGTAGGTGTGATGGTCACTCATGGCGTTCTCCTTGGGTTGGAATGGCGTGTGAAATTGAGCCTAGCAGGCAATTGCACTGATGATTTCGGCGCCGCTGCGCTGCCGAAGTTCAGAATTTCTGCACTTTCTCGACGTGCTGAAGTCCCAACCAACACACGCCACTCATCACCAATGCAGGAGAGCCACCATGGCCAACACCTCTTTACGTAAAGCCTCGTTGCAAAGCATGGAAGCCGAGATCGAGAGTCTGCTCAAATCGTTGGAAAGCTTGAAAGACGATGCTTCGGACGAGTCGCGCAAGACCCTCAAGGCGCTGAAAGGCAACGCCGAAAGTGCGCTGAAACATTCCCGTCATCTGCTCAGCGACGCGTACGAAGAAGTCAAAGTGAAAACCCGCGAGACCGGCATTGCCACTCGTGACTACGCGCAGGAACACCCATGGACCACAGCCGGCGTGGCTGTCGGTGCAATCGGTCTGCTCGCCGCCTACTTTTTGTTCAAGCGCGGTGAGTGATCAGTCTGGCGCAGCTCGTTTTTGAGCCATTGCGCCAGTTGCCGGGCGCGTCCGTCTGCGGCGCGCTTGGGTAGCCACAACGCCAGTTGCGCCGGGGTTTCGCAAAAGCCCCACGGCGCAACCAGGCGACCCGCCTTCAGATCTTCGGTTACCAGCGGCTCCGGCGCGATTGCCACGCCGAGACCTGCAACAGCCGCCTCCAGCAAATAATACAAATGCTCAAAACCTTGCCCGAGCTTCAACGCCTTGGGATCGAGGTGGTTTTGCTGCGCCCAGCTGGGCCAGGCTTGTGGGCGAGAGGTGGTGTGCAGCAAGGGCTCATCAAAAAGATCTGCGGCCACAGCGGTGTGCAGCTTCTGATAACCGCTATACAACGGGCTCATTACGGGGCCGATGCGTTCCGCCGCCAGTTCATAGACCTGCATATCGGCCGGCCACGGTGGTTCGGCGAACAGCAACAACGCATCAAGGCCCGGGCGCCGGGGATCGAGATCGCCTTCACCGGCCGACAGGTGCAAGCGCAGATCAGGCAAATCGGCATTCAGCCGCCCCAGACGCGGAATAAACCAGCGCGCCAGCAGGCTCCCCGAACAACCCAGCACGAACGGCGCATTCGCTGTGCTTTGCGTAAGTTCGGCGCAAACACTGCGCAACCGATCGAACGCCTCAGCGCTGGCATCGCGCAGACGCGCTCCGGCATCTGTGAGTTTCAAGCCGCGTCCGTCCTTGACGAACAGGCTCACCCCTAGATGTTCTTCAAGCACCTTGAGCTGGCGGCTGACCGCACCGTGGGTGACGTGCAGCTGTTCGGCAGCCTGACTCACACTGTTCAGACGGGCGGTGGCCTCGAAGGCGCGCAAGGCATTCAGCGGGGGAAGGTCATGGCTCATGGTATCTGTGAGTTTTCCTGACAGGTTGTGGCGATCTTATCGGTTTTCAGCCTGGAAAGTCAGGGGTAGAGTGATCGTCATTGTCTTCTGACCGAATTCACCTGGAGCGACCCATGACCCAGACTTCGAACACCTCTGATCTGCGTAACGGCCCTGACGCCAACGGCCTGTTCGGTGCGTTCGGTGGCCGTTATGTAGCGGAAACCCTGATGCCATTGATCCTCGACCTGGCCCGCGAATACGAAGCGGCCAAGGAAGATCCGGCATTCAAGGAAGAGTTGGCCTACTTCCAGCGTGATTACGTCGGACGTCCGAGCCCGCTGTATTTCGCCGAACGCCTGACCGAGTTCTGCGGCGGCGCGAAGATCTACCTCAAGCGCGAAGAGCTGAACCACACCGGCGCGCACAAGATCAACAACTGCATCGGCCAGATCCTGCTGGCGCGGCGCATGGGCAAGAAGCGCATCATCGCCGAGACCGGCGCCGGCATGCACGGCGTGGCCACGGCCACCGTTGCTGCGCGTTTCGGGCTGGACTGCGTGATCTACATGGGCACCACCGACATCGAACGTCAGCAGGCCAACGTCTTCCGCATGAAGCTGCTCGGCGCTGAAGTCATTCCGGTCGTGGCTGGCACCGGCACCCTCAAAGACGCGATGAACGAAGCCCTGCGTGACTGGGTGACCAACGTCGACAACACCTTTTACCTGATCGGCACCGTGGCCGGCCCGCACCCTTATCCAGCAATGGTTCGCGACTTCCAGGCCGTCATCGGCAAGGAAACCCGCGATCAACTGCAAGCTCAGGAAGGTCGTCTGCCGGACAGCCTGGTGGCGTGCATCGGTGGCGGTTCCAACGCCATGGGCCTGTTCCACCCGTTCCTCGATGACAAGAGCGTGGAGATCATCGGCGTCGAAGCCGCCGGTTACGGCATCGAAACCGGCAAGCACGCGGCCAGCCTGAACGGCGGGGTGCCGGGCGTGCTGCACGGTAACCGCACCTTCCTGTTGCAGGACGACGATGGCCAGATCATCGACGCCCACTCGATTTCCGCTGGCCTCGATTACCCAGGCATCGGCCCTGAACACGCCTGGTTGCACGACATCGGCCGCGTCCAGTACACCTCGGTAACCGACGACGAAGCCCTTGAAGCGTTCCACAAATGCTGCCGTCTGGAAGGGATCATTCCTGCCCTGGAAAGCGCCCACGCCCTGGCCGAAGTGTTCAAACGCGCACCGAAGCTGCCGAAGGATCACCTGATGGTGGTCAACCTCTCGGGCCGTGGCGACAAGGACATGCAAACCGTGATGCACCATATGCAACAGTCGCAGCAGGAGAAACACTGATGAGCCGCCTGCAAACCCGCTTTGCCGACCTCAAGCAACAGAACCGCGCGGCGCTGGTGACCTTTGTCACTGCCGGTGATCCTGACTACGACACTTCGCTGGCGATCCTCAAAGGCCTGCCTGCCGCAGGTGCCGATGTGATCGAGCTGGGCATGCCGTTCACCGATCCGATGGCCGATGGCCCGGCAATCCAGTTGGCCAACATTCGCGCCCTGGGCGCCAAACAGAATCTGGCGAAAACCCTGCAAATGGTTCGCGAATTCCGTGAAGGCAACAGCGACACGCCGCTGGTGTTGATGGGTTACTTCAATCCGATCCACAAATTCGGCGTCGAGCGTTTCATCGCCGAAGCCAAAGAGGCTGGCGTTGACGGCCTGATCGTGGTCGACATGCCACCAGAGCACAACGAAGAGCTGTGCGACCCGGCGCAGGCTGCTGGCCTGGACTTCATCCGCCTGACCACGCCGACCACCGACGACGCACGTCTGCCGCGTGTGCTCAACGGCAGTTCCGGTTTTGTCTACTACGTGTCGGTCGCGGGTGTCACCGGCGCAGGTGCAGCGACTCTGGAACATGTGGAAGAGGCGGTTGCACGTCTGCGTCGGCATACCGACCTGCCGATCAGCATTGGCTTCGGTATCCGTACACCGGAGCAGGCCGCGGCCATCGCGCGTCTGGCTGACGGTGTGGTGGTGGGCTCGGCGTTGATCGATCACATCGCCAGTGCCGATACGCCTGAGCAGGCCATCGATGGCGTGTTGAGCTTGTGTTCGGCGCTGTCCCAAGGCGTGCGCAAGGCTCGCGTCTAAAGCCGCAGGTGAAAACTAAAAGGCTTCAGAACAGGCGTTCTGAAGCCTTTTTTTGTGCTCAGGGTAATTGCAGTCCGCCCGAAGCCTTGTGCAGTTTGCGCAGATGCTCGCCAATCTGCTTGACGTTGGCCTCGCTGGCGGCAATCTCGGCGGCGCGCTTGGGTTCAAGCAGCTTGCGCACTTCGGTATCGAGATCGCCGGACAGTGCCAGCAGCTTCTTCTGCCGCTGGCTGCTTTCCGCTTCCAGTCGGCCGAACTCGCTCGGCTGAGGCAGTCCGTAACCTTTGGAGTCGAGCAGTTCCGCCGGGCGGCTGAGGAAACCACTGTTGGCGAGGATCTCCTGCAAGGTCGCATTGGCTTTGTCCATGCCGCCGTTTTCCAGCTCGCGGGCACCGAGGTAGCGTTGCTTGACCTCATCCTGCGCCAGTAACAACTGCCGGCGGAAACTGGCCTGCTCAAGCAGCAACAGCGCCGCGCTGGTGCGCAGGTCGGCGCGGTCGAACCATTCGCGGCGTTGTTCAGCGCTGAGTGACAGCCAGTCTTCGACAGTGGTCTGCTTGATCGGCAGCTGCTTCTTCAACACATCGAACATCGCCTGATAACGATCGCGGAACGAGTCGAAGCGGTAACCTAGACGCAGCGCTTCTTTCGGATTGTCGAGCACACTGGTATCGGCCAGACCACGGCCCTTGAGCACTTCCAGCAAGCCGTTGGGCATGATGCTGTCGAGGCCGACCAGTTGGCTGTTATTGCTGCCGCTGCGCAACAGTTTCAAACCCTCTACCGCGCAGTTGTTGGACAGGAAGAAATAGTTGCCGTCGTAGCTCCAGTGCATCTCGGCAGCATGTTCGACGACGCCTTCGATTTCCTCGCGAGACAGGTTCAGCGGCACCGAAGCGAGACTGCGCAGCTCGGTCTTGGTGTATTCGTCGATCACTTGCGCCAGCGGCAACACGAACAGCCGCGACGGGTATTTGCCGACCAGTCCGTCCCAGCTCGACAGCTGTACATCGCCAACGAAGGCGCGATAGGACAGCACCAGGTGTTGATCGAGGTCGAGGCGGCAATCCGGGCCACGCGGGCGACCGGGGGCGCAGATCACCAGGCGCAACATGCTGTGGCCCCAGCGGCTGACCCAGTTCTGATTGGCCTCGGCCAGCAGGTAATCGACCGCGTAGACCCGTTCCGGATCGACTTGCCCCAGAGGCTGCTTAGCGAAGTCATTGCCCGCATTGAGAAAGGCGAAGCTCTTGCTGCAGGTGTCCTGCGCTGGCGGCGCCCAGCCGAAATGTTCCTTGTAGTAGCGATACAGCGCCGGGCGGCGGCAGGCGTAGCTCGGGTCGAGGAGGAAGTACTCCATGTTGACCGCGACGAATTCCTTGGGACTGGAGATCTCGTAAAGATCCGGACTGCGGGCGATCTGACGGTTGTGTTGTTCACGCTCGCCACGGCGGCCGACGTACTGTTGCCACCCGGCCAGATCGAGCAGGCGCGGGTCATCGCTGATGGTGAAGCGGCGACCGTTCTGCCCGCGACACTCATCGGGAATGCCGATCAGCCCGGCGCTGTTGAAGCGTCGGGTGCAGCGCTGGATCAACGTGCGCTCGGCGCTCGGCCATAAACGCGCGCGGTCGTAGATATGCGTGATTTCGTGCAGCACTGTGGCCAGCAGTTCCTGGCGCACAGTGCCGTGAGGACGATTGGTTTTCTCTTTCGCCGCGCTGCCATCGGTGAGGCTGGCGAGCAGCTTGCGGTTCAGATCGAGCTCGGACACCAGCGTCGCCTGCCCGTAAGCGTTGGCAGGCATGTCGTCGGTCCAGCCGACGTCGATGCGCCGATCCAGCCGCTCGATGAAGCTCGGCGGCAGTTTCGCCATCGCCTCATCGATCAGCGCCTGACTGGCCTGTTGTTGAGCCGGGCTCAGACCCTCGGTCTTGAGCCGCAATTGCAGGCCGGCGTGGGCGCTGTTGCCAAGCAGCAACAACGCCCCGGCCAGCAGCCAGGCGCCAACGGACTTCACAGTGCGAGAATGGCTTCGGCGAGTACCTGATCACTGGCGTCGCGCGCTTCCGGCACGCGAGTGCGCAAGGTGTTGAGGGCGGCTTCGAGGTGCGCGCCACGGATGTCACCGTTGCTGGCGACGAAACTGGCGGCGTCGTCGTGGGCTTCGCGGATGATTTTCGAATCGCGAATCGACGTGGTGGTATCGGAAGTGAAATCGATGCTGCGCTGGGAGGCACGAACGATGATGTTACTGGTGGCTACCAGGGTGTGCGCCTGGGCCACATCGGCCAACACAAACAGGCCAAGGGCGGCAGCAATCAGCGGGCTACGCATGGAACGACTCCGGAAGGACAAGGATAACTATTGGACGAGAATTGCCTCTGCCAGTTCAAGGTCGCTGGCATGAAGTTTCGGCCGGGTTTTGCGCAGGTAATGCAGCGCGGACTCCAGCCGTGCGCCTCGCCATTCACCGTCACTGGCAACAAAGGCGGCCGCATCATCATGGGCGGCGAGCAGCAGTTTACGGTCGAACGGCGCAGAAGACACCATGCTGGTCGCGTAACCGCTGACAACCGTGCCTTGGGTCGATGCATTGAAAGCATCGAAGGCATTGGCAGACATCGCCCAGCAGGCGCTGAACAAGGCAGAAGAGATGAGCAGGTTTGGAAGAAAGCGCATGGGACTCGACAACTGTTAACGAGCCTGAAGGCTAGCGCAAATGCCCGGGCCAGAGCCAGCGTTGAAACATCGGGACACGGCTGGCGTGTCCCGCAATACCGCAAACGATCAGAGGGTCAGAATGGCCTGAGCCAATTGGGCATCGGTGGCATTGAGTTGGGGCGCCTGATGGCGGATGTGATCGAGCGCGCTTTCCAGCTTCACTCCACGGATATCGCCTTCGCTGGCCACGAAGCTGGCGGCATCGTCGCGGGCGGCGAGGACGATCTTGTCGTCACGGAACGAGGAGGTCACATCGGAAGTGGCGTCGGAAGTGGCTTTCAGCGCGCCGACGATCGAGTCGGTGGTCACGATGAAACTGGTAGCACTGGCGTTGGCAGCCACGGCCAGCAGGGCGGCGGCACTGAGCAGGCGAAGACGGGTCATGATGGAACTCCTTTGGATAAACCGTAGTGAGAGGTGGCTCGGTATCTGAGGAGTCAGACGCCTATTGCGCAACGTTCGCCACGTTCTGCATGGATATTAGGCTGCCGAATCCGGTTCGCCCAGTGGTGGCCAGTGATACTCCAAAGGTTCTGCATAACTGTACTGGTGTTATTTGAGGTGTTCGTAAATTGTACCTGTGCTCGTTCAGTTATGCGTTTTAGAGAATTCAAAGCCCTGAAACGACAAAACCCGTCGTGGTTGCCCACGACGGGTTCTGCTTGTGCAATTCGGGTTGCTGGCGGTGGGTCTGACGACCAGAGCCAGCGACGCTGCTTAGCGCCAGAACGGCTTGCTCAGCTCTTCGTAGCGTTGTGCTTCGCTGATACCGGCATCAGCCAGCAGACGCGAATCCAGACGGGCCAATTGGTGGCGGCTGGAGATGCGGCGCTGCCACAACATCAGGTTGGCAATAACGCGCAGAGGCAGGGAAGCCTGGGTGTTTACAGCTTTGTCTTCGAAGAACAGTTCGGAACTGAGTGTACGTTCCATGGTTGACATCCTTCCGCTTGTGGCGGGATCAGGTAGTGGTTTGACTGGTGCCCATGATCCTCTCGTTTGGATAGTCTCTGTAGATACAGTTCATTTGTATTGTGAGTGAGCAGTTAACTGTTTATGGATGGTGTACGGGTCGAAATTGGGCAAACTGTACCTGTCCGCACTTGATTGGTGCATTTCCGCTCGTATCAGGGGATTGAGTAGGGCTTTGCTGTAGGAAAAGACCGGTACAGCAGTACAGTTTTTTGCAATCCTGCTTCTCGCGGGCATCCACCGATGCAAAACTGTGTTTGCCTCGGTGGTTATCTGTGTGAATCACACTGCCAGCATGCGCCCGGTTTCTTCCAGGTTCATATGCCAGCTCAGTGCTTCGCGCAGAATGTGCGGGGTATGACCGCCGATTGCACAGGCAGCGCTGAAGTAGTCATTCAGTGCCTGGCGAAAGTCCGGATGCACGCAGTTGTCGATGATCACTCGTGCACGCTCCCGTGGCGCCAGGCCACGCAGGTCGGCGAGGCCGACTTCGGTCACCAGGATGTCGACGTCATGCTCGGTATGGTCGACGTGGCTGACCATCGGCACCACGCTGGAAATCGCGCCACCCTTGGCGATCGACTTGGTCACGAATATCGCCAGATGCGCATTGCGCGCGAAGTCGCCGGAGCCGCCGATGCCGTTCATCATCCGCGTGCCGCAGACATGGGTGGAGTTGACGTTGCCGTAGATATCGAACTCCAGCGCGGTGTTGATGCCGATGATGCCCAGACGGCGCACCACTTCCGGGTGATTGGAGATCTCCTGCGGCCGCAGAATCAGTTTGTCCTTGTACTTCTCCAGGTTGCCGAACACGTCGCTGTTGCGCCGCTCGGACAGGGTGATCGAACTGCCCGAGGCGAAGCTCAGCTTGCCGGCATCGATCAGGTCGAAAGTCGAATCCTGGAGCACTTCCGAGTACATGGTGAGGTCTTCGAACGGCGAGTCGATCAAGCCGCACATCACCGCGTTGGCGATGTTGCCAATTCCGGCTTGCAGCGGGCCGAGCTTGTTGGTCATGCGGCCGGCCGCAACTTCCTGCTTGAAGAAGGTGATCAGGTGTTCGGCGATAGCGTTGGTATCAACGTCCGGTACCGACACTGTGGACGGCGAGTCCGACTGCTGAGTGATGACAATCGCAACGATCTTCTCCGGCGGAATCGGAATTGCCGTGCTGCCGATGCGATCGTCGACTTTCACCAGCGGGATTGGCGTGCGCGTAGGGCGGTACGTCGGGATATAGATGTCGTGCAGGCCTTCGAGGTTGGCGTTGTGGGCCAAGTTGATCTCGACGATCACTTGTTTGGCGAAGATCGCGAAGCTGGCTGAGTTGCCCACCGAAGTGGTCGGCACGATATGGCCTTGTTCGGTGATGGCGACTGCCTCGATGACGGCAATGTCCGGCAGCTTCAACTGTTGGTTGCGCAGTTGCTCTACGGTTTCCGAGAGATGCTGGTCGATGAACATCACTTCGCCGGCGTTGATTGCCTTGCGCAACGTGCTGTCGACCTGAAACGGCATACGCCGCGACAGCACGCCGGCCTCGGTCAGTTGCTTGTCAAGGTCGTTGCCCAGGCTGGCGCCGGTCATCAGGCTGATCTTCAGCGGCGTGACCTTGGCGCGCTCGGCCAGTGCATGGGGAACGGCCTTGGCTTCGCCGGCGCGGGTGAAACCGCTCATGCCGACGGTCATGCCGTCCTCAATCAGAGCAGCGGCGTCGGCAGCGCTCATCACTTTGTCCAACAACGAAGGCAGGCGAATACGGTCACGGTACATGGATTATTATCTCGGGCAACGAGTAGCAGGATGCGCAGTCTAGTTAATTTGGCCGGCGCCTGTCCCGCTACCAAGGTCGCAAACGAGGCCTCTATTTCGCGGGTTTGCAGTAAAACACCGTTACCGGATCTGCAACAACGAGGCAAATTGTCCAGCGTCTGGCGCAAACAAAAACGCCCCGACAAGTCGGGGCGTTCGCTATTGCAGCGGTGAATTACTCGACCGCTTTGACCATGTCTTCGATGACTTTCTTCGCATCGCCGAAGACCATCATGGTCTTGTCCAGATAGAACAGTTCGTTGTCCAGGCCGGCGTAGCCGCTGGCCATCGAGCGCTTGTTGACGATGATGGTCTTGGCCTTGAACGCTTCGAGAATCGGCATACCGGCAATCGGTGACTTCGGATCGTTCTTCGCGGCCGGGTTGACCACGTCGTTTGCGCCGAGCACCAGCACCACGTCGGCCTGACCGAACTCGGAGTTGATGTCTTCCATCTCGAACACCTGGTCGTAAGGCACTTCGGCCTCGGCGAGCAGGACGTTCATGTGCCCAGGCATGCGACCGGCCACCGGGTGAATCGCATACTTCACGGTCACGCCGCGATGGGTCAGCTTCTCGGTCAGTTCCTTCAGTGCGTGTTGTGCACGGGCCACTGCCAGACCGTAGCCCGGGACGATGATCACGGTGTCGGCGTTGGTCAGCAGGAAGGTTGCGTCATCAGCCGAACCGGATTTCACCGGGCGAGCTTCCTGCGCACCGGCAGGGCCTGCATCTGCCGTATTGCCGAAACCGCCGAGCAGTACATTAAAGAAGGAGCGATTCATCGCCTTGCACATGATGTACGAGAGAATCGCACCGCTCGAACCCACCAGCGAGCCGGCAATGATCAGCATCGAGTTGTTCAGCGAGAAACCGATGCCCGCCGCCGCCCAGCCGGAATAGCTGTTGAGCATCGACACCACCACCGGCATGTCGGCGCCGCCGATCGGGATGATGATCAGCACGCCCATCACGAACGCCAGCGCCAGCATAAGTGCGAACGCCGTGAGGTTGCCGGTGAACATGAAGGTCAGGCCGAGAACCAGCGTAGCCAGACCCAGAACCGCATTGAGCTTGTGCTGACCGGCGAACTGTACCGGTGCGCCCTGGAACAGACGGAACTTGTATTTGCCTGAGAGCTTGCCGAAGGCGATCACCGAACCCGAGAAGGTGATAGCACCGATCGCAGCACCGAGGAACAGCTCCAGACGGTTGCCCGCCGGAATCGCATCGCCCAGTTGTTTAACGATACCCAGCGATTGCGGCTCGACCACCGCCGCGATGGCAATAAACACCGCCGCGAGGCCGATCATGCTGTGCATGAACGCTACCAGTTCCGGCATCTTGGTCATTTCAACGCGCTTGGCCATGATCGAGCCGGCGGTACCGCCGACCAGCAAGCCAACGATCACATAACCGATGCCAGCCGTGGCCAGTTCAGCGCCCAACTTATAGATGAGGCCGACCGTGGTGATGATTGCCAGCGCCATGCCGAGCATGCCGAACAGGTTGCCGCGCCGCGAAGTGGTCGGGTGCGACAGGCCTTTGAGGGCCTGGATAAAGCAGATCGACGCGATCAGGTAGAGCGTCGTGACGAGATTCATGCTCATTACTTCGGCGCCTCTTCTTTTGCTTTCGGGGCTTTCTTCTTGAACATCTCAAGCATGCGGCGGGTGACCAGGAAGCCACCAAACACATTGACCGCCGCCAGTGCCACAGCCAGCGTGCCCATGGTCTTGCCCAGCGGCGTAACGGTCAGCGCGGCGGCGAGCATGGCGCCGACGATCACGATCGCGGAAATGGCATTGGTCACCGCCATCAACGGCGTGTGCAGCGCAGGCGTAACGTTCCAGACCACGTGGTAACCGACATAAATCGCCAGCACGAAGATGATCAGGTTGTAGATACCGGGGGAGATAAGCTCTTCCATCGTCTGAATCCCTGCTTAGGCGTTTTTGCGGATGACTTGGCCGTCGCGGCACATCAGGCACGCGGCGACGATGTCGTCTTCGAGGTTGACGTCGAACTGGCCTTCCTTGGTGAACACCAGCTTGAGGAAGTCCAGCAGGTTGCGTGCGTACAGCGCCGAAGCATCGGCAGCGACTTCACCGGCGAGGTTGGTCGGGCCGACGATGGTCACACCGTTTTCCACAACGACCTGATCGGCGACGGTCAGCGGGCAATTGCCACCCTGAGCGGCGGCGAGATCGATGACCACCGAACCCGGTTTCATCTGCGCCACGGTCTCGGCGCTGAGCAACGTCGGTGCCTTGCGACCCGGAATCAGCGCAGTGGTGATGACGATGTCAGCCTGCTTGGCCCGGTCGTGCACGGCCTGGGCCTGACGCTGCATCCAGCTCGCCGGCATTGGTCGAGCGTAACCGCCGACACCTACGGCGCATTCACGCTCTTCATCGGTCTCGTAAGGCACATCGACGAACTTGGCGCCGAGGGATTCGATCTGCTCCTTTACGGCCGGACGCACGTCGGACGCTTCGATCACCGCACCCAGACGCTTCGCCGTGGCAATCGCCTGCAAACCGGCCACGCCCGCGCCGAGAATCAGCACGCGCGCCGCTTTCACGGTACCCGCAGCAGTCATCAGCATCGGCATGAAGCGTGGGTAATAGTGAGCCGCGAGCAACACCGCTTTGTAGCCGGCGATATTCGCCTGCGACGACAGCACATCAAGGCTCTGCGCCCGCGAGGTACGCGGCGCCGCTTCGAGGGCGAACGCGGTAATGCCGCATTCGGCCATCTTCGCGATGGTCTCGTTGTTGAATGGGTTGAGCATGCCCACCAGCACCGCACCGCGCTTGATCAGCGTCAGTTCGGCATCGCTTGGCGCGATCACTTTGAGAATCAGCTCGGCGCCAAACGCGTCATTGGCGCTGCCAATGCTTGCGCCGGCCGCTTCATAGGCACTGTCGACGACACTGGCTTTGACGCCAGCGCCGCTTTGCACAGTGACCTTATGGCCTTGGCTGATCAGCTTCTTGATGGTTTCCGGGGTTGCAGCAACCCGTGTTTCACCGGTCTGGGTTTCGAGAGGAACACCAATGTGCACGTCAAATCTCCTGCGTGATCTTATTGAGTAAACCCATGCACTACGGATGGTGCGACTGGGGCGGCCGATCAGCACGATCCCGCCGAATCAGGGCGGGGCGCGGCATTTTGCAGGCGAACTTTATGCCCTTCAAGGGATTATGACGGGTGACGGAAAATTAACTACAAGTCATGCCGTGACCGAATGTCGCAGATGGCCAGTTGAACCCCTTGCAGGCCGTGCCCTGCATGGATTCTGGCTGAATTTGAAAAAAATTCGCATCGGTGGCGTGAATAGGCAGTAATGAGTCGCCATTAGAGGCTCAAAGCCACGTGTTTGGCAGCTTGTGGGACGTCTGTACGACTTTCGGATACAGTCTGCGCAAAAGCGACAAATAGTTATATCTGTAGGGCTTTGGTTTTTCTGACTACGGGGTTAAGTATTGCGCAAAGCCTTTATTCTTCTAGGCTGTAGCTCTGCGCTTGATTTACCAGCCAGTCGCGAAATGCCTTCAGCGATGCCGATTCGACCTTTCGCTCTGGAATCATCAGGTAATAGGCCTTGATGCTGGAGAGCGCTTGAGGGTTGGCAACCACCAGACGTTTCTCTGCCAGCTCGCGCTGGATCAGAAACGGCGGAATCAGCGCGACGCCCATGTCGTGCATGGCTGCCTGGGCAAGCATGGAGAATAGCTCGTAGCGTGGGCCGGTCATGTCGCGCGGAATATTCAGCTGTTGCGAGTTGAACCATTGGCGCCAGGCGTAAGGTCGGGTGGTTTGCTGCAGCAGCGGTAGTTCAGCGATGGCTTGCGCTGTCAGCTGCTTGCGATCGCCGAGTAGGGCGGGGCTGCACACCGGCATCGGATTCTCGCCCATCAATCTGTGGGATTCGGTACCCGACCAATCGGCATCGCCGAAGTAGATCGCGGCATCGAATTCGGTGTCGGCAAACAGGAACGGCCGGGTGCGGTTGGTCAGGTTGACGGTCACTTCCGGGTGCTTGAGCTGGAAATCCTTGAGGCGTGGCAGCAGCCATTGCGTGCCGAAGGTCGGGACGACGGCGAGCTCGATGACGTTGGTGCCCTGCTGGCCCATCACCGAAAGGGTGTCGCGCTCCACCGCATCGAGCTGAGTCGCCACCCGGCGACTGTAGGAAAGACCCGCCTCGGTCAGTTTCACTCCACGTCGCGAGCGTCGGAACAGTTCCACGCTGAGGAAATCTTCCAGGCTGGCGATCTGTCGGCAAATGGCGCCTTGGGTGAGCGACAGTTCTTCAGCAGCACGGGTAAAGCTCTCATGGCGGGCGGCAGCTTCGAAACTGATCAGGGCGGCGGTGCTGGGGATCTTCCTGCGCATGTACGTCAACCTCACTAATGCGCCGCATAAAAGGCTATTCGCGACGTTTCGGAGTGAGAAATTAGCACAACAGGATGCGAAATCCTCGTTTGCCGCGATGGCGAACCGCGCCTAGGATCAATGCCACGTTAATTCACCCGATTGCGAGGGCACACTCATGGGCGGTAAAGCTAGTTTCAATTGGATCGATCCCCTGCTGCTGGATCAACAGCTCACCGAAGAAGAGCGGATGATCCGCGACACCGCCGCGCAGTTCGCTCAACAGAGTCTGGCGCCGCGTGTGCTCGAAGCTTTCCGTCATGAGAAGACAGATCCGGCAATCTTCCGCGAGATGGGTGAAGTCGGCCTGCTCGGTGCGACCATTCCCGAACAATACGGTGGCAGCGGTCTGAACTATGTCAGCTACGGTCTGATTGCCCGAGAGGTCGAGCGCGTCGACTCCGGCTACCGCTCGATGATGAGCGTGCAATCCTCGCTAGTGATGGTGCCGATTAACGAATTCGGCACCGAGGCACAGAAACAGAAGTATCTGCCGAAGCTGGCATCCGGCGAATGGATCGGTTGCTTTGGCCTGACCGAGCCGAACCATGGTTCCGATCCGGGCGCGATGAAAAGCCGGGCGCGCAAAGTCGATGGCGGCTACAGCCTGACTGGCGCGAAGATGTGGATCACCAACAGCCCGATCGCTGACGTGTTCGTGGTCTGGGCCAAGGACGATGCTGGCGATATCCGTGGCTTCGTTCTGGAGAAAGGCTGGAAAGGTCTGAGCGCTCCGGCGATTCACGGCAAGGTCGGCCTGCGCGCTTCGATCACCGGTGAGATCGTCATGGACAACGTGTTCGTGCCGGAAGAAAACATCTTCCCGGATGTCCGTGGCCTGAAAGGCCCTTTCACCTGCCTCAATTCCGCACGCTATGGCATTTCCTGGGGCGCGCTGGGCGCGGCCGAATTCTGCTGGCACACCGCGCGCCAATACACTCTGGATCGTCAGCAGTTCGGTCGTCCGCTGGCCGCAACTCAGCTGGTACAGAAAAAGCTCGCCGACATGCAGACCGAGATCACTCTGGCACTGCAAGGCTGCCTGCGCTTGGGCCGGATGAAGGACGAAGGCACGGCCGCCGTTGAAATCACTTCAATCATGAAGCGTAACTCCTGCGGCAAGTCGCTGGATATTGCGCGAATGGCGCGGGACATGCTCGGTGGCAATGGCATCTCCGATGAGTTCGGTGTCGCTCGTCATCTAGTCAATCTGGAAGTGGTGAATACCTATGAAGGTACCCATGACGTTCACGCGCTGATCCTCGGGCGTGCACAAACCGGTCTGCAGGCGTTCTATTAATAGGAGGGCGGACCATGGGCGCGCTGTCGCATCTGCGGGTACTGGATTTATCGCGAGTGCTGGCCGGGCCTTGGGCCGGGCAAATCCTCGCCGACCTTGGCGCCGAAGTGATCAAGGTCGAGCGCCCGGGCAATGGTGATGATACCCGCGCCTGGGGTCCGCCCTTCCTTAAAGACGCTTACGGCGAGAACACGTCGGAAGCGGCTTATTACCTCTCGGCAAACCGCAACAAGCAATCGGTGACCATCGACTTCACCCGCCCTGAAGGGCAGAAGCTGGTGCGCGACCTGGCGGCGAAGTCGGACATTCTGATTGAGAATTTCAAAGTAGGTGGTCTGGCGGCCTATGGTCTGGACTATGAGTCGCTGAGGGCTCTCAACCCGAATCTGATCTACTGCTCAATCACCGGCTTCGGCCAGACCGGCCCGTACGCGAAGCGCGCAGGGTATGACTTCATGATCCAGGGGCTTGGCGGCTTGATGAGCCTGACCGGCCGGCCTGAAGGAGATGAGGGCGCCGGTCCGGTGAAAGTCGGCGTCGCGCTCACGGATATTCTTACTGGGCTGTATTCAACGGTGGCGATCCTCGCGGCGTTGGCTCATCGCGATCACGACGGTGGCGGCCAGCACATCGATATGGCGTTGCTGGATGTGCAGGTCGCGTGTCTGGCGAACCAGGCGATGAATTACCTGACCACCGGCAGTGCGCCAAAGCGTCTGGGCAATGCACATCCCAACATCGTGCCTTATCAGGACTTTCCTACGGCGGATGGCGACTTCATCCTCACCGTGGGCAATGACGGGCAGTTTCGCAAGTTCGCCGAAGTCGCGGGGCAACCGCAGTGGGCGGATGATCCGCGCTTCGCGACCAACAAGCTGCGGGTAGCGAACCGCGCGGTGCTGATCCCGTTGATCCGCCAAGCTACGGTCTTCAAGACCACGGCCGAGTGGGTTGCACAACTGGAGCTGGCGGGTGTGCCTTGTGGGCCGATCAATGATCTGTCGCAGGTGTTTGAAGATCCGCAAGTGAAGGCGCGCGGTCTGGCGATCGAACTGCCTCATGCATTGGCGGGGATGGTGCCCCAGGTGGCCAGCCCGATTCGATTGTCGGAGACGCCCGTTGAATATCGTCATGCGCCTCCTTTATTAGGTGAGCACACATTAGAGGTTCTGCAACGGGTGCTGGGTCTGGGGGCAGGCGCGGTGGCTATGTTGAAGGAGGAAGGCGTCCTTTAAGTCTTCTATATAGAAGAGCTCTTTTCTCATCTGATTGGATGTTTTTTAACCAATACGCAAGTTATTGAAAGAAAAGCGAAATTAACGGTTGACGGCAGATTCCAGAGGTCTATAATTCGCCCCACTTCCGGCGCAGTCGAAACGGAAAACTCCTTGAGATTCAAAGAGTTACGCAGTTTTCGACAGCGGCTTGCTTCAGATCATCGAAGCCTGGAAGGAGTTGAGAGAGTGGTGATGTTTGGCTCTTTTAACGGTTCGATCTTCTCGGTCGAAAGCGGAGAAAAAGAGGTGTTGACAGCAGCGATTAACGCTGTATAATTCGCCTCCCGCTAACGAGAGATCGGAAGCGCAAGTGGTTGAAGTTGTTGAAGAATTCTTCGAAAACTTCTGAAAATAATCACTTGACAGCAAATGAGGCTGCTGTAGAATGCGCGCCTCGGTTG